>CAJNBY010000161.1 GCA_905221125.1 bacterium | reverse complement strand
ATCAGAGTCAGCTTCAACAAGCAACTCAGTAAGCGAATCTGCATCTAAGCAAGCTTCAGAATCAGCTTCAACAAGCAA
>CAJNBY010000160.1 GCA_905221125.1 bacterium | reverse complement strand
TTTTTTTTTTTTTTTTTTTTTTTTTTTTTTTTTTTTTTTTTTTTTTTTTTTTTTTTTTTTTTTTTTTTTTTTTTTTTT
>CAJNBY010000159.1 GCA_905221125.1 bacterium | reverse complement strand
TTGCTTGTTGAAGCTGATTCTGAAGCTTGCTTAGATGCAGATTCGCTTACTGAGTTGCTTGTTGAAGCTGACTCTGAA
>CAJNBY010000158.1 GCA_905221125.1 bacterium | reverse complement strand
GGGGGGGGGGGGGGGGGGGGGGGGGGGGGGGGGGGGGGGGGGGGGGGGGGGGGGGGGGGGGGGGGGGGGGGGGGGGGG
>CAJNBY010000157.1 GCA_905221125.1 bacterium | reverse complement strand
CTTGCTTAGATGCAGATTCGCTTACTGAGTTGCTTGTTGAAGCTGACTCTGAAGTTACTTTAGAAGCTGACTCGCTTGC
>CAJNBY010000156.1 GCA_905221125.1 bacterium | reverse complement strand
GCATCTAAGCAAGCTTCAGAATCAGCTTCAACAAGCAACTCAGTAAGTGAATCTGCATCTAAGCAGACATCAGAGTCAGC
>CAJNBY010000155.1 GCA_905221125.1 bacterium | reverse complement strand
CCATTTGAAACAACTTACGAACGTGATGATTCAGTTCCAGAAGGAACAGAAGAAGAAGTAACAGCAGGTAAGAATGGTGA
>CAJNBY010000154.1 GCA_905221125.1 bacterium | reverse complement strand
TTAGAAGCTGACTCGCTTGCTGAGTTGCTTGCTGAAGCTGATTGTGATTCTACCTCTGAAGCACGTTTAGAAGCTGATTC
>CAJNBY010000153.1 GCA_905221125.1 bacterium | reverse complement strand
AGCTATCACAGCTATCACAGCTATCACAGCTATCACAGCTATCACAGCTATCACAGCTATCACAGCTATCACAGCTATCAC
>CAJNBY010000152.1 GCA_905221125.1 bacterium | reverse complement strand
TTCTCTTCTCTTCTCTTCTCTTCTCTTCTCTTCTCTTCTCTTCTCTTCTCTTCTCTTCTCTTCTCTTCTCTTCTCTTCTCTT
>CAJNBY010000151.1 GCA_905221125.1 bacterium | reverse complement strand
TGCTTAGATGCAGATTCGCTTACTGAGTTGCTTGTTGAAGCTGACTCTGAAGTTACTTTAGAAGCTGACTCGCTTGCTGAGTT
>CAJNBY010000150.1 GCA_905221125.1 bacterium | reverse complement strand
GAAGCTTGCTTAGATGCAGATTCGCTTACTGAGTTGCTTGTTGAAGCTGACTCTGATGTCTGCTTAGATGCAGATTCGCTTAC
>CAJNBY010000149.1 GCA_905221125.1 bacterium | reverse complement strand
GATGTCTGCTTAGATGCAGATTCGCTTACTGAGTTGCTTGTTGAAGCTGACTCTGATGTCTGCTTAGATGCAGATTCGCTTAC
>CAJNBY010000148.1 GCA_905221125.1 bacterium | reverse complement strand
GATGTCTGCTTAGATGCAGATTCGCTTACTGAGTTGCTTGTTGAAGCTGACTCTGAAGTTACTTTAGAAGCTGACTCGCTTGC
>CAJNBY010000147.1 GCA_905221125.1 bacterium | reverse complement strand
CTGAGTTGCTTGTTGAAGCTGATTGTGATTCTACTTCTGACATACGTTTAGAAGCTGATTCACTTACTGAGTTGCTTGTTGAA
>CAJNBY010000146.1 GCA_905221125.1 bacterium | reverse complement strand
TCAGCTTCAACAAGCAGCTCAGCAAGTGAGTCAGCATCTAAGCAAGCTTCAGAATCAGCTTCAACAAGCAACTCAGTAAGCGA
>CAJNBY010000145.1 GCA_905221125.1 bacterium | reverse complement strand
TGTTGTTTGTTGTTTGTTGTTTGTTGTTTGTTGTTTGTTGTTTGTTGTTTGTTGTTTGTTGTTTGTTGTTTGTTGTTTGTTGTT
>CAJNBY010000144.1 GCA_905221125.1 bacterium | reverse complement strand
GCATCTAAGCAAGCATCAGAGTCAGCTTCAACAAGCAACTCAGTAAGCGAATCTGCATCTAAGCAAGCATCAGAGTCAGCTTCA
>CAJNBY010000143.1 GCA_905221125.1 bacterium | reverse complement strand
CCTTCTGCTGGTTTGTCACCACTTGGTGTACCTTCTGTTGGTTTGTCACCACTTGGTGTACCTTCTGCTGGTTTGTCACCACTTG
>CAJNBY010000142.1 GCA_905221125.1 bacterium | reverse complement strand
GCTGATTCTGAAGCTTGCTTAGATGCAGATTCGCTTACTGAGTTGCTTGTTGAAGCTGACTCTGATGTCTGCTTAGATGCAGATTC
>CAJNBY010000141.1 GCA_905221125.1 bacterium | reverse complement strand
AATACTTTCCCTGGCTTACTTCCTGGGGTTGTATTGGTATCTGGTTTTTCTACCCATGTGTAGGTTGTACCTTTTGGTAAGCTATC
>CAJNBY010000140.1 GCA_905221125.1 bacterium | reverse complement strand
GAATCTGCATCTAAGCAGACATCAGAGTCAGCTTCAACAAGCAACTCAGTAAGCGAATCTGCATCTAAGCAGACATCAGAGTCAGC
>CAJNBY010000139.1 GCA_905221125.1 bacterium | reverse complement strand
GACTCTGATGTCTGCTTAGATGCAGATTCACTTACTGAGTTGCTTGTTGAAGCTGATTCTGAAGCTTGCTTAGATGCAGATTCGCTT
>CAJNBY010000138.1 GCA_905221125.1 bacterium | reverse complement strand
TCTAAGCAGACATCAGAGTCAGCTTCAACAAGCAACTCAGTAAGCGAATCTGCATCTAAGCAAGCTTCAGAATCAGCTTCAACAAGCA
>CAJNBY010000137.1 GCA_905221125.1 bacterium | reverse complement strand
TGCTTAGATGCAGATTCGCTTACTGAGTTGCTTGTTGATGCTGACTCTGATGCTTGCTTAGATGCAGATTCACTTACTGAGTTGCTTG
>CAJNBY010000136.1 GCA_905221125.1 bacterium | reverse complement strand
TGGTTTGTCACCACTTGGTGTACCTTCTGTTGGTTTGTCACCACTTGGTGTACCTTCTGCTGGTTTGTCACCACTTGGTGTACCTTCTG
>CAJNBY010000135.1 GCA_905221125.1 bacterium | reverse complement strand
TCAGAGTCAGCTTCAACAAGCAACTCAGCAAGCGAATCCGCATCTAAGCAAGCTTCAGAATCAGCTTCAACAAGCAACTCAGTAAGTGA
>CAJNBY010000134.1 GCA_905221125.1 bacterium | reverse complement strand
GAGTCAGCTTCTAAAGTAACTTCAGAGTCAGCTTCAACAAGCAACTCAGTAAGCGAATCTGCATCTAAGCAGACATCAGAGTCAGCTTCA
>CAJNBY010000133.1 GCA_905221125.1 bacterium | reverse complement strand
TGCTTAGATGCAGATTCGCTTACTGAGTTGCTTGTTGAAGCTGACTCTGATGTCTGCTTAGATGCAGATTCGCTTACTGAGTTGCTTGTTGA
>CAJNBY010000132.1 GCA_905221125.1 bacterium | reverse complement strand
GACAAACCAGCAGAAGGTACACCAAGTGGTGACAAACCAACAGAAGGTACACCAAGTGGTGACAAACCAGCAGAAGGTACACCAAGTGGTGA
>CAJNBY010000131.1 GCA_905221125.1 bacterium | reverse complement strand
TCAACAAGCAACTCAGTAAGCGAATCTGCATCTAAGCAAGCTTCAGAATCAGCTTCAACAAGCAACTCAGTAAGTGAATCTGCATCTAAGCAGA
>CAJNBY010000130.1 GCA_905221125.1 bacterium | reverse complement strand
TCTAAGCAAGCTTCAGAATCAGCTTCAACAAGCAACTCAGTAAGTGAATCTGCATCTAAGCAGACATCAGAGTCAGCTTCAACAAGCAACTCAGTAAG
>CAJNBY010000129.1 GCA_905221125.1 bacterium | reverse complement strand
CTTACTGAGTTGCTTGTTGAAGCTGACTCTGATGTCTGCTTAGATGCAGATTCGCTTACTGAGTTGCTTGTTGAAGCTGATTCTGAAGCTTGCTTAGA
>CAJNBY010000128.1 GCA_905221125.1 bacterium | reverse complement strand
CTTTCACTTCCTACTGTTGCAGTTGGTACTAATTTGTACACTTTTCCGCTTTCAGTTGTGATTGTTTCTGGTTTTAAGTCTGGTGTGTTTGTGTTATACT
>CAJNBY010000127.1 GCA_905221125.1 bacterium | reverse complement strand
TGCTTGTTGAAGCTGATTCTGAAGCTTGCTTAGATGCAGATTCGCTTACTGAGTTGCTTGTTGAAGCTGACTCTGAAGTTACTTTAGAAGCTGACTCGCTT
>CAJNBY010000126.1 GCA_905221125.1 bacterium | reverse complement strand
GATGTCTGCTTAGATGCAGATTCACTTACTGAGTTGCTTGTTGAAGCTGACTCTGATGTCTGCTTAGATGCAGATTCGCTTACTGAGTTGCTTGTTGAAGC
>CAJNBY010000125.1 GCA_905221125.1 bacterium | reverse complement strand
GATGTCTGCTTAGATGCAGATTCGCTTACTGAGTTGCTTGTTGAAGCTGACTCTGATGTCTGCTTAGATGCAGATTCACTTACTGAGTTGCTTGTTGAAGC
>CAJNBY010000124.1 GCA_905221125.1 bacterium | reverse complement strand
ACTTGGTGTACCTTCTGTTGGTTTGTCACCACTTGGTGTACCTTCTGCTGGTTTGTCACCACTTGGTGTACCTTCTGTTGGTTTGTCACCACTTGGTGTACC
>CAJNBY010000123.1 GCA_905221125.1 bacterium | reverse complement strand
GTAACTGTTACAATCCCAGAAGGAGCGAAACCAGGCGATAAGATTACAGGAACAATCACCGTAACTTACCCAGATGGTTCAAAAGATATCGTTCCAGTGGAAGT
>CAJNBY010000122.1 GCA_905221125.1 bacterium | reverse complement strand
CGTATAAATACGAACTCCAAAAAGGTGACGTAACAGTAAACTATACAGATACTGAAGGAAATCCAATTGAAGGTAAGCCAAGTGTTAAAGCTGAAACTCAAAGTCC
>CAJNBY010000121.1 GCA_905221125.1 bacterium | reverse complement strand
TCAACAAGCAGCTCAGCAAGTGAGTCAGCATCTAAGCAAGCTTCAGAATCAGCTTCAACAAGCAACTCAGTAAGCGAATCTGCATCTAAGCAGACATCAGAGTCAGC
>CAJNBY010000120.1 GCA_905221125.1 bacterium | reverse complement strand
TCACCTTTTTGGAGTTCGTATTTATACGTTACTGAAATTGGATCTACTGTTACTTTTCCACTTTCACTTCCTACTGTTGCAGTTGGTACTAATTTGTACACTTTTCC
>CAJNBY010000119.1 GCA_905221125.1 bacterium | reverse complement strand
ACTTCCACTGGAACGATATCTTTTGAACCATCTGGGTAAGTTACGGTGATTGTTCCTGTAATCTTATCGCCTGGTTTTGCTCCTTCTGGGATTGTGACGGTTACTGT
>CAJNBY010000118.1 GCA_905221125.1 bacterium | reverse complement strand
ACAGATACTGAAGGAAATCCAATTGAAGGTAAGCCAAGTGTTAAAGCTGAAACTCAAAGTCCAACAGGAAAAGAGTACAACACAAACACACCAGACCTAAAACCAGAAACA
>CAJNBY010000117.1 GCA_905221125.1 bacterium | reverse complement strand
CAAGTGGCGACAAACCAGCAGAAGGTACACCAAGTGGTGACAAACCAACAGAAGGTACACCAAGTGGTGACAAACCAATAGAAGGTACACCAAGTGGCGACAAACCAACAGAAG
>CAJNBY010000116.1 GCA_905221125.1 bacterium | reverse complement strand
GCAGATTCGCTTGCTGAGTTACTTGCTGAAGCTGACTCTGATGTCTGCTTAGATGCAGATTCACTTACTGAGTTGCTTGTTGAAGCTGACTCTGATGTCTGCTTAGATGCAGATTC
>CAJNBY010000115.1 GCA_905221125.1 bacterium | reverse complement strand
GTAAGTGAATCTGCATCTAAGCAAGCATCAGAGTCAGCATCAACAAGCAACTCAGTAAGCGAATCTGCATCTAAGCAAGCATCAGAGTCAGCTTCAACAAGCAACTCAGTAAGCGA
>CAJNBY010000114.1 GCA_905221125.1 bacterium | reverse complement strand
TCAGCAAGCAACTCAGCAAGCGAGTCAGCATCTAAAGTAACTTCAGAATCAGCTTCAACAAGCAACTCAGTAAGCGAGTCAGCCTCTAAGCAAGCTTCAGAATCAGCTTCAACAAGCAA
>CAJNBY010000113.1 GCA_905221125.1 bacterium | reverse complement strand
GAAGCTTGCTTAGATGCAGATTCGCTTACTGAGTTGCTTGTTGAAGCTGACTCTGATGTCTGCTTAGATGCAGATTCACTTACTGAGTTGCTTGTTGAAGCTGATTCTGAAGCTTGCTTAGA
>CAJNBY010000112.1 GCA_905221125.1 bacterium | reverse complement strand
AAACCAGGCGATAAGATTACAGGAACAATCACCGTGACTTACCCAGATGGTTCAAAAGATATCGTTCCAGTGGAAGTAACGGTTAGAGAAAAAGACAAAGACATCTACACACCAGAGTACGACAA
>CAJNBY010000111.1 GCA_905221125.1 bacterium | reverse complement strand
CACTTGGTGTACCTTCTGTTGGTTTGTCGCCACTTGGTGTACCTTCTGTTGGTTTGTCGCCACTTGGTGTACCTTCTGTTGGTTTGTCACCACTTGGTGTACCTTCTGTTGGTTTGTCACCACTTG
>CAJNBY010000110.1 GCA_905221125.1 bacterium | reverse complement strand
TCTTATGAAGGTGGTGTTTCCGGCGAATCCTTGGTGGAACCGTCCCTTCCCTCTTATGAAGGTGGTGTTTCCGGCGAATCCTTGGTGGAACCGTCCCTTCCCTCTTATGAAGGTGGTGTTTCCGGCGA
>CAJNBY010000109.1 GCA_905221125.1 bacterium | reverse complement strand
GATGCAGATTCGCTTACTGAGTTGCTTGTTGAAGCTGACTCTGAAGTTACTTTAGAAGCTGACTCGCTTGCTGAGTTGCTTGCTGAAGCTGATTGTGATTCTACCTCTGAAGCACGTTTAGAAGCTGA
>CAJNBY010000108.1 GCA_905221125.1 bacterium | reverse complement strand
AAGCAACTCAGTAAGTGAATCAGCTTCTAAACGTATGTCAGAAGTAGAATCACAATCAGCTTCAACAAGCAACTCAGTAAGTGAATCAGCTTCTAAACGTATGTCAGAAGTAGAATCACAATCAGCTTCAACAAGCA
>CAJNBY010000107.1 GCA_905221125.1 bacterium | reverse complement strand
TCTGCTTAGATGCAGATTCACTTACTGAGTTGCTTGTTGAAGCTGATTCTGAAGCTTGCTTAGATGCAGATTCGCTTGCTGAGTTACTTGCTGAAGCTGACTCTGATGTCTGCTTAGATGCAGATTCACTTACTGAGTTGCT
>CAJNBY010000106.1 GCA_905221125.1 bacterium | reverse complement strand
ACAACAAACGCAGTAACACGAGTTGTTAAAAAGGGAACACAACCGAAAGTAGAGAAAACACCAATTCCATTTGAAACAACTTACGAACGTGATGATTCAGTTCCAGAAGGAACAGAAGAAGAAGTAACAGCAGGTAAGAATGG
>CAJNBY010000105.1 GCA_905221125.1 bacterium | reverse complement strand
GACGGCTCAAAAGATATCGTTCCAGTGGAAGTAACGGTTAGAGAAAAAGACAAAGACATCTACACCCCAGAGTACGATAAAGGAAATGGCAAACCAGGTGGCACTGTCGAATTACCATTGAAAGAGAAATCTGGAAAAGAAAT
>CAJNBY010000104.1 GCA_905221125.1 bacterium | reverse complement strand
AAAAGAAAAAATAAACAAAAACTAAACTATCAACAAGCAATGGAAAGTACTTGTAAACACAAATTCTTTATACCATAAATAGTACATAGCTTGCTAATCGTTTGAAATCAGTGGGTTTCTAGCGTGTTAAGTAAAAGTGAATAC
>CAJNBY010000103.1 GCA_905221125.1 bacterium | reverse complement strand
TCGTACTCTGGGGTGTAGATGTCTTTGTCTTTTTCTCTAACCGTTACTTCCACTGGAACGATATCTTTTGAGCCGTCTGGGTAAGTTACAGTAATTGTTCCTGTAATCTTATCGCCTGGTTTTGCTCCTTCTGGGATTGTGACAGTTAC
>CAJNBY010000102.1 GCA_905221125.1 bacterium | reverse complement strand
TTTGAAACAACTTACGAACGTGATGATTCAGTTCCAGAAGGAACAGAAGAAGAAGTAACAGCAGGTAAGAATGGTGAAACTGTTAAGACAACTACTTATGAACTAAACCCAACAACAGGTGAAGTAACTGCAAATGAACCAACAAGTGT
>CAJNBY010000101.1 GCA_905221125.1 bacterium | reverse complement strand
GCTGACTCTGATGTCTGCTTAGATGCAGATTCACTTACTGAGTTGCTTGTTGAAGCTGATTCTGAAGCTTGCTTAGAAGCTGACTCGCTTGCTGAGTTGCTTGCTGAAGCTGATTGTGATTCTACCTCTGAAGCACGTTTAGAAGCTGA
>CAJNBY010000100.1 GCA_905221125.1 bacterium | reverse complement strand
CTTGCTTAGATGCAGATTCGCTTACTGAGTTGCTTGTTGAAGCTGACTCTGAAGTTACTTTAGAAGCTGACTCGCTTACTGAGTTGCTTGTTGAAGCTGACTCTGATGTCTGCTTAGATGCAGATTCACTTACTGAGTTGCTTGTTGAAGC
>CAJNBY010000099.1 GCA_905221125.1 bacterium | reverse complement strand
TCAACAAGCAACTCAGTAAGCGAATCTGCATCTAAGCAAGCTTCAGAATCAGCTTCAACAAGCAACTCAGTAAGTGAGTCAGCTTCTAAAGTAACTTCAGAGTCAGCTTCAACAAGCAACTCAGTAAGCGAATCTGCATCTAAGCAGACATC
>CAJNBY010000098.1 GCA_905221125.1 bacterium | reverse complement strand
GAAACTGTTAAGACAACTACTTATGAACTAAACCCAACAACAGGTGAAGTAACTGCAAATGAACCAACAAGTGTTACAACAAACGCAGTAACACGAGTTGTTAAAAAGGGAACACAACCAAAAGTAGAGAAAACACCAATTCCATTTGAAAC
>CAJNBY010000097.1 GCA_905221125.1 bacterium | reverse complement strand
TCTAAGCAGACATCAGAGTCAGCTTCAACAAGCAACTCAGTAAGCGAATCTGCATCTAAGCAGACATCAGAGTCAGCATCAACAAGCAGCTCAGCAAGTGAGTCAGCATCTAAGCAAGCTTCAGAATCAGCTTCAACAAGCAACTCAGTAAGCGA
>CAJNBY010000096.1 GCA_905221125.1 bacterium | reverse complement strand
GTTTCAAATGGAATTGGTGTTTTCTCTACTTTTGGTTGTGTTCCCTTTTTAACAACTCGTGTTACTGCGTTTGTTGTTACACTTGTTGGTTCATTTGCAGTTACTTCACCTGTTGTTGGGTTTAGTTCATAAGTAGTTGTCTTAACAGTTTCACC
>CAJNBY010000095.1 GCA_905221125.1 bacterium | reverse complement strand
TTAGATGCAGATTCACTTACTGAGTTGCTTGTTGAAGCTGATTCTGAAGCTTGCTTAGATGCTGACTCACTTGCTGAGCTGCTTGTTGAAGCTGATTCTGAAGCTTGCTTAGATGCAGATTCGCTTACTGAGTTGCTTGTTGAAGCTGACTCTGAT
>CAJNBY010000094.1 GCA_905221125.1 bacterium | reverse complement strand
TCTAAGCAGACATCAGAGTCAGCTTCAACAAGCAACTCAGTAAGCGAATCTGCATCTAAGCAAGCTTCAGAATCAGCATCAACAAGCAACTCAGTAAGTGAATCTGCATCTAAGCAAGCATCAGAGTCAGCATCAACAAGCAACTCAGTAAGCGAATCT
>CAJNBY010000093.1 GCA_905221125.1 bacterium | reverse complement strand
TCTAGGGAGTTTAGCTCAGCTGGGAGAGCATCTGCCTTACAAGCAGAGGGTCAGCGGTTCGATCCCGTTAACTCCCATTTAAGCGGGTGTAGTTTAGTGGTAAAACTACAGCCTTCCAAGCTGTTGTCGCGAGTTCGATTCTCGTCACCCGCTTTGAAC
>CAJNBY010000092.1 GCA_905221125.1 bacterium | reverse complement strand
TAGATGCAGATTCGCTTACTGAGTTGCTTGTTGAAGCTGACTCTGATGCTTGTTTAGATGCTGACTCACTTGCTGAGTTGCTTGCTGAAGCTGATTCTGAAGCTTGCTTAGATGCTGACTCACTTGCTGAGCTGCTTGTTGAAGCTGACTCTGATGCTTGTT
>CAJNBY010000091.1 GCA_905221125.1 bacterium | reverse complement strand
CAAGTGGTGACAAACCAACAGAAGGTACACCAAGTGGCGACAAACCAGCAGAAGGTACACCAAGTGGTGACAAACCAACAGAAGGTACACCAAGTGGTGACAAACCAGCAGAAGGTACACCAAGTGGTGACAAACCAACAGAAGGTACACCAAGTGGTGACAAACCA
>CAJNBY010000090.1 GCA_905221125.1 bacterium | reverse complement strand
CAAGCATCAGAGTCAGCTTCAACAAGCAACTCAGTAAGCGAATCTGCATCTAAGCAAGCATCAGAGTCAGCTTCAGCAAGTAACTCAGCAAGCGAATCAGCTTCTAAACGTGCTTCAGAGGTAGAATCACAATCAGCTTCAGCAAGCAACTCAGCAAGCGAGTCAGCTTC
>CAJNBY010000089.1 GCA_905221125.1 bacterium | reverse complement strand
GACTCTGATGCTTGCTTAGATGCAGATTCGCTTACTGAGTTGCTTGTTGAAGCTGACTCTGATGCTTGCTTAGATGCTGACTCACTTGCTGAGCTGCTTGTTGAAGCTGATTCTGAAGCTTGCTTAGATGCAGATTCGCTTACTGAGTTGCTTGTTGAAGCTGACTCTGA
>CAJNBY010000088.1 GCA_905221125.1 bacterium | reverse complement strand
TCAGAATCAGCTTCAACNAGCAACTCAGTAAGCGAGTCAGCCTCTAAGCAAGCTTCAGAATCAGCTTCAACAAGCAACTCAGTAAGTGAGTCAGCCTCTAAGCAAGCTTCAGAATCAGCTTCAACAAGCAACTCAGTAAGCGAATCTGCATCTAAGCAGACATCAGAGTCAGC
>CAJNBY010000087.1 GCA_905221125.1 bacterium | reverse complement strand
CCTTCTGCTGGTTTGTCACCACTTGGTGTACCTTCTGTTGGTTTGTCACCACTTGGTGTACCTTCTGCTGGTTTGTCGCCACTTGGTGTACCTTCTGTTGGTTTGTCACCACTTGGTGTACCTTCTGTTGGTTTGTCACCACTTGGTGTACCTTCTGCTGGTTTGTCACCACTTG
>CAJNBY010000086.1 GCA_905221125.1 bacterium | reverse complement strand
TTAGAAGCTGACTCGCTTGCTGAGTTGCTTGCTGAAGCTGATTGTGATTCTACCTCTGAAGCACGTTTAGAAGCTGATTCGCTTGCTGAGTTACTTGCTGAAGCTGACTCTGATGCTTGCTTAGATGCAGATTCGCTTACTGAGTTGCTTGTTGAAGCTGACTCTGATGCTTGCT
>CAJNBY010000085.1 GCA_905221125.1 bacterium | reverse complement strand
TCAGCTTCAACAAGCAACTCAGTAAGCGAATCTGCATCTAAGCAAGCATCAGAGTCAGCTTCAACAAGCAACTCAGTAAGCGAGTCAGCTTCTAAAGTAACTTCAGAATCAGCTTCAACAAGCAACTCAGTAAGCGAATCTGCATCTAAGCAAGCATCAGAGTCAGCTTCAACAAGCAA
>CAJNBY010000084.1 GCA_905221125.1 bacterium | reverse complement strand
ACAGTAGGAAGTGAAAGTGGAAAAGTAACAGTAGATCCAATTTCAGTAACGTATAAATACGAACTCCAAAAAGGTGACGTAACAGTAAACTATACAGATACTGAAGGAAATCCAATTGAAGGTAAGTCAAGTGTTAAAGCTGAAACTCAAAGTCCAACAGGAAAAGAGTACAACACAAA
>CAJNBY010000083.1 GCA_905221125.1 bacterium | reverse complement strand
GAAAGTGACACCCCAGGCATCACAGTAGGCAAAGATGGTACAGTAACTGTCACAATCCCAGAAGGAGCAAAACCAGGTGATAAGATTACAGGAACAATCACGGTAACTTACCCAGATGGATCAAAAGATATCGTTCCAGTGGAAGTAACGGTTAGAGAGAAAGACAAAGACATCTACACACCAGAGTA
>CAJNBY010000082.1 GCA_905221125.1 bacterium | reverse complement strand
ACTGAGTTGCTTGTTGAAGCTGACTCTGATGCTTGCTTAGATGCAGATTCGCTTACTGAGTTGCTTGTTGAAGCTGACTCTGATGCTTGCTTAGATGCTGACTCACTTGCTGAGCTGCTTGTTGAAGCTGATTCTGAAGCTTGCTTAGATGCAGATTCGCTTACTGAGTTGCTTGTTGAAGCTGACTCTGA
>CAJNBY010000081.1 GCA_905221125.1 bacterium | reverse complement strand
TGCTTGTTGAAGCTGATTGTGATTCTACTTCTGACATACGTTTAGAAGCTGATTCGCTTGCTGAGTTGCTTGTTGAAGCTGATTGTGATTCTACTTCTGACATACGTTTAGAAGCTGATTCACTTACTGAGTTGCTTGTTGAAGCTGATTGTGATTCTACTTCTGACATACGTTTAGAAGCTGATTCACTTACTGAGTTGCTT
>CAJNBY010000080.1 GCA_905221125.1 bacterium | reverse complement strand
GAAGCTTGCTTAGATGCAGATTCGCTTACTGAGTTGCTTGTTGAAGCTGACTCTGATGTCTGCTTAGATGCAGATTCACTTACTGAGTTGCTTGTTGAAGCTGATTCTGAAGCTTGCTTAGATGCAGACTCGCTTACTGAGTTGCTTGTTGAAGCTGACTCTGATGTCTGCTTAGATGCAGATTCGCTTACTGAGTTGCTTGTTGA
>CAJNBY010000079.1 GCA_905221125.1 bacterium | reverse complement strand
TCTAAGCAGACATCAGAGTCAGCTTCAACAAGCAACTCAGTAAGCGAATCTGCATCTAAGCAAGCTTCAGAATCAGCATCAACAAGCAGCTCAGCAAGTGAGTCAGCATCTAAGCAAGCTTCAGAGTCAGCTTCAACAAGCAACTCAGTAAGTGAATCAGCTTCTAAACGTATGTCAGAAGTAGAATCACAATCAGCTTCAACAAGCA
>CAJNBY010000078.1 GCA_905221125.1 bacterium | reverse complement strand
GATGCAGATTCGCTTACTGAGTTGCTTGTTGAAGCTGACTCTGAAGTTACTTTAGAAGCTGACTCGCTTGCTGAGTTACTTGCTGAAGCTGATTGTGATTCTACTTCTGACATACGTTTAGAAGCTGATTCGCTTGCTGAGTTGCTTGTTGAAGCTGATTGTGATTCTACTTCTGACATACGTTTAGAAGCTGATTCACTTACTGAGTTGCTT
>CAJNBY010000077.1 GCA_905221125.1 bacterium | reverse complement strand
TCAGAATCAGCTTCAACAAGCAACTCAGTAAGCGAATCTGCATCTAAGCAAGCATCAGAGTCAGCTTCAACAAGCAATTCAGTAAGCGAATCTGCATCTAAGCAGACATCAGAGTCAGCTTCAACAAGCAACTCAGTAAGCGAGTCTGCATCTAAGCAAGCTTCAGAATCAGCTTCAACAAGCAACTCAGTAAGTGAATCTGCATCTAAGCAGACATCAGAGTC
>CAJNBY010000076.1 GCA_905221125.1 bacterium | reverse complement strand
GTTTCAAATGGAATTGGTGTTTTCTCTACTTTTGGTTGTGTTCCCTTTTTAACAACTCGTGTTACTGCGTTTGTTGTTACACTTGTTGGTTCATTTGGAGTTACTTCACCTGTTGTTGGGTTTAGTTCATAAGTAGTTGTCTTAACAGTTTCTCCATTCTTACCTGCTGTTACTTCTTCTTCTGTTCCTTCTGGAACTGAATCATCACGTTCGTAAGTTGTTTCAAATGG
>CAJNBY010000075.1 GCA_905221125.1 bacterium | reverse complement strand
GTTTCAAATGGAATTGGTGTTTTCTCTACTTTTGGTTGTGTTCCCTTTTTAACAACTCGTGTTACTGCGTTTGTTGTTACACTTGTTGGTTCATTTGCAGTCACTTCACCTGTTGTTGGATTTAGTTCATAAGTAGTTGTCTTAACAGTTTCTCCATTCTTACCTGCTGTTACTTCTTCTTCTGTTCCTTCTGGAACTGAATCATCACGTTCGTAAGTTGTTTCAAATGG
>CAJNBY010000074.1 GCA_905221125.1 bacterium | reverse complement strand
TTGGGCGCGTAGCTCAGGTGGTTAGAGCGCACGCCTGATAAGCGTGAGGTCGGTGGTTCGAGTCCACTCGTGCCCATAGTGTTTAGTCCATTACTAGAGAATTGAAATATTATCTTTTCACTAAGAGGACACGGGTTTGTTCCCGTATAAACTATTTTGGAGGATTACCCAAGTCCGGCTGAAGGGAACGGTCTTGAAAACCGTCAGGCGTGTAAAAGCGTGCGTGGGTTCGAA
>CAJNBY010000073.1 GCA_905221125.1 bacterium | reverse complement strand
GACTCTGATGTCTGCTTAGATGCAGATTCACTTACTGAGTTGCTTGTTGAAGCTGATTCTGAAGCTTGCTTAGATGCTGACTCACTTGCTGAGCTGCTTGTTGAAGCTGACTCTGATGCTTGTTTAGATGCAGATTCACTTACTGAGTTGCTTGTTGATGCTGACTCTGATGTCTGCTTAGATGCAGATTCGCTTACTGAGTTGCTTGTTGAAGCTGATTCTGAAGCTTGCTTAGA
>CAJNBY010000072.1 GCA_905221125.1 bacterium | reverse complement strand
TACCAACATTATTTCAATGACTACATAGGGTTAGCCTATTACGGCATCATCAAATACAACTACGCCAAAGCTAACGATGAAAAAATCCAGCAATTAAGCTATGGTGGGGGAATGGATGTGTTGTTTGATTTCATCACCACTTACGCTAATAAAAAGCAAGACCATCCCACTAAAAAAGTTTTTGCTTCCTCTTTTGGGGTGTTTGGGGGGTTAAGGGGCTTATACAATAGCTACTATGT
>CAJNBY010000071.1 GCA_905221125.1 bacterium | reverse complement strand
CCAGATGGATCAAAAGATATCGTTCCAGTGGAAGTAACGGTTAGAGAGAAAGACAAAGACATCTACACACCAGAGTACGATAAAGGAAATGGCAAACCAGGTGGCACTGTCGAATTACCATTGAAAGAGAAATCTGGAAAAGAAATTCCAGAAGGAACTAAGTTCGAAAGTGATACCCCAGGCATCACAGTAGGCAAAGATGGTACAGTAACTGTCACAATCCCAGAAGGAGCAAAACCAGG
>CAJNBY010000070.1 GCA_905221125.1 bacterium | reverse complement strand
AAATAAAACAAACGAGAAAAAAATGACCGAACAACACTTTACCGAACAAACCAAATCCCTAATCGACAGCTTAAAAACCATTTGCGCCAACTATGGTTTGGGCAATGACGGCAACGAGTTCAAAATCATCAGTCAGGCATTTTTGTATAAATTCCTAAACGACAAATACGATTTCGAAGTTAAACAAATTCGCAAAGAAAATCCCGACGAGCCAATCGAATTCATCAATATGGATATTGAGGGA
>CAJNBY010000069.1 GCA_905221125.1 bacterium | reverse complement strand
GAAGCTGACTCGCTTGCTGAGTTGCTTGCTGAAGCTGATTGTGATTCTACCTCTGAAGCACGTTTAGAAGCTGATTCGCTTGCTGAGTTACTTGCTGAAGCTGACTCTGATGCTTGCTTAGATGCAGATTCGCTTACTGAGTTGCTTGTTGAAGCTGACTCTGATGCTTGTTTAGATGCAGATTCACTTACTGAGTTGCTTGTTGAAGCTGATTCTGAAGCTTGCTTAGATGCTGACTCACTTGCTGA
>CAJNBY010000068.1 GCA_905221125.1 bacterium | reverse complement strand
GCAAATTCGGAAGTTAAAACATGTTGGCGTACCATATCCAGAAATGCAAAAAGTTTCCCTTCTTCCCTTCCTTCAATTTTCCCACGCTCCAGTCCCTGTTCAATGCCCTCTGCACGGCCACGTTCAAGACCACGTTCTAATCCTCTTTCTTCAGCTTGTTCCAAGGCATAGTCCTGTGCTAACAAGGCTTGTTCTTCACGCCTGCGTTGTTCACTAAACATTTTCCTGTCCTCCTCGGACCAGCTCTT
>CAJNBY010000067.1 GCA_905221125.1 bacterium | reverse complement strand
CTTGGCGTTTCGTAGCCAAGTGTTTTTCTTGGTCGGTGGTTCAACTCATCTTGAACCCTGCGTATCTCCCGATCACTGATGTTACGGAAATCGGTTTGTTTGGGGAAGTATTGCCGGATGAGTCCGTTGGTGTTCTCATTCAGCCCTTTCTCCCAAGAATGGTAAGGGCGACAAAAATAAGTCTCCGCTTTCAATGCTTTGGTTATTTTGGTGTGTTGGTAGAACTCTTTGCCGTTATCCATGGTAAT
>CAJNBY010000066.1 GCA_905221125.1 bacterium | reverse complement strand
GTAACAGTAAATAATACAGTACTAAAAGAAACTACAGTACAACCAAACGGAACATGGTCAGTAACACTTGATAAAGGACTCAATAGTAATAATGTTTCGAATGTAGGACAATTACCGGAAAAAGATATTGTCAAAGTAACTCAAAGTGTAGGCGGAGTAGAAAGCTCAGAAAACAACGTTACAGTAGCGGTAGGTGAAACGAGAGTTCAACCATCAGAGACTGATGGTAATAGTGTATATGCAGGTGCTAA
>CAJNBY010000065.1 GCA_905221125.1 bacterium | reverse complement strand
GACGGCTCAAAAGATATCGTTCCAGTGGAAGTAACGGTTAGAGAAAAAGACAAAGACATCTACACCCCAGAGTACGACAAAGGAAACGGCAAACCAGGTGGCACTGTTGAATTACCATTGAAAGAGAAATCTGGAAAAGAAATTCCAGAAGGCACTAAGTTCGAAAGTGATACGCCAGGCATCACAGTAAGCAAAGATGGTACAGTAACTGTTACAATCCCAGAAGGAGCGAAACCAGGCGATAAGATTACAGGAACAATCACCGTA
>CAJNBY010000064.1 GCA_905221125.1 bacterium | reverse complement strand
GATGCAGATTCGCTTACTGAGTTGCTTGTTGAAGCTGACTCTGAAGTTACTTTAGAAGCTGACTCGCTTGCTGAGTTACTTGCTGAAGCTGATTGTGATTCTACTTCTGACATACGTTTAGAAGCTGATTCACTTACTGAGTTGCTTGCTGAGTTACTTGCTGAAGCTGACTCTGATGTCTGCTTAGATGCTGACTCGCTTGCTGAGTTGCTTGCTGAAGCTGACTCTGATGTCTGCTTAGATGCAGATTCGCTTACTGAGTTGCTTGTTGAAGCTGACTCTGAAGTTACTT
>CAJNBY010000063.1 GCA_905221125.1 bacterium | reverse complement strand
CTTACTGAGTTGCTTGTTGAAGCTGACTCTGATGTCTGCTTAGATGCAGATTCGCTTACTGAGTTGCTTGTTGAAGCTGACTCTGATGCTTGTTTAGATGCTGACTCACTTGCTGAGCTGCTTGTTGAAGCTGATTCTGAAGCTTGCTTAGATGCAGATTCGCTTACTGAGTTGCTTGTTGAAGCTGACTCTGAAGTTACTTTAGAAGCTGACTCGCTTACTGAGTTGCTTGTTGAAGCTGACTCTGATGTCTGCTTAGATGCAGATTCACTTACTGAGTTGCTTGTTGAAGC
>CAJNBY010000062.1 GCA_905221125.1 bacterium | reverse complement strand
TCCAAAGGGCGAGTTGGGCCCCACAGCATCTTGCTTCCAGCTCTTTGGGAAGCTAAGAAACAACTCGCTCTGCACAGTGCTCTTACAGCCTACCGGGAACATCTCTTCCAAAGGCCTGTGAAACGCAGTTTCTTTGCAGGCCTGATCTGGCTGAAGTAGGACTTCTGCTCTGGGTGTGCTACTTTGCCCTAGAGCTGAAAGGCACAACGTGCAGGCTTCTTTCCAAAGGGCGAGTTGGGCCCCACAGCATCTTGCTTCCAGCTCTTTGGGAAGCTAAGAAACAACTCGCTCTGCACAG
>CAJNBY010000061.1 GCA_905221125.1 bacterium | reverse complement strand
AACCCCATCGCCCCTAAGGATTCTTTTTGCAAAAAATACAAGGCTTTAGAAACTAAAAAGCGGTTAAAAAAAGTCAAAGGCATCATATCAGCAATAGTTGCCACGCCCGCTAAACACAACAACTCACTAGAATGGCTTTTTTCTTTGCCTAAAAGCTTGTGGATACCATAGCACAAATAAAACGCTACCAACGCCCCGCACACTTCCTTTTGGATAAAATCACAATCCGGTCGCTTGGGGTTGATCACCGCATAAGCGTCTGGGACTTCATCATTATTTAAGCAATGGTGATCGGTGATG
>CAJNBY010000060.1 GCA_905221125.1 bacterium | reverse complement strand
ACTGAGTTGCTTGTTGAAGCTGACTCTGATGCTTGCTTAGATGCAGATTCGCTTACTGAGTTGCTTGTTGAAGCTGACTCTGATGCTTGTTTAGATGCAGATTCGCTTACTGAGTTGCTTGTTGAAGCTGACTCTGAAGCTTGCTTAGATGCTGACTCACTTGCTGAGCTGCTTGTTGAAGCTGATTCTGAAGCTTGCTTAGATGCAGATTCGCTTACTGAGTTGCTTGTTGAAGCTGACTCTGATGTCTGCTTAGATGCAGATTCACTTACTGAGTTGCTTGTTGAAGCTGATTCTGAAGTTACTT
>CAJNBY010000059.1 GCA_905221125.1 bacterium | reverse complement strand
TGTTGCTGGAATTACCGCTGTCTTACCTTCTGGGGTTGTGACTGTCGCGTTTCCTTTATCGTCTACTACTACAGTTGCACCTGGGTTTACTGCTTTAACTTTATCTTCGATTGCTTTCTTCTCAGCGTCGGTAAGTTTGTCTGGGTTTGCTACTGCAGTCTTATCCGCTGGTTTAACAATGTCATTTCCTGCATTTGGTTTAGTTGCATCTTCTGGTGATTTAACTAAATCTGCTGCTGGAATTACCGCTGTCTTACCTTCTGGGGTTGTGACTGTCGCGTTTCCTTTATCGTCTACTACTACAGTTGAAC
>CAJNBY010000058.1 GCA_905221125.1 bacterium | reverse complement strand
TCGCTTACTGAGTTGCTTGTTGAAGCTGACTCTGATGTCTGCTTAGATGCAGATTCGCTTACTGAGTTGCTTGTTGAAGCTGACTCTGAAGTTACTTTAGAAGCTGACTCGCTTGCTGAGTTGCTTGCTGAAGCTGATTGTGATTCTACCTCTGAAGCACGTTTAGAAGCTGATTCGCTTGCTGAGTTGCTTGTTGAAGCTGACTCTGAAGTTACTTTAGAAGCTGACTCGCTTACTGAGTTGCTTGTTGAAGCTGACTCTGATGCTTGCTTAGATGCAGATTCGCTTACTGAGTTGCTTGTTGAAGCTGACTCTGA
>CAJNBY010000057.1 GCA_905221125.1 bacterium | reverse complement strand
AGATTCGCTTACTGAGTTGCTTGTTGATGCTGACTCTGATGCTTGCTTAGATGCAGATTCACTTACTGAGTTGCTTGCTGAAGCTGACTCTGATGCTTGCTTAGATGCAGATTCACTTACTGAATTGCTTGTTGAAGCTGATTGTGATTCTACCTCTGAAGCACGTTTAGATGCAGATTCGCTTACTGAGTTGCTTGTTGAAGCTGACTCTGAAGTTACTTTAGAAGCTGATTCGCTTGCTGAGTTACTTGCTGAAGCTGACTCTGATGTCTGCTTAGATGCAGATTCGCTTACTGAGTTGCTTGTTGAAGCTGACTCTGATGTCTGCTTAGA
>CAJNBY010000056.1 GCA_905221125.1 bacterium | reverse complement strand
CGGTCTGAATAATGGTGGCATCAACGACGGCGGCGGATGCTTTCTCTACTTTTAAGCCTTTTTCGGTCAGTTGTCGGTTAATCAGTTTGAGCAATTCGGACAGGGTGTCGTCTTGCGCCAGCCAGTTGCGGTAGCGGCATAAGGTGCTGTAATCGGGGATGCTCAGTTCGTCAAAACGGCAAAACAGGTTGAAATCGATGCGGGTGATGAGGCTGTGTTCGAGTTCGGGATCGGAGAGGCTGTGCCATTGTCCGAGCAGGACGGCTTTGAACATGGACAACAGGGGATAGGCGGGACGACCGCGGTGGTCTCGGACGTAACGGATTCTTTGACGGTTCAGGTA
>CAJNBY010000055.1 GCA_905221125.1 bacterium | reverse complement strand
GACAAATACCGGTTGCGTTTGGTTTGCGCCTCCGACAGCGGACGGTTGCGGCAGGCTTTGCGCATAATGCCGTCTAACAACTGACGCTCTTCCAGATGTTGCCGGTTTTCCGCACTGTCGTAGCCTTTATCGGCATAGACGGTCGTACCTTTGGGCAGACCTTCCAACAACGGCGACAGGTGTTTGCACTCATGGGCATTGGCGGGGGTGATGTGCAGTTTCTCGATATAGCCTTCCGCATCGGTACGGGTATGTTGTTTGTAACCGAGTTTGTAGAGGCCGTTTTTCTTTATCCAACGGGCATCGCTGTCCTTACTCGGTGTGGTTTGGCCGCTGATTTGCCCTTC
>CAJNBY010000054.1 GCA_905221125.1 bacterium | reverse complement strand
ATCACATACGGAAATTGGGAAAGTGCGGATAAAGAATTAGCAAAAGTAGACACACCTACATTAACAGGCTATGTAGCTGACAAAGCTTCAGTAGATAAAGTGGAAACAAATGCAGATTCGACAGGATTAGATCAAAAAGTAGTTTATACTAAACTAGGAAGTTGGGTACCAAAAGTGCCAGGTGTAGACACACCAACGCCACTACCATATCCAAACCATCCAACAGATCCAACGAAACCTGGAGATCCAACGAAACCTGGAGATCCAACGGATCCTAATACACCAAATGTACCAGTAATTCCATATGTACCAGGATATACACCAAGTGTAGGAGGAACACCGTTAGTACCAAAAGTACC
>CAJNBY010000053.1 GCA_905221125.1 bacterium | reverse complement strand
GACTCTGATGTCTGCTTAGATGCAGATTCACTTACTGAGTTGCTTGTTGAAGCTGATTCTGAAGCTTGCTTAGATGCAGACTCGCTTACTGAGTTGCTTGTTGAAGCTGACTCTGATGTCTGCTTAGATGCAGATTCGCTTACTGAATTGCTTGTTGAAGCTGATTCTGAAGCTTGCTTAGAGGCTGACTCACTTACTGAGTTGCTTGTTGAAGCTGATTCTGAAGCTTGCTTAGAGGCTGACTCGCTTACTGAGTTGCTTGTTGAAGCTGATTCTGATGCTTGTTTAGATGCAGATTCACTTACTGAGTTGCTTGTTGAAGCTGATTCTGAAGCTTGCTTAGATGCTGACTCACTTGCTGA
>CAJNBY010000052.1 GCA_905221125.1 bacterium | reverse complement strand
CCAGTGAAGAAAGCTGGAGAATTGACTCAAGCCGAACAAGACAAAGTCAAAGAAAAAGTTCAAGCTAAGAATCCAGGTAAAGAAGTTACTGTAGGAGCTGACGGAACCGCAACGTTGAAAGATCCGAACACAGGAATTACGCACACAATTCCAGGAAGCGATTTAGTGAACCAAGACTTCACTCCAGTGACACCAACTGACAAAGTACCAGTGAAGAAAGCTGGAGAATTGACTCAAGTCGAAAAAGACAAAGTCAAAGAAAAAGTTCAAGCTAAGAACCCAGGTAAAGAAGTCACAGTAGGAGCCGACGGAACTGCAACGTTGAAAGATCCGAATACAGGAATTACGCACACAATTCCAGGAACAGAGCTAGTGAACCAAGACTTCACCCCAGTGACACCAACTGAGAAAGTACCAGTGAAGAAAGCTGGAGAATTGACTCAAGCCGAA
>CAJNBY010000051.1 GCA_905221125.1 bacterium | reverse complement strand
CCAGGAAGTAAGCCAGGGAAAGTATTAATCACCTACCCAGACAAGAGTACAGAGGAGGTTACGGTAACGGTTGAAGTAACGCCACAAAAAGACGATTACGATCCACAACCGAAACCACAAACGATGGATAACGGGCACGTACCAGATCCAGAAACAAGTGTAGATAGAACCGGCTTACCAAGTGGCACAAGGGTCACATGGAAAGAAACACCAGTAGTGAACACACCAGGAGCACATCCAACCGTAGCCTTAGTGACATATCCAGACGGAACTATCGATGAAGTTACAGTGCCAATTACGGTCAAAGAACAAAAAGATACGTTTAACCCAACGGCGAAAGAACCAGCTCCAACCGCAAAACACGGCAGTGACCCAAGTGCAGAAGGAAGTATCAATACAGATAGCTTACCAAAAGGTACAACCTACACATGGGTAGAAAAACCAGATACCAATACAACCCCAGGAAGTAAGCCAGG
>CAJNBY010000050.1 GCA_905221125.1 bacterium | reverse complement strand
GAATCTGCATCTAAGCAGACATCAGAGTCAGCTTCAACAAGCAACTCAGTAAGTGAATCTGCATCTAAGCAGACATCAGAGTCAGCTTCAGCAAGTAACTCAGCAAGCGAATCTGCATCTAAGCAAGCTTCAGAATCAGCTTCAACAAGCAACTCAGTAAGTGAATCTGCATCTAAGCAGACATCAGAGTCAGCTTCAACAAGCAACTCAGTAAGTGAATCTGCATCTAAGCAGACATCAGAGTCAGCTTCAGCAAGTAACTCAGCAAGCGAATCTGCTTCTAAACGTGCTTCAGAGGTAGAATCACAATCAGCTTCAGCAAGCAACTCAGCAAGTGAGTCAGCCTCTAAGCAAGCTTCAGAATCAGCTTCAACAAGCAACTCAGTAAGCGAGTCAGCATCTAAACAGACATCAGAGTCAGCTTCAGCAAGCAACTCAGCAAGCGAGTCAGCATCTAAAGTAACTTCAGAATCAGCTTCAACAAGCAACTCAGTAAGCGAATCTGCATCTAAGCAGACATCAGAGTCAGCTTCAACAAGCAACTCAGTAAG
>CAJNBY010000049.1 GCA_905221125.1 bacterium | reverse complement strand
GCAGTCCAATTTCCTGAAGCATCTACTGGAATATCAGTAATTTCTTTCAACACTTTACCATTTTCAGCACTTGCTACTTGAATAGTAATTTTTGAACCTGGTGTCCCTGTCCCTGTAATTGTATTATCAGTTGATAAAATAGAAGTTTTAAGTGGCCCACCTGAAGCTGGTTGTGGCATGTTAACAGTTGGTGCATTTCCACTCTTAATTAACGTTCCCTTTGGAATTGTATCTGTTGAACCGTCTTTATAAGTTACAACAAGATTGCTACCAGAGTCAGTAACAGTGTCAACTACTGTATTAGTATCAGCTACTTCTGTACCTTTTAAGCTAGTAAGACGAGCATCTGTACTTGTTTTTGAATATTCAACTTTTAGAGCATTTTTAATTCCCTCTAAGTCTGCTGGTGTTAATTGATTTGGATTAGCTACAAGAACTTTGTTTGTATTCGTTAATTCTTTTGGTTGATATTTATATGTTTGAGATTTAACAACCATTCTGAAATAACCATAATCGGTTTGTTTTTTACCGTCCGATATTTGTTCTCCAGCATCATTGCTAAGTTGTATATATCTAGCACCTAAAACAGCATTTTGATTTTC
>CAJNBY010000048.1 GCA_905221125.1 bacterium | reverse complement strand
TTGCGTAAAGCACAATAAAGGGACCTTTTATCTCACGGTTGTTTTTTATAATACATTCAGCAACTTGATTTCCGAATATACCTGATAAAAAATATAGTATTAGATCATCCATTTCGTTTATCTTCTATGTTTTCCCATTGCGGCGCTAGAAGACTGATTTAATGCTGCACCATGCAATATAGTGGATTAACAAAAACCAGTACGGCGTTGCCTCGCCTTAGCTCAAAGAGAACGATTCTCTAAGGTGCTGAAGCACCAAGTGAATCGGTTCCGTACTATTTGTACTGTCTGCGGCTTCGGCGCCTTGTCCTGATTTTTGTTAATTCACTGCTGACCAATCATTATCCGCCAGA
The DNA here is from genome assembly GCA_905221125.1 of bacterium. Classification (GTDB taxonomy): domain Bacteria; phylum Bacillota; class Bacilli; order Lactobacillales; family Streptococcaceae; genus Streptococcus. The sequence goes on along the minus strand of CAJNBY010000048.1, from coordinate 256 downwards.
TAAAGTATTCTGCTTCATCCTTGTCTATTTCCAGCAGGAGAAAGCCAACCACTTGCTTATCCCAATAGATTGCCCTCGGAAACACATCTTCATTTTCCCGGTAGAGCCATGCGTCAGCTAAAGAGCGTACATTTGGAGCCACAAAACGTGCTCGTTCATCAGCTTCAGATATTTTCAAATCCAGCACTGCCTGAAAACTGCTCTCATCTACTAATTTCAGCTCAATCATTTTTTCTCCTTTTGAATAAATAGGGTT
>CAJNBY010000047.1 GCA_905221125.1 bacterium | reverse complement strand
CCATTTGAAACAACTTACGAACGTGATGATTCAGTTCCAGAAGGAACAGAAGAAGAAGTAACAGCAGGTAAGAATGGAGAAACTGTTAAGACAACTACTTATGAACTAAACCCAACAACAGGTGAAGTAACCGCTAATGAACCAACAAGTGTAACAACAAACGCAGTAACACGAGTTGTTAAAAAGGGTACACAACCAAAAGTAGAGAAAACACCAATTCCATTTGAAACTCGTTACGAACTTGACAATTCAATTCCAGAAGGGGAAGAAAGAGAAGTAACAGCAGGTGTCAATGGAGAAACTGTTAAGACCACTACTTATGAACTAAACCCAACAACAGGTGAAGTGACTGCAAATGAACCAACAAGTGTAACAACAAACCCTGTAACTCGTGTTGTAAAACGTGGTACTCAACCGAAAGTAGAAGAAAAACCAACTGACAAACCAACAGAAGGTACACCAAGTGGTGACAAACCAATAGAAGGTACACCAAGTGGCGACAAACCAACAGAAGGTACACCAAGTGGCGACAAACCAACAGAAGGTACACCAAGTGGCGATAAACCAGCAGAAGGTACACCAAGTGGCGATAAACCAGCAGAAGGTACACCAAGTGGTGACAAACCAGCAGAAGGTACACCAAGTGGTGACAAACCAACAGAAGGTACACCAAGT
>CAJNBY010000046.1 GCA_905221125.1 bacterium | reverse complement strand
TGTTTCTGGTTTTAGGTCTGGTGTGTTTGTGTTGTACTCTTTTCCTGTTGGACTTTGAGTTTCAGCTTTAACACTTGACTTACCTTCAATTGGATTTCCTTCAGTATCTGTATAGTTTACTGTTACGTCACCTTTTTGGAGTTCGTATTTATACGTTACTGAAATTGGATCTACTGTTACTTTTCCACTTTCACTTCCTACTGTTGCAGTTGGTACTAATTTGTACACTTTTCCACTTTCAGTTGTGATTGTTTCTGGTTTTAACTCAGGTGTATTTGTGTTGTACTCTTTTCCTGTTGGACTTTGAGTTTCAGCTTTAACACTTGACTTACCTTCAATTGGATTTCCTTCAGTATCTGTATAGTTTACTGTTACGTCACCTTTTTGGAGTTCGTATTTATACGTTACTGAAATTGGATCTACTGTTACTTTTCCACTTTCACTTCCTACTGTTGCAGTTGGTACTAATTTGTACACTTTTCCGCTTTCAGTTGTGATTGTTTCTGGTTTTAACTCAGGTGTATTTGTGTTGTACTCTTTTCCTGTTGGACTTTGAGTTTCAGCTTTAACACTTGACTTACCTTCAATTGGATTTCCTTCAGTATCTGTATAGTTTACTGTTACGTCACCTTTTTGGAGTTCGTATTTATACGTTACTGAAATTGGATCTACTGTTACTTTTCCACTTTCACTTCCTACTGT
>CAJNBY010000045.1 GCA_905221125.1 bacterium | reverse complement strand
CCTGGATTCTTAGCTTGAACTTTTTCTTTGACTTTGTCTTGTTCGGCTTGAGTCAATTCTCCAGCTTTCTTCACTGGCACTTTCTCAGTCGGTGTTACTGGAGTGAAGTCTTGGTTTACTAAATCGCTTCCTGGAATTGTGTGCGTAATTCCTGTATTCGGATCTTTCAACGTTGCGGTTCCGTCGGCTCCTACAGTAACTTCTTTACCTGGATTCTTAGCTTGAACTTTTTCTTTGACTTTGTCTTGTTCGGCTTGAGTCAATTCTCCAGCTTTCTTCACTGGTACTTTGTCAGTTGGTGTCACTGGAGTGAAGTCTTGGTTTACTAAATCGCTTCCTGGAATTGTGTGCGTAATTCCTGTGTTCGGATCTTTCAACGTTGCAGTTCCGTCGGCTCCTACTGTGACTTCTTTACCTGGGTTCTTAGCTTGAACTTTTTCTTTGACTTTGTCTTTTTCGACTTGAGTCAATTCTCCAGCTTTCTTCACTGGTACTTTGTCAGTTGGTGTCACTGGAGTGAAGTCTTGGTTCACTAGCTCTGTTCCTGGAATTGTATGACTGATTCCTGTGGTTGGATCTGTCACTGTTGCGGTTCCGTCAGCTCCTACAGTAACTTCTTTACCTGGATTCTTAGCTTGAACTTTTTCTTTGACTTTGTCTTGTTCGGCTTGAGTCAATTCTCCAGCTTTCTTCACTGGCACTTT
>CAJNBY010000044.1 GCA_905221125.1 bacterium | reverse complement strand
ATTTGGGGCTTAGGAAGCAAAATCATCAAAAAACCTGATAAGCTCCTAATATGAAACTAAAAAATAAGTATCAAAAGTTCAGCAAAATTTCAGAGCAAAAGTTTAGAGAAATAATCCGCTGTTTCGCTCTTGATTTGACCGCTTCCGATACTGCTAAAATGACCGGCATTAGTGTACGCGGTATCAATCCTATTTTCCTGAAAATCAGACACAGGATTGCTGCTCTGTGCGAACAAAGCTCACCACTGTCCGGTGTGGTCGAATTAGATGAATCTTACTTTGGTGCGCGACGTATCAGGGGTAAGCGCGGTCGCGGAGCGTCAGGTAAAACCATCGTATTTGGCATACTGAAACGCAATGGCGTGGTCTATACGGAAATCGTTCCCGACGCTTCGAAAGCCTCACTAATCAAGGTCATACGTGGTCACATATCTGCTGACAGTGAAATCAATACTGACGGCTGGAAAGCATATGACGGTCTTGTCGATATGGGCTATGAGAAGCATTACCGTGTCCATCATGGTTCCAATGAGTTTGCTCGAGGAAAGCAACATATCAATGGTATTGAATCTTTTTGGAGTTATACTAAGGGGCGTTTGGCTAAATTTCATGGTATTTCCAAAGAGATGTTTTATCTGCATCTCAAAGAAACGGAGTTTAGGTTTAACCACCGGCATGAAGATTTAGGTAAAATATTAATGAAGATGCTTCGAAATAACCCAATTTAATATTTTTGCTTCCTAAGCCCCTAAACAAATTGGGCGTGAAAACCG
>CAJNBY010000043.1 GCA_905221125.1 bacterium | reverse complement strand
CAACTGTAGTAGTAGACGATAAAGGAAACGCGACAGTCACAACCCCAGAAGGTAAGACAGCGGTAATTCCAGCAACAGACTTGACTAAGTCAGCAGCAGATGCCGCTAAACCAAACGCAGGCAACGACATCGTTAAACCAGCGGATAAGACAGTAGTAGCAAATCCAGACAAACTTACCGACGCTGAGAAGAAAGCAATCGAAGATAAGGTTAAAGCTGTAAATCCAGGTTCAACTGTAGTAGTAGACGATAAAGGAAACGCGACAGTCACAACCCCAGAAGGTAAGACAGCGGTAATTCCAGCAACAGACTTGACTAAGTCAGCAGCAGATGCCGCTAAACCAAACGCAGGCAACGACATCGTTAAACCAGCGGATAAGACAGTAGTAGCAAATCCAGACAAACTTACCGACGCTGAGAAGAAAGCAATCGAAGATAAGGTTAAAGCTGTAAATCCAGGTTCAACTGTAGTAGTAGACGACAAAGGAAACGCGACAGTCACAACCCCAGAAGGTAAGACAGCGGTAATTCCAGCAACAGACTTGACTAAGTCAGCAGCAGATGCAGCTAAACCAAACGCAGGCAACGACATCGTTAAACCAGCGGATAAGACAGTAGTAGCAAACCCAGACAAACTTACCGACGCTGAGAAGAAAGCAATCGAAGAAAAAGTTAAAGCAGTAAATCCAGGTGCTGAAGTTGTAGTAGACGATAAAGGAAATGCAACAGTAACATTAGAAAACGGTAAGACAGCGGTCATTCCAGCAACAGACTTAACTAAGTCAACGGAAGAGGCAGCTAAACCAAACGCAGGAAATGACATCGTTAAACCAGCAGATAAGACTGTAGTAGCAAACAAAGATGCTCTAACGCCAGAAGAGAAGAAAGCGATCGAAGAAAAAGTTAAAGCAGTTAACCCTGGTGCAACTGTAGTAGTAGACGACAAAGGAAACGCAACAGTAACAACCCCAGAAGGTAAGACAGCAGTAATTCCATCTTCTGACTTAACAAAATCAGCAGCAGATGCAGCTAAACCAAACGCAGGAAATGACATCGTTAAACCAGCAGATAAGACTGTAGTAGCGAATCCAGATGCATTAACTCCAGAAGAGAAAAAAGCAATCGAAGCTAAAGTAG
>CAJNBY010000042.1 GCA_905221125.1 bacterium | reverse complement strand
GCTACATAGCCTGTTAATGTAGGTGTGTCTACTTTTGCTAATTCTTTATCCGCACTTTCCCAATTTCCGTATGTGATTTTTCCTGTAACTACATTATAGCTTGCTTTTCTAGTGAAATGAGCTGTTTGTGTTACTGGGTCTTTTCCACTTGGCTCTTCTTTTCCATCTGCAGTTTCTTTCTTAACGTAAGTAATTGTACGTGTTACTTCTTTTTTAAGATCAGATTCTTTTAGTCCTTCTGCTGGCCATTTTGGTACTGTTGGGTCAACAGGTTTATCTGGCTCTACTGGTACATTTGGATCCACCGGTGTATTTGGTGTTGGTGGCTCTGTTACTTCTACCACTTTTTCATGTACTTTCAAGTTGAAGACTTGTGTTGGATCTCCATCTGTTGGATCTTTTTCTTTATCGAATTTTTGATCTTTCAACAAGTCTTTATTCTCAACTACATATCCACGTTTTTCTAAGTCTGCAATCTTAGCTGTTAATGAATCAGTTGGAATTGCTGAATCTGTTGTTCCGTTATCAATACTTACTTTCTCAGCTGGTAATTCTACCTCTGTTCCTGTTGTTGTATTGAATACTTTCACCACTGCTTTTTGTGGATCTGCCACATACGTAATATCTGTGTTTGTTCCAGGTGTTGTTGGTACTGGTGGTACCTTGTATCCATTTTCTGGATGGTTTGGATCTACTGGTTGTAACGGTGTTTCACCAATTTTTGGTGTATATCCAGGTACATATGGAATTACCGGTGTACCTGGAGTGATTGGTTGTCCTGGTTCAGGATATACTGGCGTTCCAGGTGCTGTTGGATCTGTCGGATTGTTTGGATATGGTTTTGGATCGAAATTCGTTCCTTCTGGTGGTGTTACACCTTCTGGTAATCTTGGTACCCATGATCCTAACTTAGTATAAACTACTTTTTGATCTAATCCTGTCGAATCTGCATTTGTTTCCACTTTATCTACTGAAGCTTTGTCTGCTACATAGCCTGTTAATGTAGGTGTGTCTACTTTTGCTAATTCTTTATCCGCACTTTCCCAATTTCCGTATGTGATTTTTCCTGTAACTACATTATAGCTTGCTTTTCTAGTGAAATGAGCTGTTTGTGTTACTGGGTCTTTTCCACTTGGCTCTTCTTTTCCATCTGCAGTTTCTTTCTTAACGTAAGTAATTGTACGTGTTACTTCTTTTTTAAGATCAGATTCTTTTAGTCCTTCTGCTGGCCATTTTGGTA
>CAJNBY010000041.1 GCA_905221125.1 bacterium | reverse complement strand
GGCTCTTTGTCAACTGTAGTGGGTTGAAGAAAAGCTAAGATCGAGAAAGGACGAATTTCGTCCTTTCTTTTTTGATGTTTATAGCGATAAAAATCCGTTTTTTGAAGTTTTCAAAGTTCCGAAAACCAAAGGCATTGCGCTTGATAAGTTTGATGAGATTATTGGTCGCTTCCAATTTGGCGTTGGAATAGGGTAGTTGAAGGGCGTTGACAATCTTCTCTTTGTTCTTTAGAAAGGTTTTAAAGACAGTCTGAAAAAGAGGATGAACCTGTTTTAGATTGTCCTCAATAAGTCCGAAAAATTTGTCAGGTTCCTTATTCTGAAAGTGAAAAAGCAAGATTTGATAGAGATGATAGTGGTGTTTCAAGTCTTCTGAATAACTCAAAAGCTTGTCTAGAATCTCTTTGTTGGTTAGATGCATACGAAAAGTAGGGCGATAAAATCGTTTATCACTCAGTTTACGACTATCTTGTTGAATGAGCTTCCAGTAGCGCTTGATGGCCTTGTATTTATGGGATTTTCGCTCAAATTGATTCATGATTTGGACACGAACACGACTCATAGCACGGCTTAAGTGTTGTACAATGTGAAATCGATCTAGAACGATTTTAGCATATGGAAAAAGCTGTTTAGCTAAGTCATAGTAAGGGCTAAACATATCCATAGTAATGATTTTCACCTGACAACGAACGACTCTATCGTAGCGCAGAAAGTGATTTCGGATGATAGCCTGTGTTCTGCCTTCAAGAACAGTGATGATGTTGAGATTATCAAAATCTTGTGCAATGAAACTCATCTTTCCCTTGGTAAAGGCATACTCGTCCCAGGACATAATCTCAGGAAGACGAGAAAAATCAGTCTTAAAACGGAAGTCACTAAGCTTGCGAATGACAGTTGAAGTTGAAATAGCCAGTTGATGAGCTATATCGGTCATAGAAGTCTTTTCAATTAACTTTTGCGCAATCTTTTGGTTGATAATACGAGGGATTTGGTGATTTTTCTTGACGAGTGAGGTCTCGGCGACCATCACTTTCGAGCAATGATAGCACTTGAAACGACGCTTTTTCAGAAGAATTCTAGTAGGCATACCAGTTGTTTCAAAGTAAGGAATCTTAGACGGTTTTTGAAAGTCATATTTCTTCATTTGACTTCCGCAATCAGGGCAAGATGGTGCCTCATAATCCAGTTTAGCGATGATTTCCTTGTGTGTATCTCTATTCACAATATCCATAATTTGGACATTAGGGTCTTTGATATCGAGTAGCTTTGTGATAAAATGTAATTGTTCCATATGAATCTTTCTAATGAGTTGTTTGGTCACTTTTCATTATAGATCTTATGGGACTTTTTTTCTACAACAAAATAGGCTCCATAATATGTATAGGGGATTTACCCACTACAAATATTATAGA
>CAJNBY010000040.1 GCA_905221125.1 bacterium | reverse complement strand
TGAACTGCACCCCAAAAGTTAGACAGAAAAAATCTAACTTTTGGGGTGCTTTTATTATGAAATTAACTTATGATGATAAAGTTCAGATCTATGAACTTAGAAAACAAGGATATAGCTTAGAGAAGCTTTCAAATAAATTTGGGATAAACAATTCTAATATTAGGTACATGATTAAATTGATTGATCGTTATGGAATAGAGTTCGTCAAAAAAGAAAAAAATCGTTACTATTCTCCTGAATTAAAACAAGAAATGATTGATAAAGTCCTACATGAAAACTGGTCTCAAGATAGAGTTTCTCTCGAATATGCTCTCCCAAATCGTGGTATGCTTCCAAATTGGATGGCACAATACAAGAAAAACGGGTATACTATTGTTGAGAAAACAAAAGGGAGACCATCTAAAATGGGACGTAAACCAAAGAAGAAACCCGAAGAGATGACAGAGTTAGAACGACTTCAAGCAGAAAACGAGTATCTGAGAGCGGAGAATGCTGTCCTAAAAAAGTTGAGAGAACTCCGCTTGAAGGAGGAAAAAGAGAAAGAAGAAAGACAGAAATTGTTCAAGAATTAATCACTGATTTTTCGTTAGATATTCTTCTAAAAACCATTAAACTCGCTCGTTCGACCTACTACTATCATTTGAAACAGCTAGACAAACCAGATAAGGATCAAAAGCTTAAAGCTGAAATTCAAGCTATTTTTACCGAACAAAAAGGAAATTACGGATATCGTCGAATCCATTTAGAATTAAGAAATCGTGGTTATGTGGTCAATCATAAAAGAGTTCAACGCTTGATGAAAGTGCTCAATTTACAAGCTAGAATCCGCAAGAAACGCAAGTATTCTTCTCATAAAGGAGATGTTGGCAAGAAAGCAGACAACCTTATTCAACGCCAATTTGAAGCAGCTAAACCAATGGAAAAGTGTTATACGGACGTGACAGAATTTGCCATTCCAGCAAGCGCTCAAAAGCTTTACTTATCACCAGTTTTAGATGGCTTTAATAGCGAAATTATCGCCTATAATCTTTCAACTTCACCCAACTTAGAACAAGTAAAAACAATGTTGGAACAAGCATTCACAGAGAAGAGCTACGAGAATACGATTCTCCATAGTGACCAAGGCTGGCAATATCAACACGATTCTTATCATCAGTTTCTAGAGGGTAAGGGAATTCAAGCATCCATGTCACGTAAGGGTAACAGCCCAGACAACGGCATGATGGAATCTTTCTTTGGCATTCTGAAATCGGAGATGTTTTATGGTTATGAGAAGTCATTTGAGTCGCTCAACCAATTGGAACAAGCCATTGTAGACTATATTGATTACTACAACAATAAACGAATTAAGGTAAAACTAAAAGGACTCAGTCCTGTGCAATACAGAACTAAATCCTTCGGATAAATTAATTGTCTAACTTTTTGGGGTCAGTACA
>CAJNBY010000039.1 GCA_905221125.1 bacterium | reverse complement strand
GAGCCTGAGACAAAATAGTTCTCGACCACAAAAAAGCTAGAGATTTCCAATTGTGGAACTCTAGCTTTTTAATTTTGAGTCGTTCTCTTATTGTATTTTAGGAGGTTATTGGCCATAAGTACCAATCCCATGTCAATTCTCACTTGACGCTTCCCTCTCAGATTACATCTCTTGTAACCCAAACAAGCCTTTATCTGACCAAAGACAGGTTCCACATCAATCTTGCGTTGAGCGAAAATCTGTCTACCTTGGGGAGATAAAAGCGCCTGACATTCTTTAGCTTTCAAGTTTTGATAGCGTTCGTTCATATACAGTACCTTTTGAGGAGCTGATTCCGGTTCATCGGCGTAGTAAACCTTGATTTCCTGTTGAAAGTCTGTCTGTGTTTTCTGATGTTTGGTATGGTGAAAACGATAATACCAGCCATCAGGATGTGTGTAGCTATCCTCCTTGTCATTATAGTGCCAATTCCCTAAGTTTCTAGCTGACTGTTTATACCCTCTCTTTTGTTCCTTATCAAACATGGCATATTTAATCAGATGGTTTACCCGCTTTTCATCTAAACGAAGGAGATTCTCTTCACTTCCATATCCAGCGTCTGCGACAACTGTCTTTACATCATGCGGATAGGTTTCAAGTAAGGGTAGAAGAGTCTTGGTGTCTGTCGGATTTGAAAAGACATCATAGTGAAGAACAAATTGGTTTTCAGTAGCGATTTGAAGATTATAAGCGGCCTTGAGTTGGCCATTTTTCATATGATCTTCTTTCATCCGCATAAAAGTGGCATCTGTATCTGTTTTGGAAAAGCTGTTGCGACCTTCAAATGTCTCCTGATAACTCTCATATTTTTCAGCACGTACTGAAAAATCATCCTTGACTTTACGCAAGACTTTCTTGAGTTTACGACGCTGGGTTTTACGTTCATCCTTTCCTTTAACGGGTGTCTCCTCAATATCCTGGTTCAGTTTTTCCAATTCTTCTTCAAGAACTTGAGCGAATGCAAGCAACTGCTCCGAGGAGATAGGCTCTTGTGTATCCAGTTCGATAGCTTGATGGATAAGGGGAGTGATTTCTTCTTGAAAATAGACCTGTATCTGTTCTTGAAGTTTGGCGGAAAACTTGTCCGTTGCTTTTTTCCACACAAAACTATACTTGTTGGCATTAGCTTCAATCTTAGTTCCGTCAATAAACAAACAATCTAAGGTCACTAACTCTTCCATTTTTAAACGAAGATTGAGGTCGATGAAAAGATCACGAATGAGTTCTTCCATCCCTTCAGCGACTCGAAAACGATTGATAGTGCGATAGCTAACAACCAACTGTCCTGTTAGGTACTGCATAGCCAGATTTTCAATCATCATTTTTTCAATTTTTCGACCAGAGAAAATCCCTTGTGAATAGGCAAATAGAAGAGCAGATACAAGCATTTTAGGGTGATAAGACGGGCGACCAAAGGCATGATAGAAGGCGTGGAAGTGACTATCCTCCAAGGTATTCACCACTTTTTCAATAGTAAAGACGAGATGATCTTGTGGTAAGAAAGAACTGATTTCTAGTGGTAAAGTTGTTTGATTTGTGTTATAGTGAATATGCATGGGATAGCCTTTCTAAATGGTTTATTAAGCAATTCTATTTTACCAAGACTATCGTAACCATGCAAAAAAGCAACGGCAAATCCGTTGCTTTTTTTGGGACATAAGAGACTATTGTCCCAGGCTC
>CAJNBY010000038.1 GCA_905221125.1 bacterium | reverse complement strand
TACCGCCGTGAAAAGGCGGTGTCTTAACCCCTTGACCAACGGACCAGAGTTGTTATTTTCAACTCTTACTATTATACAGCCTTTTTATTTTTTGTCAACATCTTTTTCTAATTTTTTTCATTTTTTTTGCATGACTTCTTACCAAGTACGGATATCAAACTCTTTAAACACAATACGTAAGTCTCTTAGGACTCTTTGACGCCCTCGGAATCGTTCATTTCTTAAGACGCGTTCTAACTCTTCTTGTTGTTCTTTAGTTTGTTTCCTTCTATAATTTCTCAGTGTTTCATGAAAGAGATAATAGTCATCTAGCCAGAGTCCTACCTCTCCTATACGATGACTAATTTCACCCACTTCTTCATAAGGTTCTTTATCATATCTTCGCTTCTGGCTTTCTTGTTTACGAAGATAATCTAGAATCCGATTCCGGAACTTGGTTTTGAAATATTTCCTTAAACGAGGGATATCTTCTACCAAACCTTCTTCTCTACTAATCAATTCATGTAGGCATATCATACCCTCTTGATCCCAATCCGATAACTCCCATAAATGAAGGTAATATTCATTTCTACACTTGTATACAATTCCTTGGACTTCTTCATACAATTCCTTGGACTTCTTCATACAATTCTTTAAGCATAATCTTCCCCTTTCTGTGTACAGTCTATCAAATCGGCTCTATAATATTTGTAGTGGGTAAATCCCCTATAGATATTATGGAGCCTATTTTGTTGTAGAAAAAAAGTCCCATAAGATCTATAATGAAAAGTGACCAAACAACTCATTAGAAAGATTCATATGGAACAATTACATTTTATCACAAAGCTACTCGATATCAAAGACCCTAATGTCCAAATTATGGATATTGTGAATAGAGATACACACAAGGAAATCATCGCTAAACTGGATTATGAGGCACCATCTTGCCCTGATTGCGGAAGTCAAATGAAGAAATATGACTTTCAAAAACCGTCTAAGATTCCTTACTTTGAAACAACTGGTATGCCTACTAGAATTCTTCTGAAAAAGCGTCGTTTCAAGTGCTATCATTGCTCGAAAGTGATGGTCGCCGAGACCTCACTCGTCAAGAAAAATCACCAAATCCCTCGTATTATCAACCAAAAGATTGCGCAAAAGTTAATTGAAAAGACTTCTATGACCGATATAGCTCATCAACTGGCTATTTCAACTTCAACTGTCATTCGCAAGCTTAGTGACTTCCGTTTTAAGACTGATTTTTCTCGTCTTCCTGAGATTATGTCCTGGGACGAGTATGCCTTTACCAAGGGAAAGATGAGTTTCATTGCACAAGATTTTGATAATCTCAACATCATCACTGTTCTTGAAGGCAGAACACAGGCTATCATCCGAAATCAGTTTCTGCGCTACGATAGAGTCGTTCGTTGTCAGGTGAAAATCATTACTATGGATATGTTTAGCCCTTACTATGACTTAGCTAAACAGCTTTTTCCATATGCTAAAATCGTTCTAGATCGATTTCACATTGTACAACACTTAAGCCGTGCTATGAGTCGTGTTCGTGTCCAAATCATGAATCAATTTGAGCGAAAATCCCATAAATACAAGGCCATCAAGCGCTACTGGAAGCTCATTCAACAAGATAGTCGTAAACTGAGTGATAAACGATTTTATCGCCCTACTTTTCGTATGCATCTAACCAACAAAGAGATTCTAGACAAGCTTTTGAGTTATTCAGAAGACTTGAAACACCACTATCATCTCTATCAAATCTTGCTTTTTCACTTTCAGAATAAGGAACCTGACAAATTTTTCGGACTTATTGAGGACAATCTAAAACAGGTTCATCCTCTTTTTCAGACTGTCTTTAAAACCTTTCTAAAGAACAAAGAGAAGATTGTCAACGCCCTTCAACTACCCTATTCCAACGCCAAATTGGAAGCGACCAATAATCTCATCAAACTTATCAAGCGCAATGCCTTTGGTTTTCGGAACTTTGAAAACTTCAAAAAACGGATTTTTATCGCTATAAACATCAAAAAAGAAAGGACGAAATTCGTCCTTTCTCGATCTTAGCTTTTCTTCAACCCACTACAGTTGACAAAGAGCC
>CAJNBY010000037.1 GCA_905221125.1 bacterium | reverse complement strand
ACCAGCAGATAAGACTGTAGTAGCGAATCCAGATGCATTAACTCCAGAAGAGAAAAAAGCAATCGAAGCTAAAGTAGCAGCAGTCAACCCAGGTTCAACTGTAGTAGTAGACGACAAAGGAAACGCCACAGTAACATTTGAAAACGGTAAGACAGCAGTCATTCCAGCGGCAGACTTAACTAAGTCATCAGATGCAGAAAAAGCACCAAAAGCAGGAAATGACATCGTTAAACCAGCTTCTAAGACAAAAGTTGCTAATCCAGAATCATTAACAAAAGAAGAAAAAGATGCTATCGCAGCTAAAGTAGCAGCAGTTAACCCTGGTGCAGCTGTAGCAGTAGACGACAAAGGAAATGCCACAGTAACGCTTCCAAACGGTAAGACAGCCGTTATCCCAGCATCAGATTTAACAAAATCTGAAAAAGATGTGAACGATGGAAAAGCTAAAGACAACGCAGTTACACCAGCAGCGAAAACAAAAGTAGCAAATCCAAATTCCTTAACTGACGCTGAGAAGAAAGCAATCGAAGACAAAGTTAAAGCAGCAAATCCAGGCGCTGAAGTTGTAGTAGACGATAAAGGAAATGCAACTGTAGTGAAAGATGGTAATGTTTCAGTTATCCCATCAACAGACTTAGTTAAAGTCGAAGGTGATGCTACAAAACCTAATGGTGGTAACGATGCAAACACACCAGCAGCTAAGACTGTCGTAGAAAATCTAGCTAAACTTAACGATGCTGAGAAGAAAGCAATCGAAGATAAAGTGAAAGCAGTCAACCCAGGTTCAACTGTAGTGGTAGACGACAAAGGAAACACAACAGTAACGAAAGGTGACGGCACAGTTCTTAACATCCCAGCTTCAGACTTAGTCATCCCAGCAGAAAAATTTGCTGACGAAGCAACAAATGCTAAAGTGAAAACACCAGCTATCCGTACATTAGTTGGAGATAAAGAAAACTTAACAGATGCTGAAAAAAATGCTGTTAAGAAATCAATTGAAGCAGTTAACCCAGGCGCAACTGTAGTAGTAGACGACAAAGGAAACGCAACAGTAACAATGCCAGACGGTTCTACAGCAACAATTTCTAAAGAACAACTAGTGAAAGATAAAGAAGCTGTTTCTAAATCTAAACACGGTGGAGATAATCTTGATATCGACTTGAGTAAAGTAGAGGTAGCAGACCTTGCTAATATTACTCCAGAAGAAAAAGCGAAATTCCAATTCAAGGTTCTAGGTGCTATCACAGATGTAGAAGAATTCGATCTTGATGCTTACATTAAATCTACAGATGAAAATGGAAACACAATTTACACATCTAAAGATTCTAAAGTGAAAATTACAATCGACAAAGATGGTAATGCAACAGTCGAAAAAGATGGTAAGAAAGAATTAGCTATTAACATTGATAAAGCTGGAAATGTAACAATCGTTACAAAAGAAGGTCAAGTATTAGCAATTCCAAGAGATGATGCATTCAAACAATATGTACCATACAATGCTGGAGGTAATAACAATGGCACTGGTAATGGTAACAGCAATGGAACTTCTGGCAATAACGCAGCTAATAACACTGATGCAAAAGTGGATAAAGCTAAGTTAGAAGGTGCTATCCATCAATTAGATGAATTAATCATCAAAGAATCAGCTAAGCTTGATGCAGAAACTGCAAAAGAAGCGAATGACTTATTAGCAGACGCTAAGAAAGTATTTGCTAATGCAGATGCAAGTCAAGCAGAAGTGGATGCAATGGTTAAACGTATCGAAGACTTCATGGCGAAAGTTGCTCCAGCAACTGATCATGCAACTCCAGCTAACGACCAAGCTGCTCAAACACCAGCTGTAGCTTCAGCTACTGCTCAAGCAGCAGCTAATGCTAACCAAGAAGTAACAGCAAATGCGCGTACAGTGGCTAAAGAACTGCCAAATACAGGTACAGCAGACTCTACTGTAGCTATGGTAGCAGCTGCCGCAAGTGCAGTACTTGGTCTTGGTCTTGCAGGCCGTCGTCGTAAAGAAGACGAAGAAGCTTAATTGGTAGATTGTTTGATAAACATCAGATGATAAATCCGATTTTTAAAGCTTATACTCTTCGAAAATCAAATTCAAACCACGTCAGCTTCACCTTG
>CAJNBY010000036.1 GCA_905221125.1 bacterium | reverse complement strand
TTACCGTCCGATATTTGTTCTCCAGCATCATTGCTAAGTTGTATATATCTAGCACCTAAAACAGCATTTTGATTTTCTTCTTTTGTATATGTTTTCAAAGCTTTAAAAGCATCGTTTGGTTTCCCAGTAATTTTTAGTGTTGCTGGTCCTTGTGTCTCATTTACAATCGAAGTATACGTCCAACCATATCCGTCGATTTCTTCAGCTTCAAGTGGATCAGCTTTTTTCTTTTTACTATTCATATACTGACCACTTCCAGTTTTAACAGATGCAGAAGTGATTTTCCCAACTGTTGAATTCACACCAATACTAATATCTGTGTCTTCTTCGTTGTAAGCATAAATTTCTTTGTTAACATCATCTGAGAACTCCAACGTATAACTTAAATTACCAAAAGTAACAGTTGTTGGCTCGTGTGTTGCAACAGTCGCTTCAGTTCTAAATGGATTATCTTTATCAATCTCTTTCCCATTACGTGAATCGTTAGACCCTGAGTTTTCGATTGAGTTAGTACCAGCTTTTGGTTCTGTATTTTCTGCTTTTTTACCTAGAGTTGGTTGTCCGTTAGTAGTGTCTACTGCTGGAGTTTCTTTTGGTTCTTTTGGTTCTTTTGGTTTGTTTTTCAACCCTGAACTAACAAACGTCACTAGTTTCTGATAAGCCTTTGTCAATTCATCTTGAGTAGTTGCAGAAGCGAGTGTAGACTCAGCAGAAGCCAATTCACCATTCAAAAGAGCAAGGCTTTCCTCTGTTTTATTACCATACTTGCCTGCAGAAAGTTTTGATTTAACTTCTGAAATGTAGTTTTCAAGTTGCTTTTTGTCCAAAGCTGGAGTTGTTACTTCTGGTGCAGCTGGTTTTGCTGGTTCTTCTACAACTGGTTGTGTTGCTGGAGTTGTTGATTCTTCTCCAGCTGGTTTTGCTGCTGGAGTGCTTTCTGCTGGAGTTGATGGGCTCTCAGGGGCTGATTGTGGGTCGGTGGTATTAACAACCTGTGATCCCTGAATTTCAGGCTCTTGAGCTGATACAGCTCCATTACCTAAGAACATGAAAAGAGCAGCAACGGCTACACTAGCCGCACCAAAGCTATACTTGCGGATTGAATAGCGTGTTACCTTTTCACGATGTAGACGCTCAACGCGACTCATTGATGATTTGTTTTCCATTAATTTAGGATCTCCTTTTTGAAATATATTTTGGATTTTCACGCGAAACTAGCCGTTTCTTAAGCAACGGCTAATTATTATAGTTAGTGTGAATCCTTACATTGACTATTCTACTTTATTTTTGATATATATGCAACTAATTTAATTTAAAATTTTCGCAAAAAAAAAAGCGTTTTGGGAATGTAGGTAATTTTCAGAAAATTCCATTTCGCATTTTTTCACATTTTTATAAATAAAAAGTTCTGAGGTTATTATATTTAATGATTTGCTGTTTATCTTCCATTCGGAAAGTTGGCGCATACATTTCTTGGCAAAGGTAAAATATATCAGTTCGAAACATGAAACCATCTATTCCAACTTTAAAAAAAGAAATCATTCGTAAAAATAATATACTTAAGGCAATCAAAAACCAAACCAGAAAGCTCCTCATGGACAGGTCACAATTGGCTAGACTACATAACTACAGCCAAAAGACGATGACCTGACCTTGGAGAGCCACCTAAAGAGTATAAACACAAAACATGCTATCTTATGCGATAACATGTCATTTTTTACTATTTACAACAGCGCTTCAAACTCAGCGACAGTCATGCCCAACTGTTGACTTGCAAATTCGGAAGTTAAAACATGTTGGCGTACCATATCCAGAAATGCAAAAAGTTTCCCTTCTTCCCTTCCTTCAATTTTCCCACGTTCCAACCCCTGTTCAAGACCTTCCGTCCTAGCAGTTTCCAAGGCATAGTCCTGTGCTAACAAGGCTTGTTCTTCACGCCTGCGTTGTTCACTAAACATTTTCCTGTCCTCCTCGGACCAGCTCTTGTAGTCTAGCAGTTGGTCTGCCTGGCTGATGGCTCGCTCGGGGTCTTGAGTAAAGGGCTTGTTACCGAAAAACTCCAACCACGGTTTGCGAACCTCGTCTTTGCTGGTTTCTCTATATTTGTTAAGTTCTTATTTGTGATGCTCTTTCAATAGTTCTTCAAACTCAGAGACAGTCATACCCAACTGCTCACTCGCAAATTCGGAAGTTAAAACATGTTGGCGTACCATATCCAGAAATGCAAAAAGTTTCCCTTCTTCCCTTCCTTCAAT
>CAJNBY010000035.1 GCA_905221125.1 bacterium | reverse complement strand
ACTTCAACCGTTACCGTAACCTCCTCTGTACTCTTGTCTGGGTAGGTGATTAATACTTTCCCTGGCTTACTTCCTGGTATTGTATTGGTATCTGGTTTTTCTACCCATGTGTAAGTTGTACCTTTTGGCAGATTGTCTGTGTTAATACTTCCTTCTGCGCTTGGGTCACTGCCGTGTTTAGCTGTTGGAGCTGGATCTTTTGCCGTTGGGTTAAACGTATCTTTTTGTTCTTTCACCGTGATTGGGACTGTGACTTCATCGACTGTTCCGTCAGGGTATATCACTAAGGTTACGGTTGGATGACTGCCTGGTGTGCTGACATCTGGCCTTGTCTTCCATGTAACAGTTGTTCCTGCTGGTAAGCCGGTTTTGTTTACACTTACTTCTGGATCTGGTACGTGACCATTGTCCACTTCTTGCGCTATTGCGGTTGGTGTGTACTCATCATTTTGCGGAGTTACGTTTACCGTTACCGTAACCTCCTCTGTACTCTTGTCTGGGTAGGTGATTAATACTTTGCCTGGCTTACTTCCTGGTGTTGTATTGGTATCTGGTTTTTCTACCCATGTGTAGGTTGTACCTTTTGGTAGGTTGTCTGTATTGATACTTCCTTCTGCACTTGGCTCACTGCCGTGTTTGGCCGTTTGACCTGGTTCTTTCGCAGTTGGATTGAACGTATCTTTTTGTTCCTTAACCGTGATTGGGACTGTGACTTCATCGACTGTTCCGTCTGGATATGTCACTAAGGCTACGGTTGGATGACTGCCTGGTGTACTTACATCTGGCGTTGTATTCCATGTAACCCTTGTGCCGCTTGGTAAGTCGGTCTTATCGACACTGTCTTCTGCATTTGGTACTGTACCATTATCAACCGTTTGGGCTTTTGGTTGTGGATCGTAATCATCTTTTTGTGGCGTTACTTCAACCGTTACCGTAACTTCTTCTGTACTATGGTCTGGGTAGGTGATTAATACTTTCCCTGGTTTGTTTCCTGGTGTTGTATTCGTATCTGGTTTTTCTACCCATGTGTAGGTTGTACCTTTTGGTAGGTTGTCTGTATTGATACTTCCTTCTGCACTTGGCTCACTGCCGTGTTTGGCCGTTTGACCTGGTTCTTTCGCAGTTGGATTGAACGTATCTTTTTGTTCCTTAACCGTGATTGGGACTGTGACTTCATCGACTGTTCCGTCTGGATATGTCACTAAGGCTACGGTTGGATGACTGCCTGGTGTACTTACATCTGGCGTTGTATTCCATGTAACCCTTGTGCCGCTTGGTAAGTCGGTCTTATCGACACTGTCTTCTGCATTTGGTACTGTACCATTATCAACCGTTTGGGCTTTTGGTTGTGGATCGTAATCATCTTTTTGTGGCGTTACTTCAACCGTTACCGTAACTTCTTCTGTACTATGGTCTGGGTAGGTGATTAATACTTTCCCTAGTTTGTTTCCTGGTGTTGTATTCGTATCTGGTTTTTCTACCCATGTATAGGTTGTTCCTACTGGTAAGCCTTCTGTATTGATACTTCCTTCTGCACTTGGGTCACTGCCGTGTTTGGCCGTTTGACCTGGTTCTTTTGCCGTTGGATTGAACGTTTCTTTTTGTTCTTTCACCGTGATTGGAACTGTGACTTCATCTTCCGTTCCATCTGGATAATGAACTAAGGCTACACTTGGATGACTGCCTGGTGTGTTCACAACTGGCGTTTCTTTCCATGCGATTGTTGTTCCGCTTGGAAAACCTGTCTTGTCTACACTATCTTCTGCCTTTGGCACAGTTCCGTTATCTACCGTTTGTGCTTTTGGCTGTGGATCGTAATCATCTTTTTGTGGCGTTACTTCAACAGTGACTGTCACTGTTTCCGTACTCTTGTCTGGGTAGGTGATTAATACTTTCCCTGGTTTGTTTCCTGGGGTTGTATTGGTATCTGGTTTTTCTACCCATGTGTAGGTTGTACCTTTTGGCAGATTTTCTGTGTTAATACTTCCTTCTGCACTTGGGTCACTGCCGTGTTTTGCCTTTTGACCTGGTTCTTTTGCCGTTGGATTGAACGTATCTTTTTGTTCTTTCACCGTGATTGGCACTGTAACCTCATCTTCCGTTCCATCTGGATAGGTGACTAAGGCTACGGTTGGATGTGCTCCTGGTGTGTTCACAACTGGAGTTTCTTTCCATGTGATCCTTGTGCCTTCTGGTAAGCCGGTTCTATCTACACTTGTTTCTGGATCTGGTATGTGTCCATTGTCCACTGTTTGGGCCTTCGGTTGTGGATCGTAATCGTCTTTTTGTGGCGTTACTTCAACCGTTACCGTCACTTCCTCTGTACTCTTGTCTGGGTAGGTGATTAATACTTTCCCTGGCTTACTTCCTGGGGTTGTATTGGTATCTGGTTTTTCTACCCATGTGTAGGTTGTACCTTTTGG
>CAJNBY010000034.1 GCA_905221125.1 bacterium | reverse complement strand
TGCTGGAATTACCGCTGTCTTACCTTCTGGGGTTGTGACTGTCGCGTTTCCTTTATCGTCTACTACTACAGTTGAACCTGGATTTACTGCTTTAACCTTATCTTCGATTGCTTTCTTCTCAGCGTCGGTAAGTTTGTCTGGGTTTGCTACTGCAGTCTTGTCCGCTGGTTTAACAATGTCATTGCCTGCGTTTGGCTTAGCTGCTTCTGCTGGTGATTTCGTTAAGTCTGACGCTGGAATTACCGCTGTCTTACCTTCTGGGGTTGTGACTGTTGCATTTCCTTTGTCGTCTACTGCTACAGTCGCACCTGGATTTACTGCTTTAACTTTAGCTACGATTGCATCTTTCTCACCTTGTGTTAATGAGTCTGGATTTGCTACTACTGTCTTATCCGCTGGTTTAACGATGTCATTGCCTGCGTTTGGTTTAGCTGCTTCTGCTGCTGACTTAGTCAAGTCTGTTGCTGGAATTACCGCTGTCTTACCTTCTGGGGTTGTGACTGTCGCGTTTCCTTTGTCGTCTACGACAACTTCAGCACCTGGATTTACTGCTTTAATTTTAGCTACAATTGCATCTTTCTCATCTTGTGTTAATGAGTCTGGATTTGCTACTACAGTCTTATCGGCTGGGTTTACAATGTCATTTCCTGCATTTGGTGTAGTTGCATCTGCTTCTGATCTGAATAAATCTTCTGATGGGATTGTTGCTGTAGTTCCATCTTTTAGTGTAACTGTTGCATTTCCATTTTCATCGAATTTAACAGATTTAGTTTCTGGGTTTAATGCTCTTAATTTTGCTTCTACTTTAGCTTGATCATCTGGATCATTTGCTTCACCAACTACTTTGTCTGCTGGTTTAACAATATTAGAGTTACCTGCTCCAGCTTTTGCTGTATCTTCTTTAGTTCTTACTAAATCTGATGCTGGAATTGCAGCAGTTTTACCATCTGGAGTAGAAACAGAAACAGTTCCGTTTTCATCTATTGTTACGATAGCATCTGGATTTACTTCTTCAACTTTAGCAACAATCTTAGCTTTTTCTTCATCTGTTAATGCACTTGGATCTTTTACGATAACTTTATCAAGTGGTTTATGAATGTTATTTCCACCTTTACCGTTATCTAAATCTCCCTCAGTTTTAACTAATTTAGCTGGCTTAATCGTTCCTTTATTACCATTTTCTGTAGTTACTTCGATATCACCATTTTCGTTATATTTAACTTCTTTAGCTGTAGGGTTAACTTTCTTAACTTCTTCTAAGATTTTAGCTTTTTCTTCATCTGTTAGAGCACTTGGGTCTTTAACTAGAACTTTATCAATTGGTCTATTGATATCTCCAATTGATTTAATAGCTGCTTTATCTGATTCTTCAATTGTATTAACATCTTCTACACTAGTTACTGCATCAATTGCTTTTTTAGCTTTTTCTGCAACTTTATCTACTTTAGCTTTTAATGCTTCTTTAGCTTTAGGTGTTAAATCATTACGTGCATCGATTGCTGCTTTTTTAGCTGTTGCTTCATCATCAATTGCTTTACGTGCGTTTGGTTTGTCTTCTACAACAGGAAGTTCATCGATTGTACCTTTGGCACCATCCTTACCTACTGCTGCATCTTTTTCAGTTTCAACTGCCGCATCTGTTGTCGCTTTATCAACTGCTTCTTTGGCTTTTTCAGCTGCTGCTTTTGCTGCTTCAGTTGCTACTGCTTTTTCTTCGTCAGTTGCATCTGGAGTATTAGCAATTGTTTCTAATTGCTCTGCTAATTTATCTTCGATTGCTTTTTTAGCTGTTGGTTTAGTTACTGCTTCTGGATTTACCGCTGTAACTTCATCTACACCTGTTTTCTTAGCTACGTCTACCGCATCTTGAGCTGTTTTAGCTTCTGCTGCTGTTGGTGCTGTATTAGGTTGAGCGTTAATCGCATCTGTTGCTTTTTTCGCTAATCCTTTAGCTTCTTTCTTAGCTGCATCTTTTTCTTCTTTTGTTAAGTCTGTACGATCGTCGATTTCTTTTTCTTTTTTAGCTAATTCATCAGCTACTGCTTTTAGAGCATTTTCTTTCGCGATTGGGTTTACAGTCTTAACGTCTGCTACACCTTTATCTTTAGCTGCATCTACTGCTTTTTGTGCTTCTGCTGCTTCTGCTGCTGTTTCTTTATTATCAGGTTGAGCATTCACTTTAGCTAATTCTGCATCTGCTAATTTCTTAGCTTCTTCTTTAGCTTTTGTTTTTTCTGCATCTGATAAGTCTGTACGTGCATCTAATTCTTTATTCTTAGCTGTTAACTCATCAGCGATTGCTTGTTTAGCTTTTTCTTTCGCTACTGGGTTTACTTTCGCTACAGCACCAGTACCTTCTTCTTTACCTGCAGTTACATCTGTTGCATTTGTAGCATCAGCGATTTTTTCTAATGCTGCATCTTTCCCTTTATTCACATCTGCAATAGCTTTATCTTTTTCAGCTTGTGTTAAGTTATCATTACCATTAATAGCTGCGATTTGCTCGTTTGCTTTGTTAGTAACTGCGTCGATAGCTGGTTGTTTGTCTAATTTTGCAACTTTATCTACTGGAATAGTATCTTTAGAACCATCTTTATAAGTTACTACTAAGTTAGCTCCATCTTGAGTTACTGATTGAATCTTACCATCTTTATCAACTGCAGTATCTTTTGCGATATTCGCGTCGTCGTTATCCTGCTTGTACTCAAGTTGCAGTTTTTCTTTGATTTTAGCTAACTCATCTTCTGTTACATTAGCTGGATCTGTTACATCTACTTTTTCTGTTGGAGCTTTAATATCGTACTTATCTGTTTGAGATTTAACGATGAATTCAACATACCCAGGTTTGTTTCGACGAAGTTCATAGTCATTCTCAACATTATAGGCTTCATTTGCTGGCATAGATTTAACACCATCATTATCTTTAGCCTCGATAAAACTTGTCCACTTTTGCCCAGCTTTCAGCTTGGTTACTCCAACCATCTTGATAGTAGCTGTTTTCTTATCATCAGATACAGTTCCATCCCCAGATGCTACAGCACTATCAGTTACCTTCCCTATTGTAAAACCATAACCACTAGCATTATCACTTTCATCTTTACCTTTATTTCGTAGATATAAATCTTTTACTCTTGTCTCGTCTTTACCGGTAAATGTTAAGTCAGTATTTTCTCCTGTGTAAATATAGATTTGTTTCTTATCTGGGTTTGAGTATGGAAGTTCAACTGTCGGAGCTTCGTTTGCACGTACAATTACTTTATAAGTGTATTCTGCTGATTCTTTTCCTTGACTGTCAGTCGCTTTATATTTAACAACATAAGTTCCTGCAGTCGTTGTATCTACAGTTTTAACAGATTCATCTCCATTTACTGAGATTACTTCACCATGTACTTTGTCTCCAAGCGTTACATCTTGATCATCTTCATGGTCTGTCACTTTCACTAGAGTTGAAAGATCTACAGTTCCCCCTACATTTACTGTCGTCACATCTGAGTCTGTTGCTGATGATACTACTGGTGCTTCATTCGTAACTGGTGTTGATACTTTACCTGCTTTACTACCGTGTGTTCCGTCATTATTATGACTGATAATTCTTACTACACCTTCTTTGATGTTTTTCTTCATTTCAAGTGTAATAGTATTGTAGAATTCACCTTTAGTAACTGATTTAATCGCTACTTTATCTACATCCTTGGCAGCTACTTTAATCCCAAGATTTTCTGCTACTTCTTTATCACGTTGAATATCAATTTGAACTTCTTTTCCAGTTTCTTTATCGTGATACCAGAAGTATGAAATCCCTGCATCATGCGGTACTTCTAATACTACTTCTTTACTTCCTGCTACCACACTCGCTTTATCTTTTGAAGCTTCTGATGGTAATACTTTTGATGCACCAATAGATACATAAGTGTCTGTTGAAGCTGTTTCAATGCCATCTTTCGTTTCAAAGACTTTTACTGGGTTTTTAGGTGCGAAGAAGTTTTGTGCTTTAGCGTTTCCTCCAACTGGTACGTTACTGTTTAACCCATTCTCAAGTGTTGCAGTCCAATTTCCTGAAGCATCTACTGGAATATCAGTAATTTCTTTCAACACTTTACCATTTTCAGCACTTGCTAC
>CAJNBY010000033.1 GCA_905221125.1 bacterium | reverse complement strand
CCATTCTTACCTGCTGTTACTTCTTCTTCTGTTCCTTCTGGAACTGAATCATCACGTTCGTAAGTTGTTTCAAATGGAATTGGTGTTTTCTCTACTTTTGGTTGTGTTCCCTTTTTAACAACTCGTGTTACTGCGTTTGTTGTTACACTTGTTGGTTCATTTGCAGTTACTTCACCTGTTGTTGGGTTTAGTTCATAAGTAGTTGTCTTAACAGTTTCTCCATTCTTACCTGCTGTTACTTCTTCTTCTGTTCCTTCTGGAACTGAGTCATCACGTTCGTAAGTTGTTTCAAATGGAATTGGTGTTTTCTCTACTTTCGGTTGTGTTCCCTTTTTAACAACTCGTGTTACTGCGTTTGTTGTTGATGTTGTTGGTTCATTTGCAGTTACTTCACCTGTTGTTTCGTTTAGTTCATAAGTAGTTGTCTTAACAGTTTCTCCATTGACACCTGCTGTTACTTCTTCTTCTGTTCCTTCTGGAACTGAGTCATCACGTTTATAAGTTGTTTCAAATGGAATTGGTGTTCTTTCTACTTTCGGTTTAGTCCCAACTTTGTAAACATCATCTTTTTTGTCAGCGTACTCTCCTTCGTTTACATGAATACGATAATACTTAGATAATACAACGCTACCGTCATCATTAACTTTATTTTCCTCTGAATTTGTATCAACTGTAATAGGTGTATTGGACTCAACAATGGTATCATCACTAGTAATATCTCCATCAGCTTCAGCTGGTTTTCCATTGTAAAGATTCCCCGGTTTAGCTGGGGTGGCTACACCTGCATCAAGACGATGAGGGTATTTAGGGTCAATTTCACTCACTTTAGGTTCCTTAAAATTTGGATCATCAAGTGGTTCACCTGCATGTGCATTTATAGTATCAGCATCAGCCCTTTTATATTTGTCATCAATCACTCCATCATCATCTTTATCATATAATTTTTCAAATAATGATTCCATTGGATTATCGCCAAAATGGTCATTAATATTCTCTTCTGTTAGGGCAGGATTATTTTCTTCAGCTACTGCTTTCAGAATAAAGCTTCTACCATTATGACCTTCTTCTTTCAAAACAGGATTATGACTTTCGACTGTATCGTCTCTTTCATACTTCTTCCCTTTAGGCACGAAAACTTCATAACCATCTGATGCAGTAGTTATATTTTCAATATTCCCAGTTTTCCCCGATCCATTATCTGAAGCATGAACCGTAACAGTTGGCGCCATGATCGCAGCACCACCTAGGGTAATGACAGTCGCCACTACACAGGAACCGAAAACTTTTCCGATTTTGCGTAAGGCATATTTTTTATTCTTAGTTGATTGTCTTGACATATTATCCTCAATTTTATATTTATTTTAGTTTATAGATTGTTGACTCCGAGCCAAAAGTCGGATCATTCATCCAACTTTTGGCAGGAAGCAACATTTTCTATATTATTCGGATTCATCTTCTTTTTTCTTGAAGAATCCTAGTCCTAGACCAGCTAACAAGGTCAAGAGACCTGCACCAGCTAAGCCAGCATTGGCTTTGGTACCTGTATTTGGCAATTCCTCTCTTCTACTTGTCTCAGAAGTCGGAACTTCTGGGTCTGGATTCACTGGAGTTTCAGGACTTGGAGTATCTGGATCTGGTATTGGAATCTCTTGGTTCGGTAGTTCTGGACTTGGTGTCGGAACATTTGGATGCTCTGGATTTGGTTGTGGTCTTGGCTCCTCAGGTCTAGCTGGAATTGGCTCATCAGGAAGAACTGGCGGTATCTTTTCAAATCTATGAATCGTAATACCATCCTTCGTCACAGTTGTGATATATCTGTATCCAGGAATATTTCCTGCTTCATGAGTACCTGGTTGGTCTGGTTTTAATGGTTTACCATCTTTATCAAACCATACTGTAATCTTGTATTCTGGTTTGTCTACTGATGGTGTTCCATTAAAGTAGATGTGTGTAATTTTATCTCCTTCAAGGACACTTTCTAACCAAACGTAATTATCAAATTTTTCTTTTTCATGAACACCTTTTTCAAGAGGTTTCAATACTTTTCCATTTACGTCAATCCATTCTGTAGTTCCTACAAATTCTTTTAAGTCATGAATGTTCGGCATAACTCTAACAATCTTACTTAGTTTGTATTTATGTTTTGTTTGCGTTTCTACCCATGTCTTAGGTTGAACTTGCTTACTTGGAATATAAACAAGACCATTTGTTGGATTGATTGTAACTCCTTTTGGAGCTTTTTCAATCTTCCATGTACCATCTTTATCTTTCTTCGTAACGATAGTTTCTTTTTCAGTACTATTTCGTTTTGTAAATGTAATAGATAATGTATCCGCATCTTTATTTGGCACTGAAACTTCTACAGTATTTCCACCTGAACGTTCCACAATTCTTGGTGTTGGTGGAATAACGTTGATTTGACGTAATTTTACAGTAAAGACTTGTGACGGATCTTTTCCTTCTTCATCTTTTACTTTGTCAAATGTCGCTCCATCTTTCAATGGATTTTCTACCACTTCGTAATCACCATTAGTAGTTGGGTCCCCAGTTAGTTTCTTCAATTCTTCGTTGAAGGCATTTGTTGGGATTGTTTGTCCTGTAATACCTGTAGTAGTGATTCTTGAAGTTACAAGTTCAGTTTCTTTTCCATCTTCACCTACGACAACAAACTTGATGATAGCTTTTTGTTTAGGTGTATCTGGATTTGGTTTGACTGTAACCGTGTAGATTTGATCTACAGTACTATCCTTATCGAAAATTCTATCTTTTTCTTCTGGATAAGTGCTTGACTCTACTGTATAACCTTTAGCTTTTAGCTCTTCAATTGTTGAAGATACTAATCCAGCTTGTGTGAATTTCTCACCTGAGTTACCAGATTCTAAAATAGTCGGCGCTACTACATTCCCTTTATCGTCTACAAAGTTCACGATAACTCTTTGCCCATCTTTTACATACGTGATTGGAATATCCTTAGATGGATCTGTTGGTATATTCGGCACTTCGTATCCACCGTTTGGAGTTGGATCTAACGGTTTCAGTGGGTTCGTTGGACTCACTGGTTTTGTTGGGTCTGTTGGCACCATCGGTGTATATCCTGGGATTGTAGGTACTTTTGGTTTATCAGTTCCTGGTTTTGTCGGATCTGTTGGATCATTTGGATATGGTTTAGGTGTTAAATCAGTTCCTAGTGGAGGTGTTACTCCCTCTGGAATTCTTGGCACCCATGAACCAAGTTTTTTGTACACTACTTCGATAGCTTTATCTTCAGTAGTTTGATCAACAGTTTCAGAAGCGACTTCTTTTTGGTTAGTATCTTTTAGGATGTAACCAGGTACTACTGGAGATGTTACTTTTTCAAAATTCTCTCCCTTAGCAACCCATGTTGAATCATGAGTCACTTCGCCTGTTACAGCATTCACCTTAGCTCCACGAGTAAATGTCGCTTTGTTAATGACTGGTGATGTTGTTTCTTTACCATTAGCAGTATAAGTAATTCTATTTCCATCTTCATCAACATAAGTGATTGTACGCGAAACTTCTTTCTTAGTAACTAGTTGCTTGATTAACTCTTCCGTCCATTTTGGTCCTTCAGGATTATTAGGGTCAATTGGTTTTCCTGGCTCCGGTTTTGGATTATCTTCATTTTTCGGTTGAGTTGGATCAAATGGTTTCACTGGCTCAACGTGTGGCACTAGTGTCACCTTGTAGTATTGATCAACCTTAGGATCATTGTCAAATGTTCCTTTAGATGGATAATTATTACTTACAACGTCATATCCTTGTGCTCTCAACTTCGCAATTGTCTTGGCTACTTCACCGTCTTTTGTAAGTGGTGTGTTTGAATCACCTGTATCTGTTACTGGTGGCTCGATTTCATTTCCACTTGGATCTACAAAGCTTGTAATTGCACGTTGTTGTCCGTCTTTTACATACTCGATTGGTGTATCTTGACCTGGTGTTGTTGGCACTGGTGGTACGTTATATCCTTTTTCTGGATGGTTTGGATCCACCGGTGTTAACGGTACTAGTGGGTTTTCTGGACTCACTGGTTTTGTTGGGTCTTTTGGTATTACGGGAGTATGTCCTGGTACTTGTGGAAGTACTGGTACTTTCGGACTGTTTGGATCGTTTGGATCTTGTGGTTTTTCTGGGTTTGGTGTTACCACTTTCGTTGGATCTTCTGGATCGTTGTCATACGGTGTTGGACTTGGTGGAGTTACTCCTTCTGGTACTTTTGGTACATATGAACCTACTTTAGTGTAAGTAACAGTAATTGTTTCATCTTTTGCATCCGACTTAACTGTTTCTTTCTCAACTACTTTTTGAGTTGGGTCTTTTAAGATGTAACCTTTAACCACTGGTGATGATACTTTATCAAATGTATCGTCTCCATCAACTGCTTTCCAGTCTCCATAAGTAATCTTACCTGTTACTACGTTAATCTTAGCTTCACGAGTGAATGTTACTTTGTCAGTTGATGGTTCAGAAACTTTATTTCCAGCCTCATCAACATAGTTGATCGTACGTGTTACTTGTTTTGTAGTTTCTAGTTTGTTGATTAAGTCCTCTGTCCATCTTGGAATAGTTGGATCATTTGGATTATTTGGATCTACTGGTGTATCTGGATCGATTGGTGTTCCAGGTGTAATTGGTTTGTCGTCTGTTGGCGGTGTCACCGGCACAAGTTTTTCATGTACTTTCAATTTGAATACTTGCGTTGGATCTCCATCTGTTGGATCTTTTTCTTTATCGAATTTTTGATCTTTCAACAAGTCTTTATTCTCAACTACATATCCACGTTTTTCTAGGTCTGCAATCTTATCTTCTAAAGATTTTGTTGGAATTGCTGAATCTGTTGTTCCGTTATCAATACTTACTTTCTCAGCTGGTATTTCTACCTCTTTTCCTGTTGT
>CAJNBY010000032.1 GCA_905221125.1 bacterium | reverse complement strand
TAGAGCTAAGCGACTTCCATATCTCACAGGGGGCAACCCCCAACTACTTCCGGCGTTCTAGGGCTTAACTTCTGTGTTCGGCATGGGTACAGGTGTATCTCCTAGGCTATCGTCACTTAACTCTGAGTAATACCTACTCAAAATTGAATATCTATTCAAATCAAGAAAACCATACGCTTTCATATTCTCAGTTACTTTGGATAAGTCCTCGAGCTATTAGTATTAGTCCGCTACATGTGTCGCCACACTTCCACTTCTAACCTATCTACCTGATCATCTCTCAGGGCTCTTACTGATATAAAATCATGGGAAATCTCATCTTGAGGTGGGTTTCACACTTAGATGCTTTCAGCGTTTATCCCTTCCCTACATAGCTACCCAGCGATGCCTTTGGCAAGACAACTGGTACACCAGCGGTAAGTCCACTCTGGTCCTCTCGTACTAGGAGCAGATCCTCTCAAATTTCCTACGCCCGCGACGGATAGGGACCGAACTGTCTCACGACGTTCTGAACCCAGCTCGCGTGCCGCTTTAATGGGCGAACAGCCCAACCCTTGGGACCGACTACAGCCCCAGGATGCGACGAGCCGACATCGAGGTGCCAAACCTCCCCGTCGATGTGAACTCTTGGGGGAGATAAGCCTGTTATCCCCAGGGTAGCTTTTATCCGTTGAGCGATGGCCCTTCCATACGGAACCACCGGATCACTAAGCCCGACTTTCGTCCCTGCTCGAGTTGTAGCTCTCGCAGTCAAGCTCCCTTATACCTTTACACTCTGCGAATGATTTCCAACCATTCTGAGGGAACCTTTGGGCGCCTCCGTTACCTTTTAGGAGGCGACCGCCCCAGTCAAACTGCCCGTCAGACACTGTCTCCGATAGGGATCACCTATCCGGGTTAGAGTGGCCATAACACAAGGGTAGTATCCCAACAACGTCTCCTTCGAAACTGGCGTCCCGATCTCTTAGACTCCTACCTATCCTGTACATGTGGTACAGACACTCAATATCAAACTGCAGTAAAGCTCCATGGGGTCTTTCCGTCCTGTCGCGGGTAACCTGCATCTTCACAGGTACTAAAATTTCACCGAGTCTCTCGTTGAGACAGTGCCCAAATCATTACGCCTTTCGTGCGGGTCGGAACTTACCCGACAAGGAATTTCGCTACCTTAGGACCGTTATAGTTACGGCCGCCGTTTACTGGGGCTTCAATTCATACCTTCGCTTACGCTAAGCACTCCTCTTAACCTTCCAGCACCGGGCAGGCGTCACCCCCTATACATCATCTTACGATTTAGCAGAGAGCTGTGTTTTTGATAAACAGTTGCTTGGGCCTATTCACTGCGGCTGACTTAAAGTCAGCACCCCTTCTCCCGAAGTTACGGGGTCATTTTGCCGAGTTCCTTAACGAGAGTTCTCTCGCTCACCTGAGGCTACTCGCCTCGACTACCTGTGTCGGTTTGCGGTACGGGTAGAGCATGTTTAAACGCTAGAAGCTTTTCTTGGCAGTGTGACGTCACTAACTTCGCTACTAAACTTCGCTCCCCATCACAGCTCAATGTTATAGATATAAGCATTTGACTCATATCACACCTCACTGCTTAGACAGACTCTTCCAATCGTCTGCTTTAGTTAGCCTACTGCGTCCCTCCATCACTACATACTCTAGTACAGGAATATCAACCTGTTGTCCATCGGATACACCTTTCGGTCTCTCCTTAGGTCCCGACTAACCCAGGGCGGACGAGCCTTCCCCTGGAAACCTTAGTCTTACGGTGGACAGGATTCTCACCTGTCTTTCGCTACTCATACCGGCATTCTCACTTCTATGCGTTCCAGCACTCCTCACGGTACACCTTCTTCACACATAGAACGCTCTCCTACCATACCTATAAAGGTATCCACAGCTTCGGTAAATTGTTTTAGCCCCGGTACATTTTCGGCGCAGGGTCACTCGACTAGTGAGCTATTACGCACTCTTTGAATGAATAGCTGCTTCTAAGCTAACATCCTAGTTGTCTGTGCAACCCCACATCCTTTTCCACTTAACAATTATTTTGGGACCTTAGCTGGTGGTCTGGGCTGTTTCCCTTTCGACTACGGATCTTAGCACTCGCAGTCTGACTGCCGACCATAATTCTTTGGCATTCGGAGTTTATCTGAGATTGGTAATCCGGGATGGACCCCTCACCCAAACAGTGCTCTACCTCCAAGAATCTCTAATGTCGACGCTAGCCCTAAAGCTATTTCGGAGAGAACCAGCTATCTCCAAGTTCGTTTGGAATTTCTCCGCTACCCACAAGTCATCCAAGCACTTTTCAACGTGCCCTGGTTCGGTCCTCCAGTGCGTCTTACCGCACCTTCAACCTGCTCATGGGTAGGTCACATGGTTTCGGGTCTACGTCATGATACTAATCCGCCCTATTCAGACTCGGTTTCCCTACGGCTCCGTCTCTTCAACTTAACCTCGCATCATAACGTAACTCGCCGGTTCATTCTACAAAAGGCACGCTCTCACCCATTAACGGGCTCGAACTTGTTGTAGGCACACGGTTTCAGGTTCTATTTCACTCCCCTCCCGGGGTGCTTTTCACCTTTCCCTCACGGTACTGGTTCACTATCGGTCACTAGGGAGTATTTAGGGTTGGGAGATGGTCCTCCCAGATTCCGACGGGATTTCGCGTGTCCCGCCGTACTCAGGATACTGCTAGGTACAAAGACTATTTTAAATACGAGGCTATTACTCTCTTTGGCTGATCTTCCCAAATCATTCTTCTATAATCTTTGAGTCCACATTGCAGTCCTACAACCCCGAAGAGTAAACTCTTCGGTTTGCCCTTCTGCCGTTTCGCTCGCCGCTACTAAGGCAATCGCTTTTGCTTTCTCTTCCTGCAGCTACTTAGATGTTTCAGTTCACTGCGTCTTCCTCCTCACATCCTTAACAGATGCGGGTAACAGGTAGTACCTGTTGGGTTCCCCCATTCGGAAATCCCTGGATCATCGCTTACTTACAGCTACCCAAGGCATATCGTCGTTTGTCACGTCCTTCTTCGGCTCCTAGTGCCAAGGCATCCACCGTGCGCCCTTATTAACTTAACCTTATTTTTGACCTTTCGGTCATAAACTCTTTTAATACTACAGCGTTTCGGTTTATTTTCTTGTTACTATTTGATATAGATATTCAATTTTCAATGTGCATTACTTGGTGATCTCTCACCAATGGAGCCTAGCGGGATCGAACCGCTGACCTCCTGCGTGCAAAGCAGGCGCTCTCCCAGCTGAGCTAAGGCCCCACAAGACCTCTCAAGACTAAACAAGACCAATGCGCAGTTCCTTATCCTTAGAAAGGAGGTGATCCAGCCGCACCTTCCGATACGGCTACCTTGTTACGACTTCACCCCAATCATCTATCCCACCTTAGGCGGCTGGCTCCTTACGGTTACCTCACCGACTTCGGGTGTTACAAACTCTCGTGGTGTGACGGGCGGTGTGTACAAGGCCCGGGAACGTATTCACCGCGGCGTGCTGATCCGCGATTACTAGCGATTCCGACTTCATGTAGGCGAGTTGCAGCCTACAATCCGAACTGAGACTGGCTTTAAGAGATTAGCTTGCCGTCACCGGTTTGCGACTCGTTGTACCAGCCATTGTAGCACGTGTGTAGCCCAGGTCATAAGGGGCATGATGATTTGACGTCATCCCCACCTTCCTCCGGTTTATTACCGGCAGTCTCGCTAGAGTGCCCAACTGAATGATGGCAACTAACAATAGGGGTTGCGCTCGTTGCGGGACTTAACCCAACATCTCACGACACGAGCTGACGACAACCATGCACCACCTGTCACCTCTGTCCCGAAGGAAAACTCTATCTCTAGAGCGGTCAGAGGGATGTCAAGACCTGGTAAGGTTCTTCGCGTTGCTTCGAATTAAACCACATGCTCCACCGCTTGTGCGGGCCCCCGTCAATTCCTTTGAGTTTCAACCTTGCGGTCGTACTCCCCAGGCGGAGTGCTTAATGCGTTAGCTGCGGCACTAAACCCCGGAAAGGGTCTAACACCTAGCACTCATCGTTTACGGCGTGGACTACCAGGGTATCTAATCCTGTTTGCTCCCCACGCTTTCGAGCCTCAGCGTCAGTTACAAGCCAGAGAGCCGCTTTCGCCACCGGTGTTCCTCCATATATCTACGCATTTCACCGCTACACATGGAATTCCACTCTCCCCTCTTGCACTCAAGTTAAACAGTTTCCAAAGCGTACTATGGTTAAGCCACAGCCTTTAACTTCAGACTTATCTAACCGCCTGCGCTCGCTTTACGCCCAATAAATCCGGACAACGCTCGGGACCTACGTATTACCGCGGCTGCTGGCACGTAGTTAGCCGTCCCTTTCTGGTAAGATACCGTCACAGTGTGAACTTTCCACTCTCACACTCGTTCTTCTCTTACAACAGAGCTTTACGATCCGAAAACCTTCTTCACTCACGCGGCGTTGCTCGGTCAGACTTCCGTCCATTGCCGAAGATTCCCTACTGCTGCCTCCCGTAGGAGTCTGGGCCGTGTCTCAGTCCCAGTGTGGCCGATCACCCTCTCAGGTCGGCTATGTATCGTCGCCTTGGTGAGCCGTTACCCCACCAACTAGCTAATACAACGCAGGTCCATCTGGTAGTGATGCAATTGCACCTTTTAAGCAAATGTCATGCAACATCTACTATTATGCGGTATTAGCTATCGTTTCCAATAGTTATCCCCCGCTACCAGGCAGGTTACCTACGCGTTACTCACCCGTTCGCAACTCATCCAGAAGAGCAAGCTCCTCCTTCAGCGTTCTACTTGCATGTATTAGGCACGCCGCCAGCGTTCGTCCTGAGCCAGGATCAAACTCTCATTAAAAGTTTGAGTTCTCACTCATTTCTGTCACTGACAGATTTATTGTTTTTCATTGTTCAGTACTACAACCTTAGTTATAGTGCCCTGCACATTGGTTCGTCTTGTTCAGTTTTCAAAGGTCTTTATCACTTGTTTCTCTCAAGCGACAACTATATTAGTATATCACAATCGCTTTCGCTTGTCAACACTTTTTTGAAACTTTTTTAAACTTTTTTTCATCAAGTGTCTCAACCGCAACATACCATAGTCCGTACGGGATTCGAACCCGTGTTACCGCCGTGAAAAGGCGGTGTCTTAACCCCTTGACCAACGGACCAGAGTTGTTATTTTCAACTCTTACTATTATAC
>CAJNBY010000031.1 GCA_905221125.1 bacterium | reverse complement strand
TTCTTAGCTTGAACTTTTTCTTTGACTTTGTCTTGTTCGGCTTGAGTCAATTCTCCAGCTTTCTTCACTGGTACTTTCTCAGTCGGTGTCACTGGGGTGAAGTCTTTTACTGTTAAGTCTTTCACTGGGATGAGTACTGAATCGCCAGTTGTCTTATCCGTTACAGTAACATTGCCCTTACCATCCGCCTTAACATCGCTAGTTGGATTAGATTTTTTAACTTCTTCTACCAATTTTTCTATTTCTTTTGATGTTAAATGTTCTGGATCTGGAACTACGAGTGGTAGTGGAATCTCAACTTCAAACTCTTTTGCAGGTTCACCTTTAGCGCTAGTTAATTTACCAGGAATTGTGATTTCACTTGTTCCTTCTTTTGGAAGTTTACCATCTTCTTGCGCGCTTCCTTTTCCTGTTTTTGGTTCATCTGGTAAATCATTATGAGATAACACTACTTTTCCACCAGTTACGACTTTTTCACCAGTAACACCTGGCAATGTAACTTTAGTACCTTCAGGAACACCACCGACCGTTACTTCAACATTTCCTGTTTGTGGATTTTGTGTTCCTACCGTAAATGTAGGAGTAGATGTAGTTGCTTTTTCAACATATTCTACATTGATTACTTGTGGTTTGTCTGTTAATGTAACTGTTTTTGCTTTTGGATCTTTTGGTACATATACTTTTCCGTCTGTTCCTGTGATTTCTCCTTCTGGTGTGTAGCTTACGCTATCTCCTTGGTGATGCTCACTTCCAGTTACTTCGACTACTTTCGCAGCTCCTTGGTCAACTCCATTTACTTGTGGTTGGTATTTGACGTCTGTTGATGCTGCTTTTTCAACATATTCTACATTGATTACTTGTGGTTTGTCTGTTAATGTAACTGTTTTTGCTTTTGGATCTTTTGGTACATATACTTTTCCGTCTGTTCCTGTGATTTCTCCTTCTGGTGTGTAGCTTACGCTATCTCCTTGGTGATGCTCACTTCCAGTTACTTCGACTACTTTCGCAGCTCCTTGGTCAACTCCATTTACTTGTGGTTGGTATTTCACATCCGTAGACACCACACCCACATGCACTGTCAAGGGATTACTTTCTTTTCCTTGACTATCGATAGCTTTAAGAACTACTGTATATCGTCCTGCCGGGGTTGCTTTTCCTGGTGTTTCTGTCAATCCAGACATTATTTGGAGACTTCCAGTACCGTACGGCTTATCTTCAGGAACTGTATGATTATCTTCAGTATCTCTGATAGTTACTAGTTCAGCTAATTTCTCTTTCGTAATACTTGTGCCAGATGGGAAGACTTTACGAGTCGTATCA
Source organism: bacterium (assembly GCA_905221125.1). GTDB lineage: Bacteria > Bacillota > Bacilli > Lactobacillales > Streptococcaceae > Streptococcus. The sequence goes on along the minus strand of CAJNBY010000031.1, from coordinate 4,208 downwards.
CTTCTTCCTTCTGTTCCTTTGTACTCCAGAGTCGGAGACGTATTGCTAATGTTAGCAATCATCCAATTTCCAGCAGTTACAGGATCTTGTCCTGCTTCAGATTGGTAAGCTACACGTAAACCTAATCCTTTTCCGTAAGTACTTGTTCCACTACCATTCGCTACTTCTTCCTTCAAATGAAGTTTAGACCCACCTTCAATTTCCTTGAGATGAATTCTTACCAGATTTTCAGAGGCGTTTGTACGACTAACTCCATTTTCAATTTTTGCTACAAATTTATTCGCATCACTTACCGCAGTATGATCAGTCCGTACTGCGTCTACATGCCAATCTCCTCCGTTTTGACCACGAACAAGTACGATACTGTTTGGTTTATCTCCTGTTTCTTCGCTATTATGGAATCTCAACTCCACTCGTTTAGCATCATGTGGAACTGTGATATCAATATGTTTGCTACCCGCAATAGCAGGTGATACAGAGTAAGCTCCCATTTCAACTTGTTTATTATCACTTGTAGTTGAAACTGTTCCTCCTGTGACTGTATTCTCCACTGTAATCGCTGGTGGCGTTGTAGTTTCACCATTTTTAGCGACTGATTGACGAAGTTTTACAGTAGCAGGAAGCGTAGCTGTCCATGTATTACCATTGATGGTTACTCCGCCATTATTTTCACTAGATAGAACGGTATTATTCTCATCGTTCAAATGAACTTTGACCACTCTATTAGTTGCATCAAATCCGCCTAATGTACCTCTTAGTGTACGACTAGTTGAAGTCACTGTTGCTGTATCAAAAGTTGGTTTTTGAGGAGTAACTTGGATGCCATTACTATTTGCAGATGATAAGTTATAGGCTGTAGTTCCAGTACCACCGGCAACTTTAACCACCGCATGAACTTTTTCACTATAAGTTAGATTGTCGCTATAATCATTATTATTAAATTCAACTGAACTTATTCCGCCGTTTACTGTCTTAGAAGCAACTTTCTTATTCCCTTGGAATAATTCAACCGTAACTGATGCTCCAGTTTCTAACTGACTGTTCGTTGGAAGATTCCCTACCGTTAGATTCGGTTTAGTCGTACCTTTACCATACAAGGCATCTTCAGCAATTATCGGCGCTTGTGGTTTGACTGTTAAATTCACAGTAATATTTTGATCACTGTATAAGTGTTGAGTATCTCCACGTTGATTTTCAACAGTACTTCCATACCAAACATTAACGTTTTCTTCACGTTTTCCAATTTTATTTTCAGGAGTATATGCTTTTTTGGCAATCTTATTCCACCAACCAATGAAAGTTCCCTTTGGATTTGGCAACTTCGGATCACTTAACTTGATAGTTCCTGCTGCAGTAATCTTACTAAATTCTGTTCCAACTATTGTTTCTACAGAATCTTTTCCTCCCGGATAATTTACTTCATTTCCATAAGTCTTGAACGTTACATTTTTTTCAACAGTCCCTGCTTCATTTGGATAAGTTACAACGATCGTTTTAGTCGTTATACCCGCTGTTGTGCTTGAACTAACTGGATCTCCATCTTTAAATCTGATAGTTGTACCATCTGGTTTATTTCCACCTTCAAATTCTACATAGAAATCAGCTGCAGCAGGTTTCGTACGTCCACCTGTTCCCCATACACTTGACGTCAATGGTTGTCCAACAATCTCATCGTACTCTGTTACTTCTTTATTATTAACCTTACGATAAGTTACTCCTGGATATACCGTCACCGGAACATCTACTTCTGTCGAAGTATAACCATCCGCACTGACTGTTACAGTTTTGCTCGTATTTCCTACTGCTGTTGTTGTTGGTTGACCATCCTTCCAAGCAATACTTGGACTTGTTAACCCTGCAGGCATTTCTACAAAATTGCTTGCAGTGGCTACATTTGGAATAGTACTATCTTTAATCGCATAGATAGGCTTAGGCTGAACAGCAGCTATAGAGATTATTTTCTCAGCTTTATTCCCATTCTTATCTAGGACTCTTACTGTAACATCATGTTTAGCGACTGAACCAAGTGTTCCTTTTATTGATTTTGTTGCCGAATCGTAAGTTAGACCATTTGGCAAGTTTGTAACTTTGATATTTCCTTCGTCTACACCTACTCCATTTCCATCTGATAGAGTCAGAGGAATGTTAAGTTGTTTTCCAACTCCTATAAGCGTAGAATTAGCACCAATAACTGGCACTTTTTTGTCCCCAGCCTTAGCATTTTGACTCTCTACATTACTTGCGATATTTTGAGCAAGAACCTTAGCGTCAACGCTAGTCAAATCCTTAACCACAGAGTCTTTAAGAGTCAATTCGCCCGTATTTGAAATACTAATACCCTCTTTTTGACCCCGTGTGATAGTCCATTGATTATTAGTTCCCTTAGTAGCAACAATAGTCGTTCTAGCTTGTTCTGTTTCCGCTACATTACCATTATCTTGCAAACGTCTCGTTGGATTTGGAGTATAAGTTACCTCCAAGCGATCAACATTGGTTTGATTAACGTTACTAATTGTCACATCACCATTGTCCAGAGGGTTTACCATTGGTTTTTCTGGTTTTACATTTACGGTTACTGTAGTTTCGCCAGATTCTTTCCCTTGGCTATCGACTGCTTTGTATTTCACTCGATAAACGCCTGGTTGATTAGTCCTCACCTCTTTAGTCGTTGCGACATCATTTACTGATAGGATTTCCGCATGAACTCTTGTCCCTCGTGTGGCTTGTTTGTCATCTTCTTTATCTCGGACTGTGACTAAGTTCATGAGATTTAAAGTTGAACCATGTTCTACTGTCACTGTATTTCCTTGATTTCCCGGTGCTATTGTTGGGGCTTCGTTTGTGACGGCTATTGGTTGCCATCTTGTCGGACTAGAATATCCATTTTCTCTAATATTCGCAATTACAGCGGCTTTTTCAGCATCTTTTGTACTTTCTTTTATATCCTCCTTCATATCGATTGTAACAGTTGTTGTAAATTTGCCTTTGACGTCTCTTTCTGTCACAACTCCATATTCTGGTTTTGTAGCTACCCAAGCTCCATCGATGCTTTCTCGTTTGAAGCCTAGTTCTCTCATTATAGCGGAATCTTTTTCTGATGCGTTTGTTTTTTCTCTATATTTATATGTTACATAGAACATGCCTGCATCATGCGGAATTTCTACTGTAAGTTTTTTCGCTCCCGCAAACACACTTGAACCACCTGTTTCTGATGGGCGAATTGTACTTGATCCTAATACTACTGTAACGTTGTTTTCTGAACTTTCTACTCCATCCACACTTTGAGTGACTTTGACGATATCTGGTTCTACTAGTTGTCTTATGTTCGAAACGTTATTACTGTTGAAACCTTTATCAAGTGTTACTGACCATGTTCCGTTTGGTTGTACTGTAGTTTCTTTTAGTACTGTATTATTTACTGTTACTTTAATTTTTGCGCCAGCTACCCCTCTACCAGTCAATGTTTTATCGGTTGATAATATACGGTTTTCTGTTGTTGTGCTATTTACTGTTGGTGTTTCCGGTTTTACATTCACGGTTACTGTCGTTTCGCCAGATTCTTTTCCTTGACTGTCTACCGCTTTGTATTTCACTCGATAAACGCCTGGTTGATTAGTCCTCACCTCTTTAGTCGTTGCGACATCATTTACTGATAGGATTTCCGCATGAACTCTTGTCCCTCGTGTGGCTTGTTTGTCATCTTCTTTATCTCGGACTGTGACTAAGTTCATGAGATTTAAAGTTGATCCATGTTCTACTGTCACTGTATTTCCTTGATTTCCCGGTGCTATTGTTGGGGCTTCGTTTGTGACAGCTATTGGTTGCCATCCTACTGGACTTGAATAACCTTTATCTTTAATATTTGAAATCGCAAATATTCTATCGTCATCTCTTGCACCTACTTTGCTTGGAGTGCTTTCCTTAATTGATTCAGCCATTCTAAGAGTAACTGTATCTGTAAACGCATCCTTAGTAGTTGCCACTACTGTAGCATATTCAGTTTTAGTAGATGTCCACGGTCCAGTCAGACTATCTCGTTTTACTGAAATTTCTCTAGCTTGGTTTGTGACTTTATCATAATATTTGACATAGAAGATACCGGCATCATGCGGTACCTTAACATTTATATTATTAGCACCTGCATATACACTATTACCATCAGTCTCTGATGGTTGAACTCTCGTTTCACCTACCGCTACTGTAACGTT
>CAJNBY010000030.1 GCA_905221125.1 bacterium | reverse complement strand
GTAGCAAGTGCTGAAAATGGTAAAGTGTTGAAAGAAATTACTGATATTCCAGTAGATGCTTCAGGAAATTGGACTGCGACACTTGAAAATGGATTAAACAGTAACGTACCAGTTGGAGGAAACGCTAGAGCGCAAAACTTCTTTGCACCTAAAAACCCAGTAAAAGTTTTCGAAACTAAAGATGGTATTGAATCAGTGTCAACAGACACTTATGTATCTATTGGTGCATCAAAAGTATTACCATCAGAAGCTTCAAAAGATAAAGCAAGTGTGGTAGCAGGAAGTAAAGAAGTAGTATTAGAAGTACCACATGATGCAGGAATTTCATACTTCTGGTATCACGATAAAGAAACAGGAAAAGAAGTTCAAATTGATATTCAACGTGATAAAGAAGTAGCAGAAAATCTAGGAATTAAAGTTGCTGATAAAGATGTAGATAAAGTAGCAATCAAATCAGTTACTGAAGGTAAATTCTACAATACTATTACACTTGAAATGAAGAAAAACATCAAAGAAGGTGTAGTAAGAATTATCAGTCATAATAATGACGGAACATATAGTAGTAAAGCAGGTAAAGTATCAACACCAGTTACGAATGAAAAACCAGTTGTAGCTTCAGTAAGTGGAGAGGATACAACAACAGTTATTACAAATTCTCAACTAAATCTTTTATCTTTAGTAAAAGTAACTGACCATGAAGATGATAAGGATGCCACATTAGGCGATAAGGGGCATGCAAGAGTAATCTCAGTAGATGGAAACACAAGTGCTAGAGAAGTGGATACTTCAGAAGCAGGCGAACACACAGTTGTCTACAAAACAGTAGATAGCCAAGGAAAAGAGTCTGATGAATACATACATAAAGTAATCGTCCGTGAAAACAAAGTACCTGAAGTAAACATTCCATTCTCTGTAGAGGGTAAAAAAGATATTTACGTATATGCTTATGAAGATACTAATATCGACCTTACATTCACAGATGATTCAGGAAAAATTAAATCAGCTACAGTCAAACAAGGTGGAAATAAATCTTTAGCAGTAAAAGATGCAGCTGGTGATCCAAATGTATTGGATAATGAGTATGATTTAACAGTTAAACAAATTAACGAAGAAACAGCAACACCAGCAAAAGTAACGATTAGCGGAAAAGTTACGAAAGAAACATCAACACGATATCCTAAACTTGTAGCGGATAAATTCCCGAAAACAGAAAAAGATGAATACGTACTAACAGTTCGTTATGCGACAGCAACTGATACTGACGGTGCATTTATTGATAATACAGCTGAAGGAAAAACGTATGCAACTGACCCAGGAGCATTCAAATTAGTTCTTAAAGCACAAACGAAAAAATATGATATTAAGGAACCAACAGAAAAAACAGTTGTAAATGATATTAACAACCTTTCTGAGAGTGAAATTAATACAATCAAAGATAAGATTAAATTAGAATACTCTAAAACAAATGATGATAAGAACTTATTAGATAAACGTGGACAAGAAGCTGAGTCAACAGCAGCAATTGCTAGTGTTGCGCAAGAAGGTGAAAACCTAGTAGTCACTTACCAAGATGGTTCTAAAGATACAATTCCTGTTGATAAAGTTGTGAAACTAGACAAGCAACCAGCTATCGATGAAGTTACTAACAAAGCAAACGACCAAATCGCAGCTATTAATGGTAATGATAACTTAACACAAGCAGAAAAAGATAAAGCTATTGCAGATGTGAACAAAGGGAAAGATGCAGCATTAGAAAAAATCGCTGATGCTACAAACAAAACAGCAATCGATACATCTAAAGATGAAGGTACTGGTGCTGTAGCAAAAGTAAACCCAGTAGCAAGAGAAAAAGCTAAACAAGCAATTGCTGATGAGTTGAAAGCTAAGAATGCAGAACTTGATAACCGTACAGACTTATCAGATGCAGAGAAAAAAGCTGCAAAAGAAGAAGCTAAGCAATTAGCAGATGCACAGTTAGCTAAAGTTGCTAAACAACCTGATAACAAAGAAACAGCGGCAGAAGCAGCAGAAGCGCAAAAAGTAGTAGATGCAGCTAAAGATAAAGGTGTAGCAGACGTTAAGACTGTAAACCCAATCGCTAAAGAAAAAGCTAAAAAAGCAGTAGCTGACGAATTAGCTAAAAAAGAAAAAGAAATCGACGCTCGTACAGATTTAACAAAAGAAGAAAAAGATGCAGCTAAAGAAGAAGCTAAAGGATTAGCGAAAAAAGCAACAGATGCGATTACCGCTCAACCTGATAAAGAAGCAACTCCAGCAGAAGCTAAAACAGCTCAAGATGCAGTAGATGCAGCTAAGAAAGACGGTGTTGATAAAGTAGCGGCGGTAAATCCACCAGCTAACAAAAAAACAACTGCTAAAACTGCAGTAGCAGATGAAGCAGAAGCTAAGAAACAAGCTATCCAAGGTGATGATACATTATCTGAAGCAGCTAAAGAAAAACTTAAAAAAGAAGTAGACGATATTAAAGAAGCAACAGATGCAGCAATCACTGGTGCTAAGAAAAATGCTGACGTTGATAAAGCTAAAAAAGCAGGTGAACAAGCGATTAAAGCAATCAACTCTGCACGTGTACCAGGTAACAAATTAGTTGCTAAAAACCCAACAAATCTAGATGCTGAAGAACAAGATAAGCTTAAAAAAGCTATCGAAGCTGTAAACCCAGGTGCAAATGTAACAGTAAATCCTGATGGAACAGCAAGTGTTACATTACCAAATGGTAAAACAGAGCCATTAAAACAAGCTGATTTAACAAAATCTGCAGATGCTTTAGATACCCCAGCTGGTGGTAACAACATTAACCGTCCAGTGGATAAAGTTATCGTTAAAGATCCTAAGAACTTAACACCTGAAGAAAAAGCAAAAATCAAACAAGCTGTTCGTGACGTTAACCCTAACGCAGTAGTAACTATGGACGATAACGGAACAGTAACTGTTTCAACTCCAGAAGGAAATACAGCAGCATTCCCAGCATCAGAATTAGTACGTACATTAAAAGATGCAGAAAATCCTGATTCAGCTAATACAGGAATTCGTAAACCAGCTGATAAAGTAGTTGGTGATGCAACAAACCCAGCTGATCAAGAAAAAGCAACTGAAAAACTTCAAAAATTAAATGGACCAGATGCTAAAGTTAAATATGATGATGAAGGAAATGCAACAGTAATTCGCCCAGACGGAACAATTGCTACAATTCCAGCAGGTGACTTATTCAAGACACCAGAAGATGCTGAGAAACCAAATGGTGGAGATGACATCAACAAACCAAACTCACAAACTGTTGTAGCAAATAAAAATGCTTTAACACCAGATGAGAAAAAAGCAATCGAAGACAAAGTTAAAGCTGTAAATCCAGGTGCAGTTGTAACTGTTGATGAAAAAGGAAATGCAACAGTAACAACACCAGAAGGAAAAACTGCAGTAATCGATGCTGATGATTTAGTTAAAGGTGCTGACGAAAAAACTAATCCAAAAGCTGGTAACAATATCAACAACCCAGCAGATAGAGTACAAGTAGCAGATAAAGCTAAATTAACACCAGAAGAAATCGCTAAAATCAAAGCAGCAGTTGAAGCAGTAAACCCTGGTTCTACAGTAGTAGTTGACGACAAAGGAAACGCGACTGTAACAACACCAGCAGCACCAGGTGTAGAACAAAAAACAGCAACAATTCCAGTAAGCGAATTAGTAAAAGCTCCAACTGACAAAGATAATGTAACTGGTGGAAACCAAGTAAACACTCCAGCAGATAGAGTAGTGGTAGAAAACCCAGCTGCATTAACAGACAAAGATAAAGAAGCTATTAAAGCTAAAATCCAAGCTGTAAACCCAGGTGCTGATGTAGTATTTGACGACAAAGGAAATGCAACAGTAACAACGCCAGAAGGCAAAACAGCAACAATTCCAGCGAGCGACTTAGTAAAACCTAAAGCTGACTTAGCTGACCCAACGAAACAAGATGCTGTAAACAAACCAGCAGACAAAGTAGTAGTTGACCCAACACTAGTAGCAGCTGATAAAGATTTACCAACAGAAGCTAAAGATGCTATTAAGGCAGCTGTAGCAGCAGTGAACCCAGGTTCAACTGTAGTAGTAGACGACAAAGGAAATGCAACAGTCACAACACCAGGTGGTAAAACTGTAGTTATTCCAAAAGCTGACTTAGTGAAAACAGAAGCTGACAAAGAAACTGCTAAAGCAGGAAACAACATCAACAAACCAGCAGACAAAGTAGTTGCTGATAAAGATGCATTAACTCCTGAAAACATCGAAGCAATCAAAGCTAAAGTAGAAGCAGTTAACCCAGGTGCAACTGTAGTAGTAGACGAAAAAGGAAACGCAACTGTAGTTACACCAGACGGTAAGACGGCAACAATTCCAGTAACTGACTTAGTGAAATCTCCAGCAGAAGCTGAAGGTACTAAAGCAGGAAATAACGTTAACAAACCAGCAGATAAAGTATCTGCAAACAAAGATGCGTTAACTCCTGAAGACATTAAAGCAATCAAAGCTAAAGTAGAAGCAGTTAACCCAGATGCTAAAGTATTCGTAGATGACAAAGGAAATGCAACAGTATCTACTCCAGATGGTAAAACAGCAACAATCCCAGTTGAAGATTTAGTAAAAGATCCAGCAGCTAAAGAAACTCCAAATGCAGGAAACAAAGTAAACACTCCAGCGGATAAAGTAGTTGTAAACGATCCAGCTAACTTAACAGATGATGAAAAAGCTAAAATTACTGATAAGATTAAAGCTGTAAATCCAGATGCTAAAGTAGTATTTGATGAAAAAGGAAACGCAACAGTAACAACGAAAGATGGAGCTGTAGCAACAATCCCAGCATCAGACTTAGCGAAAACAAATGCTGACTTAACTAACCCAGAAAAACAAGATGCAGTTAAGAAACCAGCAGACAAAACACTTGTTAAGAACCCAGCTAAATTAACTCAAGCTGAAAAAGATGCTATTAAAGCAGCTGTAGCAAAAGTAAATCCAGAAAACACAACAGTAGTTGTAGATGAACAAGGAAATGCAACAGTCACAACACCAGACGGTAAAACTGAAGTAATTCCAGCATCAGACTTAGTGAAAACTGCAAAAGAAGCTGAAGGTGTGAATGCAGGAAACAACATCAACAAACCAGCAGATAAAGTTTCAGCAACACCAGCAGATTTAACTGGAGATAAGAAAGACGAAGTTAAAGCTAAAATTCAAAAAGCTGTAGAATCAGTAAATCCAGGTGCAACTGTATTCGTAGACGATAAAGGAAATGCAACAGTCACAACACCAGACGGTAAGACAGCAACAATCCCAGTTGAAGACTTATTGAAAGATCCAGCAGCTAAAGAAACTCCATCAGCAGGAAACAAAGTAAATACTCCAGCTGAAAAAGCACTTGTAGATCCGGCAGTATTGAATGATCCAAATGCAACATTACCAAACGATGTTAAAGATGCTATTCAAAAAGCTGTAGAATCAGTAAATCCAGGTGCGACAGTAGTAGTAGACGACAAAGGAAATGCGACAGTAACCGTAACAAATCCAGACGGAACTAAGACTACAGCAACAATCCCAGCTTCTGATTTAGTGAAATCAAATGCTAAAGAAGACTTGGAAAATGCAGCGAAACAAGATGCGGTTAAGAAACCTATCGATGAAACAGTAGTTGCTAACAAAGATGCTTTAACTCCAGAAGAGAAAAAAGCAATTGCAGATAAAGTTAAAGAAGTTAACCCAGGAGCATCTGTATACGTGGACGAAAAAGGAAACGCAACAGTCACAACTCCAGACGGAAAAACAGCAGTCATTCCAGCGGATGATTTAGTGAAAACTGCAGATGAAGAATTAACGGATCCAAAAGCAGGTAACGTCATCAACAAACCAGCTGACAGAGAGTTAGTAGACAATAAAGACAACTTAACTCCTGAAGATATCAAAGCTATCAAAGACAGAGTTGCAGCAGTTAACCCAGGAGCATCTGTATACGTGGACGAAAAAGGAAACGCAACAGTAACAACTCCAGACGGACAAACAGCTACAATTCCAGTAAATGATTTAGTGAAGACTGAAGCTGATAAGAATACAGCAAATGCTGGTAACAAAGTAAATACTCCAGCAGATAAAGTATTAGTGAAAGACCCAGCTAAATTAACTGCTAAAGAACTTGAAAAAGTTGAGAAGAAAATCAAAGCAGTAAATCCAGGTGCTGAAGTAGTATTTGACGATAAAGGAAATGCTACAGTTAAGACTAAAGAAGGTAACATTGCAACAATTCCAGTATCAGATTTGGTTAAACCAAAAGCAGATTTACTAGATCCAGCTAAACAAGATGCAGTTAAGAAACCAGCGGATAAAACTTTAGTGAAAAATCCAGATGCATTAACTGATGCTGAGAAGAAAGCAATCGAAGCTAAAGTTAAAGAAGTTAACCCACCAGCAGATGGAACAACTGTATTCGTAGATGACAAAGGAAATGCAACAGTAACAACTAAAGACGGTAAGACTGTAGTCATTCCAAAAGATGATCTAGTAAAAACAGAAGCAGAAGCTGCTAACGAAAAAGCTGGAAACAACATTAACAAACCAGCAGATAAGACTGTAGTAGCAAATCCAGAAGCTCTATCTCCAGAAGAGAAAAAAGCAATCGAAGATAAAGTTAAAGCAGTAAATCCAGATGCTAAAGCAGTATTTGTAGATGACAAAGGAAATGCAACAGTTACATTGAAAGATGGTAAATCAGCAACAATTCCAGCAACTGATTTAGTGAAAACAGAAGCAGATGCAGCTAAACCAAATGCAGGAAATAAAGTGAATACACCAGCTGACAAAGTAGTTGTAAAAGATCCAGATGCTTTAACAGATGCGGATAAAGCTAAGGTTACAGAAGCAATCAAAGCGGTAAATCCAAATGCTGAAAAAGTTGTATTCGACAAAGATGGAAATGCAACAGTTACTCTAAATGATGGAACTACTGCAACAATTCCAGCAGCTGATTTAGTGAAAACAGAAGCAGATGCAGCTAAACCAGAAGCAGGAAACAATGTGAACACACCAGCTGACAAGACTGCAGTAGCAAATCCAGATGCTCTAACTCCAGAAGAGAAGAAAGCAATCGAAGACAAAGTGAAAGCAGTTAACCCTGGTGCAGCTGTAGCAGTAGACGATAAAGGAAACTCAACAGTTACTAAAGATGGTAAGACAGCAGTCATTCCAGCAGCAGACTTAACGAAATCAAAAGAAGATGCAGTTAAGCCAAAAGCAGGAAACGACGTTGTTAAACCAGCAGATAAGACTGTAGTGAAAGATCCAACTTCATTAACTGATGAAGAAAAACAAGCAATTACAGATAAGCTTACAGCCTTAAATCCAGATGCAACTGTAGTAGTAGATGACAAAGGAAATGCAACAGTAACACCTAAAGATGGTAAACCAGTTGTAATTCCAGCGGCAGACTTAACGAAGACAGAAGCAGATGCAGCTAAACCAAATGCAGGAAACGATGTAAACACACCAGCAGATAAGACAGTCTTAGATCCAAATAACTTAGAAAAATCTAAGAAAGAAATCGCTGATAAAGTTAAAGCAGTCAACCCAGGTGCTGAAGTTGTAGTGGACGACGAAGGAAACGCAACAGTCACAACACCAGAAGGTAAGACAGCAGTCATTCCAGCAGCTGATTTAGTGAAATCAGCGGAAGATGCAGCTAAACCAAATGCAGGTAACAACGTAGTTAAACCAGCAGATAAGACTTTAGTGAAAGATCCAGCTAAACTTACTGATGAAGAGAAGAAAGCAATCACAGACAAGCTTACAGCCTTAAATCCAGAAGCTAAAGTTGTAGTAGATGATAAAGGAAATGCCACAGTAACACCTAAAGATGGTAAACCAGTTGTAATCCCAGCATCAGACTTAACTAAGACAGAAGCACAAGTTAAAGAGCCAAAAGCAGGAAACGATGTAAACACACCAGCAGATAAGACTGTAGTAGCGAATCCAGATGCATTAACTCCAGAAGAGAAAAAAGCAATCGAAGCTAAAGTAG
>CAJNBY010000029.1 GCA_905221125.1 bacterium | reverse complement strand
CAAAATTAAAAAGCTAGAGTTCCACAATTGGAAATCTCTAGCTTTTTTGTGGTCGAGAACTATTTTGTCTCAGGCTCTTCTAGAGTGAGGACAGATTAGTCTTCACCTTTGTTTTTCTTAATAATTTCTTCTTGTACTGACTTAGGTACATCTTCGTAGTGGTCAAATACCATCATGAATGTACCACGTCCTTGAGATGCAGAACGAAGAACTGTTGCGTAACCGAACATTTCAGCAAGTGGAACGTAAGCACGAACGATTTGGCTGTTACCGTGTGCTTCCATACCATCTACACGTCCACGACGAGCAGTTACGTGACCCATAACATCACCAAGATTTTCTTCTGGAACAGTGATTGTTACAAGCATCATTGGTTCAAGGATAGCTGGTTGTGCTGATTTAGCAGCTTCTTTAAGAGCAAGTGAAGCCGCAATCTTGAAGGCAGTTTCAGATGAGTCGACATCGTGGTATGAACCGTCGTAAAGCTTAGCTTTAACGTCAACCATTGGGTAACCTGCAAGAACACCGTTAGCCATAGATTCTACCAAACCTTTTTCAACCGCTGGGATAAATTCACGAGGAACCACACCACCGACGATTGCGTTTTCGAATTCGAATCCTTTACCTTCTTCGTTTGGAGTAAATTCAATCCATACATCACCGAATTGACCTTTACCACCAGACTGACGTTTGAAGAATCCACGTGCTTGAGTAGAAGCGCGGAATGTTTCACGGTAAGATACTTGAGGAGCACCTACGTTCGCTTCAACTTTGAACTCACGACGCATACGGTCAACAAGGACGTCAAGGTGAAGCTCACCCATACCAGAGATAACTGTTTCACCAGTTTCAACGTTTGTTTCAACGCGGAATGTTGGATCTTCTTCAGCCAATTTTTGAAGGGCGATACCCATCTTGTCTTGGTCTGCTTTAGATTTTGGCTCAACCATCAATTGGATAACTGGTTCTGGAACGTTGATTGACTCAAGGATGATTTTAGCTTTTTCATCTGTCAATGAGTCACCAGTAGTAGTATCTTTCAAACCAACGGCAGCAGCAATATCACCTGAGTAAACAGTGTCGATTTCTTGACGGCTGTTAGCGTGCATTTGAAGGATACGTCCGATACGTTCACGTTTACCTTTAGAAGTGTTCAATACGTATGAACCTGATTGAAGCACACCTGAGTAAACACGGAAGAATGTCAAACGACCTACGAATGGGTCTGTCATGATCTTGAAGGCAAGAGCTGCAAATGGCTCTTCATCAGATGCTGGACGAGTTTCTTCTTCATCTGTATCTGGGTTGATACCTTTGATCGCTGGGATGTCAAGTGGGCTTGGAAGGTAGTCGATAACCGCATCAAGCATCAATTGAACACCTTTGTTTTTGAAGGCAGAACCACACAATACTGGGAAGAATTCAACGTTGATAGTCGCTTTACGGATACCAGCTTTCAATTCTTCGTTAGTGATTTCTTCACCTTCGAGGTATTTCATCATCAATTCTTCGTCAGTTTCAGCAACTGCTTCGATCAATTTTTCACGGTATTCTTGAGCTTGGTCAAGGTATTCAGCTGGAATATCTTCTTCAAGGATATCTGTACCAAGGTCGTTAGTATAGATTTCAGCTTTCATCTTGATCAAGTCGATGATACCACGGAAGTCATCTTCAGAACCGATTGGCAATTGGATTGGGTGTGCATTTGCTTGAAGACGATCGTGAAGTGTGCTTACAGAGTAAAGGAAGTCAGCACCGATTTTGTCCATTTTGTTGGCAAATACGATACGTGGAACTCCGTACTCAGTTGCTTGACGCCAAACTGTTTCAGTTTGAGGCTCAACACCTGATTGTGAGTCAAGAACGGTAACCGCACCATCCAATACACGAAGAGAACGTTGTACTTCGATTGTGAAGTCCACGTGTCCTGGTGTGTCGATAATATTTACGCGGTGGTTGTTCCATTGAGCTGTTGTCGCAGCAGATGTGATAGTGATACCACGTTCTTGCTCTTGCTCCATCCAGTCCATTTGTGACGCACCTTCGTGAGTTTCACCGATTTTGTGGATTTTACCAGTGTAGTAAAGAATACGCTCAGTAGTTGTTGTTTTACCGGCATCGACGTGAGCCATGATACCGATATTACGAGTTTTTTCAAGTGAAAATTCGCGTGCCATGAGGTTTGTTTCTCCTATTTATTTTGATTTCTATTCTATTATAACACGATTTTAATAAAAACGGATAGGCAGGACCTACCCGTTCTCAATCTTTTCATGCTATTGTTGGTTTCAACTTGTAGATTTACAAGTTGAATTGAACTCGGGCTAGAGTTAGCTAGCCGATTTGAGCCGGAACGGGATGCTGTGTGAAAAAGATAAACTTCCTTGTATTCGTCGAATACTGCGTCAGTTTCCTATTTTCACCTTGCATCCTTACCGTTCCTAGCATCATGATTTTACCAACGGAAGTGTGCGAATGCACGGTTAGCTTCAGCCATACGGTGAGTGTCTTCACGTTTCTTAACAGCTGCACCAGTGTTGTTAGCAGCATCCAAGATTTCTTTTGCAAGACGGTCTTGCATTGTGTGTTCACCACGAAGACGAGCGATTGTTACCAACCAACGAAGTCCAAGTGTTGTACGACGTTCTGGACGAACTTCAACTGGGACTTGGTAGTTAGAACCACCAACACGACGTGCACGTACTTCAAGTACAGGCATGATGTTTTCCATAGCTGTTTCAAATACTTCAAGTGCATCGTTACCAGTAGCTTCTTTGATTTGCTCAAAAGCACCGTAAACGATTGAAGCAGCTGTACCACGTTTACCATCAAGCATAACGCGGTTGATAAGACGAGTAACTAATTGTGAATTGTAAAGCGGATCTGGCAATACGTCACGTTTTGGAGCTCTATTTTTACGACTCATTTCTCTTTATCCCCTTTCCTTATGCTTTTGGACGTTTAGTACCGTATTTAGAACGGCCTTGTTTACGATCGTTAACACCTGCAGTATCAAGTGCACCACGGACGATATGGTAACGTACCCCTGGAAGGTCTTTTACACGTCCACCGCGAAGAAGCACCACGCTGTGCTCTTGCAAGTTGTGTCCGATACCTGGGATGTAGGCAGTAACTTCGATAAGGTTGCTCAAACGTACACGAGCGAATTTACGAAGGGCTGAGTTAGGTTTTTTAGGTGTCATTGTTCCAACACGAGTTGCAACACCACGTTTTTGTGGTGAAGAAACGTTTGTTTGAACTTTTTTATGACTGTTGTAACCAACGTTCAAAGCTGGTGATTTAGATTTTTCTACTTTTGATTTACGCGGTTTGCGAACCAATTGGTTAATTGTAGGCATCTACATTCTCCTGTGTTTTTTTATTTTTGGTGATGATACACTTGGTGACAGCTATCATCTGTGTGTACTTTTGCAACATTTGTCAGCACGTCCCTGTACACTCTTGAGAGACCAAAAGTAAAAAGTACCGTCTATTATTGTAACAAAATTTTCTATTGGTTGTCAAGATATTTTTCTTTTTTATTGTTAATTTTAGCTCTTTTGTACTGCTCCCAAAAGAAAGAAAAAGAGGAATATGTTCCTCCTAAATCTTGGTATTATTCCATTCAATCCCATCATTTTTAACACATAATGTTCAGAAAAATATTATATCATCACAACCAACCAGATTCTTTCGCGATATTAGCTGCCTCTGTTCGATTAGCAGCATCTAGTTTCGAAAGAATATTGGTGACATAGTTTCGGACGGTTCCGTTTGATAAATAAAGTTGATCTGCAATTTCTTGGTTAGACAAGCCTTGAGCAATTCCCTTTAAAACGGCGATTTCTTGCTCTGTTAATGGATTGGGATGTGTCATCACCACTTCCATCAATTCAGGCGAATATTCCTTGCGCCCTTCGAGGACAGTATACAATGTTTGCATGAGGTCGGCAATACTTCTCTCTTTCAAGACATAAGCATCTACTCCAGCCTTGACCGCACGTTCAAAATAACCTGGGCGCTTGAAGGTCGTTACCACAACCACCTTTGTTTCTAGCTTTTCTGATCGTATCCACTCCAGCACTTCAAGACCTGTCTTAACAGGCATCTCTACATCAAGAATGGCGATATCTACTGACTCTTTTTCTAAGAGTTGGATTGCTTCTTGCCCATTCTTGGCCTGTGAGACAGACTCTACATCCGGTTGAAGCGTGAGCAACTGGCACATGGCATCTCGCAACATACTTTGA
This sequence comes from bacterium, assembly GCA_905221125.1. Taxonomy (GTDB): domain Bacteria; phylum Bacillota; class Bacilli; order Lactobacillales; family Streptococcaceae; genus Streptococcus. The sequence continues at coordinate 3,919 of CAJNBY010000029.1, read as the reverse complement.
TCTTCTGCAACAAGTAGTTTCATCTTAGTTTCTCTCCTTATAAGGTAGTCGAACCTGCACTTCAGTCGGATGTTTCTGACTGATCACCTTTACTTCTCCTGAAAATGGAAGGACACGATCTCGGACTGTATGGAGCTCATCCCCCTTTATAGAAGCGAAACCACAGCCATCATCACTTACTGTTAAAATAAGTTCCTTCTCTGTACGTTCTAATTTTAAGTAAGCTTTAGACGCTTGGGCATGTTTGATGATATTGGTCACTAACTCAAGCAAAATCATGGAAGCCGTTGACTCCAATTCCTGAGTTAAGCTAGCTGTATCTAGTTGATTAGCTATTTCCACCTCAATTCCAGCAATTTCTAACATCTTTTTCACAGTCTCTAGTTCGGATGTCAAAGTTCTAGACTTAAGATTTTCCACAATGGTTCGCACTTCACGCATTGATTCTTTGCTAATTTGCTGTATTTCTTTTAATTCCTTTTCCACCTGTGGATAAGCCTGTATTTGAAATAACTGCAAGGCTAGATCAGTTTTAACACTAAGCATAGCAAAGGTGTGTCCCAGACTATCATGCAAATCCTGACCGATACGACTGCGTTCATTTTCAGCAAGCAATAGATTTATCTGGGCATTTTGCTTAGTCTGAGCTTCTTTCAAATCTTCCACAATACGAATCCGAACCAAGCCAAAAGTCATCAAATCGACAAACGTAAGAATTCCAAACAGATAGATTAGAAACTCAACTTCGATTTCCTGAAAAATCAAAAGTTGCCCCACAACAAGGAATTGAGCAAGGAAAAAAGTCCGGACATGTAAAGAAATAAAACTACGTACACCGAAATGATAAATTAAGAGATTGGCAAGGAAAAAGAAGAACCAGATATAATTTACACCAACAAAGGCGGTATAGCCAGCTACATAGGCTAGCATGATAATCCAAAAGAGCCAGGATAAGCGCTGGCTCTTGGTGGTTAAAACGCCTAAGTAGGCCACTACAAATAGAATATCAATCAATAAATGCCAGCTAGGAAGCTCCCCAGTCACTACAGGAACGATGGGAAAAACCATAAAAATCAAACTGGCCCAATACATATAGTCTATGCTTTTCAGTCTTTCAAGCATTAAGCATTCTCCTTATGACCTTGAAGGTAAATAGTCAAACCAAATAAAACTGCTGAAAAAACAAGTAGATAAACTGTGGCTGATAAATTGATGCCACCCTCGTTTAAGAAGGTCTTGAGAAACTCCATCAACTGATAAGTTGGCAGACATTTCCCGATTGCTTGCATCCAGTCTGGAAATAAAGAGATGGGCATCCAGAGTCCACCTAACACAGCCAAGCCTAGATAGAGAAGATTGCCCACGACAGACATCAGCTGACTAGACGGCAAGAGAGTCAGGGTCAGGCCAAGCGCTACAAAGGCAATACTTCCCACAATCAGCAAGAGCGCAGCCCCAATCCAGCTTCCTAAAGGCATATCCACACCTCTGACCAAGTGCCCGACTGAGAATACAACAAGGATTGAAACCAAATAATCAACCATCATACTTGTTATCTTTGATAGATAATATTCTACCATATTTACAGGGCTATGACGTAATGTTTTCTGCCAGTTGTTAATCTTGTCAGTATGTAAGACAGCTGGAAATGAAAACATAGCAGTCGACATCATGGAAAAAGCCGTCATGGAGATGAGGTAATCACGCATAAAATTAGCTGGCCCACCTGGTGTGTCCTGATACATGCCTGAAAAGAATAAATAGAAGGCCGTCGGCATCCCTACTGACAATAGATAAGTTACTAATTGTCGTTTGGTCAATAGAAATTCTATCTTGTTTAGTGCGATCAATCGTTTCATCTTAGTCATCTCCCTTTTGTGTTTCTTCAAAGATTGTATCCAGCAAACTGCGATTATTGACTTCAATTTCTTGAATCCTACATCCTGCTCTGACTAACAGTTCCCAGAAAGCATCTGCTTCGCGTGTGACTACTTGCAGGGCATCTTGTTTTTGTGACCAGTTTTCAACCAAGTTTGACTTTTCAACGACTTCCTTGTAAGCTATAGGAAGGATAAAGTGCTTTTCTATTTCCTCGCTACGCATAGCTAGAGGTGTCGTATCTCGAATCAACTCTCCCTTATTTAAGACCAAAATGCGATCTGCGGTGTGTTCTACTTCCTCAATATAATGGGACGAATAAAGAATGGTGGCTCCTTGCGCTTTTAACTCCTGAATAATCTCCCAAAAACGTTGACGAGTTGAGGTATCCATGGCCGAAGTAGGTTCATCTAAAAAGACTAACTTTGGTCGCCCAATTAGAGTTAAGACAAAAGAGAAAAGACGCTTTTGACCGCCTGATAATTTTTCTGCCAACTGTTCTTTTTGTTGCTTGTCAAACTGCAATAGTTGATCAATTTCCTGTACACTCAAAGGATTTGGATAAATACTTTGAAAGAAAGCAATCAACTCCTTAACCTTTAATTTCTGTACAATCACATTCTCTTGAGGAAGGTAAGCCCTAGTATAATCCAACTTAGAACTCGTCACTGGTAAACCTTGAATAGATACTTGACCGCTTGTGACCAGTTTATCTCCGAGCAAACATGCCAAAAGTGTCGTCTTCCCAGCACCATTGGGACCAATCAAGGCGACGCATTCACCTTCTGTTACCTCAAAGGAAATATCCTTCAAAATAGCCTTGCCCTTGATGTTTTTATTTAGGCTTTCTACCTTAATCATGTTCATGATATTCTCCTTTCAGCCACTCCTTTCCCATCGGAAAGGCGATAAAAATCATAAATCCTAGTCCCCAGGCACCACGGATGAATTGGTGAAGGAAGGCTTGATCAAACCAACCTGTAAACATTTCTACCAACCATACCACTAGTGATAGTCCAATAAAAAGATAGAGAAACGCTTTTTTCATTTTTCAAACTCCTTTTTCACATCTGAGACTAATTTCAAACCCTCTCGGATAAGCCAGGACATCATTCCAAATCCTGCAAATAGCTCCCAAGGGAAATGATAGAAATCTTCATCCAATCCTGAGAACATGAGATAGGTCATAACTCCTGCTGCTATTAAACTCACTGCTATAATCATTTTATTTCTCATCTCTTCTTCCTCCATTTCATACTTCAATTATAGCCTTTTGAAGTTAGCGGAGCTAGATGCTTCTGTCACTAGTAAATATGACAAATGTCATAAAAAATTCTGTTCAAAACAAGCAAAATACACTATACAATAAAACACAAGTAGAAAAAATCTAAGGCGGCCTCCTCAAAAGAAATATCAAACCCAATTCACACTATAATGTAAACTAATACTTATTTAAAATTTTGATAGCAGTAATTTTTATAACATAAAAACATATCTATAGGCTCAACAGAAACTCTTCTATTGCTTTATTAAAAATTTATAAGAGTTATAAAATCTATTAAATTTCAATGTGTATAATTAACTACAGTATTATTAAACAAGGTAGAAAACAAAAAGTATACGCTGATTTTAAAGGAATTTTATACAATTTTTGAAAGTCATATTTCTTCATTTGACTTCCACAGTTAGGACACGATGGAGGCTCATAATCCAGTTTAGCGATGATTTCCTTGTATGTATCCTTATTGATGATGTCTAGAATTTTGATGTTTGAGTTTTTGATATCGAGTTGTTTTGTCGCTTTTCATTATAGGTCATATGCGACTTTTTTTCTACACAAAAATAGGCTCCATAATATCCCCACTACAAATATTATAGAGCCAAAAAAGAGAGAAGCAAACTGATTCTCTCTTAATGTATATAATATCTAGTTTAAAAAAAAGATACGTTTACGTATCTCTGTAATGAATCGGGAAGACAGGATTCGAACCTGCGACACCTTGGTCCCAAACCAAGTACTCTACCAAGCTGAGCTACTTCC
>CAJNBY010000028.1 GCA_905221125.1 bacterium | reverse complement strand
TCTTATGAAGGTGGTGTTTCCGGCGAATCCTTGGTGGAACCGTCCCTTCCCTCTTATGAAGGTGGTGTTTCCGGCGATCCTTCGGTAGAGCCATCTCTTCCTTCTTATGAAGGTGGCGTTTCCGGTGAGTCCTTGGTAGAGCCGTCTCTTCCATCATATGAGGGTGGCGTTTCCGGTGAGTCTGAGATACAGGAGACTCTTCCAGAGTATAAAGAAGACACTCAACTTCCTCAGACCAAAGTAGAGACCAAAGCTGTTCCTTATGAAACCATTTATGAAAAGAATGAGGCACTAGACCACGGTGTTACAAGAGTAAAAATTCCGGGTGTTGAGGGACACGAACAAGTTACTACTACCTATACTAAAGATCAAGCAAGTGGAAATATTTCTGAGAATAAAACTGTCAAAATAGTAGCTAACAAAGTTGATCAAGTTGTAGAAGTTGGAACTAAACCGAGTGTTGAAACTACTGTCCTATCTCATAAAACGATTTACCAAGTGAATCCTACTTTGGAGTTCAGACGACAGGAAGTAACGGTTGCAGGGCATGATGGTTCGGTGGAAACTAGGACGACTTATCAACTAGATAAGTCAACAGGTCAGGTGACGGTGTCTGACACCACTAGACAAGTAAATCCAGCAGTCGATAAAGTGATTCAAGTTGGTAATGTGGAAAAAGTAATACAACCGATTGCTGTTACTGAGGAGCGAAGAGAGGATTCTTCACTTGCTAAAAACATAGAAAAGGTAGCATCTGAAGGAGAAGTTGGTGAGAATACACTTACCAGAACTTACGCTATCAATGAACAAACTGGTGAATTGGTTCATCCTCAAGAAGTGAGTCAAATAACAAAACCAATGAAACCGAGAGTTATTTTGGTTGGTAGTAAGGAGGATAAACCACACATCCTTCCAGCAAATAGTGAGAGAGAAGATGCTGTGGATGTGTCTGCTCTTACCACAAGCGCGAGGTCAGTAGATTTCTTAAATGACAGTAAACTAAAAGCACAGTTAGAGCCTACCTATGATCCTCGAGATATTACCATGCGTAAAATCTTGCTCAGAAAACCACACCCAAATATCACTGACCAAGAGGTCAAAGATATGTTACGCACAGAGTATCTTCAAAAACTGTCAATTCAAGAAAGCTTTGATCAGACGAAGATGCAAGCTGAGTCAAGTTTCAAAAAGATTGCCTCTCATACTTTGGGGATTATAGGAGATACCCCTGAAAATCGCAGTAAGGTCAAACAAGAGCTGGAGCAATACAAAGAGCAGATTTTGTTGGGACTGTCTTATATCAATCGTTTTTATAATATTCAATTTGGGGACACGAATATTCGTGATATTCTGGCCTTTAATCCAAGTTCATTTGGCAATAAGACAATGACAGCCTTGGATAGTTTGAAGAAATTAGGATCCATGTCTTATGAAGAGATGAAGTTGACTAATAGTCCTCAAACATTTACAAAATACTTATCTACTATTACAGGTAAGGCTAGCTTGAAGGAATTTTTAGACAGCAATCGCCAACTCTTTACGTCAGATGATGCGGATACTTGGCTTAAAAAATCTAGCCAAGCTATGATTGTTGAAAAACCATCTAAGGAAAATCCTTCAGCGCATGTTGGGCTATATAGCAAGTTGACAGCTGGGGAAAAGGATCCTCGTAAACAAGAGGCTAATATGGCTGCTATTTTGGGACTTTTGAATGTGAAAGAACCAAATGTTTATGTAATTAGTAATATGGCGACGATTACTTACGGTAATATTGGTTCCTACATAGATACTTCTCTTGCCCAGTCTAATCCAACTAAGTATCAGGCTGAGCTTGCTAGAGTCAAGTCTTTAATTGAAAAAGCGGCTGTACAACAAGCCAACTATGTTGATACTCTTTATCGTATAACAAAACCAGAAAATCGTGATAAGTTGCTGACAAATCGCTTGATTATTGATACGATGAAGAAATATACAAGCAATCCGAATGCCCAGATTGATAGCACTTGGTCACCAGCTGCTGGTAATGGAGCTGATAAGGGGGTCGACCAGTTTATGACTCCTATGAATTACTATTCTCCAGTAAGTAAGGTGGGAGCTGAGGCTAATGGATTAGGTGTCCGTTACTTTATAGATAGGGTTCTGGATGATAGAGGTTCAGCGACTTATTCTCATGAAATGACGCACTTACTAGATAGAACGGTCTTGTTTAATAATTACGGTCGTCGAGATGGTACAGGAGCAGAGTTTTATGCGCGTGGTATTTTTGAAAACTCCTATAATCCAGAAAAGGATACTTATTTTAATCTCAACTTTGTATATGATGAGAGTGATAAGAATGGATTTTACAATAAAACACCTGATCGATTTAAAACGGCAGAAGATTTGAAATCTTACATGAAGGGAAGTTTTGATGTCCTTTATACTCTAGATTACCTAGAAGCAGAGGCAAGTAAAGGCTTATCTGCAGAAGACAAGATGAATTATTTCAAAAAAATAATGCCGATTACTTCAACAGGTCCTAGAACTTGGGTAGATTACCGCAATACAGCGGTTAAACCGACTCATAAGAGTGAGGAAATTCAAGATCTGACCTTAGAAGATGCCAAAAAATTAACAGATATTGATAGTTTGATTGACAATCATATTCTGGTTAATCGTTATATCATTGCTGGTTTTTTGGATAAAGGTAAAATTGCAGCAAATGGTTACTATACCGTTGATATGTTTGATACCATTTATGGTGTTAGTCAAAATGACTCTGGTATGAGTGGGGATATCACCTTTAGAAAACAAGCCTTTGAATTGATGGCAGCTTTGGGCTACTATGAAGGATTTGTTCCTTATGTGTCAAATCAGTTTAAAGAAGCAGCAGAGGCTGAAAATAAGCCTTTGTCTGATACTTACATTTTCAATAAAGTTTTGAATGGTAAGAGCTATGCTGAGTTCAAAAAAGCACAGCTCAAGGAAAGAGTAGCTAAGATTGATCAATTGAAACCTTTGACAATCCAATATGAAGGCCAGCAAATAAGTCTGACAAGTCAGAAGTTAAGTGAATTGATGCAGAAAGCTGTCCAAGAGGAGTTGAAACAGATTAAGGCAGGCAAAACAACTGCTCGCACCTATAGCTTTATCGAAACACCCGTTCAAAAACTGAAAAAAGCGATTTATAAAGCTTATCTCAAAGATTCAGATGACTTTAGACAATCGATTTACAATAGCTAAGACAAAAGGAACATCTCTCTGGAATGAATATTCAGAGGGGTGTTTTTTAGTTCTTGTAAGCTTTGATCTTATTTCTTGAAAATGACAGTTTGTTTGAACATGGAGTGATTTTCAGACTTCTCCACAAATTATAGAATCTTTTCTGAGTATTTAGGGAGTGATGGATGAAGCCTTGAAAGCGCTTTTGTTTTGTGTTATAGTCAAGTAAATCGAGTCGTTTAAAGAGGAATGATTGTATGAGAAGAGAAGAAGTTTTACGAAATCACTGGTTTTTTAGCCAGGAGGTGGGGAAAGAAGAGACCTTGGCATCGGATTTTCAGAGGGAAAATTGGCAGGCGATTCAAGTGCCACATGACTGGAGTATTTACAATGATTTTGACCATTATTCGCCAGCGCAAAATGAGGGTGGTCAGTTAAACGGGGGTCAGGCCTGGTACCGGACGCAGTTCTACTTAGAAGAAGATGCCAGTCTTGTTTCGGTGCGTTTGCTCTTTGATGGAGTTTACATGAATGCCCAAGTCTATATCAACGGGCAAGTGCTGGGCTATTATCCCAATGGCTATACACCTTTTTCTTATGATATCACGCCTTATCTGAGAAACGATGGGACTGCCAACCAGCTTGCGGTTTTTGTGGAAAATCAGCAACCTAGCAGTCGTTGGTATTCGGGTAGCGGTATTTATCGAGAAGTAAAATTGTTGGTTACAGATGCAGTTCATCTGGATTTGTATGGAATTAAGATATCAAGTCCCAAGCTTAAGGAGCAAAGGGAATCTTGGGTGGAAACCCAGCTTGAAAGCAAGGTTTCAAATGATGGGCCTCAATCCGTTTCGGTATATTTAGAACAGAGTATCTGGTATGATGGGCAGCAACTGTCAGACTGGCAGGCAACAGACTCTCTAGTGATTGAAGCTGGGGACAAATATTCTTTCCAACAAGCAATATCAATTTTTCAACCCTTGCTTTGGGATATTGATTCCCCTCACCTTTACCAATTGAAGACTCGTCTTTATAAAAATGGCATTTTGGTTGATGAAGAAGAGGAGAGCTTTGGTTACCGTTATATGGATTGGCAAGCAGATAAGGGCTTCTTTCTAAATGGTCGCTGGTTGAAGATTCATGGGGTTTGTCTGCATCATGACTACGGAGCTCTGGGAGCTGTGGAAAACAGGTCAGCTGCTGAGAGACGCTTGCGTCAGATGAAGGAAATGGGAGTCAATGCTATCCGAATTACCCATAATCCAGCTAGTAGTATTTTGCTGGATTTGGCTTCCAAACTGGGCCTACTCATCCAAGAAGAAGCCTTTGATACCTGGTATGGAGGCAAGAAAGAATATGACTATGGTCGATTTTTTGAGGAAGAAGCGACTCATCCAGAAGCGAAAGCAGGCGATTTCTGGTCAGATTACGATTTGCGAACCATGGTCCAGCGTGGCAAGAACAATCCAGCGATTTTTATGTGGTCCTTGGGAAATGAGGTCAGCGAAGCAAATGGTGATGCTCATTCATTGAAGACGATCAAACGCTTGCTAGAGATGGTTAAGGAGGTTGATGATAGCCGTTTTGTGACCATGGGAATGGATCAGTTCCGCTTCGGAGATGGTTCTGGAGATCATGAAAAGATTACTGATTTGCTGGATGTGGTGGGCTTGAATTACTCGGAAGATAATATTGACGCGATTCGCAAAAGACATCCCAAGTGGCGACTTTATGGATCTGAAACCTCATCGGCTACACGGACGCGTGATAGCTATTTTCGACCAGATAAGGAATGGGTTGGGGATAATCGCCGCGTGCGGAATTTTGAACAGTCGGACTATGGCAATGATCGGGTTCCTTGGGGGAAGACGGCGACGGCTTCTTGGATAGCAGATCGAAATCGGCTAGACTATGCAGGTCAGTTTATCTGGACAGGAGTGGACTATATCGGTGAGCCGACTCCTTGGCACAACCAAAATGACACGCCTGTCAAGAGTTCCTATTTTGGGCTTGTGGACACGGCAGGGATTCCTAAAAATGATTATTATCTCTATCAAAGTCAATGGGTGGATGCAGATCAGCATCCCATGGTTCATATCCTACCCCATTGGAATTGGGAAATCCACAAGAGTTATCAACAAGTTGTGGATAAGTATGGGGATATCCCTGTTCGAGTGTATTCAAATGCTGGTTCTGTAGAGCTATTTCTCAATGGAAAATCCCAAGGCAGGAAGACTTTTCAGGAAAAATGGACTTCAGATGGTAGAAAATACCAAGAGGGAGCAAGTTCTGACCAACTCTATCTCGAATGGCGTTTGCACTATCAACCGGGAGAATTGCGTGCTGTAGCCTATGACCGTCAAGGGCGGCTTGTGGCAGAAGATAGGGTGGTGACTGCAGGTAAGCCAGCCAAAATCAGGTTACATAGCGAGAAATCACAACTGGAGCTAGATGGGCAAGACCTTCTTTATCTCTATTTTGATGTATTGGACAAGGATGGAAATTGGGTGCCGACTGCTTCCAATCAGCTTCATTTTAAAATTGAGGGCCCTGCTCGCATTGTGGGTGTGGATAACGGCAGGCAGGCTAGTCGTGAACGTTACCAGTCTCAGAAAAATGGTCGGTTTAAGAGGAAAGCCTTTCATGGCAGGGGTGTTGTTTTGGTTCAGAGTTTGGAGCAGGCAGGTCATGTGAGAGTAAAAGCCAGTGCCAGAGGGCTAGAGCCAGCAAGTTTTGATCTCTTAGTGGGAGAGGCTTTGGCTACCCAACCAGTGAAAAATAAGCGCTTGTTTGAGATTCGAGTGGACAATCAAGATAGTTTACAAGAAGGAGATTCCCCAGCTATTGGACTTTATCCACAAACTGTGGATAACCCTGTGAACAAGGTGGGGAATAGTGAAGTGATTTGGGAGACGAGTGGCAGTGCCCATGCTATTATCAAGCAGGGGGTGCTTCATTGCTTGTCTGCGGGCAACTTGTCTATCCGTGCCATTTATCAAGGGAAGACCTATCAAACTCATTTGCAGGTTACAGAAAATACTTCGCTAGGCCGAGCAGTTTCTGTAAGACCGCTTCGCTTGTATACAGATAAGGGGACTTATCCACAACTACCGTCTTCGGTCTTGTTGGACTATAAGTCAGGCGGTGCAAAACGAGTCAAGGTTGTGTGGGAGGAAATTCCTAAAGAATCTTTGGCTAGCTTTCATGAATTTACGGTATCTGGACAGCTTGAGGGGCTGGATCTAAAGGCTTCGGCTCAGGTTTGTGTTCAAGGGATTTGCGCTATTGAGCCTGAAAAGGTTTGGACGCTTGTCAAGGAAGCTCCACACTTACCAGACCGAGTTAAGCTAGTCTTATCAGATGGCAGACGAGATACGGCCAAAGTGACTTGGGATGAACTCGATCCTCAAATCTATGCTCAGGTAGGAGAATATGTGCTCGCAGGTCGGGTAATGAGCTGTGAGTTGCCAGCAACAGTCACCATTCGTGTGACAGATGCTAGTGTAGATGGGGAGGTTATTTCTAATCAGTGGACTGGGTCTAACCTGCCTCTGGTCTTTGCTTCCCATTCAGAGCCTAATCATCCAGCATCATATCTCAATGACAAGGTTATTGCTAGGAAGAAATCGACAGCCAATACTTGGATTGCCAAGTCAGAGCAAGCCAGCGTGGGCATTCTGTTTGGAGATGCAGGGATTTTAAAACCGCGATTTGTAGATAACCTGACCTTGTATTATGTTGAAAATCAAGATTACGTGGCGGTGGAGCCGACCTTTATTGATTATTATGTAGGGAATGAACCTGTCTTGCCTCGGACTCCAAATCATTTGGAAAAAGATTCTCTGCTCAAACAAGAGGAGAATTGGCACCCTGTATCAGGCATCCGAAAAGTGTCAAGCGACAAGGATGAGGAGCTTCGTTTTGAATTTGATAAGGTGGAGACTTATGCCCTTCGTCTTCGATTTGAAAACTTGACCAGCCCTCTAGCATTAACCGAATTGCAAGTACATGCCAAAAAAGTAAAGAAAAATGTAGATAGGAAGTAGTATGGTAAGAGAAATAAAACCGCACGGGCCCTCGCCTAGTCAGGCTCAGCTAGCTTATTTAGAGGATGAACTAGCAGCTTTTATCCATTTTGGGCCTAATACCTTTTATGACCAGGAATGGGGGACAGGTCAGGAGGATCCTGAACGCTTTAATCCGACAAGGTTAGATGCGCGTGAGTGGGTTCGCGTGCTCAAGGAAACGGGCTTTAAAAAGTTGATTTTGGTGGTCAAGCACCACGACGGCTTTGTTCTCTATCCGACAGCTCACACAGATTATTCGGTCAAAGCCAGTCCTTGGAGGAATGGAGAGGGGGACTTGCTCCTTGAGGTATCTCAAGCTGCCACAGAGTTTGATATGGATATGGGGGTCTACCTATCGCCTTGGGATGCCCACAGTCCTCTCTATCATGTGGAGCGAGAAGCGGACTATAATGCCTATTATCTGGCACAGCTGAAGGAGATTTTATCAAATCCTGCCTATGGCAATGAAGGTAAATTTACTGAGGTCTGGATGGATGGTGCCAGAGGGGAGGGCGCTCAAAAGGTCAATTATGAATTTGAAAAATGGTTTGAAACCATTAGGGACCTGCAGGGCGATTGCTTGATTTTTTCAACAGAAGGCACCAGCATTCGCTGGATTGGCAATGAACGAGGGTATGCAGGTGATCCCCTGTGGCAAAAGGTGAATCCTGACAAACTAGGAACAGAAGCAGAGCTGGACTATCTTCAGCATGGGGATCCCTCAGGCACGATTTTTTCAATCGGTGAGGCAGATGTTTCCATTCGGCCGGGCTGGTTCTACCATGAAAATCAGGATCCTAAGTCTCTCGAGGAGTTGGTCGAAATTTACTTCCACTCGGTGGGGAGAGGAACACCTCTCTTACTCAATATTCCGCCGAACCAAGATGGCCTCTTTGATGAGAAAGATATCCAGCGCCTCTATGAATTTGCGGCTTATCGTGACGAACTCTATAAAGAAGATTTGGCTCTGGGAGCCAAGGTATCTGGTCCTGCTCTTTCCGCAGACTTTGCTTGTCATCATCTGACAGATGGGCTTGAGACCAGCTCTTGGGCAAGCGATGCAGAATTGCCAATTCAGTTAGAACTCGACTTAGGGGCACCTAAAACTTTTGATGTGCTTGAGTTAAGAGAAGATTTGAAGCTGGGGCAACGAATCGCTGCTTTTCAGGTGCAAGTAGAGGTGGATGGTGCCTGGCAGGAATTTGGAACGGGTTTTACAGTTGGTCATAAGCGCCTCTTGCGAGGGCCGCTGGTAGAGGCACAGAAGGTGCGCGTGATGATTACGGAGTCACAGGATTTGCCTGTCTTAACAAAAATTTCACTTTATAAAACTCCTAGCTTAGCAAACAAAGAAGTTGTTCAGGGACTGGCATTTGCAGAAAAAAGTCTAGCTGTGGCAAAGGGAGAGACTCTTCATTTTAGGGTTGAACGTAGTGAAAGTAGTACTCCTCTGGAAGCTAAGATTTCGATTCAACCGGGGACAGGTGTTCATGGCGTCGCCTATCAGGATGAGATTCAATTCCTTCAATTTCAAGCTGGGGAAAGCAAAAAAGACCTGACCATACCAACCCTGTATTTTGCTGCCAATAAGACCTTGGATTTCTATCTGAATCTGACTGTTGATGGACAGTTGGTTGATCAAGCTCATATTTTAGTTGAAACGAGATAAAATATCTTCACAATTCATTTCCTTTTCGAATAAATAGATAGAACCATCGAATCTAGCAAAATTGGATTTAAAAATATGGTATAATAGAAGGAGGAAATGGATGACTTTAAGACATCCGGGCATCAGCCCAACCAATGACTTGGTTGCTAAGAAAATCTTTAGCAATCCAGAAATCACTTGTCAATTTATCCGCGATATGTTAGATTTACCAGCAAAAAATGTGACTATTTTGGAGGGGAGCAATATTCATGTACTACCTTCCCTGCCTTATTCAGCCCAAGATTTCTATACAAGTATAGACGTTTTGGCGGAGTTGGACAATGGGACACAGGTTATCATTGAGATTCAAGTTCATCATCAGAATTTTTTCATTAATCGTTTGTGGGCTTATCTGTGTAGTCAGGTCAATCAAAATCTTGAAAAAATTCGTCAGCAAGAGGGCAATACTCACCAGAGTTATAAACATATTGCACCCGTTTACGCAATCGCTATTGTAGACAGTAATTATTTCTCAGATGACCTGGCTTTTCATAGCTTTAGTATGCGAGAAGATACGACAGGTGAGGTCTTAACCATCACAAACAATGGACAGGAACATCATCTAGTCAAGATGGCGTTCTTGGAATTAAAAAAATACAGAGAAACCAGCAAAGACAAGGTTCGCAAGCCGTGGTTGGAGTTTTTCGGTAACAAGCCCTTTACTCAAGACCCCGACCGAGCCATTAGCCAGGCAGACCAACTGCTGGACTATAAGAGCTGGTCCGAGGAGGACAGGAAAATGTTTAGTGAACAACGCAGGCGTGAAGAACAAGCCTTGTTAGCACAGGA
>CAJNBY010000027.1 GCA_905221125.1 bacterium | reverse complement strand
CTTATGGGACTTTTTTTCTACAACAAAATAGGCTCCATAATATCTATAGGGGATTTACCCACTACAAATATTATAGAGCCAATTTTTGACGGGGCAGCGGTAAGACGGTGTCCTATTTTTTGTGGCATATAATCGCGTGAGGGCTTTGTTGGATAGCAGAAAATAAAAAGTGAACAGGATAATATTTCAGTCCTGTTCACTTTTATGTTATTAGTGATTGTATTGTTTTACAAGAGCTCCTCAAACTCAGCGATGGTCATGCCTAATTGCTCACTTGCAACCTCAGTAGTTAAAAGACCTTGACGAACGAGATTTACTAGACCTACTTTTAATCCCTCTTCGATACCCTTTGCTCGTCCTCGTTCCAGTCCTTGCTCAATCCCCTCCGCCCTAGCAGTTTCCAAGGCATAGTCATGAGCGAGTAAGGCTTGTTCTTCACGTCTGCGTTGTTCACTAAACATTTTCCTGTCCTCCTCGGACCAGCTCTTGTAGTCTAGCAGTTGGTCTGCCTGGCTGATGGCTCGCTCAGGTTGCTGGGTAAAGGGTTTATTCCCAAAAAACTCCAACCATGGCTTGCGAACCTTGTCTTTGCTGGTTTCTCTGTATTTTTTTAGTTCCAAGAACGCCATCTTGACTAGATGATGTTCCTGTCCATTACTGGTGATAGTTAAGACCTCACCTGTCGTATCCTCTCGCATGCTAAAACTGTGAAAAGCCAAGTCATCTTGGAAATAATTACTATCCACAATTGCAATAGCATATACTGGTGCAATGTGTTTGTAGCTCTGGTGGGTATCACCTTCTCGCTGGCGAATTTTTTCTAGGTTTTGATTGACCTGACTACACAGATAAGCCCACAAACGATTGATGAAAAAATTCTGATGATGTACCTGTATTTCGATAATAACTTGCGTTCCATTATCTAGTTCAGCTAAAACATCAATACTTGTATAGAAATCCTGGGCCGAGTAGGGCAGGGAAGGCAAGACATGAATATTGCTCCCCTCCAAAATGGTCACATTTTTTGCTGGTAAATCCAACATATCGCGAATAAATTGACAAGTGATTTCCGGATTGCTAAAGATTTTCTTAGCAACCAAATCATTAGTCGGGCTGATGCCCGGATGACGTACGGTCATACTTCTTCTCCTTTCATTATAGCACATTTTTAAATCTAGGTTTACTAGATTATCTGGCTCTATCTATTTATTCGGAAAAAGGATGAAAAATACTTGGTCTGGCTCTTCCCAATGGTATTTTTTGGTGCTTTCCTTTATAATGGGTGTATGGATAAGAAAAAATTATTATTGATTGATGGGTCTTCTGTTGCTTTTCGGGCGTTTTTTGCGCTCTATCAGCAGTTGGACCGTTTTAAGAATGCGGCTGGTTTGCATACCAATGCGATTTATGGTTTTCAGTTGATGTTGAGCCATTTGTTAGAACGGGTTGAGCCCAGTCATATCTTGGTGGCTTTTGATGCGGGAAAGACGACCTTCCGTACAGAGATGTATGCGGACTATAAGGGTGGTAGGGCCAAGACTCCGGATGAGTTTCGTGAGCAATTTCCTTTCATTCGTGAGTTGCTGGATCATATGGGGGTTCGTCACTATGAGTTGGCTCAGTATGAGGCGGATGACATCATCGGGACACTGGATAAACTAGCTGAGCAGGCTGGTTTTGATATTACCATTGTCAGTGGGGACAAGGACTTGATTCAGCTGACGGATGAGCATACGGTGGTTGAGATTTCCAAGAAAGGTGTGGCTGAGTTTGAGGCCTTTACGCCAGACTATCTTATGGAAAAGATGGGTCTCACACCGACTCAGTTTATCGATCTCAAGGCGCTCATGGGTGACAAGTCGGATAATATTCCTGGGGTGACCAAAATCGGTGAAAAGACGGGTATCAAGCTCTTGCTGGAGCATGGCTCACTCGAGGGGATTTATGAGAATATCGATGGGATGAAGGCTTCTAAGATGAAGGAAAATCTCATTAATGATAAGGAACAGGCCTTTTTGTCTAAAACACTGGCGACCATTGATACCAAGGCACCGATTGAGATTGGTTTGGAGGATTTGGTTTATAGTGGTCCAGATGTTGAAAATCTTGGGAAATTCTATGATGAGATGGGCTTCAAACAGCTCAAGCAGGCTTTAAATGCATCGTCAGCTGATGTGGCTGAGAGTTTGGACTTTACTATCGTTGACCAAGTCAGTCAAGACATGCTGAGTGCCGACTCTATCTTCCACTTTGAACTTTTTGGTGAGAATTACCATACGGATGATTTGGTTGGTTTTGCTTGGTCTTGTGGGGAAAAGCTTTATGCTACAGACAAGCTTGAACTTTTGCAAGAGCCGATTTTTAAGAATTTTCTAGAAAAAACACCTCTGAGAGTGTATGACTTTAAGAAGGCTAAAGTTCTCTTAAATCGTTATGATGTGAATTTGCAGGCGCCTGCCTTTGACAGCCGTTTGGCTAAATACCTCCTTTCAACTGTGGAGGACAATGAAATTGCGACCATCGCTAGCCTTTATGGTCAGACTTATTTGGTTGATGATGAGAATTTCTATGGCAAGGGAGTCAAGAAGGCTATTCCTGATCGCGAGAAATTCTTGGAACATTTGGCGCGTAAGATTGCTGTTTTGGTTGAGATTGAGCCTGTTTTACTTGAAAAACTTAGTGAAAATGGACAATTAGAGCTCCTCTATGATATAGAGCAACCTCTAGCCTTTGTCCTTGCCAAGATGGAAATCGCTGGGATTACGGTCAAGAAAGAGACCTTGCTTGAGATGCAGGCTGAAAATGAGTTTGTCATTGAAAAACTGACTCAAGAGATTTACGAGTTGGCTGGTGAGGAGTTTAATATTAACTCGCCTAAGCAGTTGGGAGAGCTTCTCTTTGAGAAATTGGGACTTCCTCTAGAATACACTAAGAAAACCAAGACAGGTTATTCGACAGCGGTGGATGTGTTGGAGCGCCTTGCTCCTATTGCACCGATTGTTAAGAAAATCCTGGATTACCGTCAGATTGCCAAGATTCAATCGACTTATGTAATTGGCTTGCAGGACTGGATTTTGGCTGATGGCAAGATTCATACCCGCTATGTGCAGGATTTGACCCAGACTGGGCGTCTGTCTAGTGTGGATCCAAACCTGCAAAATATTCCTGTGCGTTTGGAGCAAGGTCGTCTCATTCGTAAGGCTTTTGTGCCTGAGTGGGAGGATAGCGTGCTGCTCAGCTCCGACTATTCACAGATTGAATTGCGCGTTTTGGCTCATATTTCTAAGGATGAGCACTTGATTAAGGCCTTCCAAGAGGGGGCTGATATCCATACCTCAACAGCCATGCGTGTCTTTGGTATTGAGCGTCCCGAGGATGTGACTGCAAACGACCGTCGCAATGCCAAGGCGGTTAACTTTGGAGTGGTTTACGGGATTTCAGACTTTGGTTTGTCTAATAATCTGGGCATTAGCCGTAAGGAGGCCAAAGCCTACATTGATACCTACTTTGAACGTTTTCCAGGTATTAAAAACTACATGGATGAAGTGGTGCGTGAGGCGCGTGATAAGGGTTATGTAGAGACTCTTTTCAAGCGTCGTCGTGAGTTGCCAGATATCAATTCGCGTAACTTTAACATTCGTGGTTTTGCGGAGCGGACTGCTATCAACTCTCCTATTCAGGGATCTGCGGCAGATATTCTCAAGATTGCTATGATCCAGCTAGATAAGGCTCTAGTTGAAGGTGGTTATCAGACCAAGATGTTGTTACAAGTGCACGATGAAATCGTCCTTGAAGTTCCGAAATCGGAACTGGCAGAGATGAAAAAATTGGTGAAACAAACCATGGAAGAAGCCATCCAACTCAGTGTTCCCCTCATCGCAGATGAGAATGAAGGGGCAACCTGGTACGAGGCTAAATAAAAAGGGGGCTAGTCCTCCTTTTTTGTAGTCAAAATCTGCAAGCCTTTTCAAAATATGCTATACTGATGAAAAAGGAGGATTTCTATGAGTCAAGAATTTATCAATCCAAGTGATGGCGTGATTCGTCAGTATCTAGCAACGAGTAAAACCCTTGCTGTGGTGGGCCTGTCAGACCGTGAGGAAACAACCAGCAATCGAGTGACCAAGGAAATGCAGGCTCGGGGTTATAAAATCATCCCAGTCAATCCCAAGGCGGCAGGTGGCGAAATCTTGGGTGAAAAGGCTTATGCCAGCCTTGCTGAGATTCCTTTTCCTGTAGATATTGTCAATGTTTACCGTCGCAGCGAGTTTTTGCCAGATGTGGCGCGTGATTTTCTCAAAGCTGATGCTAAGATTTTTTGGGCACAGCTAGGACTTGAAAGTCTAGAAGCGGAAGAAATCTTGCGTGCTGGTGGATGCGATGACATTGTAATGAATCGTTGCATCAAGAGAGAACATACACGCTTAATTGAGAAAGCATAAGAAAAAGGTAGCTGGTGGGCTACCTTTTATGTTAGAAAATGCCGATAAGGGTCTGCATCCCAAGACTGGTGAGGATGATGGCAATCCAGCAGACGGCTCCGAGAACAATGGATTTTCCACTGGATTTGACCATAGCTACCAGATTTGTTTTGAGACCGATAGCACTCATGGCCATGATAATGAGGAATTTGGAGAGTTGTTTGAGAGGAGTAAAGAAGCTACTGGACACACCGAGAGAGGTCAGTAGAGTGGTTAGGAGAGATGCAAGGATGAAGTAGAGGATAAAAAGTGGGAAGACTTTTTTCAGTTGCAAGCCTTGCTTATTTTTTTGTTCACGACTTTGCCAGTAGGAGAGAAAGAGAGTGATGGGAATGATAGCCAGAGTCCGCGTAAGTTTGACAATGGTTGCGGATTCGAGGGTATTGGTCTGGTAGAGATTGTCCCAGGCGCTGGCTGTGGCGGTTACAGAGGAAGTATCATTGACTGCAGTTCCTGCAAAGAGGGCGAAGCCGTCATTGGATAGATGAAGCCAGGTACCTAGGGTTGGAAAGATGAGCGCAGCCAAGACATTGAAGAAAAAGATAACGGAAATGGCTTGGGCGACTTCCTTTTCCTTGGCATGGATAATGGGCGCTGTCGCCGCAATGGCAGAGCCACCACAGATAGAAGATCCCACTCCAATCAAGGTAGCCAGTTTTGTGTCTAGTGCAAAGAAGCGCTGGAAGAGGTAGGCAACAATCAAGGCTATTGAAATGGTGGACAGGATGACAGGGAGTGAAGATTGCCCAACTGCGAAAACTTGCGAGATATTGAGACCAAAACCAAGTAAGATAACAGCATATTGGAGCAATTTCTTGGAACTAAAGGTCAATCCCGCATCCAGTTGTTTATAGGATGAGAGAAAGGGATGGAGAAGCATTCCCATAAAAATCGCAAAAACGGGTGCACCAATGACAGGGAAGAATCCTCCTAAGTACCAAGATAGGATGGAAATGAGAAGGCAGGCCAAGATGCCTGCTCCATTTTTTGATAGAAATGACATAAGAACCTCCAAATAGAATCTGTTACCATTATAGACCTGTAAACAGGAAAAGTAAAATAGAAAGTGGAGCTAACAATTATTTGACAAGTAGTGGTAATCATGTAATAATAATCTTACAAGAACTGTAACGAAGTCTTGGCAAAAACAAAGATACTAGAGCTCCACCTCTGGTATTTTTTTTGTCGTGCTTATCTAGCCACTTTCTGACTATCCACTCAGAAATGACATTACCGGTAATAGTAATCAGTAATGGTGCTAGAATAGTTGTAACGAAGATTATCAAAACCTCAATACTCGTCGAAAATCTCATGATACGTTGTCATCTTCGGCTTACCTAACTTTAGTTATGCTTTCACCTCGATTCCTAGTCTCATGAGATTTTCATTGAGTATTCTAAAAACATAGTGTTGTAATCAATTTAAATTAACACACTTTAATTTGTTATGCTAGCGTTATTCTCTAATGTATTTTTGCGGTCAGGGGGCTTTTGTAGTATAATAGAGATACGTTTTGACAGTAGGAGGTATCTATGGACTTAACTAAGCGCTTTAATAAACAGTTAGATAAGATTCAAGTTTCGTTGATTCGTCAGTTTGACCAGGCTATTTCGGAGATTCCTGGGGTCTTGCGTTTGACCTTGGGGGAACCTGATTTTACAACGCCAGATCATGTCAAGGAGGCGGCTAAGCGGGCGATTGACCAGAACCAATCCTACTATACAGGGATGAGTGGTCTGCTGACCTTACGTCAGGCAGCCAGTGATTTTGTTAAGGAAAAGTACCAACTGGACTATGCTCCTGAAAATGAAATCTTGGTTACAATTGGGGCGACAGAGGCCTTATCTGCTACTTTGACAGCTATTTTGGAAGAGGGAGACAAGGTGCTCTTGCCTGCTCCTGCTTATCCAGGTTATGAACCAATTGTCAATCTAGTTGGGGCAGAGGTTGTCGAGATTGATACGA
This sequence comes from bacterium, assembly GCA_905221125.1. GTDB lineage: Bacteria > Bacillota > Bacilli > Lactobacillales > Streptococcaceae > Streptococcus. The sequence goes on along the minus strand of CAJNBY010000027.1, from coordinate 8,044 downwards.
CTGAAAATGGTTTTGTCTTGACTCCTGAAATGTTGGAGAAGGCCATTTTGGAGCAGGGTGACAAGCTCAAGGCGGTTATTCTTAACTATCCAGCCAATCCGACAGGAATTACCTATAGTCGAGAGCAGTTGGAAGCCTTAGCAGCTGTTTTGCGTAAGTATGAGATTTTTGTTGTCTGTGATGAGGTTTACTCAGAATTGACCTATACAGGCGAAGCCCATGTGTCTCTGGGAACCATGTTGAGAGACCAGGCTATTATTATCAATGGTTTGTCTAAATCGCATGCCATGACAGGTTGGCGTTTGGGTCTGATTTTCGCTCCTGCAGCCTTTACAGCCCAGTTGATTAAGAGTCACCAGTACTTGGTTACTGCCGCAAATACTATGGCTCAACATGCTGCGGTGGAGGCCTTGACGGCTGGTAAAAACGATGCGGAGCCTATGAAGAAAGAATACATCCAGCGTCGGGACTATATTATCGAGAAAATGACTGCTCTTGGTTTTGAGATTATCAAACCAGACGGTGCCTTCTATATCTTTGCTAAGATTCCAGCAGGATATAATCAAGATTCTTTTGCTTTTCTGAAGGATTTTGCCCAGAAGAAGGCTGTTGCCTTTATCCCTGGTGCTGCCTTTGGGCGTTACGGAGAAGGCTATGTGCGTCTGTCTTATGCAGCCAGCATGGAGACTATCAAAGAAGCCATGAAACGACTTGAGGAGTATATGAGAGAAGCATGATTCAGTCTATCACGAGTCAAGGCTTGGTGCTCTACAATCGCAATTTTCGTGAGGATGACAAGTTAGTCAAGATTTTTACAGAGCAGGCTGGAAAGCGGATGTTTTTCGTCAAACACGCTGGTCAGTCTAAGCTGGCGCCGGTTATTCAGCCCTTGGTGCTGGCTCGATTTCTCTTACGAATCAATGATGACGGGCTTAGCTACATTGAGGACTATCATGAGGTGATGACCTTTCCCAAGATTAATAGTGATCTTTTTGTCATGGCCTATGCGACCTACGTGGCGGCTCTTGCCGATGCTAGTTTGCAGGACAATCAGCAGGATGCTCCCTTGTTTGCTTTTTTGCAAAAGACTTTGGAGTTGATGGAAGCTGGCTTGGATTATCAGGTTTTGACTAATATTTTTGAAATTCAAATCTTGACTCGATTTGGGATCAGCCTTAATTTTAATGAGTGTGTCTTTTGCCATCGGGTTGGTCAGGCTTTTGACTTTTCTTTCAAATATGGAGCCTGTCTCTGTCCAGAGCATTATCATGAGGATGAGAGACGTTGCCATCTAAATCCCAATATCCCTTATCTGCTCAATCAATTTCAAGCCATTGATTTTGAGACTTTGGAGACCATTTCGCTCAAGCCTGAAATCAAGCAAGAGTTACGCCAATTTATGGATCAACTCTACGAAGAGTACGTTGGGATTCACCTAAAATCAAAGAAATTTATTGATTCCCTATCCGACTGGGGACAATTACTAAAAGAGGAAAAGAAATGAAAAAAATCGCAGTAGATGCCATGGGAGGCGATTACGCACCTCAGGCCATCGTTGAGGGTGTCAATCAAGCCCTAGCTGACTTTTCAGATATCGAGGTTCAACTCTACGGAGATGAAGCTAAAATCAAGCAATATCTGACAGCGACAGAGCGCGTCAGCATTATCCATACGGATGAAAAGATTGATTCAGACGATGAACCTACGAGAGCTATTCGGAAGAAGAAAAATGCCAGTATGGTATTGGCGGCCAAGGCTGTCAAAGAAGGCGAAGCAGACGCTGTTCTCTCAGCTGGGAATACAGGTGCTTTACTAGCAGCAGGATTTTTCATCGTGGGTCGTATCAAGAATATCGATCGACCAGGGCTTATGTCGACTTTGCCGACTGTAGATGGGAAGGGGTTTGACATGCTGGACCTCGGTGCTAATGCGGAAAATACAGCCCATCACCTCCATCAATATGCGGTTCTAGGTTCTTTCTATGCTAAAAATGTTCGTGGCATTGCGCAACCACGTGTTGGCTTACTTAACAACGGAACAGAGAGTAGCAAGGGCGACCCGCTTCGTAAGGAAACCTACGAATTACTGGCGGCTGATGAAAGTTTAAACTTTATCGGAAACGTGGAAGCGCGTGATTTGATGAATGGCGTTGCGGATGTTGTCGTGGCAGATGGTTTCACGGGAAACGCTGTGCTCAAATCCATTGAAGGGACAGCCATGGGAATCATGGGCTTGCTCAAGACAGCTATTACAGGTGGTGGTCTTCGAGCGAAATTAGGCGCCCTCCTTCTCAAGGACAGCCTCAGAGGTTTGAAAAAACAGCTCAACTATTCAGATGTTGGTGGAGCGGTCTTGTTTGGTGTCAAGGCACCGGTTGTCAAGACTCATGGCTCAAGCGATGCCAAGGCTGTCTATAGTACAATTCGCCAGATTCGTACCATGCTAGAAACAGACGTAGTTGCCCAGACTGCGCGTGAATTTTCAGGAGAATAAAAGAGATGACAGAAAAAGAAATTTTTGACCGTATTGTGACCATTATCCAAGAGCGACAGGGAGAAGACTTTGTTGTGACAGAATCCTTGAGTCTGAAAGACGATTTGGATGCTGACTCAGTTGACTTGATGGAGTTTATTTTGACACTGGAAGATGAATTTAGCATCGAAATCAGTGATGAGGAAATTGACCAACTGCAAAGTGTAGGCGATGTGGTTAAAATCATTCAAGCAAAATAGCAATAGGAGTTCCAAGGCATTTGCTTTGGAATTTTTCTTTGGTTCAAATGACCGTTTAGGAACAGATTTAGTCTTTCTAGGGACAGAAGAGATATAGGGACAAATAAGGGATATAATGAAATCAGAAAAATCAATCTCCAAAAAGGAGATAAGAAATGAAGATCAAAAGAAGAGATAGCTTGATTTTTGTTAGAACAAAAATGTTAATATAATCACAATTTTAATTGACTTTCCTTTTTTCCAGGACTATAATGTAGATATAAAAAAGGATTTATTTTATAGTTGGGAGAAGGTGATGGCTATGTACTTTTGATAAACTAGTCTCTATCTTATGTTCATGGAAATGTTAGGAGGTCTTATGGTTCAGGATCATGAACCTGACATCTATTTTGGCTTCGTTTCTATTGGATTTTCTTGCTTTGGATTTATCTATTTTAGGAGGAAATGGCTATGAAAAAATCTAAATTACTCACACTTGGTTTGCTTGCAGGTGCTGGTCTGCTTTTGTCAATCAATCAAGCACAAGCTGCAGATACTTGGGTTAAAAATGGTGCTGACTGGAATCTTTCACAAGATGGCAGTCTCGCTAAAAACAAATGGGTACAAAACGCAGGTTCTTGGTACCACTTTGACGGTTCTGGTAAAATGCAGACAGGCTGGCTCAAAGATGGGAATACATGGTATTCGCTCGCAGACAGTGGCGCTATGCGTACTGGCTGGTACAAGGAAGGTAGCACCTGGTACTCACTTGCAAATAGTGGTGCTATGCGTACTGGTTGGTACAAAGAAGGGTCTACATGGTATTACCTCAAAGACAGTGGCGCTATGGCAACAGGATGGGCGGCTGCAAATGGTCAATGGTCTTACTTTGAAAAATCAGGTGCTATGGTCGCAGATAGAGCTGTTCCAGCAAGCGATGGGGAAAGTTATGTCATTGGTAAGGATGGTTATATGTTAACCAGACTCCCAAGTCAGGTTGAACAATCTCAAGCGGATGATACAATTATCACAAATATTGTTACTTTGTCTGATGGGTATGATTATCATCTTATTCATGGAAAAGATGGAGTCATTGTTGAAAAAAATGCTTGGTACATAAAACCTGAATTTAAGAAGTTTTCTGATAAATATGGAGATAAAGTTTCCAATACGATGTTAGCTTTAGTAGATAATACGGAAGAAGGACAAGAAATTAATCCTAAAGCTGTCGTGAAAAATTTCCAAAACTTACCAAACAGGTATTACTTTGGGGCAGATGGTCGTCGCGTAACAAATTTACCAGAAATGACCACCTATTCAGCGATTAAAAAAGTTGGAAATGATGTCTATCTAGAAAATCCAGGTGCACGACTTCGTCTTGGAGCTACCAGCTTCACAATCAATAATAATAAACTATACTATTTAGATGGTGATAATGGCAAACTCAAAACAGGTTATTTTGCATTGATTGATGATAGACCAAGCTATCATCACTATCATATTCTTGTTTATGCAGACCAATCTGGTGAAATTCTTAAAATGAAACGATTGCCAACAGGAATTTCAGATTATCTTAATAAAGAAATTGACGGTTTCTACGGTCAAACTGTTAAAATCGATAGTAAGACAGGAAATGTTTCTGTTGTGAAATAAACTATCAGACAGAGTAAAACGAAAAAAGCGAACAGCTTTGTATACTAGGAAGTCATGTTCGCTTTTATTCATAAAATGATAGTTACTATTAGCTCTCTGTTTCAAAAAAATCTGCTTGATAATAATCACTAACTTCTCTTTTCATTTCTCTTAGTAATCGACTTTCATCTGTTGATTCGAGTAAGGATAGTCCTTTATTAATCATAGCATGATCTTCATTAACAATTCCCAGACGTACTTGAGCTACACCTAATAAATCGTATCGTTTCAATATTTTTGCTAAATCAAGACATTCTTGAATTAAGCATAGACAGGCATCTTTCTTCCCTGCTTCAAGGTACATTCGGGTCATATTGGCTAGAATGGAGTAATGAATACTTTGAATTGGACGATAATCTGTGTATTTATTTAGAGATTTTACAAGTCTTTGACGTAGCATTTCTAGTGAATCAACAGGGAAATGGAAAATGATCATCACTAACAACCGTAAATCTGAGAGGAACCACTGATCTCTTTTTTCCAATTCTTTCCATAACTCTTCAGCCAAGGCTTGGGCTTTATCGGAAAACTGATTTTCAATCACTTCTATAAAAATGGTTAGTTCTTTCACAGCATGTTCTATTGGGATATCATTCTGCACTTCCTCTAGATAGATTTGACATTTTGATAGCAGTGTCTTCATTTCTTCTAGATTAGGCGAAGAAATAACTTGATAATATTCTGAAAATAATTTCTTACGAGAATCCATTTGGTAATGTTGACAAATATAATGAAATTCATCGAAACTCATATCAATTTGCCTCAAAAGTAATTCCATAGTATCATACCTAGGAGTAGAGTGATTATTTTCAAACTTTGACAAGTTAGAATGAGTAATGTAGTCACCACAGACCTCATTTTGTGTGATCCCTTTTGACTTACGAATGTATTTATAAACTGAACCAATATCCCACCGCATATTTTTGCCTCCAAAAATGTTCCAAAAGTAGAAGTTTTAAGAAAATATTTATATTTAGTATATCATAAAGGTGTGGGGTGGGCAATGATGATAGAAAGAAGGTGTTGGTTGACTCTTAAGGATTATTAGGAGTTATGTAGAATGTTTATGATGGAAAAATATCTTTTTATAACTATTCAATAAAGGAGGAAAGAACTATGAAAAAATCTAAATTTCTCACACTTGGTTTGCTTGCAGGTGCTGGTCTGCTTTTGTCAATCAATCAAGCACAAGCTGCAGATACTTGGGTTAAAAATGGGTCTGACTGGAATCTTTCTCAAGATGGCAGTCTCGCTAAAAATAAATGGGTACAAAACTCTGGTTCTTGGTATCACTTCGATGGTTCTGGTAAAATGCAGACAGGCTGGCTCAAAGACGGCAATACTTGGTATTCGCTCGCAGATAGTGGCGCCATGCGTACAGGTTGGTACAAAGAAGGGTCTACTTGGTACTACCTAAAAGGCAGTGGCGCTATGGCAACAGGATGGACGATTGCAAGTCATCAATGGTATTATTTCGAACAATCAGGTGCAATGGCCTCTGATAGAGTCGTAAATTCTAGTGATGGCACAGGCTATATTCTCAGCAAGGATGGCCATATGTTGACTTTAAAAAATAGCCCTTATAAAAATGGTGACATTGTTCGTTTAGGCGATGGAAATGAATATCTGATTACAGCAAAATTTGACGGAAATAACTATACTGATGTTATCGTGGATAAAAACACTTGGTATATCAAACCTGAGTTCAAGAAGTTTTCCGACAAATATGGGGATGAGGTTGCAAATACAACCTTAGCTTTAGTAGATAATAAAGAAGAAGGACAAGAAATTGATCCTAAAGCTGTCATTCGTAATTTCCAAAATCTACCAGGTCGATATTACTTTGGAGCAGATGGTCGTAGAGTATTACCACTTCCAGAGATGACAACTAGATCAGAAATCAAAAAAGTTGGCAATGATCTTTATCTAGAAGACCCAGGTGTACGACTTAGACTTCCATCTACTGAATTCACAATCAATAACAATAAACTATACCATTTAGATAATGGACAAGGTAAGCTTAAAACAGGTTACTTTGTATTGATTGATGACGGTATGTCTACACCCCACTATCATTTCCTTGTATATGCAGACCAATCTGGTGAGGTTCTTAAGATGAAACGCTTGCCATCAAGATTTTCAGATTATTTTGACAAAGAAATCGATGGTTTCTATGGTCAAAAAATTAAGATTACACAGCCAAATAAGTATGAATATTACAAGGTTCTTGTGGTAAAATAAATAGATAAGCAATCTTCACAACGAATATAAAAAATAAAACGTGCAAATCATTTTCAAGAGGCTTTAGATTTCTTGTATTTTAAAAGAAACTAGGGCCTTTTGTAGATGTATCGTTTTTCAGAAAGTATGAAAAACTAGAGAGTTGTATCGGGGAGATAATATTATTTCGCTTAAATAAATTAGGAGTCGTTTTATTCTATGATTATTTTAGAATTCTTAGTTTCTGTGCTATATATTCTGTTGGTAGTCGTTTCAACCATGGTGCCTACTATTTATTTGGGCGCTCAAATTTCCCCAGAATTTTATAAAAAACGTTATTGGGTTCTTGTATTTTTAATTAGTTTATCTGCTCGTCAAACATTTGGAGAATTATTTCATATAGGAATCCTTCTCTTCTTTTACTGTATTTTTTTACTGGTATTGCATAGGAGAAAAGTGGAAGCTCTTTTTCTTTCCTTATATCTTTTTATTTTCTTTCAAAGCATTCGCTATTTATTTTTGACAATCTGGCTTCGTATATTATCTGGTGAGAGTTGGTTGTTTTTAGATGAGTTTTCGACGCTATATATATCTATATTTGATTTATTATCAATATTTTTATGTTGTAAAATTATGAAGCGTTGGTCTTTGGATTTGGATTTATTCTTTTCAGATGCTTTCAAAACCCACTATTATAAGAGTTTTTTCATTATCCTACCTCTGACTGGATTTAGGATATTCTCTTCGTTTATGACTAATAGAAATAGTTATTTCTACGTTCGTTTTGATACGACCATTTCTCTCCTGATTTTCATTCTCTTTTTCTCTTGGCTCTTTTACATCAAGCATTTGGAGCAGGTTTATCGTGATGAACAAACCATTCAGAGACAGGAAGATGAAAATCGTTCCTTGCAAGGAATGGTGGATAAGCTGGGTCATCTCTATGATGAGGTTCGAGGTTTCCGTCATGATTTTGCAGGGATTGTCGCCAGTATGGAGCCTGCTATAGCTAATCAAGATATGACTGAAGTTTCTACTATTTATCAAGATGTCTTTCTAAAGACCAATGAAAAGCTGAGAAAGGCGGACTACACAGCCTTTAATCTTCACAATATCCATGATATAGCTATTCGTAATACCTTGGCCAAAGCCATGATTGTGGCAGATAAGCAGGGAATTCATTTTAGTTTGGAGACGGTGGGGGTCGTAGAAGAGCTGGCATTGCCGATGTTGGAGGCTATTCGGATCCTATCTATCCTCACGACAAATGCCTTAGAGGCAGCCAGTGAGGCTGAAAATCCGCAGATTCGGGTTGCTTTGTTGGCAGGTGATAGGAGTGTCCGTTTTATCATTGAAAACACTCGTAAGAAAGAAGAACTGAATCCCAGCATTCTCAGTCAAAAGGGTTATTCGACCAAGGG
>CAJNBY010000026.1 GCA_905221125.1 bacterium | reverse complement strand
ACTTCAACCGTTACCGTAACCTCCTCTGTACTCTTGTCTGGGTAGGTGATTAATACTTTCCCTGGCTTACTTCCTGGGGTTGTATTGGTATCTGGTTTTTCTACCCATGTGTAGGTTGTACCTTTTGGCAGATTTTCTGTGTTAATACTTCCTTCTGCACTTGGCTCACTACCGTGTTTTGCGGTTGGAGCTGGATCTTTTGCCGTTGGATTGAACGTTTCTTTTTGTTCTTTCACCGTAATTGGTACTGTGACTTCATCGACTGTTCCGTCTGGATAGGTCACTAAGGCTACGGTTGGATGACTGCCTGGGGTACTTACCTCTGGATTTGTCTTCCATGTAACACTTGTACCTTCTGGTAAGCCTGTTTTGTTTACACTTGTTTCTGGATCTGGTATGTGTCCATTGTCCACTTCCTGCGCTATTGCGGTTGGGCTGTATTTTCCACGCATTGATGAAACTGTTATATTCACTAATTTCGATGTAGAGTTTCCTGCTTTATCTCTAGCTACTATCGTTACACCATGCATTACATTATCAGAATCAATTCTCGGTACTTCTAGAACACCCTCTTTGAACACAATTGTTCCAGAAGCTTGATCAAATGTTAAGAATGAAGGCATATTTCTTACTTCAATCGTGGCAATTCCACTCCCATTTGCATTATCTTTTGCCTCAACCTTCATAGGAGGTAATGTTTTATCTAAAGCCGTCATTCCCCAGTTTGTATTTTCTGCTGGTGTTTGAATTGTTGGATCCGTAACATCTTTTACTTTCAATGGAATTGTAACGTCTTGTTCTGAACCATCAATATATGTTACTTTTGCTTGTATTGTTTGGTCTCCATACGCCTCAGTGTTAATTGGTGTTTTGGATTCCACGGTTGCAATTTTAGAATTTCCATTCTCACCTTGAGCATTTGTCGCAGTTACTGCTCCTTTTAACATTTCTGGAGTAACTGATACATTTTGATTTACTTCAATTTGTGTTCCAGTTGCTGTAAAATCTTCACTTACTTTTCTCACAGTTACATTTACTGTCACTACATCTTTTGAACCATCTGGATAAGTTACTTCAGCCACTCCTGTAGTAGTTCCTGGTGTATTTACTACTGGTGGTGTTTTCCACGTCACTTTTGTTCCATCTGGCAATCCTGCTTTATCAACACTTGCATTAGGATCTGGCACTTGTCCATAACCTGTATTTTGTGGAATTGGCGTTGGAGTATTCTTCGCACTCATTGAAGATACAGTGATTTTCGCAGTTCTTTCGCTGACATTTCCTGCTTTGTCTTCTGCTCGAATGTTTAAAGTAAATTCTTGACTTGGTGTATTCTCAGCTAGTTTTTCTACTGTTTGTTTTCCTGATTTGAATTTAATAGCGTTAGTTGTACTATCATATTCTAAGTAATCAGGCAATCCAGTCACCGTGACGTTTTTAATTCCACTACCGTTCTCATTATCTTCCGCTCTTACTTCCATATTTGGTAGAGCTTTATCTAATGCGGTCATTTCCCAGTTTGTATTTTCTGCTGGAGCTGAGATAGTTGGTTTCGTCACGTCTTTAACTTTCAATGGAATTGTTACTTCTTTCGTTGTTCCATCTTTGAAAGTTACTGTGGCAGTAATGTTTTGGTCACCATAGTTTACTGTACTGATTGTAGGTGCTGTAACTGTTGAAATCTTATCTGTTCCATTCGCATCGCCTACTGTTGAAGCTGCGGTTACTTTCGCTTTTAAGTCGTCATTTGTGACTGGTGTGTTTTGATTTACTTCAATTGTAGCTCCAGTTACTTCGTATTCTGAACTTAATTCTTTTACAGTAACTTTTACATTTACGATATCTTTCGAACCATCTTTATAGGTTACTTCTACTACTCCGACTTTTTCTCCAGGAGTTGTTGTTACTGGTGTTGTTTTCCAAGCGTAACTTGTTCCTTCTGGTAAACCTGTTTGACTCACGCTTGCCCCTGCATCTGGAGTTTCACCATAACTTACTGTTTGTTTGTCTGGGTTTGCAGTAGCTTCGTATTTGGTAGTCATTGATTTCACAGTTATTGTTACGTTTGTTGTTGCTTCGTTTCCTGCGTTATCAGCTACTGTGACTTTCACATTATGAGGTTGTACATCTGTTCCTTCTGGTAAACTTGGTACACCCGACACTCCTGCTTTGAACTGAATCTTCTTAGTTGACTCATTATATTCTAAGAAATCTGGTAAACCTGTTACTGTCGTTGCCTTAACTCCACTTCCTCCAGTATTATCCTCACTTGTTACGGAGATATCTGGATTTGATCCTTCTACTGCGATTAAATCCCAGTTTTGTCCGTTCGTTGGTGATTGGATTGTTGGTTTAGTTACGTCTTTAACTTTCAATGGAATAGTTACTTCCTTAGTTGTTCCATCTTTGAAAGTTACAGTCGCACTAACACTTTGATCACCATAGTTAGCTGTATTGATTGTAGGAGTCGTTACTGTTGAAATCTTATCTGTTCCACTAACATTGCCTACTGTTGAAGTGGCAGTTACTTTCGCTTTTAAGTCGTCGTTAGAAATTGGATCATTTTGATTTACTTCAATTGGTGCTCCAGTTACTTCATATTCTGAACTTAATTCTTTTACTGTAACTTTTACATCTACTGTATCTTTTGAACCGTCTTTATAGGTTACTTCTACTACTCCGTCTTTTTCTCCAGGAGTTGTTGTTACTGGTGTTGTTTTCCAAGCGTAACTTGTTCCTTCTGGTAAGCCTGTTTGATTCACGCTGGTTCCTGCATCTGGAGTTTCACCATAGCTAACTGTTTGTTTTTGAGTGTTTGGAGTTGCATCATATTTGGTAGTCATTGATTTCACAGTTATTGTTACGTTTGTTGTTGCTTCGTTTCCTGCGTTATCAGCTACTGTGACTTTCACATTATGAGGTTGTACGTCTGTTCCTTCTGGTAAACTTGGTACTCCTGTTACACCAGCTTTAAACTGAATTTTCTTAGTTGACTCATTATATTCTAAGAAATCTGGTAAACCTGTTACTGTCGTTGTCTTAACACCACTTCCTCCAACGTTATCTTCGCTTGTTACAGAGATTTCTGGGTTTGATCCTTCTACTGCTATTAAGTCCCAGTTTTGTCCGTTCGTTGGTGCTGAGATAGTTGGTTTCGTCACGTCTTTAACTTTCAATGGAATTGTTACTTCCTTAGTTGTTCCATCTTTGAAAGTTACAGTGGCAGTAATGTTTTGTTCACCATAGTTAGCTGTGCTGATTTCAGGTGCTGTAACTGTTGAAATCTTATCTGTTCCATTCGCATCGCCTACTGTTGAAGTTGCGGTTACTTTAGCTTTTAAGTCATCGTTTGTTACTGGATCATTTTGATTTACTTCAATTGGTGTTCCACTTACTGCATATTCTGAACTTAATTCTTTTACAGTAACTTTTACATTTACTGTATCTTTCGAACCGTCTTTATACGTTACCTCTACTACTCCGTCTTTTTCTCCAGGAATTGTCGCTACTGGTCTTGTTTTCCATGCGTAACTTGTTCCTTCTGGTAAACCTGTTTGACTCACGCTTGTTCCTGCATCTGGAGTCGCCCCATAACTAACTGTTTGTTTGTCTGGGTTTGCAGTAGCTTCGTATTTGGTAGTCATTGATTTCACAGTAATTGTTACGTTTGTTGTTGCTTCGTTTCCTGCGTTATCTACAACTGTGATAGCTACATTATGAGGTTGTTCATTAGCTCCTTCTGGTAAACTTGGTACTCCTGTTACACCAGCTTTAAACTGGATCTTCTTAGTTGACTCATTATATTCTAAGAAATCTGGTAAACCTGTTACTGTCGTTGTCTTAACTCCACTTCCTCCAGCGTTATCCTCACTTGTTACGGCTATATTTGGATTCTCTCCTTCTACTGCGATTAAATCCCAGTTTTGTCCGTTCGTTGGCGCTGAGATAGTTGGCTTCGTTACATCTTTAACTTTCAATGGAATTGTCACTTCTTTGGTTGTTCCATCTTTGAAAGTTACTGTGGCAGTAATGTTTTGCTCACCATAATTAGCTGTATTGATTGTAGGGGCCGTTACTGTTGAAATCTTATCAGTTCCACTAACATTTCCTACTGTTGAAGTTGCGGTTACTTTAGCTTTTAAGTCATCGTTTGTAACTGGATCATTTTGATTTACTTCGATTTGGGCACCTGTAACATTATACTCATCACTTAACTTACGCACTTTTACCGTCGCAGTTACTTCATCTACTGAATCGTCTGGATAAGTAACTGTTACTACAGAGGTTTTATCACCAGGCTTACTCGTATCTGGTGTTGTCTTCCATACATATCGTGTATCACCTGGTAAACCTTCTGTATTCACACTTGTTTTCGGATTAGGTGTTTCTCCATGACTCAATTCTTGAACAGTCGTATTTGCTTGTGGATTGTATTTCTCAGCCATTGATATTTGACTAATTTGAATATTTCTTTCGCTTCTATTTCCAGCATTATCTTCCACAACAAATGTCACATTTCTTGTAGTACGACTAATTCCAGATAATTTTGGCACTTCATGGACACCATCTTGAAATACAATACTGCTCGTAGTTTTATCATATTTTAGGAAACTTGGTAAATTTTTTGCTTCAATACTTTTAACGCCACTTCCTCCAGCATTATCAACAACTGCTATTTTAATCGAAGGAAATGTCTTATCTAAAGATGTTACTTCCCATAATTGATTTTCTGTCGGTGCTTGAATTGTTGGCTTTGTTACGTCTCTTACTTCCAACGGAATCGTCACTGAATCTGTCGTATCGTCAAGATAGGTAACAGTAGCATTGATTGTTTTATTTCCAAATTCTGCAGTACTTATTGTACCTACAGGAGTAACAGATTTAACTTTGTTATTACCATTATTACTAATAGTTACTGCTGCTTTTAAATCATCATTTGTTACCGCTGTATTTTGTTCTCTTGTGATTTTTGTTCCTGTAGGTGCATATTCATCCGCTAATCTTCGAACATTTATAGTCACGTTCACTGTATCTATTGAATCATCAGGATATGTTACCGTTACTACACCTGATTTATCTCCAGGCCCTGTTGTTGTACTTGGAGTTGTTTTCCATGCGTAACTTGTTCCTTCTGGTAAGCCGGTTTTATTCACGCTTGTTCCAGCATCAGGCGCTTCACCGTAACTTACTGTTTGTTTTTGTGAATTTGGAGTCGCTGTATATTTCGTTGTCATTGACTTCACAGTAATGGTTACTTGTCTTTGACTTGAATTGTTTGAATTATCGGTAACTTGGATAGTAGCATTATAAATTTTACTATCTTGCCCAACAGGTAGTTTCGTTACTTCTTGAATTCCATTTTTAAACTTAATTGTTTTAGTTGCATCATCATATACTAAGAAATCTGGCAAACCTGTTATCGTTGTTGATTTAACCCCAGTTCCTCCGTTATTATCCACTGAAGTAACCTTAATAGAAGGTAATGTCCTGTCTAATGCAATTAAATCCCAATTTTGTCTATCATTTGGTGTTTGAATTGTTGGTGCTGTTTCGTCTTTTACTTCAAGTGGAATATCAACAGGATCAGTCGTATTATCTAAATACGTTACCGTTGCTCTAATTGTTTGTGTACCAGCATTTACAGTAGTGATTGTACCCACAGGAGTAACAGATTTAACTTTGTTATTACCATTGTTGCTAATTGTTACTGCTGCTTTTAAATCATCATTTGTTACCGCTGTATTTTGTTCTCTTGTGATTTTTGTTCCTGTAGGTGCATATTCGTCGCTTAACTTACGTACCGCTACTGTTACATTTACGGTATCTTTTGAACCGTCAGGGTATGTTACCGTTACTACACCTGATTTATCTCCAGGACCTGTTGTTGTACTTGGATTTGTTGCCCATGTATAGGCGGTACCTGTAGGCAAGCCGTTCTTATTCACGCTTGTTCCGGCATCAGGTGTTTCACCGTAACTTACTGTTTGTTTTTGCCCATTTGGAGTTGCTGTAAATTTCGTTGTCATTGACTTCACAGTAATCGTTACTTGTCTTTGACTTGAATTGTTTGAATTATCGGTAACTTGGATAGTAGCATTATAAATTTTACTATCTTGTCCTACAGGTAGTTTTGTTACTTCTTGAACTCCATTTTTGAATTTGATTGTTTTAGTTGCATTGTCATAAACTAAGAAATCTGGCAATCCTGTTACTGTTGTTGATTTAATACCAGTTCCACCATTATTATCCACAGAAGTAACCTTAATAGAAGGTAATGTCCTGTCTAATGCAATTAAATCCCAATTTTGTCTATCATTTGGTGTTTGAATTGTTGGTGCTGTTTCGTCTTTTACTTCAAGTGGAATATCAACAGGATCAGTAGTATTATCTAAATACGTTACCGTTGCTCTAATTGTTTGTGTACCAGCATGTACGGTGCTAATAGGAGATGCCGTAACAGACTTCACTTTACTATTACCGTTATTATTCACACTTACAGCAGCTTTTAAGTCATTATTTGTAACCGGAGCATTCTGATTTCTAACGATTTTAGTTCCTGTAGGAACATATTCGTCACTTAATTTTCGTACAGCTACTGTTACATTCACAGTATCTTTTGAAGTATCTGGATAAGTGACTTCTACTACCCCAGATTTATCCCCAGGACTAGATGTATTCGGAGTTGTTTTCCAGGTATATCTTGTTCCTGTTGGTAAACCTGTAGTACTCACACTTGCTTCTGCACTTGGTGTAGCTAAATAACTAACTGTTTGTTTCTGTGGATTTGCAGTGGCTGTATATTTATCTGTCTGAGCTTGAACATTGAATCTAATTGCTTTAGTAGCCGTATTTCCTTTTTTATCCACTGCTTTAACAGTAGCTTGAAAACTTTGTAATTGATTTGGAATTACACCCGATAATTCAATTCTTTTTGTTGAAGGATTATATCTTAAAGGATTGGCTAAATTTTCAACTACAATTGGATTAGCATCTTTAAGACCAATACCTCTAGCATTATCCTGTGCATCAACGGAAATATTAGTTGGCAATCCTTCTGCTCTTGTTAGAGTTACAGTGTCAGGCGCAGTAATCGTTGGATTAATATTATCTACAATCTCAACCGGAATATTCACAGTTTTCATTAAATGGCTGCCACGAAGAATTTCGATTTCTTTATGCTGGATACCTGCTGCAGAAGTATCTACATTAGATGACCCACCTTTCCAACGAACGGTTAACTCTCCGGGAACCGCTGAATTATTTGAAACTGTTACGTAATTTCTCGCATCTCCTAATTGACCAGATTGATTTTGATTAATTTTCTTATCTTGTTTTCCAATAAAGTCTAAAACGGTATAAGGAGTTGTTACGTCTTTACTTACACCATTTTGATAAGTAGTCGTTACGACAACGTTTCTTGTGCCTGCTTGTTGCAAGTTAAATGGTGTTTTATAGGTTACTTGAGCCGTTGCTGGTACTTCATGTCCTGTTTTTGAGCGTACTAATTGTCTTGGATTCGTATATAATTCTTTTGAATCCCCAAAATAAGCCGTCAAACTAGAATGTTTTGCTTCTACATCATTTGTTGCATTTGTCTGAATGGTTTTAGGATTAAATCCATCTTTAAAATGGATTGTCATCGTTGTTCCATCAGCTGATACTTCAGCATGGTCAAAATCAACTTTATGACCAGAAGGATTCATAATATTTGGATGTTCTATTTTAAATTTCTCTATTAAAGTTGTTTTTTCATTTTCAGTTAAATGACGAACATCATCTACATATGTTTGTGATAAATCCTTTACTGTATTACGCTCACTTTGCGGTTTAATAATAAAAGTAAATGTATAAGGCTTTAACTGATTTGGAGCTACTCTTGTATTCGAAGCAATATGAACTTCATATCTACCAGGTTGAACTATTGCGCCTTCTCCTACAACCCCTCTAATAGCAGCATTCGTAATAGGATTATTGATTTCAGTTCTACCATTCTCTATTTCACGTACTCTTTGAACTCCTGCTTTCTTATCCCAGTATGCAACTTGCATTTTTAACCCTTTAATCGGAGAATTTGCGGTAAAACCTACTGTAACAATATAATACGGGGTTACATCTTCTACTACTTTTCCTCGAGCATACGTAGTGAACTTTCTCTCATTTCCTACTCTTTCTCCTTTTATCTCGATTAAACTCCAAATTTCATCTGAATTATAATAAACAGCAGTACTTCCATTTTCAATCAGATGACCATCTCTTCTATTTTCTTTGTGAGTGTATACTATCCCTCTAAACCCACTCTCCCCCTTACCATCAATTGGTTTCCCGTTGCGTGGATCACGTTTTCCAGAATGTGCGCGAGTTACTCTATTAGCCACTTTGTTGCGGAGGCTTTTCGCTTCATTTAGAGCACCATCAACTTCACTATCAGTGGATTTTTCCTCAGACAAATCACCAAATGCTTGAAGAGATTTGCTTTCAGATTCACTAAATTCATAGCTAATTTCTCCTGCTAGTTGGTTAATTTCTGAGACAAGAGCCTGAACCTTAGCGATCTTTTCTGTTAAAAGATTTTTCTTTTCATCACTATCGTTTTCTTTATCTGCTTGCTTTTCTTTTTTGTCTATGTCGTTGCTTTTCTCTTCCAGTTGGGCAAATGAGTCCGACAAAACTTGAACTTCTTTATCTATCTCATCCTGACTAGCACCTGCCTTATCCAAGACTGCTTGCGCACGCGACAAAGAGAGATTAAGATTTTCAACTGATTTGACTGTTTTAGTCTGTAAATCAGTGTTCCTAATCTTTTCAATTAATTCATTTAAAGTAGTTTTATTCACAGTTTTGACTGTATTCTCTACAGCCTTTTCAACACTTTTATCTTCTTGCACATTTTCAGAAATCTTATCTGATTCTTTAACATGATTTTCTACCTGTGGATGATTTTCCACATCGTTTGAAACCTTTTCACTATTCGGATCTTCATCTTTGGCTTTAGTTGAATCATTCAGAGACGCAACCATTTCATCAGCATGAACAAGATGTGGATTCTGTATCATTACTGCTCCTGTAGCCAAAAAAAGAGTGCACCCAAAAAGAAAATGCTTCCCTTTCTTTATCATCCGCCAATTCTTTTGATTGATTCCTTTTCGATTAAAAAACATAGAGAACTCCTCATTAAACCAAGCAATTATTTTTCCTATATATTATATTCTATTATTTCCACAAATGCAAACAGTTTCATTTAATATATGAAAGTTTTTTCACGACTTGAACTTATATTCATATGTTCATCAAATTACTAACATCAAGCAAGGCGGGAGATATTTGCTAGTCTATCTCTCTATCAGCATACGGCGCTTCAACTAAATTTTAATGAGAATTTCTACACTCCGTCACCTCTCCAGTCTACAACTTCTCTATCCCTGGTACAGTGAAAAACTTGCTTGACTGGCTATCTCGTGCCCTTGACTTGTCTGATACACGTGGCGCTTCTGCCCTTCAAGACAAATTTTTCACAGTATCATCTGTAGCCAATGCAGGTCACGATCAACTCTTCGCTATTTACAAGGATCTCTTGCCATTTATCCGTACGCAAGTTGTTGGTGATTTCACTGCTGCACCTGTTAATGACTCTGCTTGGGCAGACGGAAAATTGGTTCTTGACGAAACCGTCCTAAACTCACTTGACAAACAAGCTCAAGACTTGGTCAATGTTATCAAGTAACTAACATAATAAAAGCGAACAAGACTACTTTTCTGACACTCAGAAGACTAGCTTGTTCGCTTTTTATATTTAAGGTCAGACTTTTGTCCCCGACTCTTTTCTTCTATCTTCTATACTTCCTTTACAAAAACCAATTCCTGTGGCTGGGACAGGTCTTCTCTGTAGACAAATCCTGCAAAGCTTAAGCGACGAGCCTCCTCCACTGTTTGTACTTGGTTTTCTATCAGAGCTGTTAGAAAGGCACCACGCGCTTTCTTGGAAATGGTTGAATGAATCTTCAGCTGACCACCTTTATCCTCCATAAATTTGAAGGTTACCATCTTTTCTCTGATTTCCTTAGAAAATACAGTCTCAAACTCTGACGACAAGAGAGAGAAAATCACTTCTTCCTCATTCACAGCTTCATCATAGGCTGTCTTCCAATGGCTCTTCAAAGTCTTACCAGCGACTTTTAACTTCATCAAAAAGTCCAAACGGTGAGGTGCCATAGGTGACAAGGCTGGAACGACACCGTACAAAGCCGAGGTAATGAAGACATGATTTTCAAGATAGGCTTGTTCTATCTCGGTCAATTTGTCTCGCTTGATGTGGCGGTACATAAGTCCATCAAAAAGTTTCAAGGCTGGATAGTGTTGAGCAGTTTGCCTTTTCAAAGATTGGATATTTTGAAATTCTTCCTCTGCCTTCTCGGCTGATACCTTGTAAAAACTCTCCAATTGACTAGTAGAATAGAGAGCCAAGGTATCCAGCACGGCCTGACTTTCTGGTCTTAAAGGAGTTGCTGCGATACTTGGCAAGTCTGTGTTCATTTCTTTTGCTGTTGGGATTAAAATTTTCATATTAATAGTGTAGCATATTTTTTTGCCACTACCAAGAAATTCATCTAAAAAACCTCGGTTTAACCGAGGTTTCTCTGTTTATTTTGGCCATCCTAACCAGATAGCCACGAGAACAAGGGCTGTGCCAGCTAAGCTTGTTAAGATAGATAAGAATTTATCTTGTTTCTCCCTGAACAGAGAAAAACCTATCTTCAAAGCAAACAATCCAATTAGCATTGAAGCAATCATCACATAAAAACCCATTTGTGTGTCCTCCATTAGGCTTAATTCACCTTATTATAACATATATTTCTTAAATAAACCTTTTTTACTGCACTTTAAAGGTCTTGAGATAGTTGTCTTTTCCTACTTGACCTTCGAAAGCTTTACCATTTTCAAGGTAAGGAAGGTCATCTGATACAGAGGCCTTGACCTTGTAAATCTTGCCATCAACTTTAAAGAAGTAGACGGTGTCGCCCTTGATAACAGCTGATTTGAGGTCTGCCACCACACCCTTGATGCTTTCTGTGGTTGCATTGTCAATTTCAAGGTCGTTTTTATTGGCATACTTGCTGAGTAGCTCTTCCACTGTAGTAGCTACGATAACATTTTGGTACTCGACTGCATCTACCAAAGCGTACTCTTTGACCAAACCAGCATTGTCCTTCAAGCCCATAATATAAAGTGGTTTATCATTGAGATTGATAAGGATTGGGAAGGTTGCCTTGTAGGATTTCTCCTGAACAGCACCTTCGGCTGATTCACGTGCTGATTCTTCGGTCGCAGAAGCCAAGTTGTACTTAGTGATTTCTCCTGTTCGCATATTTTCAAGGATGAAACCAAGATTACTCTCATCCGCATTGGCTGACGTCACACCTGTGTAGAGATAAATGTCATTGCCGATAGACAAGTAATTATAGCCCTTGGTAGTCTGGGTCACGTTTTTCTTGGAAATCATAGCATTCCAGAAACCGTCCTTGTACTTGCCATTGTAGTTGATTTGCTCGATGGTTTCCTCAGCTGGATAAACTCTGTCCACCCATTCTGGAACATCTGCCAAGCTGTATTCCTTGGTTTCTCCATTTGTAGCATCCAAGATAATGACTGAAACAGGACGAGGAACAGCAAGTCCAAATTGCTTTTGGTAAACCGTCGCCACATAGAAAGGATTGCCCTCATCGTCCACCTCAAAAGATGGAGTCTTGAAGATTTTAGTTGGGTACTTCAAGCGCAAGTGACGCTTGACATCGCGGTTAAAATACTCCGAGTCCGAATACTTGATTGGTGTCTTCAAGTCCACCAAGTCCGCATTTCCAGTTACCATGTCCACCTTGATATACTCACCGATTCCCTTGGCTTGATTGTTAAACCACTTGATAGGATCTGCGTATTCTAGCGGTGTAACTCGATAAGGTTTCCCGTCGATTGTTAGTTGAGTATAGGTATCTGCCGCCACGTACTGCGATACCTTATCCGTTAGGGAACCCAAGTAGCGGTCGCCAATTTTTTCAGCAGTACTTCTATCTAGGATAGGAACCTTACTGGTGTCACTCTTAGGAAATTCAGTAAACTCTTTTTCCGTAACCGTGACTACATTGGCATAATTTTTAGCCTGAAAAATGCTAGAAGTCACCAAGGAAACCAAGCCAGCCAAGAGCAAAATTCCTCCAATAGAAGCTACAAGAATTTTCCCTAACCGATTGATTTTGACATCCTCTAGATTTAAGGCAGCTTCTGCCTTGCCGTGACGAACATGAATCGTTTTGACCAGATTGATTCCCCTGCCAAAACCAAATAATATTGCCACAACTAGCAAATGCCCACAGAGGAAAAAGAGAAATTCCCAGCTGGTCAGGTTAAGGGGCGGTAAAAAGATATACCAGGTCGTTGCGATAAAAATAAGTTCGAAGACTATCCGTTTCATTTGCTTTCCTCCTAAATGATTCGTCCTTCCAAGTGATCCAGTTCATGCTGGCAAATCTGAGCTGGGAAGCCTGTCAAGGTAATGGTTTGTTCCTGCCACTTACTGTCACGATAGGACACCCTTATGGTTTCATAACGCTTAGTAGGTCTCACACCTGTCAAGGACAAACAGCCTTCCTCTGTTTCATAAAGGCCTTCAAAGGACAGGAGCACTGGGTTGAACATGACCACGGGAACCAAACCAAGATTAAAGATAATCACGCGCTTCTGCACCCCAATCATATTGGCAGCTAGACCGACACAAGTCTCACGATTTGCTAAAAGCGTATCCTGTAAATCTCTAACAAGATACAGATCATCCTGACTTGCCGGCTGAGATACCTGAGATAAAAACAAAATATCCTTTACAATTTTCTTTTCCACTTCCTCATACTCCTCTTGCTTTTTACTATATTATAGCAATTATAGCACAAAAGTCGATAACTGCAAGCCCTTTCCCTCAACTGTAGCAAAAAGCCACCCGAAGATGACTTTTTCTTTTTAAATCGCATTCTTGTCAAAACCAAGTTTACGTTGAATAAATTTAACGATTTCGACAATGATAATCATTGAGAAGCTTCCGCCCATAACGATTCCCCATTGTGACAAGTCTAGTTTGGTTACGTGGAAGATTCCTTCAAGCGGTTCTACGACGATTGTTGCCATGAGAAGGATGAAGGATACCAAGATGGACCAGTTGAAGGTCTTAGACTTGAATGGACCAACTGTCAAGATAGACTGGTAAACAGACTTGACATTGTAGGCATGGAAGAGCTGAATCAAACCAAGAGTTGCAAAGGCCATAGTAAGGGCATCTGCGTGAATGGCATGATTGTCACCCACGTGAACCGGGTAAATAAGGGCAAGTCCATAAACACTCATAACAATAGCTGCTTGGAGTACACCTTGATAGATGATAGAACTCAAAACACCACCTGAGAAGAAGCTTGCCTTGCGTCCACGTGGTTTATGGTTCATGACACCAGGCTCAGCAGGTTCAACACCTAGTGCAATTGCTGGGAAAGTATCGGTTACCAAGTTGATCCACAAAAGATGAACTGGCTGCAAGACGTCCCAACCAAACAAGGTTGATAGGAAGATGGTTAATACTTCAGCAGTATTGGCAGAAAGTAAGTACTGAATAGTCTTTTGAATGTTTGAGAAGACCTTACGTCCTTCTTCAACTGCAACGATGATAGTCGCAAAGTTGTCATCAGCAAGAATCATGTCAGAAGCTCCCTTAGAAACCTCTGTACCAGTGATTCCCATACCGATACCGATATCGGCT
Source organism: bacterium (assembly GCA_905221125.1). Taxonomy (GTDB): domain Bacteria; phylum Bacillota; class Bacilli; order Lactobacillales; family Streptococcaceae; genus Streptococcus. The sequence goes on along the minus strand of CAJNBY010000026.1, from coordinate 2,347 downwards.
GTTTTCAGAGCTGGCGCATCATTAACACCGTCACCTGTCATAGCAACGACTTTACCTTGTTTTTGCCAAGCCTTGACGATACGAACCTTGTGTTCTGGAGATACACGGGCATAAACAGAGTATTGCCCAACTACTTTTTCAAAGGCTTCATCAGATAGTTCGTTGAGTTCAGCACCAGTTAAAACATGACCTTCTGTATCGTTGACATCAATGATTCCCAAACGTTTGGCAATAGCTTCTGCAGTATCTTGATGGTCACCCGTAATCATGATTGGACGGATTCCCGCCTCCTTAGCCACACGAACAGCCTCAGCAGCTTCAGGACGTTCAGGGTCAATCATCCCAATCAAACCAGTAAAGATTAAATCATTTTCAAGCTCTTCAGAAGTGAGGTTTTCTGGAATACTATCAATAATCTTATAGGCACCTGCTAGGACACGCAAGGCTTGATGAGCCATTTCAGAGTTATTTGTATGAATGAGGTTTGTAACCTTCTCATCAATCGGAGCAATATCCCCAGCCTTATCACGAAGAAGACAACGTTTTAAGAGTTGGTCTGGCGCACCCTTAACTGCTACAAGGAAACGACCATCTGGCAATGGGTGAACCGTTGACATGAGCTTACGGTCAGAGTCAAATGGCAACTCAGCCACACGTGGATATTTCTCTAAAAAGCCTTTAACATCATATCCCTTGTCCAAGGCATATTGGATGAAGGCTGTTTCGGTTGGGTCACCAATCAGGTTGCCTTCCACATCAATTTTCGTATCATTTGCCAAGACAACTGAACGAAGTAGGGGCATTTCAAGACCTAGTTCAATGTCATCAGCTGAGTCATGTAGGACTGCATCGTAGAAGACTTTTTCGACGGTCATCTTGTTCATAGTCAGCGTACCAGTCTTATCAGAAGCGATGATTTCGGTTGAACCAAGTGTTTCTACTGCTGGCAACTTACGAACGATGGAATGTCGTTTGGCCAAAACTTGAGTACCAAGGGAAAGAACGATGGTAACGATAGCAGGAAGTCCTTCTGGAATGGCTGCAACAGCAAGGGCAACAGAAGTCAACAACTCACCGAGTGGATTTTTCCCTTGAATGAAGACACCCACTACAAAAGTAACAAGGGCAATGACCAAGATAGCATAGGTCAAGACCTTAGAAAGGTTGTTCAAGTTTTGTTTGAGTGGTGTATCCGTCTCATCCGCATCTTGAAGCATGCTAGCAATGTGACCAACTTCCGTGTACATCCCTGTATTGACAACAACACCAAGACCACGACCATAAGTCACATTTGAGTTTTGGAAGGCCATATTGACACGGTCACCAATACCAGCATCTGCAGCAAGCTCGACTGTCAAGTCTTTTTCAACTGGAACAGACTCACCTGTCAGGGCAGCTTCTTCGATTTTAAGAGAGTTGGCTTCAAGCAAACGTAGGTCTGCTGGTACTACATCACCTGCTTCGAGGGCAACGATATCACCTGGTACCAATTCTTTAGAGTCAATTTCCGCCATATGCCCATCACGAAGAACGCGGGCAGCTGGACTTGACATAGATTTGAGGGCTTCGATAGCTTCTTCTGCTTTCCCTTCTTGGTAAACACCAAAGGCAGCATTGATGATAACCACGGCTAGGATGATAATGGCATCTGCGATATCTTCCCCACCAGAAGTCACGACTGACAAAATAGCTGCCGCAACTAGGATAATAATCATCAAATCCTTAAATTGCTCGATGAACTTGACCAGGATTGATCGTTTCTCGCCTTCTTCGAGTTCATTGTGACCAAATTCTGCAAGGCGCTTTTCCGCCTCACTTGATGACAAACCTTGCTCGGTCGCATCCACAGCCTGCAAGATCTCTTCAGGACTCTGAGTGTAAAACGCTTGGCGTTTTTGTTCTTTTGACATGTGTCTCCTCCTTGACATTGTGTGCAAAACAGACTCTCTTTTCCCTCATCGCATCTTTTCACGACAAACAAAAAGAGACCTGTTAATCATAACAAGTCTCGCTGTTTAAGATAGTGCCGGAAAGCATACTTTTCAGTATAAAATTCGGAATGACGACACTATCACAGGTTTCTGCCAGCTACTCCCTTGAGTAGTACTATTATACCAAATTTTGAAAAGTTTTCAAAGAGTAAATTTTTTAAAAAATCTCCTAGCAGACTTTCCTGCTAGGAGATTTTCTTATGAGAGGTACTTGTTTAATACTCAATGAAAATCAAAGAGCAAACTAGGAAGCTAGCCGAAGGCTGTACTTGAGTACGGCAAGGTGAAGCTGACGTGGTTTGAATTTGATTTTCGAAGAGTATAAGCTTTAAAAATCGGATTTATCATCTGATAAG
>CAJNBY010000025.1 GCA_905221125.1 bacterium | reverse complement strand
TCGCTTGCTGAGTTGCTTGTTGAAGCTGATTCTGAAGCTTGTTTAGATGCAGATTCACTTACTGAGTTGCTTGTTGATGCTGACTCTGATGCTTGCTTAGATGCAGATTCACTTACTGAGTTGCTTGTTGATGCTGACTCTGATGTCTGCTTAGATGCAGATTCACTTACTGAGTTGCTTGTTGAAGCTGACTCTGATGCTTGCTTAGAAGCTGATTCGCTTACTGAGTTGCTTGTTGATGCTGACTCTGATGCTTGCTTAGATGCTGACTCGCTTACTGAGTTGCTTGTTGAAGCTGATTCTGATGCTTGCTTAGATGCAGATTCTGAAGTCTGCTTAGAAACTGACTCACTTGCTGAGTTGCTTGCTGAAGCTGATTGTGAAGTAAACTTAGAAGCTGACTCACTTACTGAGTTACTTGTTGAAGCTGATTCTGAAGCTTGCTTAGATGCAGATTCACTTACTGAGTTGCTTGTTGATGCTGACTCTGAAACTTTGGTTGAAGCTGATGCACTTGCTGAGGTACTTGCTGAAGCTGATTGTGAGTATACAGCTGAAGCTGATTGGCTAACTGAAGCACTTGCAGACACTGATTTGTACTCAACGTCTGATACAGTTGGTGTCACATCAGTCCACGTACCATCTCTATAAGTAATTCTTACTTTTCCATCTGGAAGCATTCTATATCCAGCTTCTCCTGCTTTAACACGATTTGCGTCTTCAGGGTTCGCCGCTTTCACCGCAGCAATAACAGCTCTCTTATCGTCTTCAGTCAAGGTAGTTGCATTGGTTACTGGAACTGTCGGAGGTGTCACAGCAGGGTATTTATCTTTCAATTGACCTTGGGCAACCAAAAATACTGGTGTTTCAGTCTCATTCTCGCTCCAGTCCTTCGAACGGAAAGTACGAGACCAAATGTTATTAACAGACCAAGTTTCATTTTCATTAAACTTACCAGTAATTTCACGCGTCGCTGGATTATCTTCTGTTGCTACAGTTGGAGTTGCTGTGATATTGTTAGCAGCCCCACCCGAAGTCTTGTTCGATGACAAGAAGTTTGATTGACCAGTTTTACCATCAAAAAGTTCAAGATTTCGGATCTTACCACTGTTATCTGTAGAAGTTACTACTACGCGGTATTCATCACCTGCATAGATTTCATAACCTTCTGGTCGACCTTCACGGACAACTTTCTTAGGTGCGTCTTCCCACTCACCCGCTGCATTTTTAATTTGAACTTTGTAATCAACAGTAGGCGCTTCTTCTTCTTTCGTGATTCTACCACGACCTGTTTCTGAAGTCAGTCTATCAGTTGTGTTAGTTCCTGCTGGAACAGATTGAACCGCAGTTACTTGGGCATCTTTAGGAAGCAAACCATTATTACTTGCGTAAACACGTCCTAACTCGTCAGGAGTGAAGGTTACACTTGTCTCACCTGCTGGAACGTCCTTAGTAAAGGTTTCAGTGCCTACTGTCAAGGTTACTGTTGCACCTGGATGAACTTCACTGACTGTAATATTTTCATTTGGAAGTCCACCACGACGAGTTAAATCATCTACGACTGGTGTCTTCAAGGAAACAGCGAGATCCGTAATCGGAATTGTACGGCTTGTTGTATCCTTATAAGTGATTTTCGCTAAACCATTTTCAAACGCAATATCCTGGATACGTTCTCTTTCTACATCGTGAGCTGTTTGAATTGCTTGTTTGATGTTATCTTTATCTGTTTCACTGAGATTATCCGTATCATTAACCTTAAGTAAACGTTCTGGATTGAGGGCGTTATTTTTTTCACTCAAACGACCTTGTTTTAGACGGAATGCTGTTCCTTCTGAAGTATTTCTGGCACTGTCCACTGCTTTAATTGAACGAGTAACATGATTCCCATCTGCAAATGCTAGGTTAGAATCGATAGTACCTTCACTTGTAACAGTTGCAGGACTCGAATCTGTCGCTTCAGTTACTTGAGCTATGTTATTAGCTGGCGCAGAACCCCAAGTACTATAGAATAGATTGGTACTTGGACTAGTGACTGTCGACTTAATCTTACCACTATTATCAGTAAATTTCGTTGTGAAGCGAAGTTCATCGCCCGCATAGAAAGTATGCGTAGTTAGATTACCCGCAGTTGCATTTGGCACGGGAACCCAATTACCTGTTTTTCTATCTTTTACTTCTACAATTGTAGGTTGAGCAACAGGCTTCACTCTCTCGCCAGTAATCGCACCTGTCCCGGCCTCTGATGACAATAATTCATTTTGATTACCCGTAGATGGATCCTGAGGATTATATTTAGGATTTGAAACAGAAACTGCTTGGGTTACCGTTATGTTTCCTTCTGGTAAAAGCCCATTATTTGCCGCATATACTTCGGCCAAATCCGTTGAATTAAACTCGACTGTATTGCCAGTAACTCGCTCTGGTGGAAGCGTAATAGTTTTACCTGCAATTGTCATCGATACAGTTGCTCCCGGAGTAACATTTTTTACAACAATCGACTGATTTGGCAGTCCTGCTTTTTCTGTTACTGAATCCGGTTCAATTATTGGAGCCTGTGGTTTAACTTTAATGTAAACTGGGTACTCTTTAGTCGTTGTTCTAGTATTTGATTCCGGTGGTAAGGTGACACTTACATACTTCGTTACAATTCCTACTCTAGAAACAGTTGAATCATCTGGTCCACTATTGTTTTTCCAACTATATGTTGTTCCTTCTGGAGCAGCATTCGAAGATTCTTTTGGCTGAATTGCTTCAGAAGCATTATTCCCAGCAATGTTATTTAAAGGTTCAAGATTTCCAACAGTTGTTTCATAATCTTGTTTTGCTTCAAACTCATAAATAGTGTAAGTAAATTCCGAACTACTTCTTAAAGCAGGATTATCTACCGTCACTGCGCCAAAACGTCCATTCGGAAACTCAGCATTAATGGTATAATCCGTTCTATGGATGGTACCATTATTAAGAATCTCTTTGATATTTCCTGGATTTATACTAGTGGCATTCTCTTCGCCTTCATTATTAAGACGGTAACTAGCTGACCATCTAACATTATTATATAGTTGTGCCTTTTCTCTAGATAATTGTTCGTTTAATGTACCGTCAGAATTTTTATGCTGATCAATATTTAAATATTGATTCAATCTTTGCCCAATACTATTTTTGTGAACAAAGGCGTTATAGACTCCTGTTTTTTCATTATTAGTAAAGGCTTCTGCTTTTGGATAAACAGTATAGTTATAATTTAGTGTATCCTTAGAACCATCTGAATAACTTACTTCGATAGCTGCTTGTTTGTTACCAAAAGTACTTGTATCTGGAGTTGTCAGCCAGCGAGTTGTAGCTGTAGATGGAATATCCCCCTGAATAAAGTCAGCTGCATTTAATGATGAAGCTTCTTCTCCTTGAACAGCATAGAAAGTTCCATTATTTTTAGTTGTTGGATTATATTTAGTCGCTTGGCTTTGAACAGTAATGTTAATAGATTTTGGTTGGCTTCTATTATTTTTCTTATCCAAAGCCGAAAGATTAGTAGTAGTTTTTCCTACTTTAGTTGGAGTTCCAACAATTTTACCATTTTCAAAACGTAATCCTTGTGGAAGAGGCGTTGCAGTCAAACTTCCCTCTTTCACACCTACACCTGCATCTGTTACAGTAATAGGAATAGTAGACTCTGAAATCGGTTCTCCGGCAGTTATGGTAACATCATTCGCCTGAATAACCGGCCCCTCATTATCTACTGTTACTGTTCTAAGAACCGCTGTATCGCTTTCAATTCTTTCATTGTTGGATACTACAGCAGACGTAGATGAAACCTCTGTATTATCTTTAACAAGTCGATCCGGCAATGTAACAAGACCTGTATTTCGATCAATTGTCACACCCGCTGGTGCTCCCTGTAAAGTCCATCCATTATTCCCTTTTTGAGCTGTAATCGTTTTTGTCGTTGTAGCACCTTCTGGCGTATACGTAATAGACAAATTATTCACATTTCGCTCACTCTTAGGAACAACCGTTACATCACCATTATTTGTGTTAAGATTTCCTGTTGGTTCACTTGGTTTTACTTTTACAACAACCTCTAGTTCCTTGTCGACAGCAAAAGTCGTTCTTGTTACACTGTTATTATTTTTTGTATCTTCTGGAACTGTTGCTTTAATGTAACGTGTGTATTTACCAGGGTCATTGAAACTTGCTGATGACTCTATTGCAGTTCTTCTACTATCATTTGAAGTCCATGTCAATCCAGTAGGATTTGGGAAATACTTATCCCCTTCAAAACGATTATTGGTAGCGGTAGAACCCAGATAGTTAGCAGGATCACCTATTGGCTCTCCAACAGAACGAACCAGTTCATTGTTGTCTAAATTCGCCTTAGCATAATCAACCACGCGATACTTCATGAAGTAAGTTGAATTATTTTTTCCATCAGAAACAGTGATTTTGGTTGTTTTAACTCCAAGTTCTGCTGTATCTGATACAACACCTGAAAATTGGCGAGCTGTATATTTATTTGTTTCTGTTGCACCTGTTTGAGTTGTGAAGTTGGTTTTCGTCACTCCCGAAGGTAAGTCGGCTCCAGAAAAAGTTAAACTTGTTACTTTACCTGAGTTATCCCATGCTTTGAACTCAGGGTTGAAGTTAGCTCCGCGATAAACAGTGAAAATTGGTTCTGCAGGTTCTCTAGTCGGTAAAGTATGACCTTGAACTTGCAACTGAGGTCCTACATTGTCACGAAGCGTGAAGTTCACAGGCACTTCATCTGTTGAACCATCTGGGTAAGTAACCACAACTGTACGTCTTAGAGTTCCATTTGTTACGTTTGTTGATTCACCTTGTTTCCAAGCATAGGTTGTCTTTGTTCCAGCTGTAGTACCTTTAGTTGGTAGAGTGTTTTTGTTTGAAATATAAGTTTCAGGACTTGCGAAACTTGTTACTGTACCATTGGCAGGTAGGTCAATTGTTGGAGTAGTCGCTGTCGGATTATACTTATCAGACTGCTTACGAACTTCAATCTGGATGTTTGCATTGTTTGTAGTAGCATTGTTTCCGTCGTTATTTGTTAAGTCCGACTGATCGTATCCACTAATATAACGAGTCCATCCTACTGAAGCATTAGGAGCTGCACCAATTTCTTGCCCTCTACCAACTTGACCTGCAATATTTACCTTATATGGGCTAGAAGCTGTTGCATTATTTTCTTGTCCTAGCTTATTGGTTTTATTTGTAAAGGCAATATTAGTTCCTGATCCGCTAATATTTGCACCATTCGAAACTTCAAAATCAGATCCAGGAACATCTGCATTCGCATTCGGATGAACCTTAATCTTATTCAGCTTACCACTGTTATCCGTCAAGTTGACATCGACATCAAAGGCTTCTTCACGGTAAACGATAATCTTATGGTCTTCTACCGTTGCACCTTTATTGACTGTGATGTCTGTGATAGTTGGTGCAGTGTTATCGATATTACGCGCGATGATTTGGTTACTCTTATCAGACTCTACGTAGGTCTTAGCGATGTTGTCTTTCTTATCTACATACTGCGCTTGGTTTTCAACTTTAGTGACTGCTCGGAATTGGTCCCCTGTCTGCAAAGCAACTTTTGAGAATGTGGCTACCCCGTTCTGGTCTGCTGTAGCAGTTGCTAATTGTGTACCGTTTTTCTCAAGAACAACCGTCTTACCAGGTGCTGCGTTTTCAACACGGATATCCTGACGGTTCACGCCATCTACTAAGTTGGTTGCAATAGTTGGTGTTTTTGGTTTAACAACAAAGCGAATCGGAGTATCTGTTGTTGTATTATCATCCAAGAAAGTACGATGAATATTGTAATCAAAGACCCCTGGTGTACGACCAACTTGTTTTGAGTCTACTGTAGCACCCGTTGTTTTATCTTTGAATTCCAATCTGATACGGTCACGACCATTGTTATCACGTGGCCCTTTAGCATTTCCATAAGCACCTGTTCCTACGATGGCAGTGTATTGGTTAGGATCGGCATAACCCTTGCTAGAGTCCCCGTTTTCTCCCCAAGCTTTGAAACCAGCTGAAGCAAAGCTACTGTAGCTATATGGCGCTTCTACTTGTTTAACAAACTGGGTTTGACCACCAACAACTTCAATTGGGTAGGCTTGCGCATTTGACAAACCAAGTGGGTTGGTATGAACCTCAGCTACAGAGAATGTCGTATCTCGTGAACCAGAACCGAAGAGCAACTTCATGTTCTTCAAGTCACCATTGCTTGTTCCTGACTTGACAGCTGTGGTAAAGCGAGTGACATGGACGCTGTTCTGACTTCCCCCGATAGTGGCTGTTTGCCAGATCGTTCTTTCTTCATTTTTATGAACGATAGCTGGATCAATTTTTTGCCAAATTGGTCTCTTCCACTGGTCATTGTTATCTGACAAACTCTTCAAGAGGTTGTAGTTTTCATCCGGGCTATTTAAAGAAACTAGACCTTGACTTGAACGTTTAAAACGGTCAATACTTGTAGTCTCTGGTGAGCTCTTTTCATAAGTGTTGTAACGATTTGGTAGTTTATCGCTGTTTCCATTTTCAATAGGAAGATTTGCGAAGTCAATTGCCGGACGCCCTGTAGCACCTGTGATGGTATCGTTATAAGAAGCCGTTGAGATTTCGGTCGGCATCTCAAGCTGATCAGGAATTTGCATCCATTTGATCATCGTTGTGTAACCACGGTTGGCTAAAGGATTCTGAATAAGTGTCCAAGTGATGGATGTAATCTTCCCTTTACTATCGTAATTTGGAACACCACGAACTGCAGTATGGTCTTTCAAGTGGTTGGCAGCAGAGCTATTTTCACCGGATACAAAGTAGTTAAGAACTTCACCGTTTGGTCGAGTCTCGAAATCTTCACCAACCTTACGTTCACCACGCTGTGTGTTACGCGCACGGAACTGCACACCTGAAGCCATCGGTTTACCATTGAGGTTGCTACGTTTTCCGTTGTTGGCACGGAGAACAGCATTCACAATTGAGTTTTGTGCAGATGTCGCCTGCTTGATAACCTCTGTAAGATCAGCATTTGGATCTTTAAGAGCTTCTTCGATAGCAGTTACAGCATCGTTAACTTTAGCAACGGCTGCATCCGTATTTGGTAGACCAACAGACTTGGCTAGATATTCTCCCATAGTGGCAGAAATCTTAGATAGCTTTTTACGATCTTCTTGAGCCTTTTTAGTTACGGTTGCATTTGCTGATGCTGCTACAGCTACATCTGTCGTTGCTGTCGTCAAGCTGTTTTCCACAGATGCAGGAGCATTCAAGCTTTCCCCGATGTGGGCGATAGCGCTCAAATTACGATTGATTGTATTGGTAAGAGCTGCATCTACAGACGGCTCTTCCTTACGAGTAGAAGCCGCACGATCCGCAACAGTCTCTGAAGAAACAGTTGCTACAGACTCTGAAGTCGCAGGTTTGCTTGATTCTGAAGTTGCTGCTGATTGGCTAACTGAATCACTAAGTGAAGCCGATAGACTTTGAGATTGACTCACGCTTTCTGACAGGCTTTGAGATTGGCTAGCACTTTCAGAGAGACTTTGAGATTGAGTAGTAGAGTCTGACTCAGTATTTGAACTTGACTGACTGATAGAGTCTGACTGACTAGCAAGATTCCCTTCTTCTTTAGTCTCTTTTGCTTTACCTAAGACTGCTGAATCTTGCAATGCAAGTGGTTTTTCTCCTCCCACTTCTTTTTCAACAGTTACATTCTCATTCGCATATACATGTCCTTGAGTAGCCATAGCTCCCCCAAGTACCGTTCCTGCCGCGGCTATCCCTTTCAGGATATCTAACCCAGTCAGTGTATTTGCTGATTGCTCTTCGATTACTTCAGTTGTTACCTGAGCAGCGTCTACACCACCACGCAAGACTTTAAAGAGTCCAAATTGAGAGGTCGAGGCACGCAACCAATGCTTACCTGACTTGATCAACTTAAAACGGGTCACACGATCCGTCTCTCTATATTCACCTTCTTGGCGTCTAAAAAACATTTTTTTAGATTCCTTTCCTTTTGTTTTTATGTGTATTTGTCAATAAAATACCAATATACATTATACAATTTAGTTTCAAATTTTTCAATAACTTCAAAAACATTTTTACCTAAAAAAAAAAAAGTATTTTTTAGTGAAATTATATGCAAACGATGTCGCTTTTTATAAATATTAGTAAAATGTGTACTCTAGTCTGGTTTATAGGAATATGGAGCAAAATTAAAGCGTTTTTATGTCTCTAAATTAAGAAATATTAAATTTTTGTTACGAGAGTTCAAAGTAAATTCATTCAATTTCTTTGACCAATTTAAAGAGTATTTTCTTTGGTATTTTAAGTGTGTTGATATATTACATTTTATAATGTGTTCTTTTCAAAAAAATAATAGTATTTTTTAATAGTTATGTAAAATAGCCCCCAATTTTCAGACACTTTCAGTCTGTCACTTATAAAGCTTATTTGGAGAGAAAAAGCTACTTACCATTGATTGCGGACCCCTATGTTTTCTATAATGATAGATAGACAGATGATTCTACAAACTCAACAGACTAGCCCTCTATGACATGCCGATCATTGTTCGATGATAATACTCTTCGGAAATCTCTTCAAACCACGTCAGCTTCATCCACAACCTCAAAACAGTGTTTTGAGCTGACTTCGTCAGTTCTATCTGCAACCTCAAAACGGTGTTTTGAGCAGCCTGCGGCTAGCTTCCTAGTTTGCTCTTTGATTTTCATTGAGTATAAACTAGCCAGACAGGCGACTAGATCTACTAACTCTTACAAAAAAGCCCAAGAATTGATAACATTCGCAGGATTTTCTTACATAGGAGATTTGGATAAAACGCTGTAGGGATTACTGATCCAAGACCAAGATACCGAGCTTGGTAACTTCCCATTTGCCATAACGAAAAAGCCCAAGAATTGATAGCATTCCTGGACTTTTCTTATTAATGGCGTGTAGATAAAATTACACAGCGCTTACCCGTTTTTACATTACTGCACGAAGTTAGTAAAGCAGGTCGCTAGACAGTTTTCTAATCGTTACGACGGAAAGTTTTACGAAGCGATATCATTCGCGGACTCTGCCTAGTAAAGCCTTTAGGTAAACCGCCATAGCGGTTACCGGTTGTTAGATTACGACACTGAGTTTTACAAATCGATTTCATTTGCCAAACGTAGTTAGTGAGGCAGGTAGCTAGTTTGCTCCCTTACCATTACGACGGAAAAATCCACGAATCGATAATATTCGTGGATTTTTCCTAGTGAAGCGTTTAGGTAAGCCGCCACAGCGGTTACCGGTTGTTAGATTACGACACTGAGTTTTACAAATCGATCATATTTGCTAAACGTAGTTAGTGAGGCAGGTAGCTAGTTCGCTCCCTTACCATTACGACACGAAGAGGCGAAAACGATTATTTTTCGCCGATGAGTTAGTAAGGCAGTTAGCTAGACCGCAAAATAGCGGCTAGCGTCCAACAATTAGGAACTTCAGTTCCAATTGTTGGTACTGAGTTACATTTTCTCTTCCAACTCTACATCTGGATACTTATCTGCAAACCAGCGGAGGGCAAAATCGTTTTCAAAGAGGAAGACTGGTTGGTCAAAACGGTCTTTGGCCAAGATATTGCGGCTTGATGACATCCGTTCATCCAAGTCCTCTGGTTTAATCCAACGAACAGTCTTTTTACCCATTGGGCTCATGACCACTTCAGCGTTGTACTCGCCTTCCATACGGTGCTTAAAGACTTCAAACTGGAGTTGACCAACAGCACCCAGCATATACTCACCTGTTTGGTAATTCTTATAAAGCTGAATGGCTCCTTCTTGCACCAATTGTTCAATCCCCTTGTGGAAGGATTTTTGCTTCATGACGTTCTTAGCAGAAACTTTCATGAAAATTTCAGGAGTAAAGGTTGGTAGGGGTTCAAATTCAAACTTGTTTTTTCCAACTGTTAAAGTGTCCCCAACCTGATAAGTACCGGTATCGTAAACACCGATGATATCACCTGCTACAGCGTTGGTTACATTCTCACGACTTTCAGCCATAAACTGAGTAACATTAGATAGTTTGGCACCCTTACCAGTACGAGGCAAGTTGACACTCATGCCACGCTCAAATTCCCCTGATACGATACGGACAAAGGCGATACGGTCACGGTGACGAGGGTCCATATTGGCTTGGATTTTAAAGACAAATCCTGAGAAATCCTTGTCATACGGATCCACAATTTCACCATCTGTTTTCTTATGTCCATGTGGTTCTGGAGCAAACTTGAGGAAAGTTTCAAGGAAGGTCTGCACACCAAAATTTGTCAGGGCTGAACCGAAGAAGACAGGCGTCAATTCTCCAGCTAGAATAGCTTCCTCTGAAAACTCATTCCCAGCTTCATTCAAAAGCTCAATATCATCCTTGACTTGCTCGTAGAAAGGATTGCTACCAAAAAGCTTGTCTCCATCCTCTAGACTGGCAAAACGCTCATCCCCTTTATAGAGTTCCAAGTGTTGGTTATAGAGGTCATATAAGCCCTCAAAGGCTTTCCCCATCCCGATTGGCCAGTTCATCGGATAGCTCGCAATGCCCAAGACTTCTTCCAATTCTTGCAAGAGGTCCAGAGGCTCACGACCGTCACGGTCTAGCTTGTTCATAAAGGTAAAGACTGGAATGCCACGGTGTTTGACAACCTCAAATAATTTCTTAGTTTGCGCCTCGATACCCTTGGCAGAATCCACAACCATGACCGCAGCATCCACCGCCATCAAGGTACGATAGGTATCTTCTGAAAAGTCCTCGTGTCCTGGTGTATCTAGGATATTCACGCGCTTACCATCGTAGTCAAACTGCATAACAGATGAAGTAACGGAAATCCCACGCTGCTTCTCGATATCCATCCAGTCAGACTTGGCAAAAGTTCCTGTTTTCTTCCCTTTTACAGTACCAGCCTCACGAATCTCGCCCCCAAAGTAGAGCAACTGCTCAGTAATGGTTGTTTTCCCCGCGTCCGGGTGAGAGATGATGGCAAAGGTACGACGTTTCTTAATTTCTTCTTGAATATTCATAAGTTCTCTTTCTTTGATTCTCTATTTTTCTTGTTTCGATATCTAAGAATGATTTTTACATTGGATTTTACCATTCCTTTCAACACTCCATTATATCGGATTTTAGCATTTTTTTCAATTTCTATTTTATGTCAGACTATACTTGAACAAAAGCTATTCCTTGTAGTCATATAGATCAAAACCGTGACAATTCTAGCAAAAATGATATAATAAAAGAAAAAGGAATGAATACCAAAAAAGTGCATATTAAAATCAAAAAATCTTAGTTTGCTGATAGCCAAAAATTATTTAGCAGTTTTAATGCCAACTGTTGAGCTAATATCCAACTTATCCAAGTACTAACCATCCTATTCCCCTTGCAATTTTCCAAATGAATGTTACAATAAACATAGAAAAAGGTGTTGCGTCAACAACACCCCACAGAACCGTTTAAGACGGTGGCTGTAGTTACATAACTAAAAAATAGCTCGTTAACTCGCCAAAGTTAGGACGGCTATTTTTTGTCTCTTTCAAAAACCCGTTCTCCATCCTCTACCTGTCTTTTTTCACCTTTCCCTCCCTTATTTATAGGAAAATATGGTAAAATAGAACAGACTAAAAATCATCATTTCACGAAAGGATGCAAGATGAAAATTACGCAAGAAGAGGTAACACACGTTGCCAATCTTTCAAAATTAAGATTCTCTGAAGAAGAAACTGCTGCCTTTGCGACCACCTTGTCTAAGATTGTAGACATGGTTGAATTGCTGGGCGAAGTTGACACAACTGGTGTCGCACCTACTACGACCATGGCTGATCGCAAGACTGTACTCCGACCTGATGTAGCCGAAGAGGGAACAGACCGTGACCGCTTGTTTAAAAACGTACCTGAAAAAGACAACTACTATATCAAGGTACCAGCTATCCTAGACGATGGAGGAGATGCCTAATGACTTTTAATAACAAAACTATTGAAGACTTGCACAATCTCCTTGTGTCTAAGGAAATTTCTGCAACTGAATTGACCCAAGCAACGCTTGAAGATATCAAGTCTCGCGAGACAGCTATCAACGCTTTCGTCACAATCGCTGAAGAGCAGGCTCTTGCTCAAGCTAAAGCCATTGATGAAGCTGGAATAGATGCTGATAATGTCCTTTCAGGAATTCCGCTTGCTGTTAAGGATAATATCTCTACAGACGGCATCCTCACAACTGCAGCTTCAAAAATGCTCTACAACTACGAGCCTATCTTTGACGCAACTGCGGTTGCCAATGCAAAGGCTAAAGGCATGATTGTTGTCGGGAAAACCAACATGGACGAATTTGCCATGGGTGGTTCAGGTGAAACTTCACACTACGGTGCCACTAAAAATGCTTGGGACCAAAACAAGGTTCCTGGTGGTTCTTCAAGTGGTTCTGCCGCAGCGGTAGCTTCAGGACAAGTCCGTTTGTCACTTGGTTCTGATACTGGTGGTTCTATCCGCCAACCTGCCGCCTTCAACGGGATTGTTGGTCTCAAACCAACCTACGGAACAATTTCTCGTTTCGGTCTCATTGCCTTCGGTAGCTCATTAGATCAAATCGGACCTTTCGCACCAACTGTTAAAGAAAATGCCCTCTTGCTCAATGCGATTGCGAGCGAAGATGCTAAAGACTCTACTTCTGCTCCTATCCGCATTGCTGACTTTACTTCAAAAATCGGGCATGACATCAAGGGTATGAAAATTGCTTTGCCTAAGGAATACCTTGGTGAAGGGATTGACCCAGAAGTTAAGGAAACTATTCTGAATGCCGCTAAACACTTTGAAAAACTCGGTGCTATCGTTGAAGAAGTCAGCCTCCCTCACTCTAAATACGGTGTTGCCGTTTACTACATTATCGCTTCATCTGAAGCCTCATCAAACTTGCAACGCTTTGACGGTATCCGTTACGGCTATCGTGCAGAAGATGCGACTAATCTTGATGAAATCTATGTAAACAGCCGTAGCCAAGGTTTTGGTGAAGAGGTTAAACGCCGTATCATGCTAGGTACTTTCAGCCTTTCATCAGGTTACTACGATGCCTACTACAAGAAAGCTGGACAGGTTCGTACCCTCATCATCCAAGATTTCGAAAACGTCTTTGCGGATTATGACTTGATTTTGGGACCAACTGCTCCAAGCGTTGCCTATGACTTGGATTCACTCAACCACGACCCAGTTGCCATGTACTTGGCTGACCTCTTGACCATCCCAGTCAACTTGGCAGGTCTTCCAGGGATTTCGATTCCTGCTGGATTCTCTCAAGGTCTACCTGTCGGTCTGCAATTGATTGGTCCTAAATACTCAGAGGAAACCATTTACCAAGCTGCTGCTGCTTTTGAAGCAACAACAGACTACCACAAACAACAACCCGTGATTTTTGGAGGTGACAACTAATGAACTTTGAAACAGTCATTGGACTTGAAGTCCACGTAGAGCTCAACACCAATTCAAAAATCTTCTCACCTACTTCTGCCCACTTTGGAAATGGCCAAAATGCCAACACCAACGTGATTGACTGGTCCTTCCCAGGAGTTCTGCCAGTTCTCAATAAAGGTGTTGTTGATGCCGGTATCAAAGCTGCTCTTGCCCTCAACATGGACATCCACAAAAAGATGCACTTTGACCGCAAAAACTACTTCTACCCTGATAATCCCAAAGCCTACCAAATTTCTCAGTTTGATGAGCCAATAGGCTACAACGGCTGGATTGAAGTCGATTTAGAAGACGGTACAACTAAGAAAATCGGTATCGAACGCGCTCACCTAGAAGAAGACGCTGGTAAAAACACTCACGGTACAGATGGCTACTCTTATGTTGACCTTAACCGCCAAGGGGTGCCATTGATTGAGATTGTATCTGAGGCTGACATGCGCTCGCCAGAAGAAGCCTATGCTTATCTAACCGCCCTCAAGGAAGTCATCCAGTACGCTGGTATTTCTGACGTTAAGATGGAAGAAGGTTCGATGCGTGTGGATGCCAACATTTCTCTTCGCCCTTATGGTCAAGAGAAATTCGGTACCAAGACTGAGTTGAAGAACCTCAACTCCTTTTCAAACGTTCGTAAGGGCCTCGAATACGAAGTCCAACGTCAAGCTGAAATCCTTCGCTCAGGTGGTCAAATCCGCCAAGAAACACGCCGTTACGATGAAGCCAACAAGGCAACCATCCTCATGCGTGTTAAGGAAGGCGCTGCTGACTACCGCTACTTCCCAGAACCAGACCTACCCCTCTTTGAAATCTCAGACGAGTGGATTGAGGAAATGCGCACAGAATTGCCAGAATTTCCAAAAGAACGCCGTGCGCGCTACGTCTCTGACCTCGGCTTGTCTGACTACGATGCTAGCCAGTTGACTGCAAACAAGGTCACTTCTGACTTCTTTGAAAAAGCTGTTGCCCTCGGTGGCGATGCCAAACAAGTCTCTAACTGGCTCCAAGGTGAAGTTGCTCAGTTCTTGAACGCTGAAGGTAAGACACTGGAACAAATCGAATTAACACCAGAAAACTTGGTAGAAATGATTGCCATCATCGAAGACGGCACGATCTCGTCTAAGATTGCCAAGAAAGTCTTTGTCCACCTGGCTAAAAATGGCGGTGGTGCGCGTGAATACGTGGAAAAAGCAGGCATGGTTCAAATTTCGGATCCAGATATCTTGATTCCAATCATTCATCAAGTCTTTGCGGATAACGAAGCAGCCGTTGCCGACTTCAAGTCAGGTAAACGCAACGCAGACAAGGCCTTCACAGGATTCCTTATGAAAGCAACCAAAGGCCAAGCCAACCCACAAGTCGCCCTTAAACTCCTTGCACAGGAATTGACGAAGTTGAAATAAGAGTAGTATGTAAAAGAAACCAGCCCTGAGGTTGGTTTTTTCTTGACAAATAAATAGAAAGCGTTTACAATATTACATGTGAAGTTTCCAAAAAAGAAAACTAAAAATCGCAACAATAAGGAGTTATTCATATGGCTACAATGAAAGCTGCTCGCTGGCATGCAGCGAAAGATGTTCGTATTCAAGAAGTAGAAGTTCCTGAAGTACTTCCGCACCAAGTAAAAGTTGCAGTTAAGTTCACAGGAATTTGTGGTACTGACCTTCACGAATTTTTAGATGGCCCTATCTTTATCCCAACAGATGAGCACGTCTATTCTGGTCAAAAAGCACCGGTGACACTGGGACATGAATTTTCTGGCGAAATCGTAGAAGTTGGAAGTGATGTTACTCGTGTGAAAGTTGGTGATCGTGTTACTGTAGAACCAATTCTAGCTAAGAATAATCTAGTTGGTGATTATAACTTGGATCCAAATCTTAACTTTGTTGGTTTGGCTGCAGACGGTGGATTTGCCAAATATTGTGTTTTAGATGGCGACTTAGTACATGTTATTCCAGATAGCTTGAGCTATGAGCAAGCTGCTCTCACTGAGCCCGCTGCTGTTGCAGTCTATGCTGTTCGTCAATCTTCTTTGAAAGCTGGCGACACAGCTGTTGTCTTTGGTTTAGGCCCAATTGGTCTGTTAATTGTAGAAGCTCTTCGTGCAGCTGGTGCTTCTAAGATTTATGCCGTTGAATTATCACCAGAACGCCAAGCCAAAGCAGAGGAATTAGGAGCTATCGTTGTACGTCCACAAGAAGGAGAAACAGTTGTTGAAGCTGTCCATCGTTTGACAAATGGTGGTGCAGACGTTTCTTATGAAGTAACTGGTGTACCAGTAGTTTTGGGACAAGCTCTAGCTGCAGTACATAAGGCAGGTGAGTGTATGGTAGTTTCTATCTGGGAACGAGAAGCAAATATCAATCCGAATGAATTTGCTATCCAAGAAAAGACACTGAAAGGAATCATAGCTTATCGTCACATCTTCCCTAAAGTATTGGATTTGATGGAACAGGGCTACTTCTCTGCTGAAAAATTGGTTACTAAGAAAATTAAATTGGAAAATATCGTGGAAGAAGGCTTTATCGAATTAACCCAAGACAAGTCACAAATTAAGATTTTGGTAGAACCAGAATAAAAAATCAATCTTTTTAAGACAATACAATCAGGTCGAAGTAAGGTCACTTCGGCCTTTTGAATATAATAAAAAACGTGGTGGATGCTCTCCATATTTTAGAAAATAATAGTCTACACAGCAAATTTACAAAACGATTATTCATGCTTTATTTCAGTCTACTGTACAAGAAATCTCCAGATTAGGAACTATTAGTGAGTTCTCTAGTCTGGAGATTTTTCAATATACTTCATTACGATATATGATATGTCCGGCGTACGTCAAAAAGCCCTTCCCCTAAGACTAGGGGAAAGGCTTTTCTTGATTATCATAAACTTCAGAATGATAGATAAGCGACTTATTACGCTTTATACCATTTCTTACTCTTTATCATCTTTACGACGTCTTGAAACTAAACCTAAGCCAGTTATTGCAGCTAAAGCTCCAAGAAGGAGAGATGAAGTTGATGATTGAGTACCTGTATTCGGAAGTTCCCGTTTACCATCTACAAATGTTGCTTCATTTGAAGTCGCTATTTGAGTTGATTTATCGGATGTTGCTGTTACATCTGAATGAGCTGGAATATCTGATTGTCCAGGCACTTCTGGATGATTTGGCTTATCTGATTGTCCAGGCACTTCTGGATGATTTGGCTTATCTGATTGTCCAGGAACATCTGAATGAGAAGGGGTTTCATCATGAATTGGAGTAATCACTTTCTTAAAGATATGAGTTGTTACATTTCCAACTAAAATAGTCTTGACATATTCATAGCCAGTAAATGTTCCCTTATCTTTTGTACCATCTTCTTGAGGTTTTAGAATATTACCTTCAGTATCTTTCCAAATTGTAGATTTAGATTCATCTGTATTTGGTGTTTCTGGTGTTGGTTTTGGTGTTTCCGGAGTTGAAGAAGACTTCTTAGTATATACATGGATTGTATTTCCATCTTTATCTTTCTTCGTTTCTTTGAATGTGTACTCTGGAATATCCTTCTTATCCTTCGTTCCTTTGTCTGAAGGGTTGATTTCTTTTCCTTCTTCATCCACATAACTTGTTACGACTTGACGGTAAACATACTCAACAGTTGCAACGCCTTCTTTTAATTCACCAGATTCAAGATCAGATGTTTCAGATCTCTTCACAAATTCATAAACATCCCCGTTAACAGTTGTGATTGTTGTTGGTTTGTGATCAGTTGTATCGTACTGAGTTCCAACTAAATCACCATTAACATCCATCACTGTTGTTGGAATTTCTTTTCCTTCTGGAGATTTCCCTGAAATTGGAAGTCCATCTACATCAACATAGTTAACCACTACAAATCCAATATGTGCTTCCGGTAATTCTTCTGTAGTGTTTTGTAATTCATATACATAAGTAATAACTGATGTTCTACCTTTTACATCTGATGTTTCAGCATCCGAATTTTTCGTTACTTTTACAAATTTATAGACTTTACCTTCAGCTGTTGTAATAGTTTGTGGTTTATTATCTGTTGTGTCGTATGGTGTTTTCACTAGTGAAGCTGGAGTATCTATTACTGATTTATCAACTTTAACACCATTTTCAGTTGTTCCTGATAATGGACGACCTGATTTATCTACATAAGTAACAATTACATTACCATATTTTTGTTTTGTTTCTGGTTCTTTTGCTTCTTCGTAAACATAAGTAACATTTTGTGGTTGCTCACTTACTTTACCTTTTTCCTCAGCAGATCCTGCTTTAGTTTGTTCTTTAAGAAGATACACTTTACCATCTTTTTCGATACGTTCAGGTTTAAAGTTTGAAGTTGTTGTATCGTAATCTGTTCCCACTACAGTATCTTTTGGTTGAACTGTTTGAGTTTCTTTCAATGTAACTCCAGTAGTTGTTTCATAAGATACTGTTACTCCTTGACCTTTAACTGCTCTATAAGTGTAAGTGGCTGTTTGAGGTTGTTCAGTAAAGTTAGTTGGAATTTTATCTACTTTTACAAATTCATAAACTTTACCATCTTTATCTGTAATGCGATTTGGATGTTCTAAGTTTACTTTTTCGTTCAGTGATTTCTTACCAGTATTTGTCGGATCTTTGATTTCTTTTCCAGATTCATTAACAAATTTTTGAATAATTTCACCTTTAATTTCAGAGTAAACATACGTTACTACTGCTGGAGTTTCTGTTACTTTTCCACTTTCACTTCCTACTGTTGCAGTTGGTACTAATTTGTACACTTTTCCGCTTTCAGTTGTGATTGTTTCTGGTTTTAAGTCTGGTGTGTTTGTGTTATACTCTTTTCCTGTTGGACTTTGAGTTTCAGCTTTAACACTTGGCTTACCTTCAATTGGATTTCCTTCAGTATCTGTATAGTTTACTGTTACATCACCTTTTTGGAGTTCGTACTTATACGTTACTTCTGTTGGGTCAACCGTTACTTTACCTGTTTCTTTTCCTACTGTTTGGGCTGGTACTAATTTGTACACTTTTCCGCTTTCAGTTGTGATTGTTTCTGGTTTTAGGTCTGGTGTGTTTGTGTTGTACTCTTTTCCTGTTGGACTTTGAGTTTCAGCTTTAACACTTG
>CAJNBY010000024.1 GCA_905221125.1 bacterium | reverse complement strand
TGAACCAAGACTTCACCCCAGTGACACCAACTGAGAAAGTACCAGTGAAGAAAGCTGGAGAATTGACTCAAGCCGAAAAAGACAAAGTCAAAGAAAAAGTTCAAGCTAAGAACCCAGGTAAGGAAGTCACAGTAGGAGCCGACGGAACAGCAACAGTGACAGATCCAACCACAGGAATCAGTCATACAATTCCAGGAAGCGATTTAGTGAACCAAGACTTCACCCCAGTGACACCGACTGACAAAGTACCAGTCAAAGATGTGAATAATCTAAGCAAAGACGAACAAGATAAAGTTAAAGAATCAGTGGAAAAAGTAAATCCAGGTAAAACAGTAGTTGTTGAACCAACAGGTAAAGTGATAATCACTGATCCTAAGACAAATATCAGTCATGAGCTTTCTGCTGAAGAAGTAACAACGATTCTTCCACCAGTACTAGAACTTCCAGAGTACACAGATCCAATCGGTACAACAGGAGTAGACGAAAATGGCAACTTAATTCTTCCACCAGTAGCTGAACATCCAACATTACTCATCACTAAATGGACTGATGAACAAGGTCATGAATTGAAACCAGCAGATGCTAAGGCTCCAGTAGTATTGGGTGAAGCCAATGAAGCATTTGAACATGGTGAAATTGAAGGTTATGTATTTGTAAGAACAGAAACTAAAGGTGATGTTGTAACTCATGTCTTCAGAAAAGTGAGTCCAGCTGGACCAACAGGTGACGGTCAACAAAGACCAACTACGCCATCTGCCGATACAAATCGTAGACCAGATACTGCTACCCCTGCTGAGGTACCAGCTACTCAACCGACTGAACAACCAAGTCAAACAGTTGAAGTGCCTGCTCAATTGCCGAATGAAGTGTCAGAAACGAATCCATCAGTTTCTCAACCGCAAGCAGTATTGCCAAATACTGGTACACAAGAAGACCGTGCTACAGGTGCATTAGGAGTTCTCTCTCTTCTTGGCGCATTTGGTTTGCTATTTGCTAAAAAGAAAAAAGACGATGAAGAGGAAGCATAAATAGATGATCTCATCTGATCTTTAGTAGCTTTCCCTAGATAAAGTCTTTGTAAATCAAAAAGAACTAGAAACATCACTCATTTGTGAGAACTCTAGTTCTTTTTTTGTATTTCATAAACATTTCATATTTGGGTTTTATAATAGTCTTACAAATATGGAGGTGACAAATGAATCCAATCCAAAGAGCTTGGGCTTATGTCAGCAGAAAACGACTGAGAAGTTTTATTTTATTTCTGATTTTATTTGTCCTATTGGGCGGAATTTCAGCCTGTTTGACATTGATGAAGTCCAATAAAACAGTGGAAATCAATCTTTACAAATCACTCAATACATCTTTTTCTATTAAAAAGATAGAAAACGGACAGACTTTTAAGTTGTCGGACTTATCATCCGTTAGCAAGATTAAGGGACTGGAAAATGTCTCTCCTGAACTCGAGACGGTCGCAAAACTGAAAGACAAGGAAGTAGTGACTGGTGAGCAGAGCGTAGAACGTGATGATTTGTCAGCTGCAGACAAGAACTTGGTTAGCTTAACAGCTATTGAGGATTCATCCAAGGATGTGACCTTTACCAGTTCGGCTTTCAATCTAAAAGAAGGTAGACACCTTCAAAAAGGGGATTCCAAGAAAATCCTAATCCACGAAGAGTTGGCCAAGAAGAACGGTCTTTCCCTTCATGACAAGATTGGCTTGGATACTGGTCAGTCAGAATCTGGAAAAGGGCAAACAGTAGAGTTTGAGATTATCGGCATCTTTTCTGGTAAAAAACAAGAGAAATTTACAGGCTTGTCATCTGACTTCAGTGAAAACCAGGTCTTTACAGACTATGAAAGTAGCCAAACCCTTTTGGGAAATGGTGAATCTCTAATCAGTGCAGCTCGCTTTTATATAGAAAATCCTAAGGAAATGGACAGACTCATGAAGCAGGTGGAAAACTTGGCCTTAGAAAATCAAGGCTACCAAGTTGAGAAGGAAAGCAAGGCTTTTGAACAAATCAAAGACTCAGTGGCAACCTTCCAAACCTTCCTCACCATCTTCCTTTATGGGATGTTGATAGCCGGAGCAGGAGCCTTAATTTTGGTCTTGTCTCTCTGGTTGAGAGAAAGGGTCTACGAAGTGGGAATCCTTCTGGCACTTGGAAAAGGCAAGAGTTCAATCTTCCTACAATTCTGTTTAGAGGTGGTGTTGGTATCGCTTGGAGCTTTGCTTCCAGCCTTTGTTGCAGGCAACGCAATCACAACTTACCTACTCCAAACTCTATTAGCAAGTGGAGATCAGGCAGCCCTACAAGACACGCTAGCAAAAGCAAGCAGTTTATCAACCAGCACCCTGTCCTTTGCAGAATCCTATGTTTTTCTAGTCCTGCTTAGTTGCTTGTCTGTAGCCCTTTGTTTCCTATTTTTATTTAGAAAATCGCCTAAGGAAATTTTATCATCTATTAGTTAAGAAGGAGAAATCATGACTTTATTACAATTGCAAGATGTTACCTATCGTTATAAGAACACTGCTGAGGCAGTTTTGTATCAGATCAATTATAATTTTGAACCCGGGAAATTTTACAGTATCATTGGTGAGTCGGGAGCAGGGAAATCCACTCTCTTGTCCCTCCTTGCTGGTCTAGATAGTCCTGTTGAAGGTTCGATTCTTTTCCAAGGAGAAGACATTAGTAAGAAGGGATATTCTTATCATCGCATGCACCATATTTCCTTGGTCTTTCAAAATTATAACTTGATAGATTATCTTTCTCCACTGGAAAATATCCGCTTGGTCAACAAAAAAGCAAGCAAGGATACACTTCTTGAGCTTGGTTTGGATGAAAGTCAGATTAAGCGGAACGTTCTCCAGTTATCAGGTGGTCAACAGCAACGTGTTGCCATCGCTCGTAGTCTGGTATCAGAAGCTCCAGTTATTCTAGCTGATGAGCCAACAGGAAATCTGGACCCTAAAACTGCTGGAGACATTGTCGAACTGCTCAAGTCACTTGCCCAGAAAACAGGTAAATGTGTCATCGTCGTTACCCACAGCAAAGAAGTGGCACAAGCGTCAGATATTACACTTGAGTTGAAGGACAAGAAACTGACTGAAACTCGCAATACTAGTAAATAATTTGAGCTTTTTCAGTTATACTCTTCGAAAATCTCTTCAAACCACGTCAGCGTCGCCTTACCGTAGATATGGTTACTGACTTCGTCAGTTTTATCTACAACCTCAAAGCAGTGCTTTGAGCAACCTACGGCTAGCTTCCTAGTTTGCTTTTTGATTTTCATTGAGTATTCGAACTATAAAATAGAACAAAATCTAGAAAGGGAACCTATGTTACACAACGCATTTGCCTATGTTACAAGGAAGTTTTTCAAATCGATTGTCATCTTCCTGATTATTCTCCTCATGGCGAGCTTGAGTTTGGTTGGCTTGTCAATCAAGGGAGCTACTGCCAAGGCTTCTCAGGAGACCTTTAAAAATATCACCAATAGCTTCTCCATGCAAATCAATCGTCGCGTCAATCAAGGTACGCCACGTGGTGCTGGGAATATTAAGGGTGAGGATATCAAAAAAATCACCGAAAACAAGGCCATCGAGTCTTATGTGAAACGCATCAATGCTATCGGAGATTTGACTGGTTATGACCTAATCGAAACGCCAGAAACCAAGAAAAATCTGACACCTGACCGTGCTAAATATTTTGGAAGTAGTTTGATGATTACAGGTGTCAATGACTCTTCCAAAGAAGACAAGTTTGTCTCTGGTTCTTATAAGTTGATCGAAGGTGAGCACCTAACCAACGATGACAAAGACAAGATTCTCATGCACAAGGACTTGGCAGCCAAACACGGTTGGAAAGTCGGAGATAAGATCAAACTGGACTCTAATGTCTATGATGCAGACAATGAAAAAGGAGCCAAGGAAACAGTCGAAGTGACAATCAAGGGACTCTTTGATGGTCACAATAAGTCGGCAGTAACTTACTCACAAGAACTATATGAAAACACAGCTATTACAGACATTCACACTGCTGCAAAACTTTATGGATACACAGAAGACACAGCTATTTATGGGGACGCAACCTTCTTTGTAACAGCGGATAAAAACTTGGATGATGTCATGAAAGAGTTGAATGGCATCAGTGGTATCAACTGGAAGAGCTACACACTCGTTAAGAGCTCCTCTAACTACCCAGCTCTAGAGCAATCCATCTCTGGCATGTACAAGATGGCCAACCTCCTCTTCTGGGGCAGCTTGAGCTTCTCAGTTCTTCTCCTTGCACTCTTGCTTAGTCTTTGGATCAATGCCCGTCGCAAGGAAGTGGGAATTCTCCTTTCTATCGGTCTTAAGCAGGCAAGTATCTTGGGGCAATTCATCACCGAATCTATCTTGATTGCCATTCCTGCTCTTGTTTCTGCTTACTTCCTAGCCAGCTACACAGCTCGTGCCATCGGAAACACTGTTCTTGCCAATGTGACTTCAGGTGTTGCCAAGCAAGCCAGCAAGGCTGCTCAAGCCTCTAATCTTGGTGGTGGTGCAGAAGTGGACGGTTTTAGCAAGACTTTATCGAGCCTAGACATTTCCATTCAGACATCACACTTTATCATCGTCTTTGTCCTAGCCTTGGTTCTAGTGGTTCTCGTTATGGCGCTTGCTTCAAGCAATCTCCTCAGAAAACAACCAAAAGAGCTCTTGCTCGATGGTGAATAAGTTTGAAAAAATTAATCTGGAATAAAGGCTACATCTTGTTTTTCTATTCAAGAATGGTGGATAGAGAATGACTATTTAACAATTCAAAATAGAGCCGAAAGCAGTGGTGAAAATCATTGCTTTCAGTTGCTTTCTTTGTACTTTAGTGCTTAAATATGATATACTAAGGTTATGGAATTTATTAGAAAGGAATTTCACATTTTATATATGGAATTGTGCATAAAAATCTATAGAAATTTTATCTTGAAAATAGATAGATAAATCTGTAGAAGCCTATCCATATTGCAAACATAGGCTAGTAGACTTAGGTAGGGTCTACTTTGGAAAATATAGAATAGTGAGGAAAAATAAACATTATGAGACAAACAAATGTTAGAGGGACATTATCCCTACGTGGCTTTAGAAAATTAAGAACTGGTGCAATTGTTGCAACAGGTGTGATTTTATTGGGACTGGGCTTTTTAGCTCCAACTGTTTCCGCAAACGAACAAGATGGTGTTTGGGTAGCCAGAACAGTTGCAGAAGTAAAAGCTGATATTCAAAAAGAAGGTGATTTATTTAAGTATGTCATTAAATGGGGAGATACATTAAGTGTTATCAGCGAAGCAAGCAATATCCCTGTAGATGTACTCCAAGAAATGAATCAAGTTTCAGGCAAGAATTTATTCTTACCGCACAATGAATTGTACTTTACCGAAGCTGAAACGGTTTCAGATACAGTCACAAAACACAAGATTGTCATCAAAGAAAGTGGTGCCAGTGGCGAAGTTCGCACTTACGAAGTTTTGCTCAAGAAAGACCAGGAAACAAAAGCTCTTACCTTTGAATTAACAGATGTCACTGAGAAAGTTGAAAAAATGGCTGTGAACTATAGCCCAGTCTATCAGCCTGTATCAGCACCAATAGTGGAAAGTGCGGAAGAATCATGTGAAGGACTTGCCCCAGCAACACCAGCATCAAAAGTAGAGGAGTCATCAGCGACAACACCAAAAGCGGAAGAGCCAGCAGCAGGAACAACGCCGAAAGCAGACGAGCCAGCGGCGCCAGCACCAAAAGCAGAAGAACCAGTAGCCACAACGCCAAAAGAGGACGAGCCAGCGGCAGGCACAACGCCGAAAGCAGACGAGCCAGCAGGCACAACACCAAAAGCGGACGAACCAGCAGCAGGCACAACACCAAAAGCGGACGAGCCAGCAGGCACAACACCGAAAGCAGAAGAACCAGCGGCAGGCACAGCACCAAAAGCAGAAGAGCCAGTGGCACCAGCACCAAAAGCAGACGAGCCAGCGGCCTCAGCACCGAAAGCGGAAGAACCAACAGCAGGCACAACACCGAAAGCAGACGAGCCAGCGGCGCCAGCACCAAAAGCAGAAGAACCAGTAGCCACAACGCCAAAAGAGGACGAGCCAGCGGCAGGCACAACGCCGAAAGCAGACGAGCCAGCAGGCACAACACCAAAAGCGGACGAGCCAGCAGGCACAACGCCAAAAGCAGACGAGCCAGCAGGCACAACACCGAAAGCAGACGAGCCAGTGGCGCCAGCACCAAAAGCAGACGAGCCAGTGGCACCAGCACCAAAAGCAGACGAGCCAGCGGCCTCAGCACCGAAAGCGGAAGAACCAACAGCAGGCACAACACCAAAAGCGGAAGAACCAGCAGCAGGCACAACACCAAAAGCAGACGAACCAGCAGCAGGAACAACGCCAAAAGCAGACGAACCAGCAGCAGGCACAACGCCAAAAGCAGATGAGCCAGCAGCAGGCACAACGCCGAAAGCAGACGAACCAGCAGCAGGCACAACACCAAAAGCGGAAGAACCAGCAGCAGGCACAACACCAAAAGCGGACGAACCAGCAGCAGGCACAACGCCGAAAGCAGACGAGCCAGCAGGCACAACACCAAAAGCGGACGAGCCAGCAGGCACAACGCCAAAAGCAGACGAGCCAGCAGGCACAACACCGAAAGCAGGAGAACCAGCAGCAGGCACAACACCGAAAGCGGAAGAACCAGTAGCAGGCACAACGCCAAAAGCAGACGAGCCAGCGGCGCCAGCACCAAAAGCAGACGAGCCAGTGGCACCAGCACCAAAAGCAGACGAGCCAGCGGCCTCAGCACCGAAAGCGGAAGAACCAACAGCAGGCACAACACCAAAAGCGGAAGAACCAGCAGCAGGCACAACACCAAAAGCAGAAGAACCAGTAGCAGGCACAACGCCAAAAGCAGACGAGCCAGCGGCCTCAGCACCGAAAGACGATGAATCAGCTTCTTCGGTTGAATCTCCATCAACAGGTAATCATTCAGAAGAGTCTGGAGCACCATCTACAACTCCTACAGGTGATTCAACAGCTACCCAACCAAGTGATTCAACTTCGGCACCGGTAACCCCAAGTGAAGAAGCACCGGTCACATCAGGCGATACCAATTCCACTACACAGCCAGCTGGAGAATCAGGTAAATCTGAAACACCGTCAGAACCTTCCAATACTCCATCTGCGGAAGCTACAAATGAATCAGGGAATGTAGCAGAATCAAGTCCAGTAACAGACAACGCCCCTTCAAACACAGGGGGTGCAGATCAACCTGTAGCTTCAAACCCAAGTTCTGAAGAACCAACGGCCTCAGCACCGAAAGCAGAGGAACCAGCGGCAGGAACAACGCCGAAAGCAGAAGAACCAGCGGCGCCAGCACCAAAAGCGGACGAGCCAGCGGCCTCAGCACCGAAAGACGATGAATCAGCTTCTTCGGTTGAATCTCCATCAACAGGCAATCATTCAGACGAGTCAGGAACACCATCTGCAACTCCTACAGGTGATTCAACAGCTACCCAACCAAGTGATTCAACTTCGGCACCGGTAACCCCAAGTGAAGAAGCACCGGTCACATCAGGCGATACCAATTCCACTACACAGCCAGCTGGAGAAACAGGTAACTCTGAAACAACTGCAGAACCTTCCAATACTCCATCTGCGGATGCTACAAATGAATCAGGGAATGCAGCAGAATCAAGTCCAGTAACAGACAATGCCCCTTCAAACACAGGGACTACAGAACAACCTGTAGCTTCAAATTCAAGTTCTGAATCACCAGCGGCGCCAGCACCAAAAGAAGATACTCCGTCTGAAGAAGTAGCACCTAAAGATGAAAAACTTGAGGAAGCAAAAAAAGATGGAAAAGATGCTATTGAAAAAATTGCAGCTTCAAAACTTAGTGAAATTGAAAAAGTTAAAGATGAAGCAGAAAAAGCTAAGTTAGAAGCTAAATTAAAAGAATTAAAAGAAGCAGGATTAGAAGCGATAAATAATGCTAAAGATCACGATGCAGCAGTAGATGCTACGGATGAATATCAAACTAAGATTGATGAGATTAATGTTCCAGGTGAAGAATTACCAGCACCAAATTATAACAAAGATAATTTAACAAATGGACGTAATGAAGGTACTACTATTAATGATGGAAGTACAGCAATAGGTCATGGGTCAGGTGAAGCTCCAGCACAACCTGCTACAACTGAAAGATCAACTTCACCAACAGCTCCAGCACAACCTTCTTCAACTTCAGAAGGGACTTCAAGTTTTAGAAATGCTCCATCAGTTCAAGCAAGAGCAAGAAGAGTGGCACGTTCAACATCAGAACCAGATGGAACTGTAAATATTAGCTATAACTTTGCTGGAATGCCAGATATTCATGGTTTCCTATCTGACCCGGGTGAAGATAACACTGTCAGAATTCCTGCTGGAACGAGTGAAGCACAGGCAAAAGAGCTAGTAAAAGAAAAAATTCAAGCCAAGATAAAAGACTTAGCTGCTAGAGGGTATCATGTGAAAAATGACATTATTTTTGAGCAAGATACTACTGTGAAAAATTATAACTACGTCGTTACATTCACTAAGGAGGCTACAGGAACTACAGGTTTCAGAATGGCGCCAGCAGTTCAACCACGCGCTAGCAGAAATCGTAGAAGTCTAGAACAACCAGCTCCTCAAAAGGTCAAAGTAAATGTTTTTTATAACTTTGATCAAATGAAAGATATTGCAGGTTTCCTAGGAGATATCAATGGAACTTCTCTTGAAATCGCGGAAGGTTTATCAAATGAACAGGTGAAAGCAGCGGTCAAGAGCCAAGTTGAAGCTAAGAAAGAAGAGTTGAGCAAACGCGGCTATACTTTCAAAGAAGACTATGTATATCAAGCTAATGGGAAAGATTATAATTACGTTGTAACATTTTCAAAAGCAGCTAAATAATTTTCATTCTATAGAGAGTGAAATGCAAGCAGAGAGAGCGATAGGCTCTCTTTGTTTTATCTAGTAGAAAGTTTCTTAAAGACAAAAGGTTAGTAAGAGGCTATAATAGAAAATAGAGTAGGTATTTATTCTAATACTCTTCGAAAATCTCTTCAAACCACGTCAGCGTCGCCTTACCGTATATATGTTACTGACTTTGTCAGTTCTATTTACAACCTCAAAGCAGTGCTTTGAGCAACCTGCGGCTAGCTTCCTAGTTTGCTTTTTGATTTTCATTGAGTATAAGAAAAATAAAAAATAGAGAGCAGTTAAAGTATGAAAATTTTAATTGTAGAAGATGAAGAGATGATCCGTGAGGGGATCAGTGACTATTTGACGGATTGTGGCTATGAAACCATTGAGGCGGCGGACGGTCAGGAAGCCTTAGAGCAATTTTCAAGCTATGAGGTAGCCTTAATTTTACTGGATATCCAGATGCCCAAGCTTAATGGTTTAGAAGTTCTAGCTGAGATTCGTAAAACCAGTCAGGTTCCTGTCTTGATGCTGACCGCCTTTCAGGATGAGGAGTATAAGATGAGCGCCTTTGCCTCTCTGGCAGACGGCTATCTGGAAAAGCCCTTCTCCCTGTCTCTCTTAAAAGTGAGGGTGGATGCAATTTTCAAGCGCTACTACGATACGGGACGAGTCTTCTCCTATAAGAATACTAAGGTGGACTTTGAAAGTTACAGTGCAAGCCTAGCAGGTCAAGAAGTGGCCATCAATGCCAAGGAGTTGGAAATTCTAGACTATCTGGTAAAAAATGAAGGCCGGGCCTTGACTCGGTCTCAGATTATCGATGCGGTCTGGAAGGTGACAGATGAGGTTCCCTTTGACCGTGTCATTGATGTCTATATCAAGGAATTACGGAAAAAGCTAGACCTAGACTGCATCTTCACTGTGCGTAATGTTGGTTATAAATTGGAGCGAAAATGAAACGAACAGGTTTATTTACAAAGATATTTATCTACACCTTCTCGATTTTTGGTGTTCTGGTCGTCTGTCTCCATTTAGCCATTTATTTTCTCTTTCCCTCGACTTATCTGAGCCACCGTCAGGAAACCATTGGCCAGAAAGCGACAGCCATTGCCCAGTCCCTAGAAGGTAAGGATAGGCAAAGTATCGAGCAAGTCTTAGACTTGTATTCCCAGACTAGTGAGATCAAGGGGGTGGTCAAGGGCGAGATGACCGAGGACAAGTTAGAAGTCAAGGACAGTCTTCCTCTGGATACGGACAGCCAGACAACTTCCCTCTTTATCGAGGAGCGCGAGGTGAAAACGCAAGACGGTGGTACCATGACTCTTCAGTTTCTGGCTTCCATGGACTTGCAAAAGGAAGCAGAGCAGATTAGTCTTCAATTTCTTCCCTATACCTTGCTGGCCTCCTTTCTGATTTCCCTCTTGGTAGCCTACATCTATGCTCGGACCATTGTTGCCCCCATTTTGGAAATCAAGCGGGTAACCCGACGGATGATGGAACTAGATGCCCAAGTGCGATTGCGCGTGGATTCTAAGGATGAGATTGGTGATCTCAAGGAACAAATCAATAGCCTCTACCAGCACCTTTTAACTGTCATTGCGGACTTGCATGACAAGAATGAAGCTATTCTCCAGCTTGAGAAGATGAAGGTTGAATTCCTACGAGGGGCTTCCCATGAACTGAAAACACCTCTGGCTAGTTTGAAAATCCTAATCGAAAATATGAAAGAGAATATCGGTCGTTATAAGGATAGAGACCACTATCTGGGAGTTGCCCTGGGGATTGTGGATGAGCTCAATCACCACGTTCTGCAGATACTTTCCCTCTCGTCTGTGCAGGAATTACGAGATGATAGGGAAACAATTGACCTACACCAGATGACGCAAAGTCTAGTCAAGGATTATGCCTTGCTAGCCAAGGAAAGAGAACTCCAGCTTGACAATAGCTTGAACCATCAGCATGCTTATCTAAATCCATCTGTCATGAAGTTGATCCTGTCTAATCTCATCAGCAATGCCATCAAGCACTCCACTCCAGGTGGCTTGGTCCGAATTGGCGAAAGAGAAGGGGAACTCTTTATCGAGAATAGCTGTAGCTTAGAGGAACAAGAAAAACTGGCCCAGTCATTCTCTGATAATGCTAGTCGCAAGGCTAAGGGTTCGGGGATGGGACTATTTGTTGTTAAAAGTTTATTAGAACATGAAAAATTACCCTATCGTTTTGAAATGGAAGAGAATCGTTTAACCTTCTTTATAGCTTTTCCAAAAGTCGCCCAAGACTAGGCAGAGAAAGGGTTTACATAGATGAAGCTAGAAGAAATTCAATCGAAACTGCGGGAAAAACTAGATTTTTTTGTCAAAAAGTGATAAAATGAACAATGTAAATGGGATGACCCATAAAAATATACAGGAGGCCTGATAAAATGGCAATCGTTTCAGCAGAAAAATTTGTCCAAGCAGCTCGTGACAACGGTTATGCAGTTGGTGGATTTAACACAAACAACCTTGAGTGGACTCAAGCTATCTTGCGCGCAGCAGAAGCTAAAAAAGCTCCAGTTTTGATCCAAACTTCAATGGGTGCTGCTAAATACATGGGTGGTTACAAAGTTGCTCGCAACTTGATCGCTAACCTTGTTGAATCAATGGGTATCACTGTACCAGTAGCTATCCACCTTGACCACGGTCACTACGAAGATGCACTTGAGTGTATCCGAGTTGGTTATACTTCAGTTATGTTTGATGGTTCACACCTTCCAGTTGAAGAAAACCTTGACAAAGCTCGTAAAGTTGTAGAATTTGCTCATGCAAATGGTGTATCAGTAGAAGCTGAAGTTGGTACTATCGGTGGTGAAGAAGACGGAATCATCGGTGATGGTGAATTGGCTCCAATCGAAGACGCTAAAGCAATGGTTGAAACTGGTATCGACTTCTTGGCAGCTGGTATCGGTAACATCCACGGTCCTTACCCAGAAAACTGGAAAGGTCTTCACCTTGATCACTTGCAAAAATTGACTGAAGCTGTTCCAGGATTCCCAATCGTATTGCACGGTGGTTCAGGTATTCCTGATGAGCAAATCCAAGCAGCTATCAAACTTGGTGTTGCTAAAGTTAACGTTAACACAGAATGCCAAATCGCATTCGCTAACGCAACTCGTAAATTTGCTCGTGACTACGAAGCAAACGAAGCAGAATACGACAAGAAAAAACTCTTCGACCCACGTAAATTCTTGGCTGACGGTGTAAAAGCTATCCAAGCATCAGTTGAAGAACGTATCGACGTATTCGGTTCAGAAGGTAAAGCTTAATCTAGCTTAATCATATAAATCAGAAACCTGCCCATTGGGTGGGTTTTTGGTGTTTTAAGGAGACTATTAAACCAGAATTTTGGACTAATACTCTTCGAAAATCAAATTCAAACCACGTCAGCTTCGCCTTGCCGTACTCAAGTACTGCCTACGGCTAGCTTCCTAGTTTGCTCTTTGATTTTCATTGAGTATAAAAATATCATTTTAAGAGAGAAATCTCTAATTTCATAATCTGCAGGCAAACGCTTGCATTCCGTTTTTTATTGGACTATAATAGGTTGGTATAAAGCCTTCTGTAGTAATAAAATGTAGAAGGTTTAGAAAGTAAGGATTTAGAATGTTTGTAGTCAAAAATACAATGTTGTTATTCCTTACCATAGGGAGATAGATATGGCAATGATAGAAGTGGAACATCTTCAGAAAAATTTTGTGAAGACTGTTAAGGAACCAGGTTTGAAGGGGGCTTTGCGTTCCTTTATTCATCCTGAAAAGCAGACCTTTGAAGCGGTCAAGGATTTGACCTTTGAGGTTCCAAAAGGACAAATTTTAGGCTTTATCGGGGCAAATGGTGCTGGGAAGTCGACAACTATCAAAATGCTGACAGGAATTTTGAAACCAACATCTGGTTTTTGTCGGATTAACGGTAAGATTCCACAGGACAATCGCCAAGATTATGTCAAGGATATTGGGGTGGTATTTGGTCAACGTACTCAGCTCTGGTGGGATTTGGCTCTGCAAGAGACCTACACGGTCTTGAAAGAGATTTACGATGTGCCAGATTCGCTCTTTCATAAGCGTATGGATTTTTTAAATGAGGTCTTGGATTTGAAGGACTTTATCAAGGATCCCGTGCGAACTCTTTCACTGGGTCAACGAATGCGTGCGGACATCGCAGCCTCCTTGCTCCACAATCCCAAGGTTCTCTTTTTAGATGAGCCGACCATTGGTTTGGATGTATCGGTCAAGGATAACATTCGCCGTGCCATTACCCAGATCAATCAGGAGGAAGAAACAACAATCCTCTTGACCACTCACGATTTGAGTGATATTGAGCAACTTTGTGATCGGATTTTTATGATTGACAAGGGGCAGGAGATTTTTGATGGAACGGTGAGCCAGCTCAAGGAGGCCTTCGGCAAGATGAAGACTCTTTCCTTTGAACTAGTGCCAGGTCAAAGTCATCTCGCTTCTCACTATGAAGGCCTGCCTGATATGATCATTGATAGACAAGGAAATAGTCTCAATATTGAATTTGATAGTTCCCGTTACCAATCAGCTGATATTATCAAGCAAACCCTGTCTGATTTTGAAATCCGCGATTTGAAGATGGTGGATACGGATATTGAGGATATTATCCGTCGTTTCTACCGAAAGGAGCTCTAAGATGGTCAAATTGTGGAGACGTTATAAACCCTTTATCAATGCAGGGATTCAGGAGTTGATCACCTATCGAGTCAATTTTCTTCTTTATCGGATTGGTGATGTCATGGGAGCCTTTGTGGCTTTCTATCTCTGGAAGGCTGTCTTTGATTCCTCGCAAGAGTCCTTGATTCAGGGATTCAGCATGGCAGATATCACCCTCTATATCATCATGAGTTTTGTGACTAATCTGTTGACCAAGTCAGATTCTTCCTTTATGATTGGGGAGGAGGTTAAGGATGGATCCATTATCATGCGCTTGCTGCGACCAGTGCATTTTGCGGCCTCTTATCTTTTCACAGAACTTGGTTCCAAGTGGTTGATTTTTATTAGCGTTGGACTGCCATTTTTAAGTGTCATTGTTTTGATGAAAATCTTATCTGGGCAAGGCATTGTAGAAGTGCTAGCCTTAACTGTCCTTTATCTTTTTAGCTTGACGCTGGCCTATCTGATTAACTTTTTCTTTAATATCTGCTTTGGTTTTTCAGCCTTTGTCTTTAAAAATCTTTGGGGTTCCAATCTACTCAAGACTTCCTTAGTGGCCTTTATGTCAGGAAGTTTGATTCCCTTGGCTTTCTTTCCGAAGGTCGTTGCAGATATTCTCTCCTTCTTGCCTTTTTCATCCTTGATTTATACTCCGGTTATGATCATTGTTGGGAAATACGATACTAATCAGATTCTTCAGGCACTCGCTTTGCAATTCTTCTGGCTCTTAGTGATGGTGGGCTTGTCTCAGTTGATTTGGAAACGAGTCCAGTCCTTTATTACCATTCAGGGAGGTTAGTATGAAAAAATATCAACGCATGCATCTGATTTTTATCAGACAATACATCAAACAAATCATGGAATATAAGATTGATTTTATGGTTGGTGTGCTGGGAGTTTTTCTAACTCAAGGCTTGAATCTCTTGTTTCTCAATGTCATTTTTCAACACATTCCATCCCTAGAAGGTTGGACTTTTCAAGAAATTGCTTTTATCTATGGATTTTCCTTGATTCCTAAGGGACTGGATCATCTCTTTTTTGACAATCTCTGGGCGCTAGGGCAACGCCTAGTCCGAAAAGGGGAGTTTGACAAGTATCTGACTCGTCCTATCAATCCTCTCTTTCACATCCTAGTTGAGACCTTTCAGATTGATGCTCTGGGGGAACTCTTGGTCGGTGGTATCCTACTGGGAACAACAGTGACCAGCATTGCTTGGACTTTTCCAAAATTCCTGCTTTTCCTAGTTTGTATTCCTTTTGCGACCTTGATTTATACTTCCTTGAAAATCGCGACAGCTAGTATTGCTTTTTGGACCAAGCAATCAGGAGCCATGATTTACATTTTCTATATGTTCAATGATTTTGCCAAGTATCCCATTTCGATTTACAATTCAGCTCTTCGTTGGTTGATTAGCTTTATCGTCCCTTTTGCTTTTACGGCCTACTATCCTGCTAGTTATTTCTTGCAGGACAAGGATGTGATCTTTAATATCGGAGGTTTGATGTTGATTTCCCTCGTTTTCTTTGGTATCTCCCTAAAACTCTGGGATAGGGGCTTGAATTCCTACGAAAGTGCAGGTTCTTAAGTTGAAAAAACTCAAAGCCTTGTCTCAGGACAGGCTTTTTTAAATAGAGATGAAAATTCCTTGACATCTATTCTCAAAGTGCTATACTGTAAGTGTAATAGCCGATTTAGCTCAGTTGGTAGAGCACCGCACTCGTAACGCGAAGGTCACAGGTTCGATCCCTGCAATCGGCAAAGTGAAGAAGCTCATTCTACTGGGTTTCTTTTTATTTTATTTTATCTTAACTATTGAACCACTTAGACTTATATTTAGACCAGATAGGCAAAAGGCCTTGTTCTTGATAAACTCCTCTGTTATAATGTTTTTCGTAAGGGACGTGAGGGGGCAGTATTAGACAACTTAAGTTCCTAAAAAGAAATTGGAGATAAAGAAATGAAAAAATTATTTGGGATTGTATTTTTAGTAGCAGCAGCGACGGTATTGTATTTTGGTTCTGTAGGCTGGCCAAGTTTGGATGTCAATCTCTGGTCACTGATTCCGGTAGGTTTATTCCTCTTTTTCACTCTAGAGAATCTTTTGAAAAAGGACTATAAGGCTAGTCTGATGTGTTTGATTATAGCTTTTATCATTGCGAATGCAATTTTGGATCTGTTGCCAATTTCAAGTGGCTTGGTGATTGGAGCAGGTGTCCTAGCTTGTGTAGGGATTGGTTATCTATTTCCTGATAAAGAAGGAAAATAAGAATTGTTAAAAAAGATATAAAGAAAAACACTTCAATCATTGTATTTTAGTTTGATTGAGGTGTTTTCGATTTTATTTTTTTATTTCTGAGCCATCAATTCAACAATCATTTCGATATACATGACAAGGGTCAATAAGAATCCTGCACG
This sequence comes from bacterium, assembly GCA_905221125.1. Taxonomy (GTDB): domain Bacteria; phylum Bacillota; class Bacilli; order Lactobacillales; family Streptococcaceae; genus Streptococcus. The sequence continues at coordinate 5,282 of CAJNBY010000024.1, read as the reverse complement.
CCAGAAGAATTTGATGAATTTAGGATAGTAAAAGCTACGTTTTTTTAAAAGGAAGAAAAAAACGAGGATGATAGCTAGGACTGAGAGGGCTAGGCCCAGTCTAGGAAGGAAATTATGGGGAAAGGTTTTAGCTGTGATCAGGTAATATTCAAATACCAAGACTGGAAAAGCCAGATCCGCAAAGTTTCGTCCTAGTTTTTTTAATCTAAAAAGTTTGGTTATGATGATGCAGACTACTAAAGTCAGTATCAATAATAAAATAGATGCTAATTTCATTAAAATCATACCCATATTGTATCATAAAAAATGCCTAAAGGAAACGAGAAACAGAGGAATTTATAGGAAAGTCAGGCTTTTGAGATTGTGGGTGATTTTTGTTATAATGAAAGTTATGAAATCTTATAATACCTTGAATGATTATTATCGAAAACTATTTGGAGAAAAGACTTTTAAAGTCCCTATTGATGCGGGATTTGACTGTCCCAATCGTGATGGAACGGTGGCTCATGGGGGTTGTACTTTTTGTACGGTTTCAGGGTCTGGAGATGCTATCGTAGCACCAGATGCGCCTATCCGTGAGCAATTTTATAAGGAAATTGACTTTATGCACCGCAAGTGGCCAGATGTTCAGAAGTATCTAGTTTATTTTCAAAATTTTACCAACACCCATGAAAAGGTGGAAGTCATCCGGGAACGTTACGAGCAGGCAATCAATGAGCCAGGTGTAGTAGGAATCAATATTGGAACGCGGCCAGACTGTTTACCAGACGAAACTATCAAATATTTGGCTGAGTTATCGGAGCGCATGCATGTGACAGTTGAATTGGGCTTGCAGACCACTTATGAAGCTACCTCTGACCTGATTAACCGGGCTCATTCCTATGAATTGTACGTGGAAACGGTCAAGCGTTTGAGAAAGTATCCCAAGATTGAGATTGTTTCACATTTGATCAATGGACTTCCTGGTGAGACTCATGAGATGATGGTCGAAAATGTCCGTCGCTGTGTAACGGATAACGATATTCAAGGAATTAAACTGCATTTGCTTCACTTGATGACCAATACGCGTATGCAGCGGGATTACCACGAGGGTCGTTTGCAGTTGATGAGTCAGGACGAATATGTTAAGGTCATCTGTGACCAACTGGAAATTATTCCCAAACATATTGTCATCCACCGAATCACAGGAGATGCGCCAAGAGATATGCTGATTGGTCCCATGTGGAGCCTCAATAAATGGGAAGTGCTAAATGCTATTGAAACTGAAATGCGACGCCGTGGAAGCGTTCAAGGATGCAAGGCTGTAAAACAGGAGTTTAATAATGAAAAGACCACTTGAAATGGCACATGATTTTTTGGCTGAGGTCGTGACTCAGGATGATATCGTAGTGGATGCGACCATGGGAAATGGTCATGACACGCTTTTTCTAGCCAAGCTAGCTAAGCAAGTCTATGCCTTTGATATTCAGGAACAAGCCTTGGAAAAGACCCAAGAGCGTTTGGACCAGGCTGGAATGGCAAATGCCCAGTTAATCTTGCAAGGCCATGAGACACTGGACCAGTTTGTGACAGAAGCCAAGGCAGGGATTTTTAATCTGGGTTATCTGCCGTCAGCTGATAAATCTGTCATTACCCAACCTCAGACTACCATTGAAGCCTTAGAAAAGTTGTGTGACTTACTTGTCAAAGGTGGACGGATAGCCATTATGATCTACTATGGTCATGAAGGTGGCGACCTCGAGAGGGATGCTGTCTTGAATTTTGTTAGCCAGTTGAACCAACAAGAGTACACAGCTGCCATTTATCGAACTTTAAATCAAGTCAACAATCCACCATTTTTAGTGATGATTGAAAAATTAGAGAGATATAGACATGGATAAACAATACCTACGTGAAAAGCTAGATACCATGCGCCAGAAATTTGTAGAGTCTACTCACCACGAACGTGCGGTTGGTGTGTTAGACCAAGCGCATATGAGCAAAAAAATGCTTAAAATCAAGAAAAAATTAGTAGCTCTTGAAATGGAACGGTGCCAGAGAAAAATTGAGCACAAAGACTGTTCCAAGATTGATCAAAAAATCAAAGAGCAGAAGGAGATATTTGAATCCTGTTGTAAAAAAGACTAAGGAGGAATTGCGTGGAATTACTGATTTACCTCATCCTATTTTTACTGGTCTTGATTGTCTCAAGTACAACCAATAAGCTCCTGCCCTTTTTGCCCCTCCCTTTGGTGCAAATTCTTCTGGGAATTGTGATTGGACTCTTTTTAACCAATACCGATTTTCATCTCAATACGGAGTTGTTTTTGGCCCTGGTTATCGGGCCCTTGCTTTTCCGAGAGTCAGAGGAAGCGGATATTACGGCTATTTTAAAACACTGGCGAATCATTGTTTATCTCATATTTCCAGTGATTTTTATCTCGACCCTGAGTTTGGGTGGTTTGGCTCATCTTCTTTGGCTCAGTCTTCCCTTGGCGGCTTGTTTGGCTGTTGGGGCTGCGCTTGGGCCTACGGACTTGGTGGCCTTTGCCTCTCTTTCGGAGCGCTTTAGCTTTCCTAAGCGCGTGTCCAATATCCTCAAAGGTGAAGGACTCTTGAATGATGCCTCTGGCTTGGTAGCCTTTCAAGTTGCCTTGGCGGCTTGGACAACAGGAGCCTTTTCCCTTGGACAAGCTGGTAGCTCGCTCATCTTTTCAATTCTAGGCGGTTTTCTGATTGGCTTTTTAACAGCCATGACCAATCGTTTCCTCCATACTTTTTTGTTAAGTGTACGCGCAACGGATATTGCCAGCGAACTTTTATTAGAATTGAGTTTGCCTCTGGTGACCTTCTTTTTAGCAGAAGAAGTACACGTTTCAGGGATTATTGCCGTTGTAGTTGCGGGGATTTTAAAGGCAAGTCGTTTTAAGAAAATCACGCTTCTCGAAGCCCAAGTGGATACAGTGACCGAGACAGTCTGGCATACAGTGACCTTTATGCTCAACGGTTCTGTCTTTGTGATTTTGGGAATAGAGTTGGAAATGATAGCAGAACCTATCTTGACCAATCCAATCTATAATCCTCTACTCTTGCTGGTATCTCTTGTCGCCCTGACCTTTGTCCTCTTTGCCATTCGTTTTGTCATGATCTATGGCTATTATGCTTATAGGACCCGACGCCTCAAGAAAAAATTGAATAAGTATATGAAGGATATGCTTCTCTTGACCTTCTCAGGTGTCAAGGGAACGGTGTCGATTGCTACGATTCTTCTGATACCAAGTGATTTGGAGCAGGAATATCCAATTTTGCTTTTCCTTGTTGCAGGTGTGACGCTTGTCAGCTTTTTAACAGGTCTCTTGGTCTTGCCTTATCTTTCTGATGAACAGGAAGAAAGCAAGGACTATCTCATGCATATCGCCATTTTGAACGATGTAACGATAGAGTTGGAAAAAGAGTTGGAAGATACCAGAAATAAACTTCCCCTCTATGCGGCTATTGACAATTATCATGGGCGTATTGAAAATCTCATCCTGAGTCAAGAAAATAAGGGTGCTCAAGAAGACTGGGAAGCCTTGAAACTTCTTATCCTCAGTATTGAAAGTGATGGTCTGGAACAAGCCTACGAGGAAGGCAAGATGAGTGAGCGTGCTTATCGAGTTTACCAACGTTATTTGAAAAATATGGAACAAGGTATCAATCGCAAGTTTGCTTCACGTTTGACCTATTACTTCCTTGTTTCCTTGCGGATTTTACGTTTTATCCTTCATGAAGTATTTACCTTTGGCAAGACCTTCCGCAGTTGGAAAAATGAAGAATCACAGAAACTCAGAGCCCTTGACTATGACCAAATTGCAGAGCTTTATCTAGAAAATACAGAGATGATTATCGAAAGTTTGGAGAACCTAAAAGGGATTTATAAGAGTTCCTTGATTAGCTTCATGCAGGATTCTCGTCTCCGTGAAACAGCTATCATCACCAGTGGTGCCTTTGTCGAACGGGTTATCAATCGTGTCAAACCCAACAATATCGACGAAATGCTGAGAGGCTATTATCTGGAGCGTAAGTTGATTTTCGAATATGAAGAAAAACGATTGATTACGACCAAGTACGCCAAGAAGTTACGACAAAATGTAAATAACTTAGAGAACTATTCTCTAAAGGAAGCTGCCAATACCCTGCCTTATGATATGGTGGAATTGGTAAGAAGAAATTAGTTAATACTCTTCGAAAATCTCTTCAAACCACGTCAGCTCTATCTGCAACCTCAAAACAGTGTTTTGAGCAACCTGCGGCTAGCTTCCTAGTTTGTTCTTTGATTTTCATTGAGTATAAGATTGTAAGTGAAGGAGTGTGACATGAAGAAGTGGTGGAAAGAGCTGATAGACAGGCCTTTAGTAAAAGCTTTTTTGCATTATTATCAAGCCTCAGATAGTGAATTGACCAGTGTCGCAGTAGCCTACTATTGGTTGATTTCGATCTTTCCCTTGCTTTTGGTGGTGGTCAACATCCTCCCCTATTTTCATATTCCAGTTTCCAATTTTTTAAAGGTTGTCAATGAATTTTTGCCGGATACGGTTTATGATGTGGTCGCAAAGATTATTACAGAGGTACTGACTCAACCGTCAACGGGCTTATTGAGTTTTGCGGTTTTGTCAGCCCTCTGGACCTTTTCAAAATCCATGAATTTCCTGCAGAAAGCCTTTAATAAAGCCTATGGAGTAGCAAAAAATCGAGGAATGATTTCCCATCAGCTCATGAGTTTGTTTGTCAGTTTTGGTTTGCAGATTCTCTTTGCCTTGGCTCTATTTTTGAGTGTTTTTGGCCGTATGCTCCTCAACCTTATCAAAAGTTACTGGAAATCAGATAGTTCTCTCTTTGATTACCTGCAGGATCTGACAGGCCCCTTGGTCTATGCCTTGATTTTTGCCATCTTGGTCATGCTTTATTATTTCCTGCCCAATGTTAAGGTGCGACGAATTCGCTATGTATTGCCAGGTAGCACCTTTGTCTTGTTGACTCTGGTCTTACTACTCAATATCTTTTCAGTCTATGTCAACAACTATGTTAATCACCTCGTGGACGTCCGTTTTTTCAGTTCCATCGTTGTGGTGGTCATGATGTTCTGGTTTATTCTCATCGCTAAGATTTTGATTGTCGGCGCGGTAATTAATGCCAGTGTTCAGAGTTTGAAAGATCCAAAGTTTGGTATGGAATAATTAGAAAAATGAGCCTGGGACAATAGTCTCTTATGTCCCAAAAAAAGCAACGGATTTGCCGTTGCTTTTTTGCATGGTTACGATAGT
>CAJNBY010000023.1 GCA_905221125.1 bacterium | reverse complement strand
CATCAAAAAAGAAAGGACGAAATTCGTCCTTTCTCGATCTTAGCTTTTCTTCAACCCACTACAGTTGACAAAGAGCCCAAAAATTTAAAATTTTTATTTGATGAATCTATTGTACCAATCTTTTTTAATGTATCAAGTATAATCTTTATTTTTTGATATTTAGAAGTGAATTTTTTCCCAGCCTCTATATAATTACGCAAAACAATAATTGCCTTTTAAATCGGATTTAGATATTGCCCCTTCTTCGAAATCGATAGAATCTTTCTTGATTATATCTATATTATCGTGAGTTCGAAGAGTTGAGATTGTAATACAAGCTAAGAAATACCAATGCATTACTCGCAATAATTCAGGATTTTTTTTGGATGCAATTATTTCATCTATTTCTTTATCTAACTGTTGCTTCAGAGAACCCTCAACTTTTTTAGAATTTTTCACTATCGTTGAAACATCTGACTTTGTCTCTACAAAAGACAATACAACTTTAGTTAAAGCTGGATATTTCTCTTCGTATTCACAAATCATGTCTTTTATTATATATTTTTCTTGGAAAAGTGTGTATAGAAGATTATATACAAACATTTTCTTATGTTTTTTTGTATCTTGTAGATAGAAAAAGAAACCAAGTAATACAACAATAATTAAAAATAAAATTGTACCCATATTATTCTACCTCCTTTTATTATGAAACATTTTTTCTAAATCGTTAATTCTCTTATCTCTATTAACAATTATTTTATTGAGCTCTTCAATAACCTTAGCTTGACTGCTAAAGGTCGTCTCATAATCTTTCCGTCTTTCTTCTTGTAATTTAAAAACAAAATGATAAGCACCTAACGCTACTATGATACAGACTCCCAATGGAACATCATATCCAAAAAATTCTTTTAATGGCTCAATTATATTCATTTATTTAATCCTATTCAAAAAGTATGAGACTAAATATAATCCCTATCACTAGTGTAGTAATCTTTTGATATTTTGTCAATACCTTTGTCAACACTTTTTCAATTTTGCTAACTTCTCAAAGTAACTTCCACTTGCCTGACCAAAGTGGAAATTAGTCTAAAACGGATTTTTATGGTGGAATTAAGTATGAGACGTTTGAGTTAGAAATGAGGTCTACTATGACAAAACATAAACATCTTACCCTTTCAGACCGTAATGATATCCAATTAGGTTTAGAGCGTGGAAAACTGCTTACTTTTTTAGATATGGTTCGCTAACATCTTTTAACTGCTGAGGTTGCAAGTGAGCAATTGGGCATGACCGTCGCTGAGTTTGAGGCACTATTATAAGATTATACAATCGCTAATAACATAAAAGTGAACAGGACTGAAATATGATCCTATTCACTTTTTATTTTCTATAGTCGATTGAAATAAGATATGAACAAATTGATTAGGAAAGCCAAATTAATTTCTAGAAATTTTTAGAATCCGTAGCATACTATTCTAAGTTGAATCCACTATACTATCCAACAAAGCCCTCACGCGATTATATACACAAAAAGAGAAGGTAACAAGTCCTTCTCTTTCATATTATAGATTATTTGGTGGTTTAAACTTCCTAACAGATTAAATTATCTATTGAAAGTATATTATATGGATAATCCCATAGATTTGTATATATTGTAATTAATTGATAGAAATTTTTATCTCAGAAACAATATACAAGTTTTGTTCCAGGAAATGATCATTCATACTATATAAGCTAGGATCAGTTAATCCACTCACCATTTTCGTTAACTGTATACCCTTCAACTGTAGTGTTAACTGCAAGCATACCGGAAGCATTCACATAATACCATTTATCTGAAACTTTAAACCATTGACTTACCTTCATAGCCCCTGATGCTTCAAGATAGTACCATGTATCACCATCTTTAAGCCAACCTGTTGCCATTGAACCATTTGCATTTAGATAGTACCATGTATCACCATCTTTAAGCCAACCTGTTGCCATTGCACCGTTTGCATTTAGATAATACCATGTGCCATTATCTTCAATCCAACCTGTTGCCATTGCACCATTTGCATTTAGATAATACCATGTGCCATTATCTTTAAGCCAACCTGTTGCCATTGCACCATTTGCATTTAGATAGTACCACGTGCCATTATCTTTAAGCCAACCTGTTGCCATTGAACCATCAGTATTGTAGAAATACCATACACCGTTTTCTTGTTTCCAACCTGTTTTTGGAGAAGCTGGTTTAGCTGGTTCTACTACAGAATATGAGCTGTATGATGGAACATATGTAGGGACATATGTAGGATTAGATGGTCTTGCAGGAACAGAAGGTTTGACTGGAGTTTCCGCTGGTTTCTCCGCCGGTTTCCCTGCCGGTTTTTCCGCTGGTTTTTCTTTAGCTTTGTCTTCTTCTGCTGCTTTCTTATTTAATTCATCGATAAATTTTTCAGCTTGTTTCGCAGTTAAACCTTTTTTGAAGCCTTCTACAATTTGTTTTCTTGTTTCATCTGATGCTGCTTTTAATGCTGCAATTGTATCGGCTTTTGCTTTTGCTTCTTCTGGACTATTAGTTTCAGCTTTTTCTAATTCTGCGATTGCTGCTTTCAATGCTGCATCATAGTTCGCTAAAAATTCTTCCTGTGCTGCTTTCTCTTTTTCTGCAGCCTCTTTATCTTCTTCTGCTGCTTTCTTATTTAATTCATCGATAAATTTTTCAGCTTGTTTTGCAGTTAAGCCTTTTTTGAAGCCTTCTACAATTTGTTTTCTTGTTTCATCTGATGCTGCTTTTAATGCTGTAATTGTATCAGCTTTTGCTTTTGCTTCTTCTGGACTATTAGTTTCAGCTTTTTCTAATTCTGCAACTGCTTTTTCTAACGCTTTATCATAATTCTCTAAGAATTCATCTTGTGCTGCTTTTTCTTCAGCTTTTGCTTTTGCTTCTTCTGCTAATTTTTTATTTTCATCATCGATTGCTTTTTCAGCTTCTTCTGCAGTTAAGCCTTGTTTGAAACCTTCTTCGATTTTAGCTCTTGTTTTCTCTGCTTCTGCTTTTAATTTTGCAATCGTATCTCGAATTTGTTCTTGTATTTCAGGATTATTTCTTGCATCTTCTTCTAATTTTGCAATCGTATCCTTTAATGCCTTGTCAAAATTAGCTAAAAATGCTGCTTGTGCGTCTGCCTCTTCCTTAGCTTCTTTTTCCTCTGCTACTTCCTCTTCTTTAGCAACTTTTTCTACTTCTTTTTCAGCTTCTTCTACAGTTAAACCTTTTTTGAAGCGTTTTTCATAATCAGCTCTCTTATCTGCTGCTTGTCTTTTTAATTCATCAATATACCCTTGAATTTGTTCTTTTATTTCAGGATTATTTTTTGCATCTTCTTCTAATTCTTTAACTGTAGTTTCTAAAGCTTTATCAAAATTATCTAAAAATTCTTTTTGTGCTGATTCTTTATTTTCAGCTGGTTGATTACTAGCTACAGGTTGACCTTCCGCTTTTACAACCGACGGTTGAGATACAACAAATGCTGATCCTAAAACAGCAACACTAGCCAAGCTAGCAGTGAGAAATTTTTTCTTATCCATAACGACCACCTTTGGTACTTTTTTGGTGCTATTTTACCATTTTTTTCCTAAAAATTCAAGAAATCACACTTCAAAATGATAAAAAATAAGAGGAATTTCCCCTTATTTCTTTATTATATTCATTACACCCACTCACCATTGGCATTTACTGTGTAACCATCGATAGTTGTGTTCACAGCCAAAGCTCCTGATGGGTATGAGTAATACCATTTACCGCTAACTTGGAACCAACCTGTCTTCATGGCGCCTGAACCAGCAAGATAATACCATGTACCACCTTGGTTGAGCCAGCCTGTTTGCATAGCACCTGAGCTGTTGAGGTAATACCAATTTCCATCTACAAATTTCCAACCTGTCTGCATAGCACCTGAGCCGTCAAGATAATACCATGTACCATTTTCTTTTATCCATCTAGTACCCATTTTACCTAAACTATCAAAATGATACCAACTACCATTTATAAATTTCCAGCCTGTCTGCATAGCACCTGAGCCGTTAAGATAGTACCAATTACCATCAACTTGTCTCCAACCAGTTTTCATCACACCAGTTTCATCCAAGTAATACCATGACCCATCTTTGACCCAGCCTGTTTTCATTCCATCTTCTTTAGAGAAATAATACCAATCCAGACCAATTTTCTTCCATCCAACATGACGATTTCCCTCATCATCAATGAAGAATTTTTTACCATCAATTAAAACAAAACCTGGTTTAAGGACACCTTCCTCATCTAAGAAATAATGTTTCCCATCTACTGTAATATCCCCTGTTAGACGAACACCTTCTTTTAGATAGTAAGTTTTGTCATCAATCTTAATGAAGCCAGTTTTCTTTTCACCATTTTCAACAAAATAGTAAACCTTATCAGCAACTTTTACAAATCCTAACTGTTTGAAGCCATCTTTTTCATCTAGATAGTATTGCTTATCACCTAAAGTCAATAGCCCTTTTTTCATAGCTCCATCAGCTTCAAAGTAGTAATTCTTACCATCAATTTTTTGCCAACCAGTAACTTTTTTGCCGTCCTTAATATAGTAGACCTTCCCGTTCTCCGTTTTAAATTGACCTGCAGAAGTAGACTGGTTTTGATTGTTATTTTGGTTAGTATTAGTCGTTGAATTTGAGCGATAGATATGGTAAAGTGTATCACCTTTTAATTCACCATTAACATAAGTATAGTTGGCAATATCCAGACGACTGGTATCAGAAGCTGCAGCTCCTGTACGTGGATCTTTAATATCAACTGGAACGTCACTACCAGGTTTATATTCTACAAAGCGAACTTTTTTTACTGGAGAATTAGAATTTGTTGTTGAGCCATTATTATTTGCACCAGTACCATTTTGGTTATTATTCCCATTAGCATTACTAGTGCTACCATTGTTTTGGTTGTTATCTCTATGGTATGGATTGGTCTGAGTACCAGAATTCGTAGTACCTGTTGTAGCAGTAGGCGAATACATATGATACATAATACCATCCTCTTCTCTACTAGAAGTATAGATATAATTTTCAATTTCAGGGTGATCCTTAATAGATGCAGCTGTCACAGCAGATCCTGTAAGTGCAGTTTTGATATCGACAGGTCCTCTAGCTTGAAATGTCACATAGTGGACTTCCTTAACCGTAGAAGTTGTTGTAGTCGTTGCTCCCCCTGTTTCGGCAGCTTTTACTTGTTGGACCGTAGCCATAGCTAGCACAGAAGTAGCTAGCAAGATACCTGTTAGTGTTTTCTTCATGAGAAGAACCTCCTTTATTAAATGGTTGAATTTATATAGATTATATCCTTTTCCTATAATAAATGCAATAAAAAACATAAAAAGTGTAGAAATATTTAAAAGTAACAAAAAGAGAGCGGTTCAAACCACTCTCTTTGTTATTTTATACCCATTCACCGTTGGCATTTACATAGTAGCCATCGACTGTAGTATTTACTGCAAGGGCACCTGAACTATAAGCATAGTACCACTTACCACCTACTTGGAACCAACCAGTTACCATAGCACCTGAGCCTTTGAGGTAGTACCATGAATCACCTACTTTAGCCCAACCTGTTTGCATAGCACCTGAACCGTTTAGATAGTACCAAGTGCTACCATCTTGCAACCAACCTGTTTGCATTTCGCCTGAGCCGTTTAGATAGTACCAAGTGCTACCATCTTTAACCCACCATTTTTGCATGATACCTTCAGCGTTAAAGTAATACCACTTACCGCCATCTTGTAACCAGCCAACTTGACGTTTACCTTCTTTATTCACATAAATCCAGTTACTATCAACTTTATTCCAGCCAGCTTTTGTATTAGATTCATCTGTTAAGAAATATGTTTTACCATCAACGGTAATTTCCCCAAACTTACGTTCACCTTCTTCAGTGACATAGTAATACTTGTCGCCAGAACCCTTAATAAGACCTGTCTTACGCTCACCTTCTGCTGTGATGTAATACCATTTGCCAGCACTATCTTTTACAATACCTGACTTGGTTGTACCATCTTCAGCAAAGAAGTACCACTTAGCACCTACCTTATGAGCTCCAGTTGTCACAACACCATCCTTGACAAAATAAGTTTTTCCATTTTCAGATATAATCTCTGTCTTACGAGCTCCATCTGACACAAAATAATAGGTTTTTTCTCCTACTTTAATGAAACCAGTTTTCTTAACACCTTGTCCGTCTAGATAGTAACGTTCAGATGTGTTTTCAAGAACTCCATGAGCCATAACACCTTCACTATCAAAATAGTAAGTTTTTCCATCAACATTAGCCCAACCTTTTACAGGATTTCCTTTATAGTAAAGATAACGATTACCAGCAGACACACGCCATTTTACATCTTTATCAGACGTTTTATATCCTTGAGTATTTAACTCACTGACGGAAGCATCGGGATCGTTTACATAATCATCAATTTTTGTCCCTTTCTCAACGAATAAGTAGTATTTTCTTCCCCCTTCAACATAGGCACGTTGAAATTCAAATCCTTCAATTGTCGAATGTTTAGAGATCGGCTGATTCCCATCTTCAAAAAATACTGTCTTACGTTCTTGTGAACGACCATTAATCACTGTGATCCACTCAGTTCTATAAACAACTTCTTCCGCACTTACTGGACGAGCTGTAATTGCAGAGTAACTGGTTAAAACTGCTGCACTTGCCATTGTCAAGCTAGCTACTGCTAGGGCTAAAGCTTTTTTATTTTTCATATGAGCATTCTCCATGTTTAAAATTTTAGGTGATAAACCTGATTCTATTGTATCTTATTTTTTTTTAAAATTCTAAGAAAAACTGAACTTTTTATGGAAAAAATAAAAAGCAGAAGAAATCTCCTGCTTTTTGTGATTAAACTAGATTATTTAACCCATTCACCGTTTCCGTTTACAGTGTATCCACCTACAGTAGTGTTTACTGCAAGGGCACCTGAACCATCAACGTAGTACCATTTACCAGAAACTTCAAACCATTGGCTAGCTTTCATAGCACCTGATGCTTCAAGGAAGTACCATTTACCACCGTCTTGCAACCAACCAGTTTCCATAGCACCTGAACCATTTAGGTAGTACCAAGTGTTACCATCTTTAACCCACCATTTTTGCATTACGCCTTCAGCGTTAAAGAAGTACCATTTGCCGTCGATTTGTTTCCAACCAGTAACTTGTTTATTGTTGTCATAGTAGTGCCAGCCGTTTTCACCTTGAACCCACTCAGTACGAACAACATTGTAGCTGTCAGTTTTTTCAATTTCAACTGATGCATTTACATACATATCATTATTTTCGTTACGTCCAACTGCATCTGCTGTAAATAGTGAAGATTTTGTTAGGCGCTCAGGTAAAAAGTAACCTTTTGGTACTGTCAAAATACGGTAAACAGCTACTCCACCCTCGTCTAATTTAAATTCAGCATCACCTGCTTCATTTGTCTTAGCACTTACAAGAGCTGGGGCATCTTTAACAGGTTTTCCAGCTTGAGCATTCAAGAAATCGTCAGTAGTTTTGTAAACTAATAGTTCGAATTCAACACCTGCAACTGGTGCACCTTGTTTATCTTTAACGTTGATACGTCCATGTGTTCCATTTGTGAATGGTAGAACTTTTTGAACTTTACCATCTTTAAGATTAAATTGGCTATCATATGGATTAGATACTTTATCCTTATATTGATTTTTAGGATTAATTACTAAATAAGTATAAGTAGAACCATCTTTATATTGAACAGATACTACTTTATCTCCATTTGCTAGAACTTGTTCAGCACGGTTAGTTTCAATTGCTTTTTCCACTTGTGAAGGATCATAAGTTTTTTCAACTTTTCTAACTGATGCTGCTTCTTCAGGTGTCAATTGTCTATCAGCTGAAACAGCTTGTACAGCACCAAATGCTGCAAGAGCGACTGCGCTTGTCAATAAAACTTTTTTCATCGTTTTATCTCCTTTGTTTTTCTTTAAAATATTTTTTTCGTAAGACTATCTTACTACCATACAGTATATAAATATTTGCAGGATTTGTCAAGGGTTTTCTTCGATTTTTTAAACTTTTCAGCTATTTTTTCAAAAAAGGTTAAAAAAACGCCTTTGTGAGATGAAATACCCTTCAAATACTGTATCTCCCAAGTGAAAATCTCACAAATTTCTTAAACCTTGAGTCAAACCTCACATATCTAATCCACATAGATAGTTGGACAGAACTCACTTCTATGGTATTATCCTATAACCCCTTCCAAATGTCAAGCAAAAATGGCAAGTATTTTGCAAATAACTTGCCATTCCATTAACTTTCTACTATTTAAAATGTGACCTCATAGCAAGGACTCAAACTCAGCGACGGTCATACCCAACTGTTGACTGGCAACTTCAGAAGGCAAAAGACCTTGACGGACTAGATTCAGTAGCATAGACAAACTTCCTTCAACTTTTCCACGCTCCAGTCCCTGTTCTAAACCTTGTTCAATACCCTCTGCTCGCCCTTTTTCAATACCCTCTGCACGGCCACGTTCAAGACCACGTTCCAAACCTTTTTCAAGACCTTCTGCACGCCCACGTTCAAGACCACGTTCCAAACCTTTTTCTTCAGCTTGTTCCAAGGCATAGTCCTGTGCTAACAAGGCTTGTTCTTCACGCCTGCGTTGTTCACTAAACATTCTCCTGTCCTCCTCGGACCAGCTTTTATAGTCCAGCAGTTGGTCTGCTTGGCTGATGGCTCGCTCGGGTTCCTGGGTAAAGGGTTTATTCCCAAAAAACTCTAACCACGGCTTACGAACCTCGTCTTTGCTGGTTTCTCTATATTTTTTTAGTTCCAAGAACGCCATCTTGACTAGATGATGTTCCTGTCCATTACTGGTGATAGTTAAGACCTCACCTGTCGTATCCTCTCGCATACTAAAGCTATGGAAAGCCAAATCATCTGAGAAATAATTGCTATCCACAATAGCTATTGCGTAAACAGGTGCGATATGCTTGTAACTCTGGTGGGTATCACCTTCTCGCTGGCGAATTTTTTCTAGGTTTTGATTGATCTGACTGCACAAATAAGCCCACAGGCGATTGATGAAAAAATTCTGATGATGAACTTGGATTTCAATAATTACTTGCGTTCCATTATCTAGTTCAGCCAAGACGTCTATACTGGTATAGAAATCCTGAGCCGAGTAAGGCGTAGAAGGCAAGACGTGAATATTGCTCCCCTCCAAAATGGTCACATTTTTGGCTGGTAAGTCCAGCATATCGCGAATAAATTGACAAGTGATTTCTGGATTGCTAAAAATCTTCTTAGCAACCAAATCGTTAGTCGGGCTGATGCCCGGATGTCTTAGAATCATCCTTTTCCTCCTTTTATTATACCACAGTTTTAAATCTAATTTTGCTAGATTCGATGGTTCTATCTATTTATTCGGAAAAGAGATGAAAAAAATAAAAGTTATTAAAATTACTGTTTATCCTTAATTTTGTCTGTATTAAAAGAGGTTTTGACACCTAATTTTTAAAATTAAAGCACCCTGAATCTAGGAACGATTTGAATCATCTTGACCCGTTCTTGATATTCTTGACTGAGTTTCCAAATCTTCTTTACAGACGGAAAAAGCATCATCGTGTTCCTTGATGATTCTGATTTTCTCAGCTTGTTCAGGTGTTACATCGCCTGATATAGCGATTCCCAAATCCCGCACCTTACCCTTCATTATCTTGGTAATCAACTTCCTAATGTTTAGTTTCTCATCTGGATTGTCAAAGATAATCTGAATAATAACTTGAGCAAAAAAATCATTCCTTAGTTCAACCAATCCACAATATATCTTTCCAATTGCTTGGCAAACCAATCTTACTAGATAATATGATATTTGACTTTTCCATCAACTGTTCCTCTAAAGTCATTAAAAAATCGTTCCAATCTTGAACAAAAGAATGTGAATGATGTTGTATAAGATTTTTCATAGCTAAAAGATAAGCAAATAAATCATTATTATGCGTCTTTTTCTTTTTAGTCTCTGCATTCTTGTTTATTTGACGCAAATCAGCTGAAAAGAAACTTGGACTTGCTACTGTAAAATTTTGACCATATAGTCTTAAATGATGTGCAGTTCTATTTCTCATATACCATGTAGCTGAAACCCAGCCAAATAATTTACTCTGGATTTCTTCTCCATGAATTTTAGAATTTACCACACCAGTTGATAAAAATGTAGTATCTATCCAATACTCCCGGTACTCTTTTTTCAGTGCACTTATAAAACGAGTTGTTTCCCCAAAAGTCATCTCTTGAAAAAGCACCCAAATTGGGAATTTAGAACCTTTATTTTTAATATGATGCTGTATTGAAAGACTTTGATTCTCTGATAAATGTTTTTCTATAATTGAAATAAATTCGTTATATAATTCAGAGTTTTCATAAATAGTTTCATCCAAGTAACACTCACCTTTTTGATATTTTCCATTATATTGCTGGCAAAGCGATTCAATAAAAGTTGATTTTATAAACTGCTCTAATCTACCAGAAAATACAAACAGAAACTGTGATAACCAATCATTAAATTCATACAATGAAATCGCTGCTTGAAATTTTCCTTTATGAAGATTATCTGGAACCTGTTTAATAAACGCAGAAAACGAATAGTAATTATGACAACGTAAAAAGTTTTTGGAATCTAGTTCCTCTTCAGGTGACATATCTAGCTTATCTGAAAGATAACTTACCAAATCTTTAAGAGGTAAAAATGCTTTCATTTCTCTCTTTAAATCTCTTGACAAAGAAATACTATTATCAGTTGTGTACATCATTAACCTTCTAAATTTATAAAAAAATGACTCCAGTTGCTATGAAACAGGGAGCAAAAGGAGTGCTTGTATCTAAATACTATACTATTCTATAAAAAAAGTCAAGTAAACTTGATATTTTTTAAATTTGGCTAACTTCTCAAAGTAACTTCCACTTACCTGACCAAAGTGGAAGTTAGTCTAAAACGGATTTTTATGGTGGAATTAAGTGTGAGACGTTTGAGTTAGAAATGAGGCTCACTATGACAAAACATAAACACCTTACCCTTTCAGACCGTAATGATATCCAATTAGGCTTAGGGCGCGGTGAAACCTTCAAAGCTATCGGACAATCCATTCTAAAAGACCCAACTACTGTTTCCAAAGAAGTCAAACGAAACAGACAAGTCCGAGAGTCTACATGCCATAACCTTCCTTGCACTTTACTCGATAAGGCTCCCTTTGTCTGTAATGGATGCCCTAAAAGAAGACAAAACTGTGGCTATAAGAAGATCTTCTATCTCGCTAAGCAAGCTCAAAAACAATACGAACAAACTCTTGTTGAAGCTCGTGAAGGGACTCCCCTCAATTCCAAGACCTTCTGGGACATGGATAAAATCATTTCTGATGGTGTTAAAAAGGGACAACACATCTATCATATCCTCAAAACTCACAATCTTGATGTCAGCTCCTCAACCATCTATCGACATATCCGAAAAGGATACCTATCTATCGCTCCTATTGATCTTGCCAGAGCCGTTAAATTCAAAGAAAGACGGAAAAGTAAGCTACCTTCCATCCCTAAAGAAGCTAAAAAAGGACGTTCCTATGAGGATTTCCAAAACTATTTAGTCCTTAATCAACTAGACTCTTGGCTGGAAATGGACACAGTTCTGGGGAGGATGGAAGGTAAAGTCCTACTTACCTTCAACCTGTCTTTCTGTAACTTTATCTTCGCTAGGCTTCTGGATAATAAAACTGCCCTTGAGGTTACCAAACACCTCTATGCCATCAAGAACACTCTTCATGAAGCTGATAAAGATTTCTTCCAACTCTTTCCTGTCATTCTTACCGATAATGGTGGAGAGTTTGCCAGAGTTGATGACATCGAAATGGATGTGCGAGGAGAGAGTAAACTCTTCTTTTGTGATCCTAATCGCTCTGACCAGAAAGGGAGAATTGAGAAAAATCACACACTGATTCGAGACATTCTACCTAAGCGAACTTCTTTTGACAACTTAACTCAAGAAGATATCAATCTCGTCTGCTCTCATGTCAATAGTGTCAAACGTGCTGCTTTGAATGGAAAGTCAGCCTATGAGCTCTTTGCCTTTACCTATGGAGAAGAGATTCCTAAGCTTCTAGGTATTTCTAAAATACCTGCAGAAGACGTCTGTCAGTCTTCTAAATTACTCCAACATAAGTTCTAAAAACTAACCTTTAACCCCATTCAAACGTCTCACACTAACTTCCACCATAGCGGAACTTAATCTGAAACGCTTTCAGATGAGGGGATTTTGTGCGCTCTTTTTTTCGATTCATTTTGGCTATAAAAGCGATGAAATCAAGCATTAGTAAAACCAGTGGAACTTACCCTGACACGGATTTCCACTGGTTTTTAGGATTTTTATCAGACTAACTTCCACTTGGATTAGCAGTGGCACTTAGTTTGGGAATTTACCTTTTTTAAATTTGTGTCTAATTGTTCACTCGTAAATTCGGAAGGCAAAGCATGTTAGCATACTAAATCAATAAAGGCAAAGATTTATCCTTCAACTTTCCCACGCTCTAAACCTTATTCAAGACCTTCTGCTCTAGCAGTTTCCAAGGCATAATCATGAGCCAATAACGCTTGTTCTTCACGTCTGCGTTGTTCACTAAACATTTTTATGTCCTCCTCGGACCAGCTCTTGTAGTCTAGCAGTTGGTCTGCCTGGCTGATAGCTCGCTCGGGTTCTTGGGTAAAGGGTTTATTTCCGAAAAACTCCAACCACGGCTTGCGAACCTCATCTTTGCTGGTTTCTCTGTATTTTCTTAATTCCAAGAACGCCATCTTGACTAGGTGGTTTTCTTGTCCATTGTTTGTGATGGTTAAAACTTCACCTGTCGTGTCCTCGCGCATACTAAAGCTATGAAAAGCCAGGTCATCTGAGAAATAATTACTATCGACAATTGCGATGGCATAAACGGGTGCGATGTGTTTGTAACTCTGGTGGGTATCACCTTCTCGCTGGCGAATTTTTTCTAGGTTTTGATTGACCTGACTGCACAGATAAGCCCACAGGCGATTGATGAAAAAATTCTGATGATGAACTTGGATTTCAATAATTACTTGCGTTCCATTATCTAGTTCAGCCAAGACGTCTATACTGGTATAGAAATCCTGAGCCGAGTAAGGCGTAGAAGGCAAAACGTGAATATTGCTTCCCTCCAAAATAGTTACATTTTTGGCTGGCAAGTCCAGCATATCGCGGATAAATTGACAAGTGATTTCTGGATTGCTAAAGATTTTCTTAGCAACCAAGTCATTGGTCGGGCTGATGCCCGGATGACGTATAGTCATATTTCTTCTCCTTTCATTATAGCACAGTTTTATACTCAATGAAAATCAAAGAGCAAACTAGGAAACTAGCCGCAGGTTGCTCAAAACACTGTTTTGAGGTTGCAGATAAGACTGACGAAGTCAGTCACATATATATGACAAGGCGACGTTGACATAGTTTGAAGAGATTTTCGAAGAGTATTAAATCTAGGTTTACTAGATTCACTGCCACTACCTATTTATTCGTAAAAGAGATGAAAAAACCTGAGAATTATCTCAGGCTTGGTTATTAAATCTTTTTCTCAATACTGAAAAGTGGAGAAAGTGGGCGTTTTTCATGGATACGTACGATAGCATCTCCCAATAGATGAGCGATTGAAATCTGCTCAATCTTGTCAATCAAACGCTCTTCTGGCAAGTAGATAGTATCCAAAACAACCAATTTCTTGATAGCTGATTTTTGGATATTGTCCATAGCAGGACCAGAAAGAACTGGGTGCGTACAGCTTGCATAAACTTCAACAGCACCAGCTTCCGCAAGAGCATCCGCCGCATGACAAATCGTTCCAGCAGTATCAATCATATCATCAATCAAGATACAAGTCTTACCTTCAACCTTACCGATGATGTTCATGACTTCACTAGTATTCATCTTATCAACGCTACGACGTTTGTCAATGATAGCGATAGATGTTTTCAAAAATTCTGCCAACTTACGGGCACGAGTCACCCCTCCATGGTCTGGGCTGACAACCACATAGTCAGAACCAACCATGCCACGACGCTCAAAATAATCTGCAATCAGAGGAGCTCCCATCAAGTGATCCACAGGAATATCAAAGAATCCTTGAATCTGCGCAGCATGCAAGTCGATTGTCAATAAACGATCTACTCCAGCTACTTCAAGCATATTTGCAACAAGTTTTGAAGTGATTGGCTCACGCGCTCTCGCCTTTCTATCCTGACGTGCATACCCATAGTAAGGCATGACAACATTGACAGATTCTGCACTCGCACGCTTCAAAGCATCTACCATAATCAAAATTTCAAGCAGATTGTCATTTACAGGCGAACTAGTTGATTGTAGGATAAAGACGTGCTTCCCACGGATTGATTCTTCGATGTTGACCTGAATCTCTCCATCTGAAAATTGGCGAACACTTGATTTCCCCAACTCTATCCCAATCTCCTGCGCCACACGTTCTGCCAATTCTTTATTAGAAGAAAGGGCAAACAGCTTTAAATCAGAAAAAGACATGATTTCCTCCGGTATATATGTATCGCTTGTGCTTTTCACAAGATTTTTCCATCTACCATTGTAGCGCTTTTTGCACTATTTTTCAATCAAAAATAAAAGAAGGGCACCATATTTGTACCCTTGCATCATTCTTTTGAAAAATATTCTAGTTCATCAACTCATTGTGCTTCTCAACAAAGCGATAAGCCTGGTAAAAACCATAGAGAGTAATAGCCGTAACCACTGGAATCGCTAGTGGCAACTCTGTCTCCAACTCCACAAAAGGAGAGTTAAACAGGAAGTGAGTTCCCAAGGCTAAAACTAGGAAAATAAGCCCCTGTTTCTTGCCAATCTTCTGCTCTTTATAGGCTCTGTAAAGCAAGTAAACACCTACTACAGCCAGACCTGAAAAAGTCCAGTGAGAGGCAATTCCTGAGATGATACGCTCTAAAATTCTCGAAATAGTAAAGTCAAATCCCTCTGGTAAATCCGTACGAATATAGCCAATATCCTCAATCATTTGGAATCCCAAACCAGAAGCAATTCCTAGTAAAAACAAAGATTTTAATTTTCGCACAGGAACCAAAGCTAAAACAA
Source organism: bacterium (assembly GCA_905221125.1). Lineage (GTDB taxonomy): Bacteria > Bacillota > Bacilli > Lactobacillales > Streptococcaceae > Streptococcus. Next base: position 6,598 of record CAJNBY010000023.1, on the reverse strand, counting down.
AAACAAGTGGCAATAATTTCAAGGGTTCTTCTACCAAAGGAGCCACAATAGCACTTTCAAAAGTATTTAAAAATGCACTATCTGGGAAAAGAACACCCAGTAAATCATGGATATAAGTATTCGCAAAGCTAGCCAACCAGCCTGAAAGGAACATCCCACCCAATAAAGACAAGGTCAATGCCTTCTTTGGTAATTCCCATTTTTTCCCAATACGGAAAAGGAAATAAAGAGCCGGAATCATATAAAAGAGAGCTAGAAAGATAGAAACTCCCATTAGTCTATATTCCTCAGCTGACATCGAACCGTCCGTATAGTAGATGGTTTCATACTGTACACCAATACATAGCAATAAAATAAAAATAAATAAAATACTGTTTTTCTTCATACACTTTCTTTCTAAATAAAGTATTTACAATTCTACGACTGTCATACTTCCTGTATCCACATCGTAAATGGCACCAGAGATAATGACATCTTCTGGTATTAGGGGAGATTCGATAAGCAGTTGCATATCCTCACGCACACTCTCCTCTATATCTTGGAAGGGCAAAAAGTCCTGGTCTGACACATCGACACCTAGCTCCTCTTTCAGATACTCCTGAAAAGGTCCATTTTCAAAAGTCTGGGCACCACAGTCTGTATGGTGCAACACCACAATCTCTCTTGTTCCCATCTGTTGCTGGGAAATCACCAGCGAACGAATCATATCCTCGGTCACTCGACCACCTGCATTCCGCAAGATATGAGCATCTCCAAGTGCCAAACCTAGAGCTTGAGCAACGTGCAGACGTGAGTCCATACAGGTCACAATGGCTACTCTTGTTTTGGGTTTAAGTGGCAGATTTAACTGCCCATGTAGGGCAACATAAGCCTGATTGGCTTGCATAAACTGTTCAAAATACGACACGATTCCCTCCTTGAAAATTTGATAGTCAAATATTTCTCCTATCTTATCATTTTTAAGAGGATTTGTCACGGATTATGCAAAGACCTTTTTCAAAACCTCCTGAATCGTTGTCACACCAATGACCTGAATTTCCTTGGGTGGAGTGATTCCTGTCAAAGAATTTTTCGGTACATAAATCTTAGTAAATCCAAGCTTAGCAGCTTCATTGATGCGTTGCTCGATACGATTCACTCGCCGAATTTCTCCCGTCAAACCAAGTTCTCCTACAAAACATTCCTGAGGATTGGTAGGCTTATCCTTGTAGCTCGAAGCAATGGCAACTGCAACGGCCAAGTCAATGGCAGGCTCATCCAATTTCACACCACCAGCAGATTTGAGATAGGCATCCTGATTTTGCAAGAGAAGTCCTGCACGCTTTTCCAAAACAGCCATAATCAGACTCGCACGATTAAAATCAAGCCCTGTCGTAGTACGCTTGGCATTTCCAAACATGGTCGGTGTGACCAAAGCCTGAACCTCCGCCAAAATCGGACGCGTCCCTTCCATTGTCACAACGATTGACGAGCCAGTCGCTCCATCCAAACGCTCTTCTAGAAAAACTTGGCTCGGATTGAGGACCTCAACCAGACCACCCGACTGCATCTCAAAAATCCCAATCTCATTAGTGGAGCCAAAACGGTTTTTGACCGCTCTCAAAATACGAAAGGTATGGTGGCGCTCTCCTTCAAAGTAAAGCACTGTATCTACCATATGCTCCAACATACGAGGTCCAGCCAAGGTTCCTTCCTTGGTCACATGCCCTACGATAAAGATAGCAATGTTATTAGTTTTGGCCAGTTGCATGAGTTCAGCAGTTACTTCACGCACCTGAGACACAGATCCTTGCACCCCTGAAATTTCAGGAGACATAATAGTCTGAATGGAGTCGATGATGAGAAAGTCTGGTTGGATGCGCTCTACCTCAGATCGAACACTCTGCATATTGGTCTCGGCATAGAGATAAAACTCACTATCAATATCACCCAAGCGCTCTGCTCGTAACTTAATCTGCTGGGCAGATTCCTCTCCACTGACGTAGAGAACCGTCCCCACTTGGGACAGCTGGGTTGATACTTGTAAGAGAAGGGTTGATTTCCCAATCCCAGGATCCCCACCGATGAGGACGAGACTTCCTGGCACCACTCCTCCACCGAGTACACGGTTAAATTCCTCCATCTCAGTCTTGGTTCGATTGACATTGATGGAAGTCACCTCAGCCAGTTTCATGGGCTTGGTTTTCTCACCTGTCAAGGACACACGCGCATTCTTTACCTCGGCAACCTCAACCTCTTCTACAAAAGAAGACCAAGACCCACAGTTAGGACAACGCCCCAGATATTTAGGGGAATTATACCCACAATTTTGACATACAAATGTCGCTTTTTTCTTTGCGATGATAAACCTCTTTCTATATCTCTAACTCACACTCAATCACTTGGCAAAAATCAATCTTCTCATTTGGTACAAACTGACGCATGAGCATGTTGTGAGTTACCACTAGAACGGTCTGGTAATCTCGATACTTACCCATACATTCTAGAAAACGAGACTTCATCTCTTCAGCTGTCTCATATTGAATAGGACTATTAGGAAGTAACTCCCCCTTATTTTCTAGAAACATAGTACGAGCTTTTTCAAAATTATCTGTGCCACTTTCATGGACCTGCCATTCATGTAATAAAGGCTCCACTTTCAAAGGAAGTCCAGTAGCACAAGCCACATAAGAAGCCGTTTCTAAAGCTCTTGTGATTGCAGAAGATATGATTATTTCAGCTGAAGGGAGTAAAGGATTGGTGCTCAATTCCTGGGCTTGCTGCCGTCCCTTCTCAGACAAGGGTGCCAAATCTATCCCAAATCCCGTATAAGAACGCTCCTCTAACTCACGGTAATCTGGCTCCCCGTGGCGTACAAAGATAATCTTCATCCTAGTGCCCAGTCGATCCAAATCCACCAGTTCGAACACCATCAGCTGCATCTCCATCTGCAATTAAGAAAGGAGCAAAGACAGCCTGGACCACACGTTCCCCAACTTCAAGAACAACCTCTTGATCTGTGATATTCTTCATCTGCGCAAAAACATGCCCTTCATTCCCAGGATTTCCATAATAATCCCCATCAATGACCCCAACTGAATTAATTAAAACCAAGCCCTTCTTACGAGGATTTGAAGAGCGATCATAGAGGTAGAGAACTTCAGTCGGCTGCATATAAGCCTTAACCCCTGTCGGAACCAAGACAATCTCTCCTGGCGCAATAACCGTACGCACAGCAACCTTTAAGTCGTAACCAGCCGCATGCGCTGTCTCACGCTTCGGCAATAAATTTTCATCTGTAAAACTCGAAACCAATTCAAAACCACGAATTTTCATCATATTCTCTTTTCTATTATCATTTATTCTAGATTATTCTATCTTATTTATTCGCAAAAAGCACGAAAAAAAAAGAGCACACAATTCAAATCGCTTAGGGCTGCTGGATTCCTCCCCTGACCCGCTTCACGCAGAACTGTTGCTCCAATATTTATTATATCACATTCCTATTCATTTTAAAAGCAAAATTATTTTTTCCGTCTATTTCTAAAAAAGTCCTGCATAATAGCTGCACATTCATCTTCTAAAATTCCCGTTTCAACCTCCACACGATGATTGAGACGCTCATCTGTCAAGATATCGTACAAACTCCCAGCAGCGCCAAATTTCTGGTTTTTAGCCCCATAGACCACGTTTGGAATACGGGCGAGTCCAATCGCCCCACTACACATGACACACGGCTCAATGGTCACAAAAAGCGTGCAATCCAGCAAGCGCCAGCTCTCCTCACTCAGGTTCGCATTCTCTATAGCCATAATCTCCGCATGCATAACCGCTCGTTGCAACTCCTCACGCGCATTATGCCCACGACCAATGATTTCTCCGTCCTTTACAATCACACAACCAATTGGAATTTCATCGTGTCCAAGAGCAATCTCAGCCTCTTTCAATGCCTCTCTCATGAATCTTTCTTTTTCTTCAAGCGTATAATCCATCTCTTTTCCCTTTTCCTACTTTTCGATTTTATTATTATATCATGAATTCCAACACAAAAAAAGCCACCGAATGCGGTGACTCTATAGGGAGATTATTATGAAAAAGAAAAGTTTAGGATATTTGTTACAACAAGTTAGGAGGTCTTCTTGTAACTGTCTATAGTATACCCGACTTCTCTTAAACAAATCTTAAAAATCTCTTATGACCAAACACTTTCTAAAATATTTGTTTGTTCACGACCAGGACCTACTGAGAAAGTAGAAATACGAACACCAACCAATTCGCTCACACGACGAACATAGTTACGTGCATTCTCAGGAAGATCTTCCAAATTACGAACTCCAGTGATATCTTCTGACCAACCAGGCAACTCTTCATAGATAGGCTTACAACGTTTCAATTGCTCAAGACTAGCTGGATAGTAGTCAATACGTTGACCATCCAGATCATAAGCCACACAGATTTTCACAGTATCCAAACCACTCAAAACATCGATAGAATTCAATGAAAGGTTCGTAATACCAGAAACACGACGACTATGACGCATGACAACTGAGTCAAACCAACCCACACGACGTGGACGACCAGTTGTTGTACCATATTCATGACCGACTTCGCGGATACGTTCTCCCACTTCATCAAACAACTCAGTTGGGAAAGGACCGTCTCCTACACGACTTGTATAGGCTTTACATACACCTACAACCTTGTCAATCTTACTTGGACCAACACCTGAACCAATGGTCACACCACCAGCCACAGGGTTTGATGACGTAACAAACGGATAGGTACCTTGGTCGATATCTAGCATAACACCTTGTGCACCTTCAAAAAGCACACGTTTACCATTATCAAGCGCATCATTCAAAATAACAGATGTATCGGTCACATATTTCTTGATTTGTTGACCATATTCGTAATATTCTTCAAAAATATCATCAAAAGCAATCGCTTTACTGTCATACAATTTTTCAAAGAGACGATTCTTTTCAGCAAGGTTACGTTCTAAGCGCTCACGGAAAATGTCTTTATCCAAAAGATCGGCAATACGAATTCCCACACGAGCAGCCTTGTCCATATAAGCTGGACCAATTCCCTTAATTGTAGTACCAATCTTATTGTCACCCTTAGCTTCTTCTTGCAAACGGTCTAACTCAATATGGTAAGGCAAAATAACATGCGCGCGATCAGAAATACGCAAGTTATCAGTTGTCACACCCTCCTCATGAAGATAGCTCAACTCTTTTACCAGAGATTTAGGATTTACAACCATACCATTCCCAATAACAGAGATTTTTTCAGGGAAGAAAATCCCAGATGGAATCAAGTGCAACTTAAATTTCTTACCATCAATCACAATCGTGTGACCTGCATTATCACCACCTTGATAACGTGCAATCACTTCTGCATTCGCTGAAAGGAAGTCTGTAATCTTCCCTTTACCTTCATCACCCCACTGGGTACCTACAACAACAACTGAAGTCATAATCTTGTCTGAGCCCTCAGGCTCTTCCTTTCTCACATACATGGCAGGAATCTCACCCGCAATTATATCTTACAATTTATTATAAGAAAAAATCGCCTTTTTATCAAGAAGAAACAATAGAAAGATTTGCTATTTCCAACTATTAAAAAATGATTTAGAAAAATTACCAGCTATTTATTGTTATATTGCCATGAAAAAGTAAGTTTGTTCGGAAATTTACTAAAATTACCTTAACAAGAAATAAAACCCCGATTCATTATCATCTTTTCAAGATACAAACGATAAGCAACACGATAATGGTAAACGATAAAATCCCTACGACACCCAATGCCATATCGAACTAAATAATAAATCAAAAATTTAAAATGAAAATGTTCCCATTCCCAACTATTATCAAAGAAAGTAGCATACTCTTCTTCGATACTGTCATAGAAATCAGTCATCTGATCATAAATACTTTGTAGCATAAGCATACACTCCTTTACTTTTTATGACCTTATTCTAACAAAAAATTTTAACTAATCATTAATAATTCCTGAATTGTTAAAATACCAACCTCAACAAGATAAAAAATAGGAAAAGTTGACAGAATAGAAATAAATATCTTACATCAAAAACAAACTATTAAATCCATAAAAATAAAAAATTTCCTATAAATGATTGAAAAAATTATCCTGTTTTATTTCAATAGTAATAAATATTTCTCCAGAGTTCTTCAACTTATCACAAAATTACTCAACATTAAAGACCCTAATATCAAAATTATGGATGTCATTAATAGGGGTACACACTAAGATTCCTTACCTCGAAACGACTGGTATGTCTACTAGAAATCTTCTAATAAAGCGACGTTTTAAGTGCTATCAGTGTTAGAAAATGATGGTAGCTGAGACTTCTATCGTCAAAAAAATATCACTTGTCATTAGGTGCAAGACAGATTATTAATTACATAACAAAAAAAGAGGTCGAAACCTCCTTTAATTAACTACTCCGCCAGTAGGACTCGAACCTACGACATCATGATTAACAGTCATGCGCTACTACCAACTGAGCTATGGCGGAATAGAGCTAAGCGACTTCCATATCTCACAGGGGGCAACCCCCAACTACTTCCGGCGTTCTAGGGCTTAACTTCTGTGT
>CAJNBY010000022.1 GCA_905221125.1 bacterium | reverse complement strand
GAAACTCCAGCTCCAAGTAAACCAGCTGAAGAAACTCCAGCTCCAAATAAACCAGCTGAAGAAACTCCAGCTCCAAATAAACCAGCTGAAGAAACTCCAGCTCCAAATAAACCAGCTGAAGAAACTCCAGCTCCAAATAAACCAGCTGAAGAAACTCCAGCTCCAAATAAACCAGCTGAAGAAACTCCAGCTCCAAGTAAACCAGCTGAAGAAACTCCAGCTCCAAGTAAACCAGCTGAAGAAACTCCAGCTCCAAGTAAACCAGCTGAAGAAACTCCAGCTCCAAGTAAACCAGCTGAAGAAACTCCAGCTCCAAATAAACCAGCTGAAGAAACTCCAGCTCCAAGTAAACCAGCTGAAGAAACTCCAGCTCCAAGTAAACCGGCTGAAGAAACTCCAGCTCCAAATAAACCAGCTGAAGAAACTCCAACTCCAGGTAAACCAGCTGAAGAAACACCTTCTGAAGATGCTGCAATCGAAGCACTTCAAAATAAAGTAGCTGATTTAGAAAAAGAAGTAGCTGACTTAGAAAAATTAGTAGCTGACAATGAAAATAATTCAGATGCAGTTGACTATGTTACTGCAGCTAAAGAAAAATTAGAAGCTAAGAAAGCTGAATTAGAAAAAGCTGAAGCTGAACTAGACGGAAAACTTAAGAGATTAGAACCAACAGAAGAAAATAAAATCTTAGATGAAATCGATAAAGTTAAAGAGGAAATCAAAGACGCTGAAGAAAATGAAGGCGTTGAAGATTACTATAAAGAAGGATTAAAAAACCGTTTAGCTGATTTAGAAGAAGCTTTAGCAATCTTAGCAGGAAACAAATCTGAAGTTTTAGATCAACAAGCTGACAAAAAAGTTCTAGAAGTTACACGCTATGTTGATATTGATTCTAATGTTGACATTTTGGAGGCCGAAGCAGGTAACTTCAAAGGTAAACCAATTGCAGGTTATACATTTGTAACATCTGAAGAAAAAGATGGTATTATTACTAATTATTATAAAAAAGTAGCTAATAACTACCCAACACCTGGTAGACCAGCACCTGGTAGACCAGCACCTGGTACACCAGTAGCTCCAGCTGCACCAACAGGTGAAACACCAGCTCCAGCTACTCCAGCGCATCCAATGCCAGCACCAGGTGAAACACCAGCTACACCAGCAGCTGAAGCCCCAGCAACGGCAGCTCCAGCAGTAGCAGGTACTAGCCAAGATAATACTTATCAAGCACCAGCTGCAAAATCAGAAGATAAGAAAGAACTTCCAAATACTGGTGGAAAAGATAATGTTGCAATTGCATCATTAGGATTCCTAGGATTACTCCTTGGTGCCCTTCCATTTGCTAAACGCAAAAACTAATTTCTATAAATTTTTATCAACTATAGTGGGTTGATAAAAAACTGATATTTGGAGAGGACAGCCTTTGTCTTCTCCATTTTCATAATGCAATGCATAATATCAAGGATTTTGTTCCCTAATATTATGCGTTTTTTTTCTTGTAGAAGAAAAGTCCTTTTCGACTGTAAATCATTCATCATTTTTGTGAAATTCACACAATCTCCTCACATTTTTTTAAAAATTAAAAAAAGTTGATAAACAAGAAAGCGCTTTATTTTGTATACTAGTTACTGTAAAGAGGAAACATCCTCAAGATCTTTATCAGGAGGACAGCACATGTCACAAGAAAAATACATCATGGCCATTGACCAGGGAACTACAAGTTCTCGTGCCATTATTTTCAACAAAAAAGGAGAAAAGGTCAGCTCGAGCCAAAAAGAGTTCACTCAGATTTTTCCTCAAGCAGGTTGGGTAGAGCACAATGCCAATGAAATTTGGAACTCCGTCCAGTCTGTTATTGCTGGAGCTTTCATCGAAAGTGGTGTCAAGCCAAACCAAATCGAAGCAATCGGGATTACCAACCAACGTGAAACAACGGTCGTCTGGGATAAGAAAACAGGGCTCCCTATCTACAACGCAATCGTTTGGCAATCACGTCAGACAGCTCCTTTAGCTGAGCAACTAAAAAGCCAAGGTTATGTGGAAAAATTCCATGAAAAGACTGGTTTGATCATCGATGCTTATTTCTCTGCTACTAAAGTTCGTTGGATTTTGGACCATGTAGAAGGCGCTCAAGAGCGAGCAGAAAAGGGGGAATTGCTCTTTGGTACCATTGATACTTGGTTGGTTTGGAAATTGACTGACGGTGCGGCTCACGTAACGGATTACTCAAATGCAGCCCGTACCATGCTTTATAACATTAAGGAACTCAAATGGGATGACGAGATTTTGGAAATTCTCAACATTCCTAAGGCTATGCTTCCAGAAGTTCGTTCTAACTCTGAAATCTACGGTAAGACAGCCCCATTCCATTTCTACGGTGGAGAAGTGCCAATCTCAGGTATGGCTGGTGATCAACAGGCAGCCCTCTTTGGACAGTTGGCCTTTGAACCTGGTATGGTCAAGAATACTTATGGAACAGGCTCTTTCATCATCATGAATACTGGTGAAGAAATGCAGTTGTCTGAAAATAACCTATTGACAACGATTGGTTACGGAATCAACGGCAAGGTTTACTATGCCTTGGAAGGTTCTATCTTCATCGCAGGAAGTGCCATTCAATGGCTTCGTGACGGTCTTCGTATGGTAGAAAATTCACCAGAGTCTGAAAAATACGCCCGTGATTCTCACAACAACGACGAAGTTTATGTCGTTCCGGCCTTTACAGGTCTAGGTGCTCCATACTGGAACCAAAACGCTCGTGGTTCTGTCTTTGGTTTGACTCGTGGAACAAGCAAAGAAGACTTTATCAAGGCAACTCTTCAATCTATTGCTTATCAAGTGCGTGACATCATCGATACCATGCAAGTGGATGCCCAGACAGCTATCCAAGTCTTGAAGGTGGATGGTGGTGCAGCTATGAATAATTTCCTCATGCAGTTCCAAGCAGACATCTTGGGAATCGACATCGCACGCGCCAAAAACTTGGAAACAACTGCTCTAGGAGCAGCCTTCTTGGCAGGATTGTCAGTAGGCTACTGGAAGGACTTGGATGAGTTGAAACTCTTGAACGAGACAGGAGAACTCTTTGAGCCATCGATGAACGAATCGCGCAAGGAACAACTCTACAAGGGCTGGAAGAAAGCTGTGAAAGCAACCCAAGTCTTTGCGGAAATCGACGACTAGTACTGGAAGAATAAAGCGACTTAATTAGAAAGTGTGTAAATATGGAATTTTCAAAGAAAACACGTGAATTATCAATTAAAAAAATGCAAGAACGTACCCTGGACCTCTTGATTATCGGTGGAGGAATCACAGGGGCTGGTGTAGCCTTGCAGGCAGCAGCTAGTGGTCTTGAGACTGGTTTGATTGAAATGCAGGACTTCGCAGAAGGGACATCAAGTCGTTCAACCAAATTGGTACACGGAGGTCTTCGTTACCTCAAACAATTCGATGTAGAAGTGGTGTCAGATACGGTTTCTGAACGTGCTGTAGTTCAACAAATCGCTCCACACATTCCAAAACCAGACCCAATGCTTTTACCAGTTTACGATGAGGATGGAGCGACCTTTAGCCTCTTCCGTCTGAAAGTAGCCATGGATTTGTATGACCTTTTGGCAGGTGTTAACAATACACCAGCTGCTAACAAGGTCTTGAGCAAGGAAGAAGTCTTGGAACGCCAGCCAAACTTGAAGAAAGAAGGTTTGGTAGGAGGTGGGGTTTACCTTGACTTCCGTAACAACGATGCGCGTCTTGTGATTGAAAATATCAAACGTGCCAACCAAGATGGTGCTCTCATTGCCAACCATGTTAAGGCAGAAGGCTTCCTCTTTGACGAAAGTGGCAAGATTACAGGTGTCGTAGCTCGTGATTTGTTGACAGACCAAGTCTTTGAAATCAAGGCCCGTCTGGTTATCAACACAACAGGTCCTTGGAGCGACAAGGTGCGTAATTTGTCTAATAAGGGAACACAATTCTCACAAATGCGTCCAACTAAGGGAGTTCACTTGGTAGTGGATTCAAGCAAAATCAAGGTTTCACAGCCAGTTTACTTTGACACAGGTTTGGGTGATGGGCGTATGGTTTTTGTTCTCCCACGTGAAAACAAGACTTACTTTGGTACAACTGATACTGACTACACAGGTGATTTGGAACATCCAAAAGTGACGCAGGAAGATGTAGATTATCTGCTTGGCATTGTCAACAACCGCTTCCCAGAAGCCAACATCACCATTGATGATATCGAAAGCAGCTGGGCAGGTCTTCGTCCATTGATCGCAGGCAATAGCGCTTCTGACTACAATGGTGGAAACAACGGAACCATTAGCGATGAAAGCTTCAATAACTTGATTGCGACTGTCGAAGCTTATCTATCGAAAGAAAAAACGCGTGAAGATGTTGAATCTGCTGTTAGCAAGCTTGAAAGCAGCACATCTGAGAAACATTTGGATCCATCTGCAGTTTCACGTGGTTCTAGCTTGGACCGTGATGATAATGGCCTTTTGACCCTTGCTGGTGGTAAAATCACAGACTACCGTAAGATGGCTGAAGGAGCTATGGAGCGCGTGGTTGATATCCTCAAATCCGAATTTGACCGTAGCTTTAAACTTATCAATTCTAAGACTTATCCTGTTTCAGGTGGAGAATTGAACCCAGCAAATGTGGACTCAGAAATCGAAGCCTTTGCGCAACTTGGAGTGTCACGTGGTTTGGATAGCAAGGAAGCTCACTATCTGGCAAATCTTTATGGTTCAAATGCACCGAAGGTCTTTGCCCTTGCTCACAGCTTGGAACAAGCGCCAGGACTCAGCTTGGCAGATACCTTGTCTCTTCACTATGCAATGCGCAATGAGTTGGCTCTTAGCCCAGTTGACTTCCTCCTTCGTCGTACCAACCACATGCTCTTTATGCGTGATAGTTTGGATAGCATCGTTGAGCCAGTTTTGGATGAAATGGGACGATTCTATGATTGGTCAGAAGAAGAAAAAGCAGCCTACCGTGCGGATGTCGAATCAGCTCTTGCTAACAACGATTTAGCAGAATTAAAAAATTAAGAAAAAGGAAAAGAGGTGGAGGGCAGCATTCCTTGTCGCCCACCCCTTCTTTTTAATGGAGACAGAAAGATGATGAATGAATTATTTGGAGAATTTTTGGGGACTTTAATCCTGATTCTTCTAGGAAATGGTGTTGTTGCAGGTGTGGTTCTTCCAAAAACTAAGAGCAACAGTTCAGGTTGGATTGTGATTACTATGGGTTGGGGGATTGCCGTTGCGGTTGCGGTCTTTGTATCTGGCAAGCTCAGTCCAGCTCATTTAAACCCAGCTGTGACCATTGGTGTAGCCTTAAAAGGTGGTTTGCCTTGGGCATCCGTTTTTCCATACATCCTAGCTCAGTTCGCAGGGGCTATGCTCGGTCAGATTTTGGTTTGGTTGCAATTCAAACCGCATTATGAGGTAGAAGAAAATGCAGGCAATATCCTCGCAACCTTCAGTACTGGTCCAGCCATCAAGGATACAGTTTCTAACTTGATCAGTGAAATCCTTGGCACCTTTGTTTTGGTATTGACAATCTTTGCTTTAGGGCTGTACGATTTTCAGGCAGGTATCGGAACCTTTGCAGTGGGAACTTTGATTGTCGGTATCGGTCTATCACTTGGTGGGACAACAGGCTATGCCTTGAACCCTGCGCGTGACCTTGGGCCTCGTATCATGCACAGTATCTTGCCAATTCCAAACAAAGGAGACGGAGATTGGTCTTACGCTTGGATTCCTGTTGTGGGACCTGTTATCGGTGCAGCCTTGGCCGTGCTTGTATTCTCACTTTTCTAATTTATACTCTTCGAAAATCTCTTCAAACCACGTCAGCGTCGCCTTACCGAATGTATGTGACTGACTTCGTCAGTTTCATCTGCAACCTCCAAACAGTGTTTTGAGCTGACTTCGTCAGTTCTATCTGCAACCTCAAAGCAGTGCTTTGAGCAACATGCGGCTAGCTTCCTAGTTTGCTCTTTGATTTTCATTGAGTATTAGAAAACATTTATTTTGATAGAGCTTGAGATGAAGATCTCAGGCTTTTTTCATTGAGTATAACTTCTTAGAGCTAGCCAACAACGATAATAATCTTTCCTTTAAAAAGTAGGAATAATAAAGGCAATAGCTTTTTCTTTTTCATGTGAAAAACCTCACTTTTGTTTTCTGTTATTTTATGCTAAAATATTAAAAATCAAAAACTGTTCCCATATATGCTTGTTGGAGAGATATTATGAAAAAATTTGGAGAAATTTTTAAAAAGTTTCGAGAATCTAGAGGTTTTCGCTTGAAAGATGTCGAAAAAGCTGGTATATCAACATCACAGCTCTCACGTTTTGAAAAGGGAGAGACTGATTTAACCATTTCAAAATTTATGGCTATTTTGGATGAAATTAACATGCCTATTGATGAATTTATGTATGCTGTTCATGATTTTCATCGTGATGAACTGAACGAACTCTTATCAAAGGTTAGGCATTTTGTATCAAATCATGATGTTGATGGGTTGAAAAAACTACTTTATTCTCAGATGGAGTCAGATTCTAAACAAGAGAAATTTCATAAGCTTAACATTATTTTATTAAAAATTCGTTTACAAGATTTATCTGGAGAAGCTTATTATTCTGGTGATGATTTATCTTATCTAACTGACTATCTCTTTAGTGTTGAATATTGGGGATACTATGAATTATTGATTTTTTCAAATACTTTAGATGTCCTAAAACACGATGTCTTTATGGTTTTGGCTAGAGAGATGTCTAGACGTTCTGATTTTTATAAAGAAATTCCTAATAATAGACGACTGATTTCATCTATGCTATTGAACGGATATATCACATGTATTGAAAGAGGAAAATTTCTTGATGCTTTGTATTTTGAAAAACGACTAAACCAATGCTTTTTCACTGAAACTGAAATTTATGAGCGATTGGTATTCCAGTATGCCCAACATCTGTATCGATATAAAAAAGAGATGGATTGTAAAGCAATTATTGAAATGAGGAAGTGTATTGGAGCAATGAAATTAGCGGGAAGTAACCATTTGGCAAAGAATTATGAAAGGCACTTAGAAAAAATTTTAGCAAGTAAAAAGTAATACGCAGATATGGGAAAGGAAGTATCTCGAAATAATATTTTGGTAGAATTGTCTTTAGAAATTTCAATTACGGTTGTTTTATCAGTTCATTGTATTTGAGCGATAGGATTTTTCGAAGTTGTCACCATAATTATGAATTTTGAGGTATTTAATATGCAAGTTCTATCTCCATATATTTTAAGAAAGAAAAGTGAAACAGGAGAATTATTTTTCAATAGTAAAAATAATCACTCTTAATAAACAGCATCATATATAGGTTAATTAAATTATTGTATAGTCTCAGTTGGAGTTAATTTGTTTATAACTTTTAGACTGAGACTTTTATATCTATTCGCTTTCTTTTAGATAGGCTTATTTATGAAATTTCTAAAATACATTAAAACTAATATTTTTATCTATTTTTTAATAGGAGTGCTTTTGAATAGCGGAATGGCTCTAATAAAGCCATTGTTATTGGATAAGCTATTGAATATTCGTGAAGAGCAACTTACAATTGGTACAATTTCATACTTTGTTTTATATGGCCTGTGTTTACACCTGTTTTTTTATAGCACGATGTTGCTAGCAAATTTTGTCAGTAATAATCTGCAGCGTCATCTGCAAATTCGGTTAAAAGATCAGCTTATTAAGAAACTATTTTTGAAAGAAAATGTCGTATATGATGAAAAAGTTTCAATTGTTACACAAGATATGGAACTGCTCTATAATCGCTTCTTTTTACCCCTGGATATGATAGTTGGAAGAGTTTTTATACTTTGTACAACGATTGTTTTTATTTTGGTGCAAAATTTTTGGCTTGGTCTTGTTTTTATCGTGTTCTCTTTTCTTCGACCATTACCTCAATGGGTAATGAATAATCGTTTAATGAAAAGTGGTGCAAATTTTTCGGAAATGCAAAAAGCTTTTCATCTATCTGTAGGAGATTTTTTTAAGGGAGCAGATACGATATATTTTTATGGCGCTAGTAAAGAAAACTTTGCTAAGATGAGAAAAAACAACGAGTGTTACGAGAATGCTCGTTGGAAAAATGAATGGACCAGTAATGTCGTTTATTTTTTCAATGGTCCTTTAGAATTCCTTAGTCAGGTACTACCTCTTGCACTTGGTCTTTTATTACAAAAGAGTGGTATAGAGTTAACAACAGCTAGTTTGGTCTCTATGTATATAGCTACAATGAATCTTAGCGGACCTATTCAAAGAATTATGTATAGCATATCTGATATACAGCGATCGCAAACAGTGAAAGAAAAAATATTTTCATTATTGGAAGAATCTTGTTTAGAAACATCATATCCGACAGTCGAATCTTTAGCTGAGCTAGTTTTGGAGGGCGTTTCAAAACAGGTTGGAGAGCAAGTGCTCTTTTATGATTTGTCACTTAGATTAACTAAGCCAAGTAAAGTTTTAATAAAGGGAGCTAGTGGTACCGGAAAGTCAACTCTCCTACAGTTGGTAGCAGGAAAGATAAGTCCGAATAGTGGTAGAATTATCGTACGTGATAAATCAGGTCGAGAATTTACTCATTATCAAGGAAATGTCGCTTATATCTCTCAGAATCCATTTTTCAGACATGGGACAATCCGAGAAAATTTAACATTAGGACAGGAGATTTCAGATAAAGAATTACTCTGTTGCCTAGAACAAGTTGGTTTAACGAATGAAATCACCAATATCTTGGATTATCAACTGGTAAATAATGGAGAAAACATTTCAGGTGGACAACGTTTACGACTTGAATTAGTTCGCTGTCTGCTTCGACAAAAAGACATTGTGTTGGCGGATGAGGTTACATCATCCTTAGACAAGGACAATGCATATCAAGTGCGCCAGTTACTTTTGCAGTTGCCTATCATTTTGATTGAAGTTGCTCATCATATTGATTCAGAAACGGTTTATAATCAAGTAATTGATTTGGGAAAATATAGAATAAAATAAATAGACTTGTTCGGCATCTTACAAGCTATAATGTATATGCTATATTATGGATTGTTTTAGCTGATTTAAAGATGTGAGAACTAAAAACTATGGCTAAGTTGGAATGTTAAAAATTCAATTTCTGACCACCTAATCTTGTGTCAAATAGTTATCAAACAAAGTCTACTATACCATTTATCAGTTAAATATTTTTATGTTATAGGAGCGCTACATGTCTAATTCATTTATCAAGTTGTTAGTCTCTCAATTGTTTGCAAATTTAGCAGATATTTTCTTTAGAGTAACCATCATTGCTAACATATACATTATTTCAAAATCAGTAATTGCCACATCATTAGTTCCTATCTTAATAGGGATATCCTCTTTTGTTGCGAGTCTTTTAGTTCCTTTGGTTACTAAAAGGTTAGCGCTAAATAGGGTTTTATCTTTATCCCAATTTGGAAAGACTATATTATTGGCGATACTGGTAGGAATGTTTATCGTAATGCAATCAGTAGCGCCTTTGGTGACCTATCTATTTGTTGTTGCGATTTCCATATTAGATGGTTTTGCCGCACCCGTTTCCTATGCTATTGTACCGCGCTATGCGACCGATTTGGGCAAGGCTAATTCGGCCTTGTCAATGAGTGGTGAAGCTGTTCAATTGGTGGGTTGGGGATTAGGTGGACTCTTGTTTGCAACAATTGGTCTGTTACCTACCACGTTTATCATTTTAATCTTGTATATCATTTCTAGCTTTCTGATGTTATTTCTTCCGAAGGCTGAAGTGGAGGTGTTAGAGTCAGAAACTAATCTTGAAATTTTGCTTAAAGGTTGGAAGTTAGTTGCTAGAGATCCGAGATTAAGACTTTTTGTATCAGCAAATTTATTTGAAATTTTCTCAAATACGATTTGGGTTTCGTCTATCATACTTGTCTTTGTAACTGAGTTACTAAATGAAACGGAAAGTTACTGGGGATATTCTAATACAGCATACTCTATCGGGATTATAATTAGTGGCTTAATTGCTTTTAGGCTATCTGAAAAGTTTCTTGCTGCTAAATGGGAAAGTATTCTTTTTTCTCTTGTAGGCATGGCAATAGTGACGCTGACTATTCTATTTTTTCCAAATGCACAGATGTTTTTAGTATTTTCAGCTTTAGTTGGTATGTTATCGCAACTAAAAGAAGTTCCTGAAAGTGTATTTCTTCAGGAAACAGTAGAGGAAAATAACTTGGTTAATGTCTATTCCGTTCTTGAAGTGATTTCGACATTAGCATTTTCAGTATTTGTTTTGCTAATGAGCTATATTACTGAGAATGTTGGTATTAGCATCAGTTTTTGGCTATCGGCCATTTGTCTGATGATAGAAGCTATTTTAATTTATATCAGACGAGATTATTTTAAATGAGAGACTGATTAAAAAGTCTTTAAAAATCAGAAAAGCGCATAGTATCAGGTGTTGAAAAAACTTGATATTGTGCGTTTTATTATGGGAATATTTACTTCATTGTCTCCTGAAATTGAGTTTTTGCCCAGCTTCACTCTATTTAAAATATACATAGAAAAACTGCATAATCTTTAAAATTAGCTTAAATGCAGTGAAAATGTACGGTAAACAATTGAAAAAATACTATATAAAGTGGTACAATGGTAGAAAAAATAAGCTAGTAAGAGTCTATCTTATTTAGCGAAAAATTACAGAAATGAATGGTTTTTCTTGATGAAACAGAGAAAAGAATTGTACCTCTTTCTTGGTCGGACAGCCTTGTATTTTCTTATCTTTCTAGGGCTGCTTTACTTCTTTAGCTATCTTGGCCAGGGTCAAGGAAGCTTTATCTATAATGAATTTTAACTTGAAGGAGAATTCCTATTGTGTCAAATAAACCAATAGCAGATATGATTGAAACCATTGAGCATTTTGCTCAGACCCAGCCTAGCTATCCTGTCTATAATGTTTTGGGGCAGGAACACACTTATGGAGATTTAAAGGCTGATTCGGATAGTTTGGCTGCAGCTATTGACCAACTAGGCTTGCCAGAGAAGTCTCCTGTAGTCGTTTTTGGTGGCCAAGAATATGAAATGTTGGCAACTTTTGTAGCTTTGACTAAGTCAGGTCATGCCTACATTCCAATTGACAGCCATTCGGCCTTGGAGCGTGTTTCGGCTATTTTAGAAGTGGCAGAGCCAAGTTTGATTATTGCCATCTCAGACTTTCCATTGGAGCAGGTTTCGACACCGATAATGAATCTAGCTCAGGTTCAAGAAGCCTTTGCCCAAGGGAATAACTACGAAATCACGCATCCAGTCAAAGGCGATGATAATTACTACATTATCTTTACTTCTGGTACGACCGGTAAGCCTAAGGGGGTGCAGATTTCCCATGATAACCTCCTCAGCTTTACCAACTGGATGATTACGGATCAGGAATTTGCGACGCCAAGTCGTCCGCAAATGCTGGCTCAGCCACCTTATTCTTTTGACCTGTCTGTCATGTACTGGGCACCGACCTTGGCACTTGGTGGTACACTTTTCGCTCTTCCATCTGCCATTACACAGGACTTTAAGCAACTCTTTGCAACCATCTTTTCATTGCCAATTGCTATCTGGACATCAACACCATCCTTTGCGGATATGGCCATGTTGTCTGAAGACTTCAACAGCGAGAAAATGCCTGGCATCACGCATTTCTACTTTGATGGGGAAGAATTGACGGTCAAAACGGCTCAAAAATTGCGTGAGCGTTTCCCAAATGCCCGTATTATCAATGCCTATGGCCCAACAGAAGCGACAGTAGCCCTATCGGCTGTTGCCGTGACAGACGAGATGTTAGCGACTCTCAAACGCCTACCAATCGGCTATACCAAGGCTGATTCTCCGACCTTTATCATTGATGAAGAAGGAAATAAACTGCCAAATGGCGAACAGGGAGAAATCATTGTTTCTGGGCCAGCTGTTTCAAAAGGTTATATGAATAATCCTGAAAAAACAGCGGAAGCCTTCTTTGAGTTTGAAGGTCTGCCAGCCTATCACACAGGCGATGTGGGAACCATGACAGATGAGGGCTTGCTTCTCTACGGCGGACGCATGGACTTCCAGATTAAGTTTAACGGTTACCGCATTGAGTTAGAAGATGTCTCTCAAAATCTCAACAAATCTCGATATATCGAGTCAGCTGTCGCTGTTCCGCGCTATAACAAAGACCACAAGGTACAAAATCTATTGGCTTATGTCATCTTAAAAGATGGTGTTCGTGAGCAGTTTGAGCGTGATATCGATATTACCAAGGCCATTAAGGAAGACTTGACAGATATCATGATGTCCTACATGATGCCGTCTAAATTCCTTTATCGAGACAGTTTGCCACTGACTCCAAATGGAAAAATTGACATCAAAGGATTGATTAACGAGGTGAATAAGAGATGATGGAGTTCTTTCAACAGCTTCCTCATATAGAGCCATACGGTAATCCTCAGTATTTTGTCTATGTGATTGCTGCAACCTTACCTATCTTTATTGGCCTCTTTTTCAAGAAACGCTTTGCCTGGTATGAAGTGTTGGTAAGCCTCTTCTTTATCGTCACCATGTTGGTAGGTGGGAAGACCAATCAATTGGCTGCCTTGGGTATTTACCTTTGCTGGGAAATATTGCTCCTGCTTTTCTACAAGCACTATCGAAAAAGCAAGGATGGCAAGTGGGTCTTTTACCTAGTTAGCTTTCTATCCCTCCTTCCGATTATCTTTGTTAAGGTGCAGCCAGCTATCAATGGAACGCAGTCTTTGCTTGGGTTTTTGGGTATTTCTTACCTGACCTTTCGTTCGGTTGGGATTATCATCGAGCTGAGAGATGGAGTGATTAAGGATTTTACCCTCTGGGAATTCCTTTGTTTCCTTCTCTTCATGCCGACTTTTTCAAGTGGTCCAATCGATCGCTTTAAGCGATTTAATGAAAATTATCAGACCATTCCTGAGCGGGATGAGTTGATGGATATGCTGGATGAATCCGTTCGCTATATCATGTGGGGATTTTTGTATAAGTTTATCCTAGCTCATGTTTTAGGAGAAACTTTACTACCTCCTCTGAAGAATCTAGCCTTGCAGTCAGGTGGCTTCTTTAATCTCTATGCCTTGGCAGTCATGTATACCTTTGGTCTGGAACTTTTCTTTGACTTTGCAGGTTACTCTATGTTTGCCTTAGCCATTTCAAATTTGATGGGAATTCGTAGCCCTATCAACTTTAACAAACCTTTTTTATCAAGGGATTTAAAGGAATTTTGGAATCGTTGGCATATGAGTCTCTCTTTCTGGTTCCGTGACTTTGTCTTTATGCGAATGGTCATGGTATTGACCAGAAAGAAGGTCTTTAAAAATCGCAATGTAACCTCAAGTGTGGCCTACGTTGTCAATATGCTAATCATGGGATTTTGGCATGGAGTGACTTGGTACTACATCGCCTATGGACTCTTTCATGGACTGGGCTTGGTGATCAATGATGCCTGGATTCGTAAGAAAAAAACGCTTAATAAGGAACGGAAAAAAGCAGGGAAAGCTGCTCTACCTGAGAATCGCTGGATTCAGTTGCTTGGCATGGTTGTCACCTTCCATGTCGTCATGCTGTCATTCTTAATCTTTTCTGGATTCTTGAATGATTTATGGTTTAAAAAATAAAGGAAATAAAATATGGATATCAAATCAGAAGTTATCGAAATTATTGATGAGTTGTTTATGGAAGATGTTTCTGACATGATGGATGAAGATCTTTTTGATGCAGGTGTCTTGGATAGTATGGGAACGGTTGAATTAATTGTGGAGATTGAAAACCGTTTTGACATTCGAGTCCCTGTAACAGAGTTTGGTCGCGACGACTGGAATACAGCTAATAAAATCATAGCTGGTATTGTGGAGCTACAAAATGCTTAAACGCTTATGGATGATCTTCGGGCCGGTCTTGATAGCTGGTTTGTTGGTTTTTCTGCTCATTTTCTTCTATCCTACTGAGATGGGTCATAATCTAGGAGCTGAAAAGCGTTCAGCAGTGGCTACTACTATCGATAGTTTTAAGGAGCGAAGTCAAAAGGTCAGAGCCCTATCTGATCCAAATATGCGTTTTGTTCCTTTCTTTGGCTCCAGTGAATGGCTTCGTTTTGACGGTGCTCATCCTGCAGTCTTGGCTGAGAAATACAATCGCTCCTACCGTCCTTATCTTTTAGGACAGAGGGGAGCTGCATCGCTTAACCAGTATTTTGGAATGCAACAGATGTTGCCACAGCTAGAGAATAAACAAGTTGTGTATGTTATCTCACCTCAGTGGTTCAGTAAAAATGGCTATGAGCCAGCAGCTTTTCAGCAGTATTTTAATGGAGACCAGTTGACCAGTTTTCTGGAACATCAATCTGGAGATCAGGCTAGTCAATATGCAGCGACTCGCTTACTACAGCAGTTTCCAAACGTAGCTATGAAGGATCTGGTTCAGAAGTTGGCAAGTAAAGAAGAATTGTCGTCTGCAGACAATGAAATGATTGAATTATTGGCTCGGTTTAATGAACGTCAAGCTTCCTTTTTTGGTCAGTTTTCAGTTAGAGGTTATGTCAATTATGATAAGCATGTAGTTAAGTATTTAAAGACCTTGCCAGACCAGTTTTCTTATCAAGCTATAGAAGATGTCGTTAAAGCAGATGCTGAAAAGAATACTTCCAATAATGATCTGGGAATGGAAAATTATTTCTATAATACGCAGATCAAGAAGGATTTGAAGAAATTAAAGGATTCTCAGAAAAGCTTTACCTATCTCAAGTCGCCAGAGTATAATGACTTGCAGTTGGTTTTAACACAGTTTTCTAAATCTAAGGTCAACCCGATTTTTATCATTCCACCTGTTAATAAAAAATGGATGGACTACGCTGGTTTACGAGAAGATATGTACCAACAAACGGTGCAGAAGATTCGCTACCAGTTAGAAAGTCAAGGCTTTACCAATATAGCAGATTTTTCTAAGGACGGTGGGGAGCCTTTCTTTATGAAGGACACTATTCACCTTGGTTGGTTGGGTTGGTTGGCTTTTGACAAGGCAGTTAATCCTTTCCTATCCAATCCCACACCAGCTCCGACTTACCATCTGAATGAGCGCTTTTTCAGCAAAGATTGGGCGACTTATGATGGAGATGTCAAAGAATTTCAATAGATCATAATATAGAAGAGTTCAAGAATGAAGCCTATTTTCACGTTTTTTCTTGACTCTTTTTTTGCTTGTGATATAATTAACTGGTAAATAAAATTCCACAGAATAGTATTTTCTCTTAAAAAAGAGAAGTCCAAAAGGAAAGGAGTCAGATATGAGACAGCTAGCGAAGGATATCGATGGCTTTTTGAATGAGGTGATTTTACAGGCGGAAAACCAACATGAAATCCTAATAGGTCATTGTACTAGCGAGGTAGCTCTGACTAATACCCAGGAGCATATCCTCATGCTTTTGTCAGAGGAATCTTTAACCAATTCAGAGTTGGCCCGTCGCCTCAATGTCAGTCAGGCGGCAGTTACCAAGGCCATTAAGTCTTTGGTCAAGGAAGGGATGTTGGAAACGTTTAAAGATCCTAAGGATGCGCGTGTGATTTTTTATCAGTTGACTGATTTGGCTCGTCCAATTGCTGAGGAGCACCACCATCACCATGAGCATACACTTTTAACCTATGAACAAGTGGCGACTCAGTTTACTCCAAATGAACAAAAAGTGATTCAGCGGTTTTTGACTGCTTTAGTAGGAGAAATCAAATAATGAGATATATTACGGTAGAGGATTTATCCTTCTATTATGATAAAGAACCAGTTCTTGAACATATCAATTATAGTGTTGATAGTGGGGAATTTGTTACCTTGACAGGGGAAAATGGGGCAGCTAAGACGACACTGATCAAGGCTAGTCTTGGTATCCTCCAACCACGCATTGGCAAGGTGACCATTTCAAAGACAAATACGCAGGGTAAGAAATTGAGAATGGCCTATCTTCCCCAGCAGATTGCTAGTTTTAATGCAGGTTTTCCAAGTACGGTTTATGAATTTGTCAAGTCGGGTCGCTATCCGCGAAAAGGCTGGTTCCGTCGTTTGAATGCTCATGATGAGGAGCATATCAAGGCTAGTTTGGACTCAGTTGGTATGTGGGAACACCGAGACAAACGCTTGGGGTCTCTATCTGGGGGACAAAAGCAGCGAGCGGTGATTGCGCGTATGTTTGCTTCTGACCCAGATGTGTTTATCCTAGATGAACCGACAACGGGAATGGATGCAGGAAGTAAAAATGAATTTTACGAACTCATGCACCACAGTGCCCATCATCATGGCAAGGCTGTGTTGATGATTACCCATGACCCTGAAGAAGTTAAGGACTATGCGGACCGCAATATTCATCTAGTCCGTAACCAAGACTCGCCATGGCGTTGTTTCAACGTTCATGAGAATGACCAGGAGGTGGGCCATGCTTAGTTTATTATCCTATGACTTTATGCAACGCGCCTTTCTGGCGGTTATTGCTATGAGTCTTTTCTCGCCGGTATTAGGAACCTTCCTTATCTTGCGTCGTCAGAGTTTGATGAGTGATACCCTCAGCCACGTCTCGCTTTCAGGTGTAGCCTTTGGTCTGGTCCTAGGGATTTCTCCGACTATTTCCACTATTGCCATTGTCTTGATTGCGGCGGTCTTTCTGGAGTATCTCCGTACGGTTTACAAGAGCTTTATGGAAATCGGGACAGCTATCCTCATGTCAACAGGTCTGGCTGTTTCTCTGATTGTCATGAGCAAGGGTAAAAGCTCTAGTTCAATGAGTTTGGACCAGTACCTTTTTGGTTCAATTGTGACTATCAGTGAGGAGCAGGTTATTTCCCTCTTTGTCATTGCGGCGGTTGTTTTGATTTTGACCTTCCTCTTCCTTCGTCCTATGTATATCTTGACCTTTGATGAGGATACGGCCTTTGTGGATGGCCTGCCAGTTCGTACCATGTCCATTCTTTTTAACATGGTGACAGGGGTGGCCATTGCCCTTATGATTCCAGCTGCAGGAGCTCTTTTGGTATCGACCATCATGGTCTTGCCAGCTAGTATTGCCCTGCGTCTGGGGAAAAACTTTAAATCGGTTATGCTGCTTGCTAGTGCTATTGGATTTTTGGGAATGGTAGCAGGACTTTACATTTCCTACTATGCAGAAACACCTGCAAGTGCAAGTATTACCATTATTTTTGTAACTGTCTTTATACTGATCAGTTTAGTAAGACGTTTTATCAAATAGGAGACGAACGTGAAAAAAATTAGCTTATTGCTAGCCAGTCTATGTGCTCTGTTTTTGGTAGCTTGTTCCAATCAAAAGCAGGCAGATGGCAAACTTAATATTGTGACAACCTTTTACCCTGTCTATGAATTTACCAAGCAAGTCGCAGGAGATACTGCTAATGTAGAACTCCTAATCGGTGCTGGTACAGAACCCCATGAATATGAACCGTCTGCCAAGGCAGTTGCCAAAATCCAAGACGCAGATACCTTCGTTTATGAAAATGAAAATATGGAAACATGGGTCCCTAAATTGCTAGATACTTTGGATAAGAAAAAGGTGAAAACCATCAAGGCGACAGGCGATATGTTGCTTTTGCCAGGTGGCGAGGAAGAAGAGGGAGACCATGACCATGGAGAAGAAGGTCATCACCATGAGTTTGACCCCCATGTTTGGTTATCACCAGTTCGTGCCATTAAACTTGTAGAGCATATCCGTGACAGCTTGTCAGCAGATTATCCTGATAAAAAAGAGACCTTTGAAAAGAACGCGGCTGCCTATATCGAAAAATTGCAAACCTTGGATAAGGCTTATGCAGAAGGCTTGTCTCAAGCCAAACAAAAGAGCTTTGTGACTCAGCACGCAGCCTTTAACTACCTTGCTTTGGACTATGGACTCAAACAAGTCGCAATCTCAGGTCTCTCTCCAGATGCAGAGCCATCAGCTGCACGTTTGGCAGAATTGACAGAGTACGTCAAGAAAAATAAAATTGCCTATATCTACTTTGAAGAAAATGCCTCACAAGCTCTTGCTAACACACTTTCAAAAGAGGCAGGTGTCAAAACAGATGTCCTCAATCCTTTAGAAAGTCTGACAGAAGAAGATACAAAGGCTGGAGAAAATTACATCTCTATCATGGAGAAAAACCTCAAGGCTTTGAAACAAACAACAGACCAAGAAGGCCCAGCAATTGAGCCTGAAAAAGCAGAGGATACCAAGACAGTTCAAAATGGTTACTTTGAAGATGCAGATGTCAAGGACCGCACCTTGAGTGACTATGCAGGTAATTGGCAATCAGTTTATCCTTTCCTTGAAGATGGCACGTTTGATCAAGTCTTTGACTACAAGGCTAAGTTGACTGGTAAGATGACCCAGGCTGAGTACAAGGCCTACTATACAAAAGGCTACCAGACAGATGTCACTAAGATCAACATTACTGATAATACTATGGAATTTGTTCAAGGTGGACAAAGTAAGAAATACACTTACAAGTATGTCGGTAAGAAAATCTTGACTTATAAGAAAGGCAATCGTGGTGTTCGCTTCCTCTTTGAAGCCACAGATGCTGACGCTGGACAATTCAAATATGTTCAGTTTAGTGACCACAATATCGCCCCAGTTAAGGCAGAACATTTCCATATCTTCTTTGGAGGCACAAGCCAAGAAGCTCTCTTTGAAGAAATGGATAATTGGCCAACCTACTACCCAGATAACCTATCTGGACAAGAAATCGCCCAAGAAATGTTGGCGCATTGATGAGAAAATCGACTAGTTCATGAGAGCTAGTCGGTTTTTTGGTACTAGATGGTAATACTCTTCGAAAATCTCTTCAAACCACGTCAACGTCGCCTTGCCGTATAGATGTGACTGACTTCGTCAGTCTTATATACAACCTCAAAACAGTGTTTTGAGAAGCCTGAGGTTAGCTCCTAATTTGCTCTTTGATTTTCATTTAGTATAACTTCAGTATAGCCTTCAGTATAGACCTTTCCAGAACTTTAAACAATAAATAAAACTCTTGAAATATCTGGACCTGTATGTTAGAATAATTTTATCGGGTAAGGTTCATTAGAACACCAAATCCCTTAACTATTGCAGTAGTTAAGGGATTTTTTGACGTATCTTAGCGATTTAACGGGTGTTTACAGGCTAGTCATTCGGTCTACTTCTTACCATCTAGCCATTTGCAGACGAAGTACAAGATAATTCCTGCTATGACGTCCGCTATAATAGTAAGAACGAGCTCTGGGGCAAGGTTCATTAGTTTCACCTCCTCTCACGAACCGTAAGGAACGTAATCGGTAACCGATGACAAAAATAGTATATCACATTAAATTTAGATCATCAACATTGCTTAATTCTTGAAATATAGGGGATAGGCAAAAAGTCTTTAAAGTCAGAAAACGTATAGTATCAGATGTATAAAAGCTTGATGTTATATCAATCATAAAAGTGGATAGGAGAGTTTTCTGATTATCAGAATTCCTTCCTATCCACTTTTTGAAGATTGTAAGTTAGCCTTAGTTTATATAGAATCAGATTATTTGTTTTATTTATCAAAACCTTGCAAGGCTTTTTGGCGTTCTTCTACTTGACCTTTAGCATCTAGTTTGTTACCAGCGTATACAGCTGATTCCCATGATCCGTACATTGGATTTGGGAAGATGATGAATTTTTCACCGAATTCTTTTTGCAATTCTTCAAGTTGTTTATCACGGTCAGATTCAGAAGTCTTAGAAAAATCTGCAAAGTCTACGAGGTTATCACCAAACAATAAGATAAGATTTGTTTTTTCTTGAACTTTTTGGCGACGACCCTCTTTGGATTTTACACCGCTTTCTAAGAACATGAGATGATCACGTCCTTGAACAGGAATTCCTTCGCTTTCAAGATTTTTAATGGTAGCATCTACTTGATTATCTGAGCGGTCAGAAATATAGTAGATTTGGACACCGTTTTGATCAGCAAACTGAAGAAAATCCTTGGCACCTGGGACAGCTTTTGCTGAAGCTTTTTGAACCCAAACATCCCAATTTTCGGGTGTGAATGCTGTACCATCTTTGACATTTTGTACTTGATAAGGGCTATTATCTAGGACAGTTTCATCCAAGTCTAAAACGATAGAGTAAGGTTTATCTGATTCTGTTTTGAGTAATTCCTTCAGGTGATTTGTTGCAACGTTATAACCCTGTATGTATAAAGCTTTAGTTTCAGCTGATTTTTGATACCAAAGGGTTGACATAGTGTTTTCTCTTGACCGTAGTTGGTCATATGTCATTGTAATCTGATTATCAGATGAGCTGTTATTGCTTGTCTGTGTTTCTGTAGACTTTGTTGCACAACTAGCCAATAAGACGACAGAAGCAAGTGCAGAAAGGATTGTAACAGTAGTTTTTGCTGTTTTCATGAAATATCTCCTATTCATTAATTTCAATAAATAGTATAGCACGAGGGAAAAGTTAAGGCAAGTCATTCTCTGACTATGGATGTAGATTCTATAGAAGTTAATGTAATGAAAAAAGCGATTGCTTTTTATAAAGAGTTGTTTTAGCCAGGAATTAGACGACAATGTGACAATTCACCTCTAATTCTTGACATTTCAGGAAAAATCGCAGTAAAAACTGCACAGCCTACTTTAAATGTGCTATAATACAGGAAAAATAATAATGGAGGTCACGATAATGGCAACATTTTTGATGATTTTTGTGGTGGTTTGTGTGCTCCTATTGGTGATAGTCACACTGAGTACAGTTTATGTGGTTCGTCAGCAGTCGGTGGCGATTATTGAACGCTTTGGGAAATACCAAAAGGTTGCCAATAGCGGTATTCACATTCGCTTGCCTTTTGGGATTGACTCGATTGCAGCGCGGATTCAGTTACGCTTGCTGCAAAGCGATATTGTGGTTGAGACTAAGACCAAGGACAATGTGTTCGTTATGATGAATGTGGCAACCCAGTACCGTGTCAATGAGCAGAGCGTAACAGATGCCTACTATAAACTCATGCGTCCAGAATCTCAGATTAAATCTTATATTGAAGACGCCCTTCGCTCTTCTGTTCCAAAATTAACCTTGGATGAATTGTTTGAGAAAAAAGACGAGATTGCCCTTGAAGTTCAACACCAAGTAGCGGAAGAAATGACCACTTACGGCTACATTATCGTGAAAACCTTGATTACCAAGGTCGAACCTGATGCAGAAGTTAAGCAATCCATGAATGAAATCAATGCGGCGCAACGTAAGCGGGTCGCAGCGCAAGAATTGGCGGAAGCTGACAAGATTAAAATTGTCACTGCAGCTGAAGCCGAAGCAGAAAAAGACCGCCTTCATGGTGTGGGGATTGCCCAACAGCGTAAGGCAATTGTGGATGGATTGGCAGAGTCTATCACAGAACTCAAGGAAGCCAATGTTGGCATGACAGAAGAGCAAATCATGTCCATCCTCTTGACCAACCAATATTTGGATACCTTGAATACCTTTGCTTCTAAAGGAAATCAAACCATCTTTTTACCAAATACACCAAATGGTGTGGATGATATCCGTACACAAATCTTGTCAGCCCTTCGTGCTGAGAAGAAATAATAGACTAATACTCTTCGAAAATCAAATTCAAACCACGTCAGCGTCGCCTTGCCGTACTCAAGTACAGCCTGCGGCTAGCTTCCTAGTTTGCTCTTTAATTTTCATTGAGTACAAAGAGCTTGGCAACAGGCTCTTTTTGCATTGCTTTTGTTAAGAAAAACAAAGAGCATTGATATACATTTAAATAAAAATTATTGTATGTTGTCCCCATTAACTTGGAATGATAAGTGAATAACTAGAAAGATTTGTGAATACAAACTATTTCTGATATACTAAACATACAGTAATAATGAATGATGGGAGATGGGATGAAAGAATTTCAATTTGAGAGAAAGCAGCGTTTTTCTTTGAGGAAATATACAATAGGAGCTTGCTCGGTCTTGCTAGGAACGAGTTTATTTTTTGCTGGTATGGGAGCTCAACCTGTACAGGCTACAGAAACGAGTTCAACACTAATTTCAAGTCATTATTTGGATGAGCAGGATTTATCTGAAAAGCTAAAATCTGAGTTGCAATGGTTTGAAGAAAATAAGATTGAGGTAAAAGAAGGAAAAGAATATTACTTTGTCTATCGAAAATTGGCTACAAGATTACCAGAAACAGGTCTGTTTTCTAATGATGGGATGTTTATCTTGGGAGCAGGATTATTATTATTGCTTTCCTTCACTTTAATTAAGAGAAAAAAGGGAGCGTCTTACTTCCTTGTGACCGTCTTTGCTGTTGGTGGATGGGGAGCATCCATCTCTGCTTTAGAAAATCTGGTAGAATTACAACCAGCCCTTGTTAAGAGAGTAGAAGGTCAGTTTCTACCAAGTCCTGAAATAGTCCAAGGATATGAATTTACGGGATATTATTTGGTAAGAGATAGTGGTAGCAAGGAACTTTCTGTTGATAAGGTAGAATCGCCAGAATTATCTCAAAATGAGGAAAGTTCAGAATCTCAGCCTAAGAAGATTGTACCACAGACTGCATCTCATTTTAGCTCGACTGAAGATCTTGTGCAATCTCCTCAACCATCCTACGTAGTTGAGCCTGTTTTAAATCCAAGTCCTGAAAAAAGTATGAGTATTGAGTCTAAAAAAGTACCAGATGAAGGAATGAAAACTGTTATTGAAGACAAGCCAGAACTGGAAGTTAGAGTAGGGGAGATAGAGTTTGAAACTCAATTGCAGTCTGACCCAACTCTGGCTAAGGGAGAAAAAAGAATTTCTATAGAAGGTGCCAAGGGACAAGAACGAATCTTAACAGAAGTAAGGGTTATCGATGGTATTGTTACGAGAAATGAAGTAGGGAGAGAAGTGCTTCGTGAACCAGTTACTCAGGTGATTTTGGTCGGGACAAAAGAGAAGGAACCTCAAGAAAATGGTATAAGCATAGCCCCAGAAGTCCAACCACCTCTTCCGTCTTATGAAGGTGGTGTTTCCGGCGAATCCTTGGTGGAACCACCCCTTCCATCTTATGAAGGTGGTGTTTCCGGCGAATCCTTGGTGGAACCGTCCCTTCCCTCTTATGAAGGTGGTGTTTCCGGCGA
>CAJNBY010000021.1 GCA_905221125.1 bacterium | reverse complement strand
TTACCGTCCGATATTTGTTCTCCAGCATCATTGCTAAGTTGCAGATATCTGTCTCCTAAAACAGCATTTTGATTTTCATCTTTTGTATAAGCTTTCAAAGCTTTAAAAGCTTCATTTGGTTTCCCAGTAATTTTTAGTGTTGCTGGTCCTTGTGTCTCACTTACAATCGAAGTATACGTCCAACCAAATCCGTCGATTTCTTGAGCATCAAGTGGATCAGATTTTTTCTTGCTCTTGTTCATATACTGACCACTTCCGCCTTTTACTGACGCAGAAGTGATTTTCCCAACTGTTGAATTCACAGCAATACTAATATCTGTGTCTTCTTCATTGTAGGCATAAATTTCTTTTTTAGCATCGTCTGAGAACTCCAACGTATAACTTAAATTACCGAAAGTAACAGTTGTTGGCTGATGAGTTGCGGCAGTCGCTTCTGTTCTGAACGCATTCTCTTTATCTATCTCTTTCCCGTTACGTGGATCGTTAGAACCTGTGTTCTCGATTGAGTTAGAGTCTGTTTTTTTATCAGTGTTTTCTGCTTTTTTGCCTAGAGTTGGTTGTCCGTTAGTAGTGTCTACTTTTGGAGCTTCTTTTTTGGGTTTGTTTTTTAATTTTGAGCTTACTGTAGTGACAAGGTTTCTGTAAGCTAAGTTCAATTCTTCTTGACTAGTTGCAGATTCAAGAACTGATTTAGCAGAAGCTAATTCAGATGTCAAAAGTGCTACACTCTCCTCTGTTTTAGTCGCATACTTGCCTGCAGAAATTTTTGATTCAATTTCTGAAATGTAGTTTTTAAGCTGTGTTTTGTCCAAAGCTGGAGTTGTTGCTTCTGCTGGTTTAGCAGTAGGTTCTTCTGCAGCTGGTTTTTCTACAGGAGCGCCTTCTGTTGGTTTAACAGTATTCTCTACTACTGGAGCTACTGGAGCTGCTGGAGCAAGGTAGGCTGGTTTAGACGATTCATTTGCGACTTGTGATTCATTATTTTCAAGAGACTTTTCATGCCCTTGTCCTTCTGTCTTGCTGAGTTCGTTAGCCGATACAGCTCCGTTTCCTAAGAACATGAAAAGAGCAGCAACGGCTACACTGGCTGCACCAAAGCTATACTTACGGATTGAATAGCGCGTTACCTTTTCACGACGTAGACTATTTGATGATTTGTTTTTCATTAATTAAGGGTCTCCTTTTGGAAGTTTATTTTTGTTCCTCACACGAAACTAGCCATCTGCTAAAGCAACGGCAAATAATGGTATTCAATGTGAGTTCTACATTAACTATTCTACTTTATTTTTAATATATATGCAACTAGTTTTACTTTAAATTTTCGCAAAAAAAAAAAAAAGTTTTAAGCTTATTTTAGCTTATTATCAAACTTAAATGATTTATTTTTATGTATTCGATCGGTATAAATATTCTATTTGATCTAGTTAATAACTTTTAATTAAAGTAGCTCAAGTGATTTGAATTTTCCCTTGAAAACCAGTATAATGGTAGAATGCTATGTGACTAGAAAGGAAGTTGAATGAAGCAATCTATTTCAAATCTCAAGTTGGCTGAGCGTGGGGCCATTATCAGCATTTCTACCTACCTGCTCTTGTCTGCAGCGAAATTGGCTACTGGACATCTTCTTCATTCATCCAGTTTGGTGGCTGATGGTTTTAACAACGTCTCGGACATCATTGGAAATGTGGCCCTCTTGATTGGAATTCGGATGGCGCGCCAACCTGCAGACCGTGACCACCGTTTTGGTCACTGGAAGATTGAAGATTTGGCTAGCTTAATCACTTCCATCATTATGTTTTATGTTGGCTTTGATGTGCTGAGGGATACCATTCAAAAGATTCTCAGCCGGGAAGAAACTGTCATTGATCCTCTGGGCGCAACTCTGGGAATCATTTCTGCAGCGATAATGTTTGTAGTTTATCTCTATAATACTCGCCTCAGTAAGAAATCCAACTCCAAGGCACTGAAGGCAGCTGCTAAGGACAATCTTTCCGATGCTGTTACCTCACTTGGTACGACCATTGCAATCCTGGCTAGCAGTTTCAATTATCCGATTGTGGATAAATTGGTTGCTATCATCATCACTTTCTTTATCTTGAAAACTGCCTATGATATCTTCATCGAGTCTTCCTTTAGCCTTTCAGATGGTTTCGACGACCGCCTGCTTGAGGATTATCAAAAGGCTATCATGAAAATTCCCAAGATCAGCAAGGTTAAGTCCCAAAGAGGGCGCACCTACGGTAGCAACATTTACCTAGATATCACGCTGGAGATGAATCCTGACTTGTCTGTTTATGAGAGTCACGAGATTGCGGATCAGGTCGAGTCTATGCTGGAAGAACGTTTTGGGGTCTTTGATACCGATGTCCATATCGAACCAGCACCTATCCCTGAGGATGAAATCTTAGACAATGTCTATAAAAAATTGCTGATGCGCGAACAATTGATTGACCAAGGAAATCAACTGGAAGAACTCTTGGCTGACGATTTTGTCTATATTCGTCAGAATGGAGAGCAGATGGATAAAGAGGCCTATAAAGCCGAAAAAGACTTGAATTCTGCTATCAAGGATATTCAGATCACTTCCATCAGTCAGAAAACCAAACTCATCTGCTATGAATTGGATGGAATTGTCCATACCAGTATCTGGCGTCGCCACGAAACTTGGCAAAATATCTTTCATCAAGAAACCAAAAAAGAATAGAGAAATCCTGTCATGAGACGGGATTTTTCTATTCTTCTAGCTATCAAATTCACTTAGATACTCATAGCGTTCGTATTTTTCAAGGAGTGCTTCGTTTTTCTCATCCAGTTCTTTTTGAAGAGTCGCTAGCTTGCCAAAGTCAGAGCCGTTAGCCTGCATTTCCTCTTCAATAGCAGCGATACGATTTTCCAAGGCTTCGATATCGTCTTCGATACTTGCCCACTCCTGCTTTTCTTGATAGGTCATGCGTTTCTTGTCTTCTCTAACCTTGACTACTTTTTCCTTTTCAGCCTTTTGCACTTGATTGGCCATATCTGTTTCAAAGGCCTTTTCATCAAGGTAGTCGGTGTAATGACCAAA
Organism: bacterium; assembly: GCA_905221125.1. Lineage (GTDB taxonomy): Bacteria > Bacillota > Bacilli > Lactobacillales > Streptococcaceae > Streptococcus. The sequence continues at coordinate 21,373 of CAJNBY010000021.1, read as the reverse complement.
GAAAGGACGAATCTTGCCATCCTCAAAAGCGAGAATCTTGGTCGCTACCTTGTCCAAGAAATAGCGGTCGTGACTAACTGTCAAGACAGGCCCTGCAAAGCCTTGCAAGAAATTCTCCAAGACTGTCAAGGTTGCAATATCTAGGTCATTTGTCGGTTCGTCCAAGAGAAGGACATTTGGTTTTTCCAAGAGCAATTTGAGGAGATAAAGACGTTTTTTCTCGCCACCTGACAATTTCTCAATCAAGGTTCCATGCGTTGAACGTGGGAAAAGAAACTGCTCCAGTAACTCAGCGATGGAAGTCGTAGAACCACCACTGGTCTTAACCTCTTCTGCCACTTCCTGCAGGTAATTGATCACTCGCTTGCTCTCATCCAATCCCTCGATTTGCTGAGAGAAATAGGCGATACGAACTGTTTCCCCAATCACAACTTGTCCTGCTGTCGGCTCAAGACTGCCTGCAATCAGATTAAGCAGGGTTGATTTCCCAACACCGTTGTCTCCAACGATTCCAATACGGTCTTTGGCCTGCACCAAGAGATTAAAATCTTGCAAAATGGGCTTGTTTTCATAGGCGAAGGAAACATCCTGAAACTCGATAACCTTCTTCCCAATCCGACTGGTTTCAAAGTTCATGGTTAAGTCTGTTTCAGCAACACCACCTGAAACTTCTTTTTTCAAGTCATGGAAACGATTGATACGAGCTTGTTGCTTGGTCGCACGCGCCTGCGGTTGTCTGCGCATCCAGGCCAATTCTTGCTTATAAAGCTGTTCTTTTTTGTGGAGAAGAGCTGCATCACGCTCATCCTGTTCCGCCTTAAGGCGAACATAGTCCTGATAATTCCCCTGATATTCTGTCAATCCTGCTCGGTCCAACTCGAAAATACGTGTTGATAAAGCGTCTAGGAAATAACGATCATGGGTGATAAAAAGGACGGTTTTCTTAGAATTTTTCAAAAAGAGGGTCAGCCACTCGATGGTTGCAATGTCTAGATGGTTGGTCGGCTCATCCAGCAGCAAGAGGTCATGGTTGCCAAGTAAGACTTGCGCCAACTGGACCCGTCTTCTTAGACCACCTGACAATTCCCCAACAGGAGTTGATAAGTCCTGAATACCCAGCTTGCTAAGAACCGTCTTGACCTGACTCTCAATTTCCCAAGCTTGGAGAGAGTCCATTTCTGCCATGACACGTTCCAAACGCGCCTGCTTATCCTCACTATAGTTGAGCATGATCAACTCATACTCACGAATGAGCTGGATTTCCTTAAGGTCGCTGGATAGGACCGTATCCAAAACTGTCTTGCTATCATCAAAATCAGGATCTTGAGTCAAGTAACCAATCTGGTAATCATTCTTAGCTGAAAAGGGACTGACATCCCCATCAAATCCAGAAACACCCGAAAGGACATCTAAAAGGGTGGTCTTCCCTGTTCCATTGACACCGATCAGACCAATTCTGTCTAGGTCGTGGATGATAAAGGAAATATCCTTAAAAACGGTCTTGTCACCGACAGATTTACTTAGTTTTTCAACGATAAAATCACTCATTTTTTCTCCCTCAGATAAGCATGGATGGCTTGACGATCATTTTCCAATTCTCCATCGACAATGGCATACTCAATCTCTGTTAAAATCTCTCCCAAGTCTGGCCCTGGTTGATAGCCATATTCCTTAATCAAAATGCCACCATTAATCTGAATTTCTTTCTTGTCATGAATGGTCAGACTCTGGTAGGTTTCTGTGATGGCTTGTGGATTAACTTCTTTTCCTTGAGCCTGACGAAGATTTTCAGCCTGTAAAAGCAAATCCAAGTCAAAGCGGTAACAATCGCGCTTGCTCAATTCTCCCTTTTCACGCAGAACCAAAATAGTCAGTAAATCCTGAACCTGCTTAGCAAACTGGCGTGAAGTCTTCCAAGCTTTCAAAAATGGCTGCGCATTTTCAATCTCCAAAGCCCTCAGTAGAGCTGCCCAGGCTTGTTCAGAAGATTCAAAAGTAAAATCAGTCTCCAAATCAAACAGTCTATTGAGCTTGTCCTGTGTAGATGTCATATCAGGGAGATAATCATAAGCTTGACTCTCAATCATGGAAGCCAAGCCCCTTCTCCAAAAGGGAGCAAGCAAGAGTTTATCAAACTCAACGAAGGTACGTTCTACAGAAATTTTCTCCAAAAGCGGCGTCAAGGTCTTCATAGCTTTAAATGTTTCTAGCTCAAGCTCAAAACCAAGACTAGACTGAAAACGGAAACCACGCATAATCCGCAAAGCATCTTCATTGAAACGCTCACTAGCCACTCCAACTGCTCGCAAGACTTGGTTTTCCAAATCCTCTAAACCATGAAATAAGTCAATGATTTCTCCTGTCTCATCCAAGGCAAAGGCGTTGACTGTAAAATCACGGCGCTTGAGGTCTTCTTCCAGCGAGCGAACAAAGGAAACCGCACTGGGTCTGCGATAGTCCACATAGACATCCTCCGTCCGAAAGGTGGTTACCTCATACTCCTCATCCCCATCTAAAACCAAGACGGTTCCGTGCTCGATTCCGATATCGGCTGTTCGCGGAAAAATCTGCTTGGTCTCTTCTGGATAAGAAGACGTCGCAATATCCACATCATGGATAGGACGATTGAGGAGGGCATCTCGAACAGAGCCACCAACAAAATAGGCTTCAAAGCCCGCTTCTTTAATTTTTTCTAATACTGGTAAAGCCTTCTGAAATTCAGAAGGCATTTGCGTTAATCTCATAATAAGTGTTCTAATCCATAGACAAGCTCATGACGCTTGACAACTTCTTTAATTCCCAAATTCACCCCTGTCATGAAGGAGCTGCGATCATAGGAGTCATGACGGAGGGTCAATCCTTCTCCCTGATTGCCAAAGATGACTTCCTGATGGGCTACCAAGCCTGGTAAACGAACAGAATGAATCCGCATGCCATCAAAGTCAGCACCACGAGCACCTGCAATCAATTCTTCCTCATCAGGCGCACCTTGCTGGATTGATTCACGAACTTCTGCCATCAACTCAGCTGTTTTAATAGCTGTTCCACTCGGAGCATCCTTTTTCTTGTCATGATGGAGCTCGATAATCTCCACATTTGGGAAATATTTAGCAGCCTGCGTCGCAAATTGCATAAGCAAGACAGCACCCAGGGCAAAGTTAGGGGCAATCAAGCCACCCAAATCTTTGGCACGTGAAAAATCTTTTAACTCTGCAATTTGTTCACTAGTAAAGCCAGTCGTTCCAACTACTGGAGCAAAGCCATTTTCGAGGGCAAAGCGTGTATTTTCGTAGGCAACAGCTGGGGTTGTGAAATCTACCCAGACATCCGCTTCAAAGCCTGCTAAATCAGCCTTATCCTTGAAAACAGGAACTCCCTGCCATTCTGACTCAGACTCAAAAGGATCCAAAACTGCTACCAAGTCCAAATCTGGATCAGCCAAGACCATCTGACAAGCAGCCTGACCCATCTTTCCCTTAAAACCGGCAATAATTACTCGAATACTCATCTCTACTCCTGTCTAAGATACTAAGGACCTTAGCTGCCTATGAAAAATAGGGAATGGCGCTGACTTTCCACGAAAGGCAAGACAGGCATCTTTTTTCAAGAGGCAGGTAGCCCGTGTTCAATTGCTAAGATACAAAGCCTGTAAGAACACAAAGTGAAAATAAGAGTTCTGATCAAGAAGTGTCTACTCCTTGGAAGAAGTATCCTTTTCACACAGGGTTCCAGGCGTGTTCAATTATCAAGATTCAAAGGACCTTAGCTGCCCATGAAAAATAGGGAATGGCGCTGACTTTCCATAAAAGGCAAGACAGGCATCTTTTTTCACGAGGTAGCTAGTCCATGTTCAATTTCTAAGATACAAGCCTTCCTCAACTAGTCTAGAAGTGCTAACTAAATCACTGGAATATAACCCAGAGCAATACTTCCTGATCCGAGGTGTGTCCCAATGACACTGCCAAATGTAGCAAGTGAAATATCCGTACCCACTCCAGATTCAAGCAAGTGTTGGCGCAATTCTTCAGCTTTTTCAGGAGCATTCCCGTGAATGACAATGACCCGATATTGGCCTGAAGCCGTTGTTTCCTTAATGATTTCAATTAAGCGCTTGGTTGCTTTCTTCTCAGTACGAACTTTTTCGTAAACTTCAATCACACCTTGATCGTTAAAATAAAGGATTGGCTTAATGCTTAGCAGATTGCCCAAAATCGCAGCCCCATTTGAAAGACGTCCACCTTTCACCAAGTGGTCCAAATCATCAACCATGATAAAAGCTGACGTACGGCTGATTTGAATAGCTAGCTTATCCTGAATAATGGCAAAATCATCGCCCTGGTCTCGCCAGTTAAAGACACTTTCAACCATGATACCCAGCGGAGCACTTGTAATCAAAGTGTCTGGAAAGGCAATGGTCAAGCCCTCATACTCATCCACCATATACTGAATATTTTGATAAAAACCTGAAATTCCAGAAGATAGGAAAAGCCCCAAGGCATGGGTATAGCCTTGTTCTTTGAGCGAAGTTAAGATTTCATCTAACTTGGCAATGCTTGGTTGACTGGTCTTAGGCAATTCAGAGGCCTGAGCCATTTTTTGGTAAAATTCCTCAGCAGTCAGATTGATACCTTCGACATACTCCTGACCATCAATATTGACAGGAATATCCAAGACAAATAAATCTTCTCTTTGCAAGGTCTCTGCACTGAGATAGGCAGAAGAATCTGTGATAACAGCTAGTTTCATATTAGAACTCCAAATTGATTCCTGGTAAGTCTAATGCAATTTCAGTCACTTCGTAAGTCAAACGGTTAAGCATGTTCAAACATGGACGAGCCAAGGTTTCCACTTCTTCTTGGCTCAATTCACTTGGTTCATTGACAATACGGCCATCGATATGGTTTACCTGTGAGATTGTTCCACTAATAACAAACTTATCAAATACAATCATAAAGGTCAAGATGACAATCAAGGAAGTCACTTGATTTTCTTGGTCATGTTGGAGCAATTGGAAGTTCACATCCACCTTGGTTTCAGGAGCTCCATTTTCATTTTCCCATTCAAAATTACGCGCATCAAAATGATACTGACTAACAAATTCTTGTTCACGTTTAAGATTCATGTCTTTCTCCCTCGGCTACAATATTATAAGCTATTGTACCATAATTTTTTATTTTCATCTAGTTTTCTAGGATTTAGTCAATCCCGATTTCAGCTCGAACTACGTCTGCGATGGTATCAACATAGTAGTCCACTTCTTCTGTTGTAGGCGCTTCTGCCATGACACGCAAGAGGGGCTCTGTTCCACTTGGGCGTACAAGGATACGACCATTCCCTGCCATTTCAGCTTCCATCTTCTCGATAATTGCCTTGATAGCTGGCACTTCCATGGCCTTTTCCTTCATGGCATTTTCCACTCGGATATTGACTAATTTTTGTGGATAGATGGTTACTTCTGCGGCCAACTCTGACAAGCTCTTACCAGTTTCCTTCATGATTTTCGTCAATTGGACTGCAGATAATTGACCGTCACCTGTGGTATTGTAATCCATCAAAATCACGTGACCAGACTGTTCTCCGCCGAGATTGTAGCCTGATTTTCTCATTTCTTCAACAACATAGCGGTCGCCAACTGCAGTGACTACCTTGTTAATGCCTTCACGGTCCAAGGCCTTGTGGAAGCCAAGGTTAGACATAACAGTTGTCACGATTGTATTTTGGGCCAATTGTCCTTTTTCAGAAAGGTATTTCCCGATAATGTACATAATCTTGTCACCATCAACGATGTCACCATTTTCATCAACAGCAATCAAACGGTCACTATCTCCGTCAAAGGCCAAACCAATCGCTGACCCGCTTTCTTTGACTACTTCTTGAAGGGCTTCTGGGTGCGTAGAACCAACATTAAGGTTGATGTTAAGACCGTCTGGTGTTTCCCCGATAACCGTCAATTGAGTACCAAGATCTGCAAAGATTTGACGGGCACTTGTAGACGCTGCACCATTTGCTGTGTCCAAGGCAACTTTCATTCCTTCAAGAGGAGTTCCAGTTGAAACAAGGTAGCCTTCATACTTACGCAAACCTTCTGGATAATCTACCAAGGTTCCCAAGCCTTCTGCACTTGGACGAGGAAGAGTATCTTCCGCAGCATCTAGCAAGGCTTCAATTTCTGCTTCTTTTTCGTCGTCTAGTTTGAAGCCATCCCCACCAAAGAACTTAATCCCGTTATCAAGGGCTGGATTGTGGCTAGCAGAAATCATGACACCGGCACTTGCACCTTCAGTTTTAACCAAGTAAGCTACTGCTGGTGTTGCCAGAACGCCTAGTTTATATACGTGAATACCAACTGAAAGGAGACCTGCCACCAAGGCAGATTCTAGCATTTCTCCTGAAATACGTGTATCACGTCCTACAAAGACTTTCGGCGCTTCCGTTTCATGTTGACTAAGAACATAACCTCCAAAACGTCCTAGCTTAAAGGCCAATTCTGGCGTTAGTTCTACGTTAGCTTCTCCACGGACTCCATCAGTCCCAAAATATTTACCCATTTTTATAAAATCCTTTTTCTATTTTTAATTCGTTTTTGAACTAGTTGCTTTCGTTGACGAAGATGTCTCCGACGAATTGCTTGTGCTTGAACTTGGTGATACAGGTTTTGTAGTCACCTTCATTGTTGTATCAAACGGAGTGATCACTACTGGTAAGACAACCCCATTGCGGTCGATTGCCTGCAAAGGTACTGAACCACTGTAATTACCTGTAATCCGTTCGCTAGTTGGTAAAAGCGCAATAACTTTGTCAATCTTAGCCAATGTTTCCTGGTCAGTTGTGACCGAAACGCGTTCATTTGATACGGTTACACTATCAAGTTGTAGCTTGGGATCAATCTGGCTTTGGTCAACTTGTGGCACAACAATCATCCCATCTCGCTTAACCTTCTTCCCAACTTTCACTGTAATCTTTTGAGGCGTTGCCACAGCGGTCAATCCACTAGGAAGATTTTCAATGTTCAAGGGAACTTCAATCGTTCCAACACTAGCATCTGTCAAATCCGCTGTCACCTTAAACTTACGAGTGCTTTCCTGCATTTCGCTTGCCAAGGTCACACGATTAGCACCTGTCAACACAACTGAAACTTCTGATGCAAATCCGCTAATGAAATACTGGTCATCATCATAGTGAATATCGATAGGAACATTTGCTATCGTATTAGTGTAGGTTTCTGATTTGACCTGCCTTACCGTATTGTTGTTTTGAAAGTTGGTTGACGTTGCATAGATGAATAAGACACAAGCAAAAAAGAGAGATGAAATGATATATAGACTATTTTTTCTCATATTTCCAACCTCCTAGCAAACGGTCCTTGAAACTGACTTTTTCCTCAACGACTGGTAAAAGAATTGCTCGTAGTTCTGCTTCAAATTCTTCAAGAGTCAAATCATGCTTGAAGACCCCATTATAGGTAATAGAAATGCCACCTGTTTCCTCTGAGACGATGAAGGTCAAGGCATCGGATACTTCTGATAAACCAATAGCCGCCCGGTGTCTGGTCCCAAATTCCTTGGAAATTCCTGTACTTTCTGTCAAGGGCAGATAGGCAGAGGTGACTGCAATCCGATTTTCTCTGATAATCACAGCACCATCATGTAGAGGAGTGTTGGGAATAAAAATATTGATGAGGAGTTCTGCTGAAATTTTGGCATCCAAGGGAATTCCTGTCGCGATGTATTCTTGTAAGGTCCGAACTCGTTGAATGGCAACCAGAGCACCAATCTTACGAGGACTCATATATTCAACTGACTTGACAAAGGCACGAATCATTTTCTCTTCTGCACTAATTTGAGTAGTAGAAAAGAAATCTGTCGCCCTTCCCAAGCGTTCCAAACCAGTTCGAATCTCTGGAGAGAAGATAACAACCGCAGCAATAACCCCATAAGTGATAATCTGGTTAATCAACCAAGAAATCGTTGTTAAACCAAGGATATTGGCCACAACCTGGGCTAATACAAAGATCAAGACCCCCCGCACCAAAATCATAATCTTGGTACCAGCTATCGCTTTTGTAAAACGATATAAAATATAGGTCACAATTAAAATATCAAACAGATTGATGGCAATACTCCAAGGACTAGAAAACAAGCTAGTCCAATATTGCAGGTTGGATAATTGTTGAAAGTTCATCTGCTGTCTCCTCTCTGTCCAAACACGTTCCTTTCTATTATACCATTTTTCTGACATTTTTTTCCCTATCCTACTTCATTTTAAATTAAAGAAAAAATATGATAAAATAAACTGACTAGAAAAAACAAAGGAGAAACCATGTCTCAACTCTATGATATTACCATTGTAGGTGGTGGTCCAGTCGGGCTTTTTGCAGCCTTTTATGCCCACCTACGCCAAGCCAAGGTCCAAATCATCGACTCCCTTCCACAATTAGGTGGACAGCCTGCTATTCTCTATCCTGAAAAGGAAATCTTAGACGTCCCAGGCTTCCCAAACCTGACTGGAGAAGAGTTGACTAACCGTCTAATCGAGCAATTAAACGGCTTTGATACCCCTATTCATCTCAATGAAACCGTTCTTGAAATTGAAAAACAAGATCAAGGCTTTGCCATTACAACTTCTAAAGGTAATCACCTGTCTAAAACAGTTATCATTGCCATGGGTGGTGGTGCCTTCAAGCCACGTCCGCTGGAACTAGAAGGCGTTGAGGGCTATGAAAACATCCACTACCACGTTTCCAACATTCAGCAATACGCTGGTAAGAAAGTGACGATTCTTGGCGGAGGAGACTCGGCTGTGGATTGGGCTTTGGCTTTTGAAAAAATTGCACCAACTACCCTTGTTCACCGCAGAGATAATTTTCGTGCCTTGGAGCACAGTGTGCAAGCCTTGCAAGAATCATCAGTGACCATCAAAACACCATTCGTCCCTAGCCAACTCCTTGGAGATGGAAAAACGCTCGATAAACTTGAAATCACAAAAGTCAAATCTGATGAAACCGAGACGATTGACCTAGACCACCTCTTTGTCAACTATGGTTTCAAATCTTCTGTCGGTAACCTCAAAAACTGGGGTCTGGACCTCAACCGCCACAAGATTATTGTCAACAGCAAGCAAGAATCTAGCCAAGCAGGTATCTATGCTATCGGTGACTGCTGCTACTATGATGGAAAAATTGACTTGATTGCAACAGGACTGGGAGAAGCACCAACCGCTGTCAACAATGCCATCAACTACATTGATCCTGAGCAAAAAGTACAACCAAAACACTCAACCAGTTTATAAAAAAGAACCACGAGTCACATAGGATTCGTGGTTTTATAGTTCATCTCAAATTGATGCAACATGTGATATAATAACGATGGCACTAACGATACGCCTTGGAAAAGGAGGTATTACAGATGCTAGAACTTCTCAAAATAGTACTTGTCGTAGTCATCGAGAGTATCATCTCATGGCTGGTGACTCGTTGGTTAGACGATCACTTCGACAAGTAACTTTCCTGGTTAGTGCTATCTAACCCAGAAAAAATCCCCTTGGTATTGCAGTACCGAGGGGATTTCTGTTTTAGCACTAAAATGCTAGAACTTCTCAATTCTTATTCATTATCTCACATGTTCTGTTCAATTGTCAAGAAAGAGGTGTTTTATGTCTTTATAGTTCATCGGCTAATTTATTTATCTTTCTAAGTCTGTGGTTGACACCACTTTTGGTCAGAGGGGTGCTGAGGCTATCTGCCAACTGTTGGATAGAGTAGTCTGGGTGCTGAATCCGCAGCTGCGCCACTTCCTGCAAATCCACTGGCAAATTCTCTAATCCCATGATATCTTTGATTTTACTGATATTGTTGATGGTCTTCATGCTGGCAGAAACTGTCCGAGCGATATTAGCTGTCTCGGCATTATTGGCCCGATTGAGGTCATTACGGGTTTCTCGCAAAATCTTTACTCGCTCAAAATCATCACGCGCCTGCATGGCTCCAATGACAATCAAGAAGTCCATAATATCTTCGGCACGCTGAAGGTAGGTCACAGCCCCCTTCTTGCGCTCAAGCACCTTGGCATCCAGTAAAAATTGCTGGAGAAGAGAGGCAATCCCTTGCGCGTGGTCCAGATAAACAGAACTGATTTCCAACTGGTACTTGCCTGACTCAGGGTCACGAATGCTTCCATTTGCCAAGAAAGCTCCACAGAGATAGGCACGGCCTGCTTCCTCGTCTGATAAAATTGCCTCATCAATACCTGTTTCTAGGCCAAAGAAGGAGTCCGCCAAGTGCAAATCACTCAGCAAGTCCTGCACCTTTTCATCCGTAAAAACGGTATAAACCCGATTCTTACGAAGATTACTCCGTTGGTGGTGTCGGATTTCCGATTTGATTTCGTAGAAATGGAGAAAGGACTCATAGAGATGACGAGCCAGTTTGGCATTTTCTGTCACGACAGATAAGGTCAGGCCCGAAGTCGAGAGACCGATACTACCAGACATCTTGATAATGGCAGATAATTCATGCCGGCTCAGATGGTGTTGACCTAGAATTTCTTCTTTTACTGCTACTGTGAAACTCATTTTCTCACCTGTATAATCCGCATCAACTCATCCACAATCAAATCCCCATCGTGGAAGGCTCCTCCATTTTCCAGACGAAGGAAGTTGGATGAAATCACACGCGGAACTTGCTTACCAAGACCAGCAAAGTCATGGTCCACCTGCACCAAGTATTCATCAAAACGGTTGGAATTCATGTATTCCTGTGGCACTTTTTCGATATTCACCAAGACAGTATCGATAAAAGGTCGGCCAAGATGACGATGCAAGACTTCCACGTGGTCACTATCTGTAAAGTGTTCCGTTTCCCCACGTTGTGTCATGATATTGCAGACATAGGCGATTTCTGCCTTGGTTTCCAAAAGCGCCTGCCCGATTTCTTTAATCACGATATTAGGTAAAATCGAGGTAAAGAGGGAACCAGGTCCGAGGACAATCATGTCACTTTCAAGAATGGTCTGCACCACTCGACGACTGGCCAGAGGTGTATCATCGTTGAGGGTATTGGTCACATAGACATGGTCAATCATGCCTGGATGGTCTGCAATATGGCTCTCTCCAGCCACTTCTGTCCCATCCTGAAAGACTGCATGAAGAGTCAAAGGATGGTCACTTGAAGGATAAATCTTCCCAGTTGTGTGGAAAAATTTGCTCAGCAATTGCATGGCATTATAGGTCGAACCCTGCATTTCTGACAGGCCTGCAATAATGAGATTTCCCAGCGGATGACCAGCAAAGGCTCCAGCATCCTCAGAAAAGCGATACTGAAAGACTTTTTCATAAAACTTAGGCATATCCGACATGGCCACAAGGACATTGCGGAGATCGCCTGGCGGTGTCAATTGCTGCATATTTTTTCGGAGTTCACCTGAAGAACCACCATCATCTGCCACCGTTACGATAGCTGCGATTTCCACATCTTTTTCCCGCAGACTTTTAAGAATGACGGGGATCCCAGTTCCTCCACCAATCACCGTTATCTTTGGTTTTCTCATGAACGGTTTACCGTTTCCTTTCTTCGGTCTTTATCGCGATGTCCTTCATTGACAGGCCAATTCTTGGATAAATCTTGCGCCAAGCGTTTAGCAAAGGCCACACTACGGTGTTGTCCACCCGTACAGCCCATGGCAATGGTCAAAACTGACTTACCTTCCTTTTGGTAACTTGGCAAAATTGGCTCAATCAAGGCCAATAAATGTTGATAAAAGTCTTCTGACTCAGGATGGTTCATGACATAGTCATAAACAGGTTCATCTACACCCGTTTGGTTTCTCAGTTCTGGAAGGTAATATGGATTTGGCAAAAAGCGCACATCAAAGACTAAATCTGCATCAATTGGGATTCCATATTTAAAGCCGAAAGACATGACCTCTATACGGAAAGATTGGGCTTGTTCCTGATCCGAAAATTGCTCTGCAATGGTTTTACGCAGTTCACGAGGAGTGAGTTCAGTTGTATCCACCACATTTTGGCTCATATTTTTCAAAGGCGCCAAAAGTTCACGCTCCAGCTTGATTCCATCTAAAATCCGTCCGTCTGCAGCTAGAGGGTGACTCCGTCTGGTTTCCTTATAACGAGCGACCAATTCCTTATCAGCTGCGTCCAAGAAGAGGATTTTAAAGTCCAGTTCTTCCTTATTTTCCAACCCATCCAAAACAGTTTGAATCTCTGAGAAGAAAGAACGGCTACGCATATCCACCACCAAGGCCAACTTATGGTCATCATCTTTGGTTTCAACCAACTGCAAAAATTTAGGCAAGAGAGCCGGTGGCATATTATCAATAGTAAAATAACCTAGATCCTCGAAGGACTGAATGGCCACGGTTTTCCCAGCACCACTCATCCCTGTCACAATCACCAAGTGAAGTTGTTTCTTTGTCATCTTTTTCTCCTTATATCAAAAGAAGTTTGGCCGAACCAAACTTCAACTAGCTTATCCAATCTCTGCGATGACTTCGATTTCGACTTTTACATCACGAGGAAGACGAGCTACCTCTACAGCTGAACGAGCTGGAAATTCCTCTTTAAAGGCCGTTTGGTAAACCTCGTTAAAAGGAACAAAGTCGTTCATATCGCTCAAGAAGCAAGTTGTTTTGACAACATGGTCAAAGTCTGTTCCTGCTTCTGCCAAAATAGCACCAATATTTTTCAAGACTTGTTCTGTCTGTTCTTGGATAGTCTCTCCAACGATTTCCCCAGTTTCAGGAGAGAGGGGAACTTGACCACTAGCAAACAAGAGGTTGCCAACGATTTTTCCTTGAACATATGGTCCGATAGCCTTTGGGGCCTTATCTGTATGAATTGTTTTTGCCATTTTCTTTACCTCATAATTTTTCTAAGATTGCATCCCAAGCCTCATCCATCCCTGCCTTGCTGACAGATGAAAAGAGGATAAAGTCGTCACTTGGGTCAAAGTTTAATTTCTTTTTGATCGCTGATTCGTGCTTATTCCATTTACCACGAGGAATCTTGTCCGCCTTGGTCGCAACGATGATAACCGGAATCTCGTAATACTTGAGAAATTCGTACATCTGCACATCATCTGCTGACGGGTCGTGGCGGAGATCCACCAAACTGACTACCGCACGGAGATTTTCTCGAGTTGTCAGATACTCCTCAATCATGCGACCCCACTTTTCACGCTCCTTTTTAGAAACACGGGCATAACCATAACCCGGAACATCCACAAAACGCACCTTGTCATCAATATTAAAGAAGTTGAGAAGCTGAGTTTTACCAGGTTTCCCTGATGTACGAGCTAGATTCTTGCGGTTCAGCATGGTATTGATAAAGCTAGACTTGCCAACATTGGAACGCCCTGCTAGGGCAATCTCCGGCAGTTCATCCTGCGGATAGTGGGATTTATTTGCTGCACTGAGCAAGATTTCAGCATTGTGTGTATTCAGTTCCATAGTCACCTCTAGGCTGTTTCTAGGATCGGTTTATCCGTTCCATCGACAGCTTCTTTTGTGATGCGGACCAATTTCACATTTTCCTGACTCGGTACTTCAAACATGACGTCTAGCATGGTTTCTTCGATGATAGAACGAAGACCACGCGCCCCTGTCTTACGTTCGATAGCCTTATTGGCGATTTCTTGAAGGGCTTCGTCGTCAAATTCCAACTCGACATCATCATAAGAAAGCAAGGTTTGGTATTGTTTGACTAAGGCATTTCTTGGTTCTTTCAAGATACGAACCAAATCATCGACCGTCAATTGCTCAAGAGCTGCAAAGACTGGCAAGCGTCCAATCAACTCAGGAATAATCCCGAATTTTTGAATATCTTCTGCGATGATTTCTTGCATGTAGGAGCTATTTTCGTCAATCGCCTTGTTGTTTTGACCAAAGCCGATGACTTTTTCTCCCAGACGTTGTTTAACGATTTCTTCGATGCCATCAAAAGCACCACCTACGATGAAGAGAATGTTTTTAGTATCCACTTGAATCATCTCTTGTTGTGGATGTTTACGTCCACCTTGAGGCGGTACGCTGGCAACAGTCCCCTCGATAATCTTGAGAAGGGCTTGTTGCACGCCTTCACCAGAAACGTCACGTGTAATCGATACATTCTCACTCTTCTTGGCAATCTTGTCAATTTCATCCACATAGATAATGCCACGCTCTGCACGTTCAATGTTAAAGTCAGCAGCCTGCAATAATTTGAGGAGGATATTTTCTACGTCCTCACCCACATAACCAGCCTCAGTCAGAGCTGTTGCATCCGCAATCGCAAAAGGCACGTTCAAGCTCTTAGCCAAGGTCTGGGCCAAGAAAGTTTTCCCAGAACCAGTTGGGCCAATCATCAAGATATTTGACTTCTGCAAATCCACATCTTCTGACTCTTCACGCGTATCGTGGAAATTGATACGTTTGTAGTGATTGTAAACCGCCACTGCCAAGGCACGCTTGGCACGATCTTGACCGATTACATAGTGATTCAAGATGTGGAGGAGTTCGATTGGTTTTGGTACCTCAGACAAGTCTGCCAAGACTTCCTCAGCCAACTCCTCTCGAATGATTTCCTGGGCCAACTCCACACATTCATTACAGATAAAGGCGTTGTTACCTGCGATTATTTTTTGTACTTCTTCTTGGCTTTTGCCACAAAATGAGCAATAAACCATCATATCATTATTCCTATTTGTAGGCATGATTTCCTTCCGTTCTATTCTATACTGTCATTCTATCTAAAATAAGGTCATGTAAAAAGCATGGATACTATTGACCAAATTGGTAAAGGCATTTAACCAGAGCAGGACAGAAAGTCCATAGCGCTTTTTACGAAAAGCCTGTGCCCCTGCAAGCAAGCAGACCAAACACAGCATGGCTGTGAAAAAACCAAATATACTACGTTCCATTAGACTTCCTTTCTCTTGCGGTATTGGATGGTAAAATCATAAGGATTTTTCTCATCTTTGCTATAGAATTTGCTTGAAACTGTCTCAAAAAGAGACAAGTCAAATTCTTCAGGGAAATAGGTATCTCCTTCCACCCGAGCATGAATGTGAGTCACAATCACTTCGTCAAGGTAGGGTTCAAAAGCTTGAAAAATTTGCTTTCCACCTAAAATATAAAGATTCTTATCTTGAGCCTGATACCAGTCCAAGACAGACTGAACATCATAAAAAGTAGCAACCCCGTCTATCTTTTCTTCTGGGTTACGAGTCAAAATCAAGGTCTCCCGTTTGGGAAGCAAGCGACGCCCCATTCCATCAAAGGTCACACGCCCCATCAAGATAGCATGATTCAGAGTTGTTTCTTTGAAGTGTTGCAATTCTGCTGGTAAATGCCAAGGCAGACGATTGTCCTTACCAATCACACCCTCTTCATCCTGGGCCCAAATAGCTACGATTTTCTTAGTCATGCTTCCATCCTTTTCACTGATAGTACTATTTTATCAAAAAACTAAAAAAAAGACTGGTTTGGGATAGCTTACAAGATAGAAAAAATCTGTAAGAAATTTCTTACAGATTTATCTATGTTGTCTTATTTCTTACAAACCAGGTGCTTGTCCAAGTTCTGCTGCAAGCATCCAGATTGTTTTATCAGTTTCAGTTTTAGCGTCTGAGAAGATACCGTTTGTTACATCATCACCTTCTTCATCAGTGACATCCAAACCTTTTTGGAAAAGTTCTGACAAGTAACGGTAGATAGCAAGGACACGTTCCAAGCTTTCTTCAACATTACGGTATTCACCAGCTTCTTCTTCGATTTCACTGTTTTGAAGGAATTCTGTCAAAGTAGAGAATGGGCTTCCTCCAAGTGTAATCAAGCGTTCGCTGATTTCATCCAATTGACCGTCAAGAGTTTCCATGTACTCATCCATTTTTGGATGCCATACAAGGAAACCACGACCACGCATGTACCAGTGTACTTGGTGCAAAGCCACGTGAGCTACGTACAAATCAGCAACAGCTTGGTTCAAGACTTCCTTTGTTTTTGCCAATGCTACTGGCGCTGCTTTTGTCAATGATGTTACGTCTTTTACTGCTTCTTTTTTCAATTCTACCATTTTCTTTACCTCGTTCATTATTATTTGTAACCACTTCTTAATGATTACTACCTTAGTATACTACTAAGGAAAACCAATAGCAAGCCAAATGACTCACATGAGAAAAGTTGCAATAGACTGATAATTTAATACTCAATGAAAATCAAAGAGCAAACTAGGAAGCTAGCCGCAAGTTGCTCAAAACACTGTTTTGAGATTGCAGATAGAACTGATGTGGTTTGAAGAAGTTTTCAAAGAGTATAAGAATTTTTTAGAATAAAACACAGTCCCCTTCCACCTCTCGTAACTACGACAAAATAAAGAAAAAGAGGATGCAACTTTCTTGCACACTCCTTTCTCAACTTTATATCTTAATACCAAACGCTGACATCAACACGTCCACGAATTCCTTTTAGGTATTCAGATGAAGTATATTGCCATCCTTTTTCACCTGAATAGTGAGGATTTGTCCAATCAAGTGCATCCGTATAGGCTGCTACCCAGTTAACGTGTTGCAAAATATCAGGATGATTCAAACGAGTTTGCAAAAGTTGACGGTAGCTATAAACATTCACATTTTGATACCCAGCCTGTTTCATTGTTGCCATATACTTGTTGATGATCTTGACCCAGGTTCCAGTATCACTTGGAGCTCTCTTGGTCTTATTGCCATATTCCCAGTTCTCAACATCGTAGTAGATAGGGTAAGACAAGTTCATCTTGTATTTTTTTAAGAGTTCAATGGTCTGATTAGCATCATTCTCAGCATCGGTCTCATTTTCAGCATAAGTATAGAGGTAAACACCGTAAGGAATTCCAAGACGGTTTAACTCCTTGATATTATGAGCCAATTCCTTGTCCTCAGTTCCACTATAGCCCAAACGAACAATAACTCCATCTACTCCATTATCATCGATGACTTTTTTCCAGTCACTGATACGGCCATTGTGCTCACTGACATCGATAACCTTTTTAACTTGATCAGTCCCAACTTGTTCTTCACGATGGTTAAAGAAATAACGTCTGCCATTTCGGTGAACCCAGCCAACATTCAAGTCTTTCTTTTCTTTTAACTCACCTGAGTCAGAAAAAATATAGCGAGCATCATTCATGACTAATTCACCAGTAGCCATAGCACCACTTCCTGTCAAATAGTAGTTACCCTGCCACTCATCTTTAGCCATGTAACCCCACTTCTTGAAATAATACCACTTTCCGTCTACCTTTTGCCACTCTTGATTAGCATAAGAGCCATCAGACTTGAGATAGAAGTAAGACGAATAGGCTGGATCATAGAGCCATTCATTTTGCATCATGGCACCTTGACCATTTAGGAAATAACTTCCCTGCCATTGACTTTTAGCTAAATAGCCCCATTTCTTAAAATAGTACCATTTACCTCCAACAGAATGCCATTCCTGGTTAGCATAAGAACCGTCGGACTTCAGGTAAAACCAACTCTTGTAATTATTGTCATAGACCCACTCGTTTTGAGCCATATAACCACCTGATTTTAGGTAGTAATTGCCCTGCCACTCATTTTGAGCATAACGACCGTCTGACTTAATATAAAACCAAGCCTTATAGTAGTTATCAAAAATCCACTCACTCTTTGCTTTGGAACCATCAGCCTTTACATAATAATCCCCCTCCCAGTGGGCAGAAGCAGTGGTCTTTACACCTGCACTCGTTTGAGTTTTATTAGAAGACTGATTTTGCTCTGAACTACTTGAAACTGTCCTTGTATCCTGCGAAGTTTTTGCTACTTCAGTTTCATTTGCAGCAACCTGGCTAGTTGCCAAGCCTAGTAAACAGATACTTGCTAATCCAATTTTTCCAATCTTTGTTTTCAATCTTTCCTCTCCTATAAAAAATGGAACAGACATCTGAATGCTGTTCCACCTAGCTTTTGCTACTGATTATTTTACAAAGTCAAGCAAAGCCAAGAAGCTTTCTGCTTCAAGTGACGCACCACCTACAAGGGCACCGTCAACGTCTGGGCAAGCCATGTATGAAGCAACGTTCTCAGGTTTAACAGAACCACCGTATTGAACACGAACTTTGTCCGCAACTTCTTGACCGAAGTCAGCAGCTACAACGTCACGAACAACTTTACACATTTTTTGTGCGTCGTCTTGTGAAGCTGATTTACCAGTACCGATAGCCCAGATTGGCTCGTAAGCGATAACTGATGTAGCAACTTGTTCAGCTGTCAATCCAGCCAATGCAGCAGATACTTGAGCACCTACAAACTCAGCAGCTTTACCAGCTTCGTAAGTTTCAAGTGATTCACCACAACAGATGATTGGAAGCATACCATTTGCAAAGATTGCTTTAGCTTTTTTGTTGATATCTTCGTCAGTTTCATGGAAGTAGTCACGGCGTTCTGAGTGACCGATAACAACGTAGTCAGTACCGATTTCTTTCAAAACTTGTGGGCTAGTTTCACCAGTGAAAGCACCTGCATTTTCAAAGTAGCAGTTTTGAGCAGCAACTTTAAGGTTTGAACCTTTTGCAGCAGCAAGAACAGCTGTCAAATCAAGAGCTGGAGCAGCGATCCCTGCTTCAACAAGATCTGATGAAGGAAGTTTTGATGCAACTGCTTCAACGAATGCTTTAGCTTCTTCTGGATTTTTGTTCATTTTCCAGTTACCAGCGATAAATGGTTTACGTGACATTTCACATACCTCTTTTTTCAATTTATTTTCTATTTATTTTATCACAATTATACACAGCTTGCAAATCTTACTCGGATTTCAAGCCTGCTGTATGGATTAATCCTTCCAAAGATCCATGGCATTTCTAAAATCTGCAGATACCTGTGTCAACTGAGGATTGCTTGCTTCTCTTTCTGCCCGCTTAGCCTCAATTTGAGCCACACTTTTGATACCTTCATGGCGCCAATTTCTCAAAATCGCCTGAATGTACTTCCAGTTTGCTTTTCCATTTAAAACAGCTTCACGGAGTGCTTCCTTAATCAAGTCAGCACTGGTCCCATCCTCTTTTAGAGTCTTGGTCAAATCCTCAATCTCAAAAGGCGTCAACAAGCGACCCAACTCCTGCTGGAAGGTTTCTACCAAATCCTTAAGCTGATTTTGAGGCGTCAACTGGTCTGAACTCGAAGTAGTAGCTCCAAGCAAGTCATCCAAACGTTCCAAGGCTAAACTGGTATCAAAAAGCAATTCGATTTCGCCATTCAATTCGATCGTTCGATACTGAAGGAGCCCTCTCTCCGTCAGATTGGAAATAGCTTGATTGACATCTGAAATTTCCTTGCCAATCCTTTCAGCAATCTGGCTTGGGGACATTTCTTCTAAGCCTGTCGTATTTTGCAAATAGAAAAATTGCCAGACCAGAAAATCGTCACTAGAAGGAAAGAGTTCCTTAAAATGCAAGAGCAGGGCACTCGGTAAAACCAAGTTCCCTGATTTAAAAGCGTCTAAATATGTCATAATACCTCTTATAAATACCCATATGCAGATGCATCATCTTCTATTTTTCTCCAGTCAAAAGGTGTTTCCTGATAGACCGCATAGTTCACCCAGTTGCTGAAAAAGAGGGCTGCAGATGAAGACCAACAAAGACAAGGTACCTGATTAATATCATCATCCTTAAAGTAATTTTCTGGAATATGAGGATCCAAACCTGCATCACGATCCCTAAAATACTCTTTTGCCAAGGTATCACGGTCATACTCCAAATGCCCAAAACTATAAATTTCTCGTAAATCACGACTGGCCAAAATCGAAACTCCAACCTGAGGGCCTTCCGATAAAATCTCTAGATTGGTTTTATTTAAGATCTCATCCTTGGAAATCTCCGTGTGCCGTGAATGAGGGGATACATAGCTATCATCAAAGCCTCTAAAGAGAAGGTGCCCTTCTTTTAAGGTATCCTGAGGATAAATACCTGATAACTTACTATCCATCTGGTATTTTTCAACCCCATAACGCAGATAAAGTCCCGCCTGAGCCCCCCAACAGATATGAAGGGTCGAATAGACATGTGTCTTAGACCACTCGATAACCTGACTGAATTCCTCCCAATAGTCCACTTCCTCAAATGGTAAATGCTCAACTGGAGCACCCGTGATAATCATCCCATCAAAATACTCGTCCTTAACTTCTGGAAAAGTTTTGTAGAAGGTCTCCATGTGTTCTGAACGAGTTGTCTTAGAACGATGGCTCTCCATATAGAGGAAATCAATATCCAGTTGTAGGGGTGTATTAGCTAAATGGCGCAACAACTGGGTCTCTGTCACCATTTTTTTTGGCATGAGATTTAAAATCAAAATCTTCAAGGGACGAATATCTTGGTGGGCAGCACGTTGATCATCCATAACAAAGATGTTCTCTGTCCGTAAAATCTCAACGGCTGGCAATTTTTTATCAATTCGAATCGGCATAACCCTCTCCTAACTGTACTCTTTCAGGAATAATTGCATGCGTTTGAAGCTAAAATTCAAACACTTGTTCCTTTTATTATACTGTAAGAAGATATAGTTTTCAATTATAGTTTTTCTCTAACTAGCTATAGTCTATTTTTATATCCTAATGTAGAGAAAACAGCCCTAAGGACTGTTTTTCATTAATAATGCATGAGAACTTTGTAATCGTAGTCACCGATTTTTTCACGGCCGTTCAATTCATCCAATTCAACAAGGAAAGCACAACCTGCCACAACACCACCAAGTTTTTCAATCATCTCGATGGTTGCCTTAACAGTTCCACCTGTCGCCAAGAGGTCGTCTACGATAAGAACACGTTGACCTGGCTTGATGGCATCCGCGTGCATAGTCAAGGTATCAACACCGTACTCTTTTTCATAGTCAGCAGAAATGACTTCGCGTGGCAATTTTCCTGGCTTGCGAACAGGGGCAAAACCAATTCCCAACTCAAAAGCAACTGGACAACCCACGATAAATCCACGAGCCTCAGGACCTACGATCATGTCGATTTTCTTGTCAGTAGCATACTGAACAATTTCACGAACAGCGTAGCTATAAGCATTTCCATCAGCCATCAAAGGACTGATATCACGGAAGGTGATGCCTTCCTTAGGATAATTTTCAATTGTTGCAATATAATCTTTTAAATTCATCTTTTTCTTTCTTTCAAAGTTTTTACTCTCTATTATACCATATTTTCTCCGAAATATGAAAGTATAATCATTATTTACTCTCTAAGAGTCTGATCTCGCTGTTCAGTCTATCTCCCTCTCCTAGCCAGAATGACCAAAAAGCTGATAAATCAGGCTCTATAATATTTGTAGTGGGTAAATCCCCTATAGATATTATGGAGCCTATTTTGTTGTAGAAAAAAAGTCCCATAAG
>CAJNBY010000020.1 GCA_905221125.1 bacterium | reverse complement strand
CTTATGGGACTTTTTTTCTACAACAAAATAGGCTCCATAATATCTATAGGGGATTTACCCACTACAAATATTATAGAGCCGCTTTTCGAAGAGTATTAGTAAAGAAGATAAAAAAAATTCCGTGTCTAATCAGACACGGAATTTTGCTATTCACCAAAGAAAAATGGTGGGGCGAACTGTTTCAGATCTTCAAAGCATTTTTGAGCAGCTTCTGCATCTTCGCAGATAACGAGACAGACATCATCGCCACAGAGGGTAGCGATAGCGTCAGGGAAACTCAAAGCATCAATAATAGAACCAAATGATTGAGCCAAACCAGGAAGAGTTTTCAAAAGTACTTGATGTTGAACAGGACGCATCAGTACAAGAGCATCTTCCATATAGATTTCGAGACGTTTCTCCCATTTTGAGATAGAACCTGTATTGAGCACGTAGTAAGAGTTGTCTTCTTCACGTACTTTTGATAGGTTCATATTTTTTATGTCGCGTGAGAGAGTTGCCTGAGTAACTTGAATATCGTTATCAGCAAGAAGGGCTTGCAACTCAGCCTGTGTATGAATCTTGTTTTTTGCAACAAGAGCGCGTATGAGTTGGTGTCGGTGTTCAGATTTGTTCATAATAATTTAACTCCTTGTACAAAGTACATAAAGCGTGGACTGATCGAAATTGTCAGTCGAGTGGTAAGCGGTATTGTCACGTATGATGATTTCAATGTCAGTAGCCTAAAGAACTAGATGGAGAGCATCTCTCTTTTAACTTGTCACTAGTTGGGTGCAGTTGAATTGGATATCTATCCCTTCATCTACATTGCTGTTCTTTACTGACAGTGAATCATTTAATTATGGTAGCATTTTGTCACGGCTTTTTGTGAATTCACGCTAAATGGAAATTCACAGAGATTGTCCAACATGTGGTGTGGTAGCGTGTATGATAGAGGGTTACACATGTTGGTCAGGGGTGTTAGTATCTTTTGTCCAAACTCCAGTTATGGGCTTATCATAAGTCCTTCTTTGAGAGTGGATTTGATACCAAGTTTATGTTTCGTTAGACTATTCAAGTGGAAATTTTTCCATACTGATTGTCTGTTACATTATACCTTTTGACAAGGTAAGATAAGAGTAGACTGTTCAAGATCAACAGTCAAGTGGTAGTCGGTATTGTCACGTATAGTGATTTCAAAGTCAGTAGTATAAAGGACTAAACGAAGAGTATCTCCTTCTTTTAGCTTGTAAATAGTTGGTTGCAGTTCAAATTGCACATCCATCCATTCATCTGCAGTAATATCCTCGACTAACAGTAAATCATTTCTATTCTGTAAATTGAGGTAGCCTTTTGTCACGACTCGTTGTTCATTTACACGAAATGGCAATTCACAGAGATTTTCCAACATGTGGTAGCGACCGTTGTCAATGGTTTTAGCACTTAAAATAGCTGGATAAGGTTGTAGGTATTTCTTTTGACCAAGTTCCAGTAGTTGAGCAGATAAAAGCCCCTTGTTTGTGCTGGATTTGATACGAATATTGAGTTGAGCGCGACCGTTCAAGTGAAGATCCTTAGTCACAGGAAGGTCAAGGGTAATCTGATTGACTTTCCCTTGATAAAGCTCTGTATTGAAGGTCTGGTGGGTTTTGCCATAGCGTTCAAAATCTTTATCTGAGTATTGGTTTTGAATGACTTGCTCTTCTTGACCCAGTGAGAAGGCTTCAAAGTTTTCTTGCCCACAGAAGGTATCAAGTGATAACCAAGTCTGAGGAGCAGTATTGTCCTGCCAGATAACAGTAGGAAGTTGGAAATCTGTATCTTGTTCCAATAATTTCTTAGTCAATAAGGCATTCATGGACTCACGGAAGTCAATGGACTGCCAGTTGTTCATGTAAACATGTGCGCCATTATGGAAAAAGAGATGCTTGTTTATATGAGCAGGAAGCGCATGGAACATCTGGTAAACATGAAGTGGTTTGACATTCCAATCCTGAGAACCGTGGGTAAAGACAACCTCTGCTTTTACCTTATGGGCATTGAGCAGATAGTTGCGGTCATTCCAAAATTGATTGTAGTCACCAGATTTGCGATCTAACTGCTCTTTTACTTTTTCTAAGTCACTTTGGTGAGCTTCATTGCTACGGATATAGTCGCCAGCCACGAGATTACGAGAATAGGTTAACTCAGCAAGGGAGTCAAAGTCTTCACCTGGATAGCCACCTGGGCTGGTCACCAGACCGTTTTCACGATAGTAGTTGTACCATGATGAAATTCCTGCCTCGGCAATGATAACCTCTAAACCATCGACGCCTGTAGTGGCAAGGCCGTTTGACATGGTACCTAGATAGGAAAGTCCAGTTGTGGCAACTTTTCCATTTGACCAGTCAGCCTTGACTTGACGCTGGCGCGTGTGGTCGGTAAAGGCACGACAACGGCCATTAAGCCAATCAATGACATTTTTATAAGCCTCGATTTGCTGGTAGTCGCCATTAGTCATGAAACCAGTAGAGTCTTTGGTACCAACACCTGAAACATAGAGATTAGCAAAACCTCGTGGAAGGAAGTAGTCGTTGAGTGTATAGCTGGAGTTGATGTGACTTAGCTTTTCCTCAGCTTCTGACACAAGCTCAGCTTGGCCTTGAGGTTGGACGAGATTTAGTTGAGGTTCTTCTAGCTCAATCTTGTGAGCAGGTTTGACCTCAAGCTCGCCCTCCATCTTGTAGAGAGCCTTGTCGCTCGCCTTGTCATTGGTTCCTTGGTGATAAGGACTGGCTGTCATGATAGCAGGGATTTGTCCATCAAAACGAGGGCGAATAATGCTGACCTTGACTAGGTCTGGTAGACCTTTTCGGTCAGTATCGACACGAGACTCAACGTAGACCACTTCTCGAATAACATCATGGCTGGAAAAAGTTGCTAAACTCTTGCCGTTAAAGTAGTGGTAGTCATTATCCTCTGGAATAAGACCATCGCTAACAAGTTGGTCGATAAGAGTATTTCCCTTTTTGGTGCGAGTATTGAGTAACTGATAGAGATTTTCAATCAAGTCACCATATATAATGGGAAATCCAGTTTCTTTACGAAAAACTTCACTGTCTTCGAAGTCAACAAAATAAGAAAAGCCTAAAAGTTGAAAGGCTACAGTATAGAAAATATCTGCAGTCAACTCTTTGTCTGACTGAAAAAAAGCCAGTAAGTCAGTTTCTTTATCAACTGCTAGGATGGAGAGTGGATAGTTGGTGTCTTGATAAGTGAAAAAGAAACGACTTAGAAAAGACTCCAACATCTTTTTATTTGTTGACTCAGATGGAAAATCAAATCCATACTTTTTTAATTCATATAAAATAGTATCTCTTGGAAGTGATAAATAGCTGAATTGATTAAAGCGCATAAAACCTCCTTGTAAAATAATAATTAAGGTTATTATATCAAAAAAATAGGAGAAAGGGAATTATTAAGTGAGAAAGAAATTAATTAAAGAATAATGAATACAATTTATATGAAATAATATGTGATATTCTATAGTGTTCATAAATTAAACTATATCTAACAAGAATTTTGAGTGAATTTATCTCACTTCTTTAAAAGAGATATCCATTTATTGGGATAAAAAGTTCAAAATAGTTTACAGAAACATTTCTATTGAAAATATATTTGTTATTTTTTCATCCAAAATGCCTTATTTAAAATATAAAACAGAGATAGGAGTTATTGCTTTTGTCTTTCTCTTTTTGAAAATGGTATAATATAGTGAGAAGGATAGAGGAGAAGTGTAAATTGATCGCACAACTAGATACAAAAACAGTCTATAGTTTTATGGAGAGCGTCATTTCGATTGACAAGTATGTGAGAGCAGCTAAAGAATTCGGCTACACTCATCTGGCTATGATGGATATTGATAATCTTTATGGTGCTTTTGACTTTCTAGAGGTTACAAAAAAATACGGCATTCATCCTTTGCTAGGGCTTGAAATGACTGTGTTTGTAGATAATCAGGAAGTGAATTTACGCTTTTTAGCTCTATCTAGTGTGGGCTATCAGCAGTTGATGAAGCTTTCAACAGCCAAGATGCAGGGGGAGAAAGATTGGTCAGTTTTATCTCAGTACCTAGAGGATATTGCGGTAATTGTGCCTTATTTTGATGGATTGGAGTCATTAGAACTAGGCTGTGATTATTATATTGGTGTTTACCCAGAAACACTGGCAAGCGAATTTCATCATCCTATTTTGCCACTGTATCGGGTCAATGCCTTTGAAAGCAGGGATAGAGAAGTTCTGCAAGTATTAACAGCGATTAGAGAAAATCTACCGCTCAGAGAAGTTCCCTTGCGTTCACGACAAGATGTCTTTATATCGGCAAGTTCTTTAGAAAAACTATTCCAAGAACGATTTCCGCAAGCCTTGGACAATTTAGAAAAGCTTATTTCAGGTATTTCTTATGACTTGGATACTAGTCTGAAACTGCCACGTTTTAACCCAGCTAGACCAGCAGTAGAAGAGTTGAGAGAACGTGCTGAATTGGGGCTTGCTCAGAAGGGATTGTCTAGTAAAGAATATCAAGACCGTTTAAACCAAGAATTGGCTGTTATTCATGATATGGGCTTTGATGATTATTTCTTGGTTGTTTGGGATTTGCTGCGTTTCGGACGTTCGAATGGCTATTATATGGGAATGGGACGAGGTTCTGCAGTTGGGAGCTTGGTTTCCTATGCCTTGGACATCACAGGGATTGACCCAGTAGAGAACAATCTCATTTTTGAACGCTTTCTCAATCGTGAACGCTATACTATGCCTGATATTGATATTGATATCCCAGATATTTATCGTTCAGATTTTATCAGATATGTTGGCAATAAATATGGTAGTAAGCATGCGGCTCAAATCGTTACCTTTTCTACCTTTGGGGCCAAGCAGGCTCTGCGTGATGTCTTGAAACGCTTTGGTGTTCCAGAGTATGAATTATCCGCAATTACCAAGAAAATCAGTTTTCGCGACAATCTTAAGTCGGCCTATGAGGGCAATCTTCAGTTTCGTCAGCAAATCAATAGTAAGTTAGAATACCAAAAAGCCTTTGACATTGCTTGTAAGATTGAGGGTTATCCAAGACAAACCTCAGTCCATGCGGCTGGTGTTGTGATTAGCGACCAGGATTTGACTGACTACATTCCTCTAAAGCATGGTGATGAAATTCCACTGACTCAGTATGATGCTCATGGAGTTGAAGCTAGTGGGCTTTTGAAAATGGATTTTCTGGGACTACGAAATTTAACCTTTGTCCAGAAAATGCAAGAGTTGCTTGCAGAAACAGAAGGTATTCATCTGAAAATAGAAGAAATTGATTTGGAAGACAAAGAAACGTTAGCTTTATTTGCTTCTGGCAATACAAAAGGTATCTTTCAATTTGAACAACCTGGTGCTATTCGCTTGCTCAAGCGTGTGCAACCAGTCTGTTTTGAAGATGTCGTAGCAACTACTTCCCTAAATCGACCAGGTGCTAGTGATTATATCAATAATTTTGTGGCACGAAAGCATGGTCAGGAAGAAGTGACGGTTCTGGATCCAGTACTGGAGGATATTTTGGCTCCAACTTACGGAATTATGCTCTATCAGGAGCAGGTTATGCAGGTTGCTCAGCGTTTTGCTGGATTTAGTCTTGGGAAAGCCGATATTTTGCGTCGAGCTATGGGGAAAAAGGATGCCTCTGCCATGCATGAGATGAGAGCTTCCTTTATTCAAGGGGCATTAAAAGCAGGTCATACTGCGGAAAAGGCAGAGCAGGTCTTTGATGTCATGGAGAAGTTTGCAGGTTATGGGTTTAACCGATCTCACGCCTATGCTTACTCAGCCTTGGCCTTCCAGTTGGCTTATTTCAAAACACATTATCCAGCCATCTTTTATCAGGTCATGTTAAATTCTGCCAACAGTGATTACTTAATAGATGCACTTGAAGCAGGCTTTGAAGTGGCGCCTCTGTCCATCAACACCATTCCCTATCACGATAAAATTGCGAACAAGGACATCTATCTAGGATTGAAATCAATTAAGGGAGTCAGCAAAGATTTGGCACTTTGGATTCTTGAAAATAGACCTTATTCTAACATGGAAGATTTTATAGCTAAATTACCTGAGAATTATCTGAAACTTCCTCTGCTAGAACCTTTGGTAAAAGTTGGTCTTTTCGATTCATTTGAAAAAAATCGTCAAAAAGTATTCAATAATTTAGCTAATCTATTTGAATTTGTGAAAGAGTTAGGAAGCTTGTTTGGTGAGACAATTTATAGTTGGCAAGATTCGGAGGACTGGACGGAACAAGAAAAATTCTATATGGAACAAGAATTTTTAGGGATAGGTGTCAGCAAACATCCTCTACAAACTATTGCAAGTAAAGCTATTTACCCGATTACCCCAATCGGAAATTTGTCAGAAAATAGCTACGCTATTATCTTGGTTGAAGTTCAGAAAATAAAAGTAATTCGTACCAAAAAGGGTGAAAACATGGCTTTCTTACAGGTGGATGACAGTAAGAAAAAATTGGATGTCACTCTCTTTTCAGACTTATATCGTCAGGTTGGGCAGGAAATAAAAGAGGGAGCCTTCTACTATATAAAAGGAAAAATCCAGTCACGTGATGGCCGTCTGCAAATGATTGCACAAGAATTAAGAGAAGCAGTTGCTGAACGCTTTTGGATACAGGTAAAAAATCATGAATCGGATCAAGAAATTTCGAGAATTTTAGACCAGTATAAAGGCCCAATCCCAGTCATCATCAGGTATGAAGAGGAACAGAAAACAATCGTTTCTCCCCATCATTTTGTAGCTAAATCCAATGAATTAGAAGCAAAATTGAATGAAATCGTTATGAAAACGATTTATCGCTAAAAATACGGAAAATAGAAGAATTTTAAAATCAAATGTGGTATAATCAATAAGAATGTTAAAAGAAAAAGGAGCATAAACCAATATGAAACGTATTGCTGTTTTGACTAGTGGCGGAGACGCACCTGGTATGAACGCTGCTATCCGTGCAGTTGTTCGTCAAGCAATTTCAGAAGGAATGGAAGTGTTTGGTATCTATGACGGATATGCTGGTATGGTTGCTGGTGAAATTCATCCCCTAGATGCAGCTTCAGTAGGAGACATCATTTCTCGTGGTGGTACTTTCCTTCACTCAGCTCGTTACCCAGAGTTCGCTCAACTTGAAGGGCAACTTAAAGGGATTGAGCAATTGAAAAAACACGGGATTGAAGGTGTAGTTGTTATCGGTGGTGATGGATCTTACCACGGTGCTATGCGTTTGACTGAACATGGTTTCCCAGCTATCGGTCTTCCAGGTACAATCGATAACGATATCGTTGGTACTGACTTTACAATCGGTTTTGACACAGCGGTTACAACTGCTATGGACGCTATCGATAAGATTCGTGATACATCATCAAGTCACCGTCGTACTTTTGTTATTGAAGTTATGGGACGTAACGCTGGTGATATCGCTCTTTGGGCTGGTATTGCAACTGGTGCTGATGAAATCATCATCCCTGAAGAAGGCTTCAAGATTGAAGATATCGTAGAAAGCATTAAATGTGGTTATGAGTGTGGTAAAAAACACAACATCATCGTCTTGGCAGAAGGTGTGATGTCAGCAGCTGAATTTGGTAAAAAACTAAAAGAAGCTGGGGATACAAGCGACCTTCGTGTAACAGAACTTGGACATATCCAACGTGGTGGTTCTCCAACTGCGCGTGACCGTGTATTGGCGTCACGCATGGGTGCGCATGCTGTTAAACTTCTTAAAGAAGGTATCGGTGGTGTTGCGGTTGGTATCCGTAACGAGAAAATGGTTGAAAACCCAATCCTTGGAACTGCAGAAGAAGGAGCATTGTTTAGCCTTACTGCAGATGGTAAAATTGTGGTTAACAACCCACACAAGGCTGACCTTGAGCTATCTAGCTTGAATAAGAGCTTGTCATAATTTACAATTTAGTTAATAAGACCAAAAAGGTCATATATATAAAGGAGTCACAAAAATCATGAACAAACGTGTAAAAATCGTTGCAACTTTGGGTCCTGCGGTAGAAATCCGTGGTGGTAAAAAATTTGGTGATGACGGATACTGGGGTGAAAAACTTGATGTTGAAGCTTCAGCTAAAAACATTGCTAAATTGATTGAAGCTGGTGCTAACACATTCCGTTTCAACTTCTCACACGGTGACCACCAAGAACAAGGTGAGCGTATGGCAACTGTTAAACTTGCAGAAAAACTTGCAGGTAAAAAAGTTGGTTTCCTTCTTGATACAAAAGGACCAGAAATCCGTACAGAATTGTTCGAAGGTGAAGCTAAAGAGTATTCATACAAAACTGGTGAGAAAATCCGTGTTGCAACTAAACAAGGAATCAAATCAACTCGTGAAGTGATTGCATTGAACGTTGCTGGTGCTCTTGATATCTATGATGATGTTGAAGTTGGTCGTCAAGTGTTGGTTGACGATGGTAAACTTGGTCTTCGTGTGGTTGCTAAAGATGACGCAACTCGTGAATTTGAAGTTGAAGTTGAAAACGATGGTATCATCGCTAAACAAAAAGGTGTGAACATTCCTAACACTAAAATTCCTTTCCCAGCTCTTGCTGAACGCGATAACGACGATATCCGTTTCGGTCTTGAACAAGGTATCAACTTCATCGCGATTTCATTCGTACGTACTGCAAAAGACGTTAACGAAGTTCGTGCAATCTGTGAAGAAACTGGAAATGGACACGTTCAATTGTTCGCTAAAATCGAAAACCAACAAGGTATCGATAACTTGGATGAAATCATCGAAGCTGCTGATGGTATCATGATTGCTCGTGGTGACATGGGTATCGAAGTACCATTCGAAATGGTTCCAGTTTACCAAAAAATGATTATCACTAAAGTCAATGCTGCAGGTAAAGTTGTTATCACTGCAACAAACATGCTTGAAACAATGACTGAAAAACCACGTGCAACTCGTTCAGAAGTATCAGACGTATTTAACGCTGTTATCGACGGAACTGACGCAACAATGCTTTCAGGTGAGTCTGCAAACGGTAAGTACCCACTTGAGTCAGTAACTACAATGGCTACAATCGATAAGAACGCTCAAACTCTTCTTAACGAATACGGACGTTTGAACTCAGATTCATTCGAACGTAACTCTAAGACAGAAGTAATGGCTTCAGCTGTTAAAGATGCTACTAACTCAATGGACATTAAATTGGTTGTAACTCTTACTAAGACAGGTCACACTGCACGTTTGATCTCTAAATACCGTCCAAATGCTGACATCTTGGCATTGACATTCGACGAATTGACAGAACGTGGATTGATGTTGAACTGGGGTGTTATCCCAATGTTGACAGATGCTCCATCATCAACTGACGATATGTTCGAAATTGCTGAACGTAAAGCAGTTGAAGCAGGTCTTGTACAATCTGGTGACGATATCGTTATCGTAGCTGGTGTACCACTTGGAGAAGCTGTTCGTACAAATACAATGCGTATCCGTACAGTACGTTAATTAAAATAAAAAGCCTATCATATCAAGCCTTATAGCCTGTATGATGGGCTTTTTTGTATATAGGAAAAGTTTTCTACTTTTGATTTAATGTAACTGTAGCTAAAGAGTAAATCGTTGCTTGTTGCATACTTTTTGTGATGTGAGTATAAATCTGATTGGTCATCTTAGTGTCTCTATGACCTACACGCGACATGATGGTGTGAAGAGGAATATTGCTTTTTACAAGCAAACTAATAAGATATTGAGTGTAAATACAGATAAAAACAACTCCCTGATGATTCAAGGAGTTGTCTATAGCTAAATTAGTTTTTTGAAGCTGCTTGGAATTCTGGGTTTTTCCATGCTTCATCAATGATAGCTTGCAATTCTTTAGCAGATGCTTGCATTTTTTGAGTTTCTGCGTCGTTCAATGGGATATTTACTGGACGAACGATACCATGTGCACCAACAACAGCTGGTTGACCGATAAAGACGTTCTCAACTCCGTATTGACCTTCTTGGAATACTGAAAGTGGAAGTACTGCGTTTTCATCGTCAAGGATTGCTTTAGTGATACGAGCAAGTGCTACTGCGATACCGTAGTATGTTGCACCTTTTTTGTTGATGATTGTGTAGGCTGCATCACGAACACCTTCGAACAATTCAATCAATTCAGCTTCTTGAACATTTTGAGTGTCTTTAAGGAATTCTTCAAGGTTTACACCAGCGATGTTTGCGTGTGACCAAACAGCGAACTCAGAGTCACCGTGTTCACCCATGATGTAAGCGTGAACTGAACGAGCATCTACATCCAATTTTTCAGCAAGTGCTTGACGGAAACGAGCTGAGTCAAGTGAAGTACCTGAACCGATAACGCGTTCTTTAGGGAAACCAGAGAATTTCCAAGTTGAGTAAGTCAAAACGTCAACTGGGTTAGCAGCAACAAGGAAGATACCTTTGAAACCTGATTCAACAACTTGAGTTACGATTGATTTGTTGATAGCAAGGTTTTTACCTACAAGGTCAAGACGAGTTTCACCTGGTTTTTGAGGTGCACCTGCAGTGATTACAACAAGGTCAGCGTCTGCACAGTCAGAGTATTGAGCTGCATAGATTTTTTTAGGTGAAGTGAAGGCAAGGGCGTGGCTAAGGTCAAGCGCATCACCAACAGCTTTTTCATGCAATTGTGGAATTTCGATAATTCCAAGCTCTTGTGCAATTCCTTGGTTAACAAGTGCAAAAGCGTAAGATGAACCTACAGCACCATCACCAACAAGGATAACTTTTTTGTGTTGTTTAGTTGAAGTCATTGTTCTAAACATCTCCTTAATTTTATTCAGGGATTTCCCCAGTTATTTTAATTCTATCACTTTTAAAAAGCTTTGTCACGAATATGCCTTGGAGTTCTTGATGTAAACGTTTTAGCTAATTTGGATACCTGAAATATGGCGGACATTATGGTATAATATTATTAATTACTAATAGTGAAATGAGGCATTTATTAATGCAGGATAGAAATTTAGTGAATGTCAATCTGACAAAGGAGATGAAGACGAGCTTTATCGATTACGCCATGAGTGTTATCGTAGCGCGGGCTCTTCCTGATGTTCGAGATGGCTTGAAACCTGTTCACCGTCGGATTCTCTACGGAATGAATGAATTAGGTGTTACTCCAGACAAACCTCATAAAAAATCTGCTCGTATTACAGGGGATGTTATGGGTAAATACCACCCACACGGGGATTCCTCTATCTATGAAGCTATGGTTCGTATGGCTCAATGGTGGAGCTACCGTTACATGCTTGTAGATGGGCATGGAAACTTTGGTTCCATGGATGGAGACGGTGCTGCCGCACAGCGTTATACTGAGGCACGTATGAGCAAGATTGCTCTGGAAATGCTTCGTGATATCAATAAGAATACGGTTGATTTCGTTGATAACTATGATGCCAATGAGCGTGAACCCTTGGTCTTGCCAGCTCGTTTTCCAAACCTTTTGGTCAATGGAGCAACTGGTATTGCTGTTGGGATGGCGACCAATATTCCTCCTCACAATCTAGGTGAGACCATTGATGCAGTGAAGCTGGTCATGGACAATCCTGAAGTGACTACCAAGGACTTGATGGAAGTCTTGCCTGGTCCAGATTTTCCAACTGGTGCCCTTGTTATGGGGAAATCAGGCATTCATAAGGCTTATGAAACAGGTAAAGGTTCTATTGTTCTTCGTTCTCGTACTGAAATTGAAGAAACTAAGACTGGCCGTGAGCGCATCGTTGTAACGGAATTTCCTTACATGGTCAATAAAACCAAGGTGCATGAGCATATTGTTCGTTTGGTTCAGGAAAAACGTATTGAGGGGATTACAGCGGTTCGTGATGAATCAAACCGTGAAGGAGTTCGATTCGTGATTGAGGTCAAACGTGATGCCTCAGCCAATGTTATCCTCAATAATCTTTTCAAGATGACCCAGATGCAAACCAACTTTGGTTTCAATATGCTGGCGATTCAAAATGGGGTACCGAAGATTTTGTCTCTTCGCCAGATCTTGGATGCTTACATCGAGCACCAAAAAGAAGTGGTTGTTCGTCGGACACGTTTTGATAAGGAAAAAGCGGAAGCACGCGCTCACATCTTAGAAGGTCTCTTGATTGCGCTAGACCATATCGACGAAGTGATTCGTATCATCCGTGCTAGTGAAACGGACGCGGAAGCGCAAGCTGAGTTGATGAGTAAGTTTAAGCTTTCTGAACGTCAAAGTCAAGCTATCCTAGATATGCGCCTTCGTCGTTTGACAGGTTTGGAGCGCGATAAGATTCAGTCTGAGTATGATGATCTCTTGGCTCTGATTGCAGATTTGGCGGATATTCTTGCTAAGCCAGAACGTGTTTCTCAAATCATCAAAGACGAATTGGATGAAGTCAAGCGTAAGTTTGGCGACCAACGTCGTACTGAATTGATGGTCGGTGAGGTCTTGAGTCTTGAAGATGAAGATTTGATTGAAGAATCGGATGTCTTGATTACGCTTTCTAACAAGGGCTACATTAAACGTCTGGACCAAGCTGAGTTTACTGCTCAAAAACGAGGAGGTCGTGGTGTCCAAGGGACTGGTGTTAAGGATGACGATTTTGTTCGTGAGTTAGTGTCGACTAGCACCCATGATCATCTACTCTTCTTTACAAATAAAGGGCGTGTCTATCGCCTTAAAGGTTATGAAATTCCTGAATATGGTCGTACAGCTAAGGGATTACCGATTGTCAATCTTTTGAAATTAGATGAAGGTGAAAGTATCCAGACCATCATCAATGTTGAGTCTGAACGTAGTGATGATGCTTATCTCTTCTTCACAACTCGTCATGGTATTGTGAAGAGAACCAGCGTTAAGGAATTCGCTAATATTCGTCAGAATGGACTTAAAGCACTGAATCTCAAAGATGAAGATGAGTTGATTAATGTCTTGTTGACGGAAGAAGATACGGATATTATCATTGGTACCAAGTTTGGTTATGCAGTTCGTTTTAATCAATCAGCCGTTCGTGGTATGAGTCGTATCGCCACTGGTGTGAAAGGTGTTAACCTTCGTGACGGAGACACAGTTGTTGGTGCTAGTGTGATAACAGACCAGGACGAAGTTCTTATCATCACAGAAAAAGGATTTGGTAAGCGCACAGTTGCGACTGAATATCCTACTAAAGGTCGTGGTGGTAAAGGGATGAAGACGGCAAATGTGGCTGAGAAAAATGGTCCTCTATCAGGTCTCTTGACTGTGAAAGGCGATGAAGACTTGATGATTATCACTGATACAGGTGTCATGATTCGAACCAATGTTGCCAATATTTCACAAACAGGACGCTCAACTATGGGAGTTAAAGTAATGCGTCTGGATCAAGATGCTAAAATTGTGACCTTTACTACGGTTGCAGCGGCAGAAAAAGAAGAAGTTGGGACAGAAAACGAAACAGAAGGTGAAGCATAATGTCTCAAAAAAATAATAAGAAGAAAAACAAACGAAAAAATCTGCTGACAAATATCCTAGCAGGATTGCTGATACTACTATCAATTGCTTTGATTTTTAATGCTAAAATTCGTGATATTTTCATAGTTTGGAATACCAATAAATACCAAGTCAGTCAGGTATCAAAAGAAAAAA
Source organism: bacterium (assembly GCA_905221125.1). Lineage (GTDB taxonomy): Bacteria > Bacillota > Bacilli > Lactobacillales > Streptococcaceae > Streptococcus. Next base: position 14,143 of record CAJNBY010000020.1, on the reverse strand, counting down.
TAGAAGAAAATCAGGATACAGAAGGAAATTTTGATTTTGATTCTGTCAATGCTATCTCTTCGGAAGCTGTTCTAGCTTCTCAATGGGATGCTCAAAAATTACCAGTTATCGGCGGAATTGCAGTTCCTGAATTAGAAATGAATCTGCCAATTTTTAAAGGGCTTGATAATGTCAATCTCTTCTATGGTGCTGGTACGATGAAACGCGATCAAGTGATGGGGAAAGGAAATTATAGTCTAGCTAGTCATCATATTTTTGGTGTCAATAATGCTAATAAAATGTTATTTTCTCCTTTAGATAACGCTAAAAATGGTATGAAGATTTATCTAACCGATAAAAATAAAGTTTATACTTATGAAATACGTGAAGTCAAACGTGTTACACCGGATCGTGTTGATGAAGTTGATGATAGAGATGGGGTCAATGAGATTACATTAGTAACCTGTGAAGACCTTGCCGCTACAGAACGTATTATTGTAAAAGGCGATTTGAAAGAAACAAAAGATTATTCACAAACATCTGATGAAATCCTAACAGCTTTCAATCAGCCATATAAACAATTTTATTAATACAAATCAGTGAAATCCTGGATTTCACTGATTTTTTAAGATTTTCATAAAAATAAACTGTTATGAAATACAGAAAACGTTTCCTAAAATCGAAAGTTTGTGATATAATTATCAGGTAAAAAAATTTTAGGAGTTTATTATGGTTTCTTCAGAATTTATTTCAAAGATTGAATTTGCTTGCAAGAAGAAGGAAAGTCTTTATAGTCAAAGCAAATTTAAGTATGCAATTCGTTCTATGTTCGCAGGTGCTTTTTTAACCTTCAGTACAGCTGCTGGTGCAGTTGGGGCTGACTTGATTAATAAAATTGCGCCAGGTAGTGGACGTTTCCTCTTCCCATTTGTTTTCGCTTGGGGCTTGGCCTACATTGTTTTCTTGAATGCTGAGTTGGTAACATCAAACATGATGTTTTTGACTGCTGGTAGTTTCTTGAAAAAAATCTCTTGGAGAAAAACAGCTGAGATTTTACTTTACTGTACCTTGTTCAACCTTATCGGAGCTTTGATAGCAGGTTGGGGCTTTGCTCACTCAGCAGCCTATGCACATCTGACACACGATAGTTTCATCTCAGGAGTTGTTGAGATGAAGTTAGGCCGTTCAAATGAGTTAGTCTTACTTGAAGGTATTTTAGCCAATATCTTTGTAAACATTGCCATTCTTTCATTTGTTTTGGTCAAAGATGGTGGTGCCAAACTTTGGCTTGTGTTGTCAGCGATTTACATGTTTGTATTCTTAACAAACGAGCACATTGCGGCGAACTTTGCTTCTTTCGCGATTGTGAAATTCAGTGTTGCTGCTGATTCAATTGCTAACTTCGGTGTTGGAAATATGCTCCGTCACTGGGGAGTAACCTTTATCGGGAACTTTATCGGAGGAGGTCTCTTGATGGGTCTTCCATATGCCTTCCTCAATAAAAACGAAGATACTTATGTAGATTAAGGAAATGAGCACGATTGAGTCGTGCTTTTTTCGTTTTGTAAGAAGTAATAGTCGCTCCTTATATCAAAATATAGAAAAGAGGTATTAGTCAAGATAATCATAAGGTGCTACAATATCCTTAATCAAACTATATGGAGGTCGCCTTATGACTCGTGATTTTAAATTTGAAACCTTACAATTGCATGCTGGTCAAGTTGTGGATCCAGCTACCAAGTCTCGTGCAGTGCCGATTTACCAGACAACATCTTTTGTTTTTGACAATACGCAGGAAGGTGCCGATCTGTTTGCCTTGAGAAAGCCAGGCAACATCTATACTCGTATTACCAACCCTACAACAGCTGCTTTTGAAGAAAGAATTGCTGCTCTTGAAGGTGGTGTCGGAGCGCTAGCAACAGCCTCAGGTATGGCCGCAGTGACTTATACGATTTTGGCGCTTGCCCATGCTGGTGACCATGTAGTGGCAGCTTCAACTATCTACGGTGGAACCTTCAATCTCTTGAAAGAAACTCTCCCTCGTTATGGGATCACAACAACCTTTGTCGATGTGGATAATTTGGAGGAAGTAGAAGCAGCTATCAATGACAATACCAAGCTAGTCTTGATTGAAACCTTGGGGAATCCCTTGATTAACATTCCTGATTTGGAAAAATTGGCAGAGATTGCGCATAAACACCAGATTCCTCTCGTTTCAGACAATACTTTTGCTACACCATATTTGATTAATGTCTTTTCTCACGGTGTAGATATTGCCATTCACTCTGCGACTAAGTTTATCGGTGGGCATGGTACAACTATTGGAGGAGTGATTGTCGATAGCGGTCATTTTGACTGGGCAGCTTCAGGGAAATTCCCTCAATTTGTCGAGGAAGACCCAAGTTACCACAATTTGAGCTATACTCGTGATGTAGGTGCAGCAGCCTTTATTATCGCTGTCCGTGTCCAATTGCTTCGTGATACAGGTGCTGCCTTATCGCCATTTAATGCCTTCCTCTTGCTCCAAGGACTTGAAACCCTTTCTCTTCGTGTGGAACGTCACGTTCAAAATGCAGAGAAAATTGTTGATTTCCTTGTCAACCATCCTAAGGTAGAAAAGGTCAACTATCCAAAACTAGCAGACAGTCCTTACCATGCCTTGGCTGAGAAATACTTGCCTAAAGGTGTGGGTTCAATCTTTACCTTCCATGTCAAAGGCGGGGAGCCAGAAGCACGCAAGGTAATTGATAATTTGGAAATCTTCTCTGACCTTGCGAACGTGGCAGATGCTAAATCGCTTGTTGTCCATCCAGCTACAACCACTCACGGTCAATTGTCAGAAAAAGACCTGGAAGCAGCAGGTGTTACACCAAACCAAATCCGCTTGTCTATCGGACTCGAAAATGTAGAGGATTTGATTGAAGACTTGCGCTTGGCCTTGGAAAAAATTTAAAGTAAAAGAAGATAAACAGTGGGTTTCGACTCGCTGTTTTTGATTTTCCTTCAGGCATGATATAATGGTTACAGAAGTCTAGAAAGAGGAAAGATATGAACGAAATCAAATGTCCCAACTGTGGGGAAGTTTTTACAGTAAATGAAAGCCAGTATGCTGAACTTTTGTCCCAAGTGAGAACGGCAGAGTTTGATAAGGAATTACACGATCGCATGAAGCAGGAACTGGCCTTGGTTGAGCAAAGGGCTATGAATGAGCAACAGTCTAAACTAGCTCAAAAAGACCAAGAAATCGCGCAATTGCAGAGTCAAATCCAAAACTTTGATACAGAGAAAGAGTTGGCTAAGAAAGAAGTTGAACAGACAAGCCATGAGGCCTTATTAGCAAAGGACAAGGAAGTGCAGGACTTGGAAAACCAATTGGCTACCTTGCGTTTGGAGCATGAAAATCAACTGCAAAAGACCCTTTCTGTCCTTGAAAAAGAACGAGATCAGGTCAAAAATCAACTCCTCTTGCAAGAAAAAGAAAATGAGTTATCTTTGGCTTCTGTTAAGCAGAATTACGAAGCCCAGCTTAAAGCAGCTAGTGAACAAGTCGAATTTTACAAGAATTTTAAGGCTCAACAATCTACCAAGGCTATCGGTGAAAGTCTGGAACAGTATGCAGAAAGTGAGTTTAACAAGGTCCGCAGTTTTGCCTTTCCAAATGCTTACTTTGAGAAGGATAACAAGGTTTCTGCGCGTGGGTCTAAGGGGGACTTTATCTTCCGTGAATGCGATGAAAATGGAGTCGAAATCATTTCTATCATGTTTGAGATGAAAAACGAAGCAGATGGAACAGAGAAGAAGCATAAGAATGCGGACTTCTACAAGGAATTGGACAAGGACCGTCGGGAGAAGAACTGTGAATATGCCGTGTTGGTGACCATGCTTGAGGCCGATAACGACTACTTTAATACAGGGATTGTTGACGTCAGCCACGAGTATGAAAAGATGTATGTGGTTCGCCCTCAGTTATTTATCCAGTTGATTGGGCTCTTGCGTAATGCAGCGCTTAATTCTCTAAAATACAAGCAGGAGCTGGCCTTAGTTCGCGAGCAAAATATTGATATCACGCATTTTGAAGAAGACTTGGATGCCTTCAAGCTAGCTTTTGCTAAAAACTATAATTCAGCTTCGACCAACTTTGGCAAAGCTATCGATGAAATCGACAAGGCCATCAAACGCATGGAAGAGGTCAAAAAGTTCCTAACCACATCCGAAAACCAACTCCGTCTAGCAAACAATAAGTTGGAAGATGTTTCGGTTAAAAAATTGACTCGAAAAAATCCAACCATGAAAGCGAAGTTTGAAGCATTGAAGGGGGAGTGAGAAAGCAAAAATGAACGGTATTATCAACTTAAAAAAAGAAGCGGGGATGACTTCGCATGATGCGGTTTTTAAACTGCGTAAGATTTTGGGAACCAAGAAAATTGGACATGGTGGGACCTTGGATCCGGATGTAGTGGGTGTTTTGCCCATTGCAGTTGGCAAGGCGACACGCATGGTCGAGTTTATGCAGGACGAGGGTAAGGTCTATGAGGGGGAAATCACTCTGGGCTATTCCACGACGACTGAGGATGCCAGTGGGGAAGTGGTCGCAGAGACCCCTGTTTTGTCACCCTTGGATGAAACCATTGTCGATCAAGCGATTGCTAGTTTGACTGGGCTTATTACTCAGATTCCGCCTATGTACTCGGCTGTAAAGGTTAATGGTCGTAAGCTCTATGAGTATGCGCGTGCTGGTCAGCAAGTGGAGCGTCCAGAACGTCAGGTGAACATTTATCAATTTGAACGGACAAGTCCGATTTCTTATGAGGGGAATCTAGCACGTTTTACTTTTCGTGTGAAATGCAGCAAGGGGACTTATATCCGTACCTTATCGGTTGACTTGGGAGAGAAGCTGGGTTATGCGGCTCATATGTCACATCTGACTCGAACTAGTGCAGCTGGTTTACAGCTAGAAGACGCTCTTACCTTGGAAGAAATTGCTGAAAGAGTGGAGGCTGGTCAACTGGACTTTCTCCATCCTATAGAGATTGGGACAGGGAACCTTGTCAAAGTTTTCCTAACTCAAGAAGAGGCTACCGAAGTGCGCTTTGGTCGTTTTATCGAGATAGACCAAACAGACCAAGAACTGGCTGCCTTTGAAGACGACAAGTTGCTAGCCATTCTAGAAAAACGGGATAATCTCTATAAGCCACGAAAGGTTTTTAACTAGTATAATTAGAGTGTAGGGATTTGAATTCTTCCCCTAGACTATCCAAAACTAGACTATAAATTTTGCAAAAAATGTGATAGAATAGACAACGGATAAAAAAACGGAGGATAGCATGCAAAATAGACCAATCATTATCGGAGTGACAGGTGGTTCTGGTGGGGGTAAGACCAGTGTTTCAAGAGCCATTTTATCGCATTTCCCTGATGAAAAGATTTCCATGATTGAGCACGATTCATACTACAAGGATCAGTCTCACTTGACCTTTGAAGAGCGTGTCAAAACCAACTATGACCATCCTTTTGCTTTTGATACAGACTTGATGATCGAGCAGATTAAGGAATTGTTGGCAGGGCGTCCGGTGGACATTCCGACTTATGACTATACAGAGCATACACGAAGTAGCAAGACCTATCGTCAGGAGCCTCAAGATGTCTTTATCGTTGAGGGAATTTTGGTCTTGGAGGACAAGCGCCTGCGCGATTTGATGGATATCAAGATTTTTGTGGATACGGATGATGATGTGCGCATTATTCGTCGTATCAAGCGTGATATGGAAGAACGTGGCCGTAGCCTTGATAGCGTCATTGACCAGTATTTAGGTGTGGTTAAACCTATGTACCACCAGTTTATCGAGCCAACCAAGCGTTATGCTGATATCGTTATTCCTGAAGGGGTTAGCAATACCGTTGCTATCGACCTTTTGACGACCAAGATTGAAAAGATTTTGGAAGAAGCTCGAAACAGCAAATAATCAGATGTGGAGGCTTTGCCTCTTTTTTTTATTTTTCCCTCATAATGGTACATAAATGGAGATTTTTAGGCATATTTTTGGTATAATAATACCCATGAAAGAGCAAGGAAATGAGTAGTAGGTGGAGATGGAAAAGTATTTATCGGTAACAACTTTGACCAAGTATCTGAAAATGAAATTCGATAAAGACCCTTACTTGGAACGGGTCTATTTAACTGGTCAAGTTTCCAACTTTCGTAAACGACCTACTCACCAATATTTTTCCCTGAAGGATGACCATGCAGTTATTCAAGCGACCATCTGGTCTGGGATTTATCAGAAATTAGGCTTTGACCTGGAAGAAGGAATGAAGATCAATGTAATTGGTCGCGTGCAGGTTTATGAGCCGAGTGGTAGCTACTCCATTATCATTGAAAAGGCTGAGCCTGATGGGGTTGGGGCGCTTGCGATTCAGTTTGAACAACTCAAGAAAAAATTGGCGGAAGAAGGTCTGTTTCAAGAACGATTCAAGCAACCTCTGCCCCAATTTTCTAAGAGAATTGGTGTAGTGACTAGCCGCAGTGGGGCCGTTATTCGAGATATTATCACGACCGTCAGCAGGCGCTTTCCAGGTGTGGACATTCTTCTCTATCCGACCAAGGTGCAAGGTGAGGGTTCTGCGGAGGAAATTGCTCGAAATATTGCGCGTGCTAATGAACGGGACGATTTGGACTTGCTGATTATTGGTCGTGGTGGTGGTTCCATCGAGGATCTCTGGGCCTTTAACGAAGAAATGGTGGTACGGGCTATTTTTGAATCTCGTTTGCCAGTTATTTCTAGTGTGGGGCATGAGACAGATGTGACCTTGGCGGATTTTGTGGCAGATAGACGGGCTGCGACGCCGACAGCAGCGGCTGAACTGGCAACACCTGTGACCAAGTTGGATCTATTAGCTCATTTGCAAAATCAAGAAAAACGGATGGCAACAGCAGTCCGAAATGTCCTAGCTAAGAAACAAGAAACTTTAAAAAAATGCAGTCAGTCCGTTATCTTTAGACAGCCAGAGCGTTTGTATGATGGCTATTTGCAACGCTTGGACCAATTGCAACTGCGATTAAAACAAAGTTTGCGTACACAGATTTCCGATAACAAACAGCTAGTCCAAGCAATAACACATCAATTGGTACAATTATCACCTGTTACCAAAATCCAACGCTATCAGGACCGGCTTGCTCAGTTGGACAAGCTCCTCCGTAGCCAAATGGCGCTGGTTTATGATGCCAAGGTTGCTGAAGTGAAGCGACTTTCAGAAGCCTTGCTGATGTTGGATACCAGTCGAATCGTGGCGCGTGGCTATGCTATTGTCAAAAAAGAAGAGTCAGTCATCGATTCGGTTAAAAATTTGAAGAAAAAAGACCAAGTGACGCTTTTGATGCGAGATGGTCAAGTAGAATTAGAGGTTAAAGATGTCAAAACAAAAGAAATTTGAGGAAAATCTAGCAGAATTGGAGACTATTGTCCAAAGTTTGGAAAATGGTGAAATAGCTCTAGAAGATGCGATTGCGGCCTTTCAAAAGGGCATGGTCTTGTCAAAAGAGCTCCAAGCTACGCTGGACAAGGCTGAAAAGACCTTGGTCAAGGTCATGCAAGAAGATGGAACAGAAAGTGATTTTGAATGAAGAAACAAGAAAAATTAGCTCTTGTCGAGTCGGCATTGGAAGATTTTTATGGAGACCAGCAGTTTGCCTCTAGTTTGAGAGAGTCTGTTCTCTATTCCATTCATGCTGGTGGCAAGCGTATTCGGCCATTTCTCTTGTTAGAAGTTTTGGAAGCCTTACAAGTTGCCATCAAACCTGCTCACGCGCAGGTAGCTGCGGCCTTGGAAATGATTCATACAGGGAGCTTGATTCACGATGATCTTCCTGCCATGGATGATGATGATTATCGTCGGGGACGCTTGACCAATCATAAGAAATTTGGCGAAGCAATGGCTATTTTGGCTGGAGATGCCTTGTTCCTAGATCCTTACGCCTTGATTGCGCAGGCAGATTTGCCAAGTCAGATCAAGGTGGACCTGATTGCCAATTTATCGCTTGCTTCAGGTAGTCTAGGAATGGTAGCAGGGCAGGTTTTGGACATGGAAGGCGAACACCAGCATTTGTCTTTGGAAGAACTCCAGGCCATTCATGCCAATAAGACTGGGAAACTACTAGCCTATCCCTTCCAGGCAGCTGCTATTATAGCTGAATTGGCTCCTGAAATACAAGCAAAACTGAAAACTGTTGGCGAATTAATAGGGCTTGCTTTTCAAGTTCGAGATGACGTACTGGATGTGACAGCTAGTTTTGAGGAAATCGGCAAGACACCGCAAAAGGACTTGCAGGCAGAAAAGTCAACCTACCCTGCCTTGTTGGGCTTGGAAGAGGCTGTTGCCTTTTGTAACCAAACTCTGGATCAAGCTAATGCAAAATTGGAAGAAATTGCCCAGCAGGTTCCCTTTGAAACAGAATCGATTGTAAGTGTAGTAGAAAGTTTGAGAATCAATGGCTAAGGAAAGAGTGGATGTACTAGCTTATAAACAGGGCTTGTTTGAAACGCGAGAACAGGCCAAGCGCGGTGTCATGGCTGGTCTAGTAGTAGCAGTCCTGAATGGAGAACGGTTTGATAAACCAGGAGAGAAAATCCCAGACGACACCGAGCTAAAACTCAAGGGGGAGAAGCTCAAGTATGTCAGCCGTGGTGGCTTGAAATTGGAAAAAGCCTTGCAGGTCTTTGATTTGTCAGTGGACGGGGCGACAACGATTGATATCGGTGCCTCTACCGGGGGCTTTACCGACGTCATGTTGCAAAATGGTGCTGAGTTAGTCTTTGCAGTCGATGTCGGTACCAATCAGTTGGCTTGGAAATTACGCCAAGACTCGCGAGTTGTCAGTATGGAGCAGTTTAATTTCCGCTATGCTGAAAAGACTGACTTTGAAAAAGAACCGAGCTTTGCTAGTATTGATGTGAGTTTCATTTCCCTCAGTCTGATTCTTCCTGCCTTGCACCGTGTCTTGGCTGATCAAGGTCAGGTTGTGGCTCTAGTTAAGCCCCAGTTTGAGGCAGGACGTGAGCAGATTGGAAAAAATGGGATTATTCGAGATGCTAAGGTGCATCAGAATGTTCTTGAATCTGTCACAGCTATGGCAGTAGAGGAAGGCTTTTCAGTCCTTGGTTTGAACTTTTCTCCTATCCAAGGTGGACATGGCAATATTGAATTTTTAGCGTATTTGAAAAAAGAAGAGTCAGCAAGCAATCAGGTTCTTGCTGATATTGAAGAAGTAGTAGAGAGGGCGCATAGTCAATTTAAAAATGAATAAAAAAGAGAGACTTGAAAAAATTAGACGATTTGTGACAGATTATCAAATCGGCACGCAAGAAGAAATTGTAGAACATTTGAAAGAGGCTGGTATCACTGCCACTCAAGCGACGGTATCGCGAGATATCAAAGAGTTAGGTATTGTCAAAATTCCTTTAAGAGACAATACTTATGTCTATGAATTGCCAAAATCAATCGTAAAAAGTTTGCAACTAGCTGAAGACAATATCGAATCGGCAGAATTGATGGATAAGATGATCAATCTCCAAGTTATCCCAGGAAATACAGCTTTTGTAAAAGCTCAGTTAACCGAGACTTTTGCGGATAAGATTTTCAGCTGTTTAGCTGATGATAGCTCGATTTTAGTCATTGCCAGAAGTGAAAAGCTAGCTGAGGAAATCTTTGAACAAGTAAAAAATTGGTAGGTCTATATGTTACTTGAAATTTCGATAAAAAACTTTGCCATTATTGAGGCTATTTCCCTCAATTTTGAAAAGGGAATGACTGTCCTGACTGGTGAAACGGGTGCAGGGAAGTCGATTATCATTGATGCCATGAATATGATGTTAGGAGCTCGTGCGACGACAGATGTTATTCGTCATGGTGCACCAAAGGCAGAGATTGAGGGACTTTTCTCAATTGAGAATAGTCGTCTTTTGCAGGAAATTTTCGATGAGCAAGGTTTGGAATTGGGTGATGAGATTATCATCCGTCGGGAAATTCTGCAAAACGGCCGTAGTATTAGCCGTGTGAATGGTCAGATGGTCAATCTGTCTGTTTTACGTGCTATCGGGCAACATCTGGTGGATATTCATGGTCAGCATGACCAAGAGGAGTTAATGCGTCCTCAACTGCACATCCAGATGTTGGATGAATTTGGCGATGCAGCTTTTTGGGACTTAAAAGAAACCTATCAAACGAGTTTTGATTCCTATCGAAAAATGCGCAAGCAGGTTCTGGAAGTCAAGAAAAACCAACAGGAACACAAGGCTCGTATTGAAATGTTGGAATTTCAAATGGCAGAGATTGAGGCAGCAAACTTGCAGGCTGGAGAAGACCTGGCTCTCAACCAAGAGCGAGATAAACTCCTCAACCATAAAAATATTGCGGATACACTGACCAATGCCTACAGCATGTTGGACAATGAAGAGTTCTCGAGTCTGGCCAATGTTCGTTCGGCCATGAATGATATGGAAAGTGTTGAAGAGTATGACCCTGACTACCGTGAAATTTCAAGTTCTCTGTCTGAGACCTACTATGTCTTAGAGGATATTAGCAAGCGTTTGGAAGCTATTATTGAGGACCTTGATTTTGATGGCAATCGTCTCATGCAGGTTGAGAATCGTTTGGATCTCCTTCATACTATTACCCGTAAGTATGGTGGAACTGTAGACGATGTCTTGCTTTATTTTGCTAAGATTACAGAAGAATACAATCTCTTGACAGGCAATAATCTTTCGTCTGAGGACATGGAAGCAGAGCTTAAGAAATTGGAAGTCAATCTTGTCGATTTGGCAGGTCAGCTTGCATCTGCTCGTCATGATTTGGCTCAGCAGCTGGAAGCTGAGATTAAACAAGAACTGCAAGACCTTTATATGGAAAAAGCCCAGTTTCAGGTTCGTTTTAGCAAGGGTAAATTCAGCCGTGAGGGCAATGAAACGGTCGAGTTTTACATTTCAACCAACCCTGGCGAAGACTTTAAACCCTTGGTCAAGGTTGCGTCTGGTGGGGAATTATCTCGTCTCATGCTAGCTATCAAGTCTGCCTTTTCACGTAAAGAAGGCAAGACCAGCATTGTCTTTGATGAAGTGGATACGGGAGTTTCAGGTCGTGTAGCTCAGGCTATTGCGCAGAAGATTCACAAGATTGGCCAGCATGGTCAGGTTCTGGCTATTTCCCATTTGCCACAGGTGATTGCGATTGCAGATTATCAATTCTTTATTGAGAAGATTAGCAATGAGCATTCAACGGTTTCGACTGTTCGTCTTTTGACGGTTGAAGAGCGAGTGGAGGAAGTTGCCAAGATGTTGGCAGGTGATGATGTGACGGAAGCAGCCCTGACGCAAGCCAGAGAATTGTTGAGAAACAGGGAGAAATAAGATGACAGACTATTATGTAATTGGAGATGTTCACGGAAAAGCAGGTATGCTGGAAGACCTTCTCAAAACATGGGATGGTCAGACCCAGTTGCTTTTTCTAGGGGATTTGATTGACCGCGGTGAAGATAGTCGCCGTGTTCTTGAAATGGTTAAGGATTTAGTGGACAATCAAGGGGCTATCTGTTTGTCAGGAAACCACGAGTATATGTTTTTGACTTGGCTCGATGATCCAGAAGAAAGCTATGACCACTATCGTCGCAATGGTGGAGATACAACCATTAACTCTATTCTAGGTCGTCTCTTGGATGCGCCAGTTGATGGAGTAGAAGATGCCAAGCGGGTTGCTACTGAAGCGACAGATTTGGTAGAATTTATTCGTCAAATGCCTTTTGTGGTAGAGACAGATAAGTATATCTTTGTGCACGCAGGTATTGATTTGACCTTAGACGACTGGCATGAAACCACAGATTATAAAAAGGTCTGGCTTAGAAAACCATTCCACGAAGCCGAAAATCATACTGGGAAAACTATTGTCTTTGGTCATACACCGGTTTATGGTTTGTTGAAGCAAGAGCGTGGTACTGCTGAACTTTGGATGACAGAAGATGGCAAGATTGGAATGGACGGAGGAGCTGTTTATGGTGGTGTCCTTCATGGGATTGTCTTTACTGACCAAGGAATGACAGAACATCACTTTATCGAAAATGACGGCTTTGTCGCTGAAGATTAGTACTCCTAGCAGGGTATGGTCTTGTCAAAATATCAAAAACAATTTATAATAAATAAATACCCTGAAAGGAAGAGAATCATGAACTTAGAAGAATTGAAAAAACGACAGGAGAAGATCCGTAACTTCTCTATTATCGCCCATATTGACCATGGGAAATCGACTCTAGCAGACCGCATTTTGGAAAAGACAGAGACGGTTTCAAGTCGTGAAATGCAGGCCCAGCTTTTGGATAGTATGGATCTAGAGCGAGAACGTGGGATTACCATTAAGTTGAATGCCATCGAGCTGAATTATACTGCTAAAGATGGGGAAACTTATATTTTCCACTTGATAGACACACCTGGGCACGTAGACTTTACCTATGAAGTTTCACGTTCCTTGGCTGCCTGTGAGGGTGCTATTTTGGTGGTCGATGCTGCCCAAGGGATTGAAGCTCAAACCCTTGCCAATGTTTATCTTGCCTTGGACAATGATTTGGAAATCATGCCAGTTATTAACAAGATTGACCTGCCAGCTGCAGATCCTGAGCGCGTTCGTACAGAGATTGAGGATGTCATTGGTTTGGATGCTAGCGAAGCAGTCTTAGCCTCTGCCAAGGCTGGTATCGGTATCGAGGAAATCCTTGAGCAAATCGTAGAGAAAGTGCCAGCGCCAACAGGTGATGTGACGGCGCCGCTTAAAGCCTTGATTTTTGACTCTGTTTACGATGCTTACCGTGGGGTTATCCTCCAAGTTCGTGTCATGGACGGAGTTGTTAAACCTGGTGATAAGATTCAGCTTATGAGTAATGGCAAGACCTTTGATGTTACAGAAGTTGGTATTTTCACACCCAAAGCAGTTGGTCGTGATTTCCTTGCGACTGGTGACGTTGGTTATATTGCAGCTTCTATTAAGACGGTTCAAGATACTCGTGTGGGTGATACCGTTACCTTGGCAACCAATCCTGCGGCAGAGCCATTACATGGCTATAAGCAGATGAACCCGATGGTCTTTGCGGGTCTTTATCCAATTGAGTCAAACAAGTACAATGACCTACGTGAAGCCCTTGAAAAATTGCAACTGAATGATGCCAGTTTGCAGTTTGAACCAGAAACATCTCAGGCACTTGGATTTGGTTTCCGTTGTGGATTCCTTGGACTTCTTCATATGGATGTTATCCAAGAACGTTTAGAGCGTGAGTTCAATATTGACCTCATCATGACAGCTCCGTCTGTTATCTATAAAGTCAATCTGACAGACGGCGAGTCTATGGATGTGTCTAACCCATCAGAGTTTCCAGACCCAACCAAGATTGCGACCATTGAAGAGCCTTATGTTAAAGCCCAAATCATGGTACCGCAGGAGTTTGTCGGGGCAGTAATGGAATTGGCTCAGCGCAAGCGTGGGGACTTTGTGACTATGGACTATATTGATGACAATCGTGTTAATGTCATCTATCAAATTCCTCTTGCTGAAATCGTCTTTGACTTCTTTGATAAGCTTAAGTCTTCAACGCGTGGTTATGCAAGCTTTGACTATGAATTGTCAGAGTACCGTCCATCTAAGCTGGTGAAAATGGATATCCTTCTCAATGGAGACAAGGTGGATGCCCTCAGCTTTATCGTTCACAAGGACTTTGCCTACGAACGTGGGAAACTCATTGTTGATAAGCTCAAGAAAATCATCCCTCGTCAACAATTTGAGGTGCCAATTCAAGCAGCAATTGGACACAAGATTGTGGCTCGTACTGATATCAAGGCCCTTCGTAAGAACGTACTTGCCAAGTGTTACGGTGGTGACGTTTCTCGTAAACGCAAACTCCTTGAAAAACAAAAAGCTGGTAAGAAACGCATGAAAGCCATCGGATCAGTAGAAGTCCCACAAGAAGCCTTCCTAAGCGTCTTGAGCATGGATGAAGAGTAAGTTATCAGAATTATTTTTCTTGTTAATAGGAATTTATATAAGAATCAATAGTAAAGGGCTCTTTGTCAACTGTAGTGGGTTGAAGAAAAGCTAAGATCGAGAAAGGACGAATTTCGTCCTTTCTTTTTTGATG
>CAJNBY010000019.1 GCA_905221125.1 bacterium | reverse complement strand
CAAAATTAAAAAGCTAGAGTTCCACAATTGGAAATCTCTAGCTTTTTTGTGGTCGAGAACTATTTTGTCTCAGGCTCATTTTCTTAATAGATAAACATGGCATCACCGAAACTGAAGAAACGGTAGTGTTCTTGAATGGCATGGTGATAAGCATCTAAGACTAATTCACGGCCTGCAAAGGCAGAAACCAACATGACCAGAGTTGATTTTGGCAGGTGGAAATTGGTTGAGAAGGCATCCACAACCTTCCATTCATAGCCGGGTTTGATAAAGATATTGGTCCAGCCAGAATCTGCTTGGATTTGCCCATCAAACTTGGAACCAATAGTCTCCAAGGTGCGGATAGAAGTGGTTCCGACAGCGATGACGCGACCACCATTTTCCTTAACAGAGCGAAGGGTGGCCGCTGCTTCCTCAGAAAGCTGGTAGAATTCTGAGTGCATTTCGTGTTCGTCCAGATTGTCAACTGAAACGGGTCTAAAGGTTCCGAGTCCGACATGGAGAGTCAAATAGACTAGATGAACACCCTTGGCTTGGATTTCTGCCAGCAGTTCTTTGGTGAAGTGAAGACCAGCAGTCGGTGCTGCAGCAGAGCCACTTTCCTTGGCGTAGACCGTTTGATAACGTTCACGGTCATCCAATTTTTCGTGGATATAAGGTGGCAGAGGCATTTCTCCCAGACTTTCCAAGACTTCTAGGAAAATTCCTTGGTATTCAAAGCGGACAATGCGGCCCCCGTGGGTCAATTCTTCTGTAACGACAGCGCTGAGACGGCCATCACCAAAGCTGACACGAGTACCAACCTTGAGGCGTTTGGCAGGTTTAGCCAGAACTTCCCACTCATCTCCAGCAGTGTTTTTTAGGAGGAGAAGTTCCACATGACCCCCAGTTTCTTCCTTTTGACCATAAAGGCGGGCGGGGAGAACACGGGTATCGTTCATAACAAGGGCATCACCAGGTTCCAGCATATCAATAATAGAGTGGAAGTGTTTATCCTGCATTTCTCCCGTTTCACGATTGACGATGAGGAGTTTAGAGGCATCCCGTTTTTCAAGGGGGGTTTGGGCAATCAATTCCTCAGGTAAGTGGAAATCAAAATCAGCTGTATTCATTTTATTCATCATTCTTTCTAAGTTCTAATCCTATCCATTATAACATGTTTCAAGAGTGGGCGCTCTTTTTTTAGAAATTAAATCGTTTTCACTTGACAAAAATTGGTCTATACCATATAATGAATATAGATAGAAATGGAGGATGAAAAGATGAAAGTCATTAAAGTTGAAAACCAAGTCGAAGGTGGAAAAGTTGCGTTTGAGATTTTGAAGGAAAAATTGGCTAATGGTGCTCAAACATTGGGACTTGCGACAGGAAGCAGTCCACTTGAATTTTACAAGGAAATCGTTGAAAGTGACCTTGATTTTTCAAATCTAACCAGTGTAAACCTTGATGAGTATGTAGGCCTTGATGGCGACAATCCACAGTCTTATCGTTACTTCATGCAGGAAAACTTGTTCAACCAAAAACCATTTAAAGAAAGTTTCTTGCCTCGTGGGGTTAAGGACCATGCTGAAGCTGAAGTTGAACGCTACAATCAAATTTTGGCTGATCATCCAGTTGATCTGCAAATCTTGGGAATTGGTCGCAATGGGCATATCGGCTTTAATGAGCCTGGCACTCCATTTGACAGTCAAACACATCTAGTAGAGCTTGATCAGTCTACTATCGAAGCCAATGCTCGCTTCTTTGACAAGATTGAAGATGTTCCAACCCAAGCCATTTCAATGGGAATTAAAAACATCTTGGATGCTAAGTCTATTATTCTCTTTGCTTACGGTGAATCAAAAGCAGAAGCTATTGCTGGAACAGTATCAGGCCCTGTGACTGAGAACCTCCCAGCAAGTAGCCTGCAAAATCACCCTGATGTGACGATTATTGCGGATGCTGAAGCGCTCAGCTTACTTGAAAAATAAAAAGCAATGTTCTATTGAACGCTTTCAACTCTTGTATAAATGGAAGAAAAAATCAAAAATTAACCGCATTTTTTCTTGACAATTATTCCTTTTACGTGTAGAATAGAATAGATCTTGAACTTGAAGGGAGTGAAAAAAATGTCTAAAACAGTAGTACGTAAGAATGAATCTCTTGACGACGCACTTCGTCGTTTCAAACGTGCGGTTACTAAAGCTGGTACTCTTCAAGAAACACGCAAACGTGAATTCTATGAAAAACCTTCTGTAAAACGTAAACGTAAATCAGAAGCAGCTCGTAAACGTAAAAAATTCTAATTAGAAATGAAAGGCTAGAGAAATCTAGTCTTTTTTCTTTTAATACTCTTCGAAAATCAAATTCAAACCACGTCAACGTCGCCTTGCCGTACTCAAGTACAGCCTGCGGCTAGTTTCCTAGTTTGCTCTTTGATTTTTATTGAGTATAAATAAATACTTCAAAGCCTGCAAAAATCTGAAACTTCTAAGGACAATTTGATATAATAGTAAAAAGAACTCGATTGAAGGAGGAAATGATGTCGGTTTTAGTAAAAGAAGTGATTGAAAAGCTTAGACTAGACATTGTCTATGGCGAACCAGAATTGCTTGAAAAGGAAATCAATACAGCGGATATTACGCGACCTGGTCTTGAAATGACAGGCTATTTTGACTACTATACGCCAGAGCGGATTCAACTTTTGGGGATGAAGGAATGGTCTTATCTGATCAGCATGCCTTCTAACAGCCGCTATGAAGTTTTGAAAAAAATGTTTCTACCTGAGACACCTGCGGTCATTGTTGCCCGTGGTTTGGTGGTTCCAGAGGAGATGTTAAAGGCAGCCAGAGAATGTAAGATTGCCATTTTAACCAGCCGTACGGCTACTAGTCGTTTGTCTGGAGAGTTATCTAGTTATCTGGATTCTCGTTTGGCAGAACGTACCAGTGTGCATGGAGTCTTGATGGATATCTATGGAATGGGTGTCTTGATTCAGGGCGATAGTGGAATCGGTAAGAGTGAGACTGGTCTTGAGCTTGTCAAACGTGGTCACCGCTTGGTGGCAGATGACCGTGTCGATATCTTTGCCAAGGACGAGATTACTCTTTGGGGTGAACCAGCTGAAATCTTGAGACACCTGATTGAGATTCGTGGGGTTGGGATTATCGATGTTATGAGTCTCTACGGTGCGAGTGCGGTCAAGGACTCTTCACAAGTCCAGCTGGCTGTTTACTTGGAAAATTACGATACACATAAGACCTTTGATCGTCTTGGTAACAATCCAGAGGAACTAGAAATTTCTGGCGTAGCCATTCCTCGTATCCGCATCCCGGTTAAAACAGGTCGTAATATCTCTGTCGTGATTGAGGCAGCTGCCATGAATTATCGTGCCAAGGAAATGGGCTTTGATGCGACCCGTTTGTTCGAAGAACGCTTGACAAATCTCATTGCTCAAAACGAGGTGCCTAATGCTTGATCCAATTGCTATTCATCTAGGACCTCTAGCAATTCGTTGGTATGCCTTGTGTATTGTGACAGGCTTGATTCTTGCGGTTTATTTGACTATGAAAGAAGCGCCTAGAAAGAAGATCATACCAGACGATATTTTAGATTTTATCTTGGTCGCCTTTCCTCTGGCTATTTTAGGGGCCCGTCTCTATTATGTTATTTTCCGTTTTGATTACTATAGTCAGAATGTCGGAGAGATTTTTGCCATTTGGAATGGTGGTTTGGCCATTTACGGTGGTTTGATTACTGGTGCCCTTGTCCTCTATATCTTTGCTGATCGTAAACTCATCAATACTTGGGATTTTCTAGACATTGCGGCGCCTAGCGTCATGATTGCTCAAAGTTTGGGGCGCTGGGGAAATTTCTTTAACCAAGAAGCTTACGGTGCAGCTGTGGATAATCTGAATTATCTACCTGGCTTTATCCGTGACCAGATGTATATTGAAGGGAGCTACCGTCAGCCGACCTTCCTTTATGAGTCTCTATGGAATCTGCTTGGTTTTGCCTTGATTTTGATTGCCAGACGAAAATGGAAGAGCCTCAGACGAGGTCATATCACTGCCTTTTACCTGATTTGGTATGGTTTTGGTCGTATGGTCATCGAAGGTATGAGGACAGATAGCCTCATGTTCTTTGGCCTTCGAGTGTCTCAATGGCTGTCAGTTGTCCTTATCGGACTGGGTATTTTTATCATTCTTTACCAAAATCGAAAGAAGGCCCCTTACTATGTTACTGAGGAGGAAAACTAAATGTTAGAAGTTGCATATATTCTTGTAGCCCTTGCTTTGATTGTCTTTTTGGTCTATCTGATTATCACTGTACAAAAACTTGGCCGTGTGATCGATGAAACAGAGAAGACGATTAAAACCTTGACTTCAGATGTGGATGTGACCTTGCATCATACCAATGAATTATTGGCTAAGGTCAATGTCTTGGCAGATGATATCAATGTCAAGGTGGCAACGATTGATCCACTCTTTAGTGCTGTTGCTGATTTATCTCTATCTGTTTCAGACCTCAATGATCATGCGCGTGTCTTGAGCAAGAAAGCTTCATCAGCTGGTTCAAAAACACTCAAGACTGGTGCAAGTTTGTCAGCTCTTCGTCTTGCAAGTAAATTTTTCAAAAAATAAAAAAGGAGAATCCTTATGGGTAAATTATCCTCAATCCTTTTAGGAACCGTTTCAGGTGCAGCTCTTGCCTTGTTTTTAACAAGTGATAAGGGCAAACAAGTTTGCAGTCAGGCTCAAGATTTTCTAGATGATTTGAGAGAGGATCCAGAGTATGCCAAGGAGCAAGTCTGTGAAAAACTGACAGAAGTTAGGGAGCAGGCTACAGATTTTGTTCTGAAAACCAAAGAACAGGTTGAGTCAGGGGAAATCACTGTGGACAGTGTACTTGCTCAAGCCAAATCATGTGCCCGTCAAGCGACAGAAGCATCCAAAAATCAATTCAATAATCTCAAGGAGCAATGGCAAGAAAAGGCCGAAACTTTTGATGAATCAGAAGAGATTGTTATTGATATCAAAGAAGAAAAAATCTAGATTTGACAGAGTTGGATAAAAATCTAATAGTAGTCGCAAATCTAGTAAATTGTATAAGATAAAACGCATAGTATCAAGGACTGTAAATGCCTGATATTATGCGTTTTTTGATTTTGAAGACTTTTTGACAAACCTTTTTTAAAACACATGAGTGTTATGATTTTTTATGGTATAATGGCAGTGTTGAAAGTAAAATATTTATACTCTTCGAAAATCAAATTCAAACCGCGTCAACGTCGCCTTGCCGTACTCAAGTACAGCCTGCGGCTAGTTTCCTAGTTTGCTCTTTGATTTTCATTGAGTATTACATTTTTTTATATTTTACTGATATTTTATTAATATTAAGCGATCTATTTTTTATATGATTAGAAATCAATGTAGTAGGTTATGATAAAGTAGAGGGAAAGCTCTAAAATTTTAGTTAAAGAAATGATCTAGTATTCTGTCAAGGGAAAATATTAGAACTCTCTATTTTGTAAAAATAGTTAGAAAGAAAGTTGGTAAAATGAAAGATATTTTTAATAAACGTCAACGTTTTTCGATTCGAAAATTTTCTGTTGGAGTAGCTTCTGTATTAATAGGAATTTCCTTGTTTACACCATCCCAGGGAGTACTGGCTTCTACGGAAAATAATTTAGCAACAGAGATAGGGGCTAATTCTGAAAGGGCGAATTCTACCCCGACTGTGGAGAAAAAAGAAGAGGCTCAAAGATCACCAGAGAAGCAAGATGATCTTTCTAGTCCAGCTCCTAAAGATACTCTAATAGGATCTACAAGGACTACAGAACTCGGCACATCTGGGGATAAGGAAAATAACAGCTTGACCACAAGGAGTTTCGTAGCGGGCGAAGACAGATCAAGTACTCCAGAGGTGAGAGCAGCATCAAATCCTTCTGAGGTTAAAAAGTATGAATTAACTGATGAGTATGCTAAGCAAATAAAAGCAGGAGTAATCGGTTCAGAAGGTAATAAGCTTGACAGTTTGTTATTAAACGGCCCTAAGTTAAGTCCAGAAGCTTATACAGATGATGATTACTTGAAGGATAAAGAAGAACTTTATATTTATGAAAAAGGTGGGAAAAAGTATGTAGGCTATAATAGTCATCCCTTATTAGAAGATACTGATGGTGATGGTATTATTGACAGTAAAGAAAAGCCAGATGAAAAATTAAAATGGAATGTAAGTGAACGCGATATGATTATGTTCATGGAATTGTCCTACCGTGATGATAATTATATCGATAGAGTGTTGGATCATAAGAGACCCTTAACAGAATCAGAGCTATATAAAAAGAATGGTGACAGTAAACCACGTTATGAATATATGATGATGAATAAGGAGTTGGGACCTTATTGGGAAAGGAAGAAAAGTTATCATACATCCAGTGGACTAGATGCTGTGTTGTATGAAACTAAGAGTGATTTTTTATATTTATCAAATGGAACTGCACAAGTATTAGCCTTTCGTGGAACAAGTGATGCGAAAGATATCGGAGCTGATATAACTCTGGGGACCGGAGGAAATCCTCAACAGGGGATAGATGCAGAAAATATCATGCGTGAACTAGCCAAAGATAAGAGTATTACCAATCTTTATTTGACAGGCCATTCTTTAGGAGGATATTTAGTACAACGGGCAATGGTTGAAGCCTATCAGTTGGCATATTCTGACAGCAGAGTCATGTCTCCTAAAGAACAGCAGACTTATAGAAACTTTTATAATAATGTATTAAAAAAAGGAACAACATTCAATGCTCCAAAAGTAGTGACAAGTTTGGTTTCTGGTCGTGAATTTTGGCAGAAAGGTTTAGATAGTAAAAAAATAGCTAAGTCAGGGAAATTGACTCATTATATTGTTGATAATGATTCGACGATAAGAAAAGGTGTCAGCAATGATAGTGATGTTGTTATAAATGTTGGACGAACCAGTGGAGGTCATAGTTCACGTTCTTATTTTGAAGCCGATATGATTAATAGACGATCAGAGTTTATATCTGGAAAACGAATTTCTTTAGATGGGACAGGTTATCAAGATAAAAAAATTACAACAGTTAAATCTGTAGAAAAAGTTGGAGAAACTGCTGTATACAGTAAACGCGGAGATGACATCATTAAGTCAACAACTGTGAGTATGAAAGATCCTGATACAGGACAGATTACTAAAAATACACTTGATGAAGTGTTCAAGAAAGATGGTGCCAAATCTAAGGTTGTTGTTACGCAAATACAGCCAAGTGTTCGTTATGAAAAAGACGCAACAAAATCCAAAGGTGAAACTAATGTAACAATAGCTGGTACTCCAGGCACTAGAACAGTTACTACCACTTACACTGTGAATCCTACAGATGGCAGTCTTATTCCGCATGAAGAACCGGCGGTAGTAGTCCCATCAACTCCTACAGTGGTCAAAGTCCCAGCTAAGGATAAAGTAGTAGAAACACCAATTGAACCTGCAGTGGTTTATGAAAAAGATGACACTCGTGACTTCGGTAGACCAGACGAGCGTAGAGAAGGAACAAAAGGAAAATCTGTAACGACTACAAGGTATGATGTTAATCCAAATAATGGAACAGTCACAGAACAGGTTGGTAACCCAATGGTCACACCAGCTGGTAAAACAATAGTTAAGGTTGGGGCTAAAACTAAGGTTGAGCGTAGCAAGGATGAGCAAGGTCGTGAAGTTATCAACACTACAACTTATGAAGTTGATCCAGAAACAGGTAAGGTAACTCCTACAACAGTAACTACTTACGGGACAAGAAAAGAACCAACGGTTGAGAAGAGGGTAGTACCATCTCCAGTAGTTTACGAAAAAGACGATACGAAAGAAAAAGGAACTGAAGCAACTACCGTTAAAGGTGAAGACGGTGAAGATACAATCGTAACAAGGTACACTGTAGACCCTAATACTGGTAAGATTACAGCCACTGAAGGTAAAGCAGTTCGTACGAAAGAACCAACTAATACGATCGTTAAAGTTCCAGCTAAGAATAAAGTAGAAGCAAGAGGAATTCCATTATCTAAGAGATATGTAAAAGATGCTAGTAGGGAAAAAGGTCAAGATGATATTACTATTCCGGGAAAAGATGGAAGTGAGACAATCACAACGACCTACACAGTAAATCCAACTAATGGGGAAGTTACTCCAAATGTAGGAGAGCCGGTAATAGTAAATCCAACGGATACAATTATCAAAGTAGCAGCAAAAGATAAAGTAGTATACTCTAAAGACGGAGATAACATTGTCAAAGAAGTTACTACATATACAGTAAATTCAAATAATGGAAACATCACAGAGAATACAATAAAAGAAACGTTTAAAGAAAACGGATTGAAGGATAAAGTAGACGTAGAAACAATCCCATCCCCGGTAAAATACGAAAAAGATGCTAGTAGGGAAAAAGGTCAAGATAATATTACTGTCCCAGGAAAAGATGGAAGTAAAACAACCACAACGACCTACACAGTAAATCCCAACAGTGGAGAAGCTATTGCACATGTAGGAGAGCCAGTAATAGTAAATCCAACAACTACTATCGTTAAAGTAGCAGCGAAAGATAAAGTAGTAACTTCTAAAGATGGAAATAACATTGTTAAGACAGCAACTTCATATACAGTAAATCCAGATAATGGAAACATAATAGAGCATACAATAAAAGAAACGTTTAAAGAAAACGGATTGAAGGATAAAGTAGATGTAGAAACAATCCCATCCCCAGTAAAATACGAAAAAGATACTAGTAGGGAAAAAGGTCAAGACAATATTACTGTTCTAGGAAAAGACGGAAGTAAGACAACCACAACGACTTACACAGTAAATCCAGACAATGGAGAAACTATTGCACATGTAGGAGAACCGATAATAGTAGAACCAACTGATACTATTGTTAAAGTTCCAGCTAAGAATAAAGTAGTAGAAACACCGATTGAACCAGAAGTGGAATACGTTAAAGATGCTGAAAAAGACTTCGGTACACCAGACGAGCCTAGAGAAGGAACAAAAGGAAAATCTGTAACGACTACAAGGTATGATGTTAATCCAAATAATGGAACAGTCACAGAATACGTTGGTAACCCAGTGATCACACCAGCTACTAAAACAATAGTTAAGGTTGGGGCTAAAACTAAGGTTGAGAGTAGCAAGGATGAGCAAGGTCGTGAAGTTATCAACACTACAACTTATGAAGTTGATCCAGAAACAGGTAAGGTAACTCCTACAACAGTAACTACTTACGGAACAAGGAAAGAACCAACGGTTGAGAAGAGGGTAGTACCATCTCCAGTAGTTTACGAAAAAGATGATACGAAAGAAAAAGGAACTGAAGCAACTACCGTTAAAGGAGAAGATGGTGAAGATACAATCGTAACAACGTACAAAGTAAATCCAACAACAGGGGAAATTACCCCAACTGTAGGAAAACCGGTTCGCCTTAAAGAACCAACTAATACGATCGTTAAAGTTCCAGCTAAGAATAAAGTAGTAGAAACACCGATTGAACCAGAAGTGGAATACGTTAAAGATGTTGAAAAAGACTTCGGTACACCAGATCAGCGTACTGAGGGTGAAAAAGGTAAAACAGTCACTACAACCATTTACGATGTAGATTCAACCGACGGTCATATCACAGAACACGTTGGAACCCCAGTCGTCACTCCAGCAGGTAAGACAATCGTTAAAGTGGGTGCGAAAACTAAGGTTGAACGTAATAAGGATGACCAAGGTCGTGATGTGATTGATACCACTACCTATGAAGTAGATTCAAAAACAGGTAAGGTAACTCCAACAACAGTTCGAACTTATGGGAAAACGCAAGAACCAAAAGTAGAGTTAGAACAAGATCCTAAGACGGGTGATGTTACAGTCACACCTAAGAAACCAGATGGCTCAACATACCCACCAGGAACTACGGTAGAAATCCCAGGTAAAGGTGACAAGCCAATCATAGTCACAATCGGTGAAGACGGTAAAGGTAAAGTACTAAACAGTGAATTACCAGAAGGTAAAGTTTCAGGTACAGGTAAGATTACTGAACCAGGTAAACCAGCTGTGGAAGTTCCAGTAGAAAATCCAGCTAAGGTAACAATTTTTGAAAATGGTGTATTACCGGCTTCAATTGAATTGCCAGAGCTAATGATTGAGGTTCGATGGATTGATGAAGATGGAAATGTATTGAAACCATCCATTAAAACAGGTAATGAAAAGGATGCTGAACATGGATCAATTCTTGGATATGAATTTGTACAAACTGTGATTGATGAAAATGAATCAGTAATTACCCACATTTTCAGAAAAGTAAGTTCAAACACAAATACAATTCCAGTAATACCTGATACTAATGGAAATTCTGGTCACGATACACCTGCGCTAACAACTCCAACTCCAATCCCAGTTGCGCCAGTAACACCTGATACTAATGGAAATTCTGGTCACGATACACCTGCACCAACAATTCCAATTCCAGATGAGGTTACTCCGAATGCAACTCATGAAGATACTACAGATGCTATTGACAATGGAGCTAAGTCAAATGATTCTCAAAATGTATTGCCAAATACAGGAACAGAATCAAATGCGACTCTTGCCTCTCTAGGACTTCTTGGTATTCTAAGTGGTCTCGGGCTTGCTCTCGGAAAGAAAAAAGAAGACTAAAAATTTAGTCAAAATATGTATGGTTCATTGTTAAGTAGACAATGAATAAAAAGATTAAACAACAGCCTTGCTCCTCGTTTTAAAAGAGGTGCAAGGCTATTGTTATGTTTTAGAAAAAGTAGAAACTTGTACCAAAATACTCATACTCAATAAACACCAAAGAGAAAACTAGAAAGCTAGGCGCGGATAGCTCAAAACACTATTTTGAGATTGTAGATAAAACTGACAAAGTCAGCAATTATCCTACGCCAAGATGACGCTGACGTTGTTTGGAGAGCATTAAAACATTGTGTTTCTTTTAATCCCAATACTCAGTTTTGGGATACCCCAATAAACTCTCCATCGCTTTGCGATTAGTGCATTTTTCGATAGACATGACACAGCTACTACTCGACAGTCTTGAGAAATGTTCTAGGAACTAAAATGAATATGAACCAATTGATATAAAAAGAAGTGATTTATTTTATAGGTAGAGGAGGCATCTCTTTTTATATTTATTTATATAATATGATAACGTTTTATGCAAATTGATGGTTTTTAACTTTTATTGATAGAACAAATCGGTTTTTTGTTGTGTAAATATATTAAAAATGTTATAATCTAGCTGTGATAGCTGTGATAGCTGTGATAGCTGTGATAGCTGTGATAGCTGTGATAGCTGTGATAGCTGTGATAGCTGTGATGTTATTAGCAAATAGTAGTCATCATAGTGATTTTTATAACTTAACTTTTTTTGGGAGTTGAAGTTATAAAAATTGCTTTTTCTATATTATATTGCCCTTAGGAGGGAACATGGAACACAAAAATAAGTCATTCAGTCGAATTAAACGTCATCAGAGTGATAAGGTCTTGCGCTTTTCTATTCGTAAATATAGCTTTGGTGCAGCTTCAGTAGCCGTAGCAGCACTGATGTTTTTGGGTACGCATGTCGTTAGTGCGGATGGTGTAGATGATAAAAAACAACCTGTCATAGGCGCATCGAATCCAAATGAGGAGAAATCGCCTCTGATAGAGCCTGCTCCGACAGCAAAAAATGAGGAATTCAAGGAAACTGAAAAAGTTGAGGTAGCCAAGGAAACTGAGGAAAGAGAGAAACTATCTGAAAATAAAGAAGTCGTAGAGGCTAATCCTCTAAATGACAGCACATCTACTAGCGCCATAACTGTAACTAAAGATGCTAGTGCTGATAAAGTGGCAGAGAAACAAGCACTAGATAAGACTAAATTACAGGCGAATATTACAAAAGTTCAAGAACTCTTGGATAAAGTCAACAAGGAAAAAGCTCCAGCCTCAACCCTTGCTGCAATTCAAGCAGATTTAGAAAAAGCTAATAGTGTGCTTAATAACAATAGTCTTGAGTTAACACAAGCTGAAGTAGATGCGGCAGCTGAAAAACTTAATGAGAAAATTTTTGTCTTATCTTCAATGCCTAAGCTTGGCGCTCCTAAAACAGGAAACGATGAAACGGTAGTAACTCCTAAGACTGAAACAGAGATTAAACACTCTCTTGAAACGGTAAAAGAGGATCTGCAAAAATACGTGAAGAAATCGGAAAATACAACTGATAAACCAAACGTAACTGAAGCAGAAGAAATTCTAGAAAGCATTTCAAAACAATTAAAAAATACTACGTTAACATCAAAAGAATTAACAACATTGTTGGAAAAAGCGAAGACAGTTCGTAATTCATTAGTCAATGAAGAGTTGCGTGCAACTTCAGGCGCTCGTGATTCACGTAATAATCAAAGGATGCGTGAAGGGGTTAGTTTTAGAGCAAATGATGTACGTGTAGAAGGTGCGTTAAATGACGTAAAAGAGTATATCTCAGAGCCAGCAGGACAAGGCTCGACAGCAGAAGGACAACGTACCCGAACGATTGAAAAAACATTCATGACAGCAAAATATAGTAAGGAAGGTAATAAGAAATTTATCACTTATGATGTTTACTTCCAAAATGACGGTAAAGCTTTGGATGGATCTACTGGAAATGCATTTTGGTTCTACCCTCCTCGTGATATTTTATATAGTGGTGGTAGCTATGTAGGGGATACTATTGCTGAAGCATACTATGAACGTTATCGAAATCATGCAGGTACTGGAATACTTTCTGAAAATCCTAACAATTTTACTAAAGTTGACACATATAATGCGCTTGAACAGCTTCGGAGAAACGGTGGTAATCAGGATGATAGTACGAGAAGACAATGGAACGATAAGATTAGTCTTTATCAATTAGATGGTGGTCCTGCTAGAAAAAATCCTAGTCAGGTACAACAAATGCTAAAAAAATTACAATATAATCCTGAGTTAAATAGTATCATTAGATTAAATAATAACCCAACAGGGAGTCTTCCTGAATTGTCTTACTCTCAGTTATTAACTATAAGCGGTGGACAAAATTATGCTTTTAAATATCACGTTAAGATGCGTTTAAGAGATGATGTTACGGCTGAGCAAGCTCAAAAAGCAGGAACTATAGCTGTAACCGCTAAAGAAGGGAAATCTATAACTGCGTATGCGGCATATGTGTATTCTGCTACAGGAACAAGATTGGAAAGTAAACCAGATGCACAATTAGATCCAATTCAAGGGTTGACTGTTACAAAAACAGTAGGAGACACTTTAGGGGATCCCAATGATCCTGCAAATTCAGGTTACGTTAGACATAAAGAGAATAAATCATTCCCAGGAGGTATGACGTGGAGTTGGAAAGGTGATATCAAGCCAACAAGTACAGCTAAGGCTGGAGTATTCAAATATAAAGTAATTGCAAGATATCAAGATGGTACAACATCAGAAGATAAAGGTTCTGGTTCAGATGGTACAGTTACTCTAATTGTTAGACCAACAGCACCAACAATTACTACCGCACCTCAATACAGTGGAACTTTAGTGTCGACTGATCGTGTCATTTCGGGAACAGGTACAGCTGGTGCAACGATTAAAGTAACGCTGCAAGATGGTACATCAGGTACAACAACAGTTAACAATCAAGGGAAATGGACGTATACCTTAAAGGCGAATGAAAAACTAACGCAAAATACTAGGCAAGATGCCTCTATAAAAGCCGATAACGCAATTTCTGTTACGCAAACTGAAAATGGAGCAGAATCAGAAGCTTCTACAGTAAATGTTCAACTTGCTAAAGCAATTTCTATTGACACGCCAGTTCAAGCAGGTCGTGAACTGACTGTTAAAGTACCTCATGATTCAGGACAATTCTATATTCAATTAAACTATGGTACAAGACAAGAGTACGAGTATGGAGTTAAACAAGTTAACGGGCAATGGCAAATAACAGATACTAACAAAGCGAACACGACAGAGTTAATCGTGAAAGATGGAGCTAATGTTTCTGAGAAAGTGTTAACTTTACGAATCAAAGATTCGAATAAGAAGACAAATATTCCGTTTACAATTCCAGCAGGGGAAAACAAGATAAGAGTTCGTGTACACCACGTTAATGCCAAAAATAATCCTGCTAATCCAGCAAATGAGACTGACCAAGGATGGATTACTGCTTCACCAGCAACAAATAATGCACCAACTATTACAGTCAAAGCACCAAGCACTCGTAATTATACTG
The DNA here is from genome assembly GCA_905221125.1 of bacterium. Lineage (GTDB taxonomy): Bacteria > Bacillota > Bacilli > Lactobacillales > Streptococcaceae > Streptococcus. The sequence goes on along the minus strand of CAJNBY010000019.1, from coordinate 16,082 downwards.
CAGACGGTAGCTTAACGATGGCTGGATTGAAAAATCTTGTAACAGTAGCCGATGCAGAAGATGATGCAGATAAGACAGTAGGGAATAGAGTTGGTGATAACTTTAATCTTACAATTAGAAAAGGAAATCAAGTTGTTAACCTAGCAAATAATGAGTATCTGAAAAAAGGTGAGTATACTCTAACGTATACAACAACAGATGCGGCAGGTGTAAGAGTTGAGAAAACACACACAATTACAGTTTCATCACTTGCAGAATCAAAAGGAGCTTCTATTAATTATCCAGTTGATACCGCTAAAGTAGTTTATGGTAATAGTGATGTTGAAAATGGAAACTTTAAGCCAGCAACTAAACAAACTTTCGCAAATAAGTTGACTGAAGTGAACCGTGGTAACAACAATCTTCCAACAATCAACGGAACAGGAGTAACATTTACGCCTGGTACAACAAATGATAAGGAGAAAGTTGTAGTAGCTACATTCCCAGATGGTTCAACATTAGACATTTCACACGCTAAAGTAGCGAAACCAGCAGCTCCAACGATTACTCCAAGCTCAAACTTTAAAGGAGATTTAGGTTCGACAGAACGCAGTATCTCAGGTACAGGTATCGCAGGAGCTACAGTTAAGATTGATTTACAAGGTGGTAAAACAGTTGAAACAACAGTTGGTTCAGATGGAAATTGGACATACAACTTAAAAAATAACGAAGTTTTAACGCAAAACATTAAGCAAGATGCGAATACAAAATCAACGAAGCCAGTTTCAGTGAAACAAGTGATGCATGGAATCGAATCAACAGATACAACAGCTAATGTTCAATTAAGCGATGTAATCACTTTTGATGAACCGCTACAAGCTGGTCGTGATATTACACTTCGTGTCCCTCATGATGCAGGGAAGTTCTATGTAGTAATCGCAAGTAAAGAAGGTAATACCTTCCAATATGGAGTTAATAAAACTGATAACGGATGGCAAGTAGAAGAAAGTGTTAATAATAGACCAACAGGAAAAACAACAACTGAGCTAACTGTTTCAACAACTTCAAACCCAGCTGAACGAGTATTCAAATTACACATTAAAGATTCAAATCAGAAAACAGATATTCCATTTACAATGAAAGCTGATGCTAGAAGTGTAATGGCACGTGTACACTATGATAATTCAAAAGGAAATCCAGCTGTAAATGGAGGTTGGACATATACAACTCCGACAAATACAGATCCAACAATCACAGTAAAAGCACCAGATACGCACAATTACACAGCGGATGGAAGCTTAACGATGGATGGTTTGAAAAAACTTGTGACAGCTGCGGATACAGAAGATGACGCGAACAATACAGTAGGGCGTACAGCTAAAGAAAACTTAAGTGTAACAATCAGAAAAGGGAATGAAAATGTAACCTTATCAGGAAATGATTATCTGAAAAAAGGTGAGTACACTTTAACGTATACAACAACGGATGCGGCAGGGGCAACAGTAAGTACAACTCACAATATTACAGTTACATCACTTGCAGAATCAAAAGGAACTTCTATTAATTATCCAGTTGATACAGCTAAAGTAGTTTATGGCAATAGTGATGTTGAAAATGGAAACTTTAAACCAGCAATTAAACAAACTTTCGCTGACAAGTTAACTGAAGTGAACCGTGGTAACAACAATCTTCCAACAATCAACGGAACAGGAGTAACATTTACGCCTGGTACAACAAATGATAAGGAAAAAGTTGTAGTAGCTACATTCCCAGATGGTTCAACATTAGACATTTCACACGCTAAAGTGGCGAAACCAGCAGCACCAACGATTACGCCAACTACTGGATTTGGAAATGATTTAAGTTCAACAGAACGTAGTATCTCAGGTACAGGTATCGCAGGAGCTACAGTGAAGATTGACTTACAAGGTAAAACAGTTGAGGCAACAGTTGGTTCAGATGGAAATTGGACATACAACTTAAAAAATAACGAAGTTTTAACGCAAAACTTTAAGCAAGATGCGAATACAAAATCAACGAAGCCAGTTTCAGTGAAACAAGTTATGCATGGAATCGAATCAACAGATACAACAGCTAATGTTCAATTAAGCGATGTAATCACTTTTGATGAACCGCTACAAGCTGGTCGTGATATTACGCTTCGTGTCCCTCATGATGCCGGAAGATTCTATGTGATAATCGCAAGTAAAGAAGGCCATAGTTTCCAATATGGAATCAATAAAACAGATAACGGATGGCAAGTAGAAGAATCTGTCAACAATAGATCGACAGGAAAAACAACAACTGAGCTAACTGTTTCAACAACTTCAAACCCAGCTGAACGAGTATTCAAATTACACATTAAAGATTCAAATCAGAAAACAGATATTCCATTTACAATGAAAGCTGATGCTAGAAGTGTAATGGCACGTGTACACTATGATAATTCAAAAGGGAATCCAGCTGCTGGTGGAAATTGGACATATACAACTCCGATAAATACGCCTCCAACAATCACAGTCAACGCACCAAACACTCGCAATTACACAGCTGATGGCAGCTTAACGATGGCTGGATTGAAAAATCTTGTGACCGCAGCGGATACAGAAGATGACGCGAACAATACAGTAGGACGCACAGCTAAAGAAAACTTAAGTGTAACAATCAGAAAAGGGAACGAAAATGTAACCTTATCAGGAAATGAGTATCTGAAAAAAGGTGAGTACACTTTAACGTATTCAACAACGGATGCGGCAGGGGCAACAGTAAGTACAACTCACAATATTACAGTTTCATCACTTGCAGAATCAAAAGGAACATCTATCACTTATCCAGTTGATACAGCTAAAGTAGTTTATGGTAATAGTGATGTTACAAACGGTAACTTTACACCAGCAATTAAACAAACTTTCGCTGACAAGTTAACTGAAGTGAACCGTGGTAACAACAATCTTCCAACAATCAACGGAACAGGAGTAACATTTACGCCTGGTACAACAAATGATAAGGAAAAAGTTGTAGTAGCTACATTCCCAGATGGTTCAACATTAGACATTTCACACGCTAAAGTGGCGAAACCAGCAGCACCAACGATTACGCCAACTACTGGATTTGGAAATGATTTAAGTTCAACAGAACGTAGTATCTCAGGTACAGGTATCGCAGGAGCTACAGTGAGGATTGACTTACAAGGTGGTAAAACAGTTGAGACAACAGTTGGTTCAGATGGAAATTGGACATACAACTTAAAAGATAATGAAGTTTTAACGCAAAACTTTAAGCAAGATGCGAATACAAAATCAGCGAATCCGGTTTCAGCAAAACAAGTTATGCATGATGTAGAATCGGCAACAACTAGATCAAATGTTCAATTAAGTAATGTGGCGTCTATTGACACGCCACTACAAGCAGGACGTGATATTACTGTTCATGTACCTCACGATGCAGGGAAGTTCTATGTAGTAATCGCAAGTAAAGAAGGCCATAGCTTCCAATATGGAATCAATAAAACAGATAACGGATGGCAAGTAGAAGAATCTGTCAATAATAGATCGACAGGAAAAACAACAACTGAGCTAACTGTTTCAACAACTTCAAACCCAGCTGAACGAGTATTCAAATTACACATTAAAGACTCGAATCAGAAATCTGACATTCCATTTACAATTCCTTCAGCAACAAGAGCCATGATGGTTCGAGTACACTATGATAATAGTGCAGGAAACACAGCTTCAGGATGGGTTTTTGCACCAGATGCAACGAACACAAATCCGACAATCACAGTAAAAGCACCAGATACGCACAAATATACAGCGGACGGAAGCTTAACGATGGATGGCTTGAAACAACTTGTGACAGCAGCGGATACAGAAGATGACGCGAACAAGACAGTAGGACGTACAGCTAAAGAAAACTTAAGTGTAACAATCAGAAAAGGGAATGAAAATGTAACCTTATCAGGAAATGATTATCTGAAAAAAGGTGAGTATACTCTAACGTATACAACGACAGATGCAGCAGGTGTAACAGTAACGAAAGAACATACAATTACAGTTTCATCAATACCAGAAGTTTCAATCAGAGCTGCAAAAGATACAACTGCACAAGGTATAGTTCCAACTACAGAATCAAATCGAGTGATTAATAGTGTCACGATTCCAAATGATCAGCCGCAACCAATTAGTAAAGTTCTTAAAGATAACGGACGTATTACAGAAGTAGATGGCGAGAAAGTTGCTACTGTAGTGTTAACATATTCTGATAATTCTACAAAAGAAGTAACAGTTCCAGTCTTGGAAGTTAAACCAGTTGATATTACGACTACATTTAACGAAAAAGATAATACTGTAACGATCAAACCAAACACAACAGTAGAAACTGGAGATAAATTACACGTTGCTATTCGTGGTGTAGAAATGCAGTTAACAAAAACAGCAACGGGATATGATAGTAATCAAGCAAGTCGTACAATTACTGTCGCAAATGACGGAAGCATTACAGTAACACTATCAGGCGAAGAAAAATTCGAAGCAGGAGACCGTGTAGCAACACGTCACGAAAGCAATAAGAACGGAAAAGTTGATTCATACGAAACAGAAGCATTCGCAGGATTGAAACCAGTTGAGAAAGTTCCGGTACTAGAAGTTACAGCATTAACTAACAAAGAAAAAGAAGATGTTAAAGCAGCTGTGAAAAAAGCGAACCCATCAGTTAATGTTGCAGAGTTACAAGTAGCAGCAAACGGGGATGTAACTTATAGACACAAAGGTGCAGGTGTAGGAACTAGTGACCCAACACCAGAGATTAGGTTGAATGGAAATGTTATTAAGAAACCATCTGCTCCAGAGATTCAAACTTCACTAGAGGGGAAAGCTAATGCAAACAGCCCTGTGGAAGTAGAAGTTAGATCAGATGCAGGAACAACAGTTAAATTGTACGATGTAACAGGTAAAGAAATTGGTTCAGCTACAGCTGATAGCAATGGTACAGCTAGAATTACAGTATCTGAGAAAATTCCAGTTGGTAACGTAACTGCTAAAGCAGTAAGTCCGGAAGGTGTTAATTCAGAATTAAGTGCACCAAAAGGAGCAACCGATACAACCAAACCAAATGCGCCAGAAATTACGAGCGATTTAACAGGCAAAGCGAATACGAATAGCCCAGTAACCGTGAGCGTAAAAGCAGAGCCAGGATCAACCGTGAAGTTATACGATAAAGATAACCACGAGATTGGAACAGGCACAGCAGGCGACGACGGAGTAGCGACCATTACAGTCGCAAACAACATTCCAGTCGGAGATGTGACAGCGAAAGCAACAGACGCATCAGGAAACGTATCAGACCCATCCGCACCAAAAGGAGCAACCGATACAACCAAACCAAATGCGCCAGAAATTACGAGCGATTTAACAGGCAAAGCGAATACGAATAGCCCAGTAACCGTGAGCGTAAAAGCAGAGCCAGGATCAACCGTGAAGTTATACGATAAAGATAACCACGAGATTGGAACAGGCACAGCAGGCGACGACGGAGTAGCGACCATTACAGTCGCAAACAACATTCCAGTCGGAGATGTGACAGCGAAAGCAACAGACGCATCAGGAAACGTATCAGACCCATCCGCACCAAAAGGAGCAACCGATACAACCAAACCAAATGCGCCAGAAATTCAACCAGAACTCCCAGAATTCAACGGTGCAGTAAATGGAGAACTTCCAGATCCAGTAGAATTACCTAAAGTTAAGTTAATCATCACTAAATGGATTGATGAACAAGGTAATGAATTGAAACCAGCAGATGCGAAAGCTCCAGCAGTATTAGGTGAAGCGAATGAAGCATTAGAAGCAGGTGAAATTGCAGGTTATGTATTTGTAAGAACAGATGTTAATGAAGAAGGTGATGTTGTAACTCATGTCTTCAGAAAAGTTACTCCAACTAAACCAGAAGATAATGGGGAACAACAAGGTGGAGCTAACACACCACAACCAACACCTGAAGTACCAACTGATAACACAGAACGTAAACCTGAAACAGAAAAACCTACTGTGCCAGATACTAAACAGGCTGAACAACCAACTCAAACAGTTGATGCTCAGGTAGCTCCTTCTCAAAATCAAGCAGTATTGCCAAATACTGGTACGAAAGCAGATCGTGCTACAGGCGCATTAGGAGCTCTCTCTCTTCTTGGAGCATTTGGTTTGCTATTTGCTAAAAAGAAGAAAGATGATGAAGAAGAAACACGAAACAATTAAGATGAGTCATTAAATTGAACTGAAAATGGGTTGTGTTAATTCTTAGAGGAAGTAACGGATAGAAAGAAGTTTAAAAGCTACTTTCTATCCGCCTTTCTTTAGAATAAATGTAAGCGTTTTAAACAATGCATGAAGGAGAAGGTTTGATATGGTTGGATATAGATTAAAAGATATTTTGAGTGAAATAAACGGAACAAATTGGTATTGAAATTATAGTCTTGAACATGATATTGGGAGGGCTACAGGACGTGTTATAGATTTCAACTTTCATCTTTCATATAGTCTAATGAGGTTTTACCTTTGCAGATTGTATAGAGTCAATGAAGAGGGGGTTCCCCTCTTTTTAATATACTGTTTCCTCTAAAATAAGTGCATAGAGTCAAGTTTACCTTGTTTGTGGCAAGACAGATATGAGATAGGGAATAGATTCATTAAAATATCAATTGGAATTAGATCTCTTTTCAGGGCAGGGCTTTCTCTTTTGTGGTGGACGCATACGTTTTACCTGATATTTACTCTATATTCTTGAGAAAAATTCCAGGAGCTGCAATGAATATAAATCAACTGATGTGATAGGCGATGATGAATTTATTTTATAGGTAGAGGAGGAATCGCTTTTTTGTTCTTGATTGTACAATATAATAATACATTATATATATTAATTATTTTTAATTTTATTCGATGAGATAAACTGGTTTATATTTGTGTAAATATGTTAAAAATGGTATAATAGAGCTGTGATAGCTGTGATAGCTGTGATAGCTGTGATAGCTGTGATAGCTGTGATAGCTGTGATAGCTGTGATGTTATTAGCAAATGGTAATCATCATGGTAGTTTTTATAGTTTGACTCCTGATAAGTGTCCAGCTATAGAAATTGCTTTTTTTATATTAAATTATCCCTAGGAGGAACGATGGAAAACAAATCGAATTCAAATAAGGTAAATCGACAGCAACGTGAAAAGGTACTGCGCTTTTCGATTCGTAAATATAGCTTTGGTGCTGCTTCAGTAGCTGTTGCGGCATTGATGTTTTTGTCTGGGCATCAGGCTGTTCGAGTTGAGGCTGCTCAAGTTTCAGATACGACTGAAGCACCGGTTATCCCAGATAAAGAAGAGGCTCATACTGCTACAATAGTAGATTTGCCTAAAACAGAAGATTCTCTAACTACAGGTAAAGAAGAAAAATCACTAACCACTGCTGAGAATCCGGCTGAGACTTTATCTGAGAAACTACCTGAAACTTCAACTGAGAATGCATCTGAAAACGAGACCACTGCCCTTGATAAAGAAGTAGTTGAAAAACAAACACTAGATAAGACTAAATTACAGGCTAATATTACAAAAGTTCAAGAACTCTTGGATAAGGTCAACAAGGAAAAAGCACCAGCTTCAACCCTTGCTGCAATCCAGGCAGATTTAGAAACAGCTAATAGTGTGCTTAATAACAATAGTCTTGAATTAACACAAGCTGAAATTGATGCAATCGCTAAAAAACTTAATGAGAAGATTTTTATCTTATCTTCGATGCCTAAGATTAATGCGCCTAAGAAGGTTTTAAAAGAAGGTGAAAATACGATTGCTAATACTGGATCTCGTGATTCACGTAATGGCGAAACCATGGAAGAAGGATCTGATCTTCGCTCAGCACCCATTGATAAGACTACTAAACAAGGGAGTCTTGGGATTGTTGTAGCGGACTCTGGATTTATCACAGGATATGCAACGCCATCTTCAACAATTGAGATTAAGAAAAATGGTCAAAAGATACTTACGTCTAAACTTGATGATACTGGTTCTTTCAAATTAAATGCCCCAGGTATTAAAGTTGGGGATAGAGTTGAATTAGTAGTTAATGGTCAAAGTGTATATAATACTACAGTAAGTAAAGTAGACACAGTATCATTCAATGATAGTTTAGCAGGTATTGCTCAAGTTGACGGATATACAGCGGCAGAAGCTGATGTGGAAGTATCAATTGGTGGAAGAAAGTACACAACTAGATCACAATCAAATGGATACTTCACAGTCAATGTTGATACGAACTTAATGAAAAAAGATGCTGTTATTACAACTGTCGTTAAAAAGAATGGAAAAGAAGTAGGTTCTGGAACAAGTACAGTTCGTGAAACAAGAAAGACAGACTTCGGTGTTGGTTGGATTAAAAACCCAATGCTTAACTATTCAGAGCGTGATGTATATTCACCAGATACCAAGCAATATGCCTTCGTAAGTGTAGGGACTGCTGATAAAGCCTACGATAATATTCGTGTGTATCGTGAAGAGCGTATCGAAAAAGATGGAAATAAATATTATTACTGGATCGTAGATTCAGGTCCAGCGGAAAATGCTCAGGCAGGATTGTCTAAGAAAATTTCACTTACGATTCCTCGTACTGTAGGAGATCCGTATGACTTCACTTATACAAAATATAAAGAAGGCAAACAAGATTTCCATAAGGAATATCCAAATGCGACAGCGTGGGAACATGAAAACTCTAATTATCGTGCTTATGTTAAAAATGGAGAACGTCGTTCAGGAGCTTCTTATACGGAGAATTTAGGTTCTTGGATGGATTATGCTAATCCAGATAACAACTGGTGGAGAAATATTTATCGTGATTCTAGAAAAGATGGTACCGATCGTAATCCAGATGCTGCTTCTCGTGTAAAAGATATGTACGGTATTACAAAGGGTGGTCTGATTTACAACCTTGGTAGAGGTGTTATTGAAGACAAAATGAACGTAGTAAAAGGTCAACGTACGATTATCACTTTCAAAACAAAAATTCTTGAAGGGGACGAGCTAGATCAAAGCATTATGTCGGATTGGAATAATAAAGATAAAAATAATCCGATGCTTGCTGAAATCAAAAAACGTTTAGCAAACGATCCATACCTAGCATATGGTGGATATACAGACCTTGGTTATGTTCGATATAGAGAGGGTCAAAATGCCATTATCGGTACCTTACCACTAAAACCTGAAGAAGCCGCTAAATACGACTTAAAACCAAAAGCTAAGGAACAAAGTACTAAAGTAGGCGTTATTCCAGATGCTTACAATAGTATTGCGAATCCAAATGAATTACCTGCTGGTACAACATATCGTTGGTTTAAAGATCCAGATGTATCAAGACCTACAGCACCAAATGCACCTGTGTATGGTAAAGTAGAAGTCATTATTCCAGAACGTGGAACATTTATTGTTGATGCACCCGTTCATGTTGTAGATGATAAGGCTGCAAAACCAATTGCGACAGCTAAGGATAATGGGGATGTAACTGCAAAACCACAAGATTCTACAAAAGTAGATAAAATTAAAGTAAGCTTTACAGGTGAAGATAATCAACCGAAAACAGCTGAAGGAAATAAAGGAACAAATGGTAAATGGACTGTAAATAATCCAGATGTGCGAATTGATGCAAATAATGGTGAAATTACAATCCCAGCCAATAAAGTAAAAGATTTAACAGAAGTAACTGCTATTACTAAAAATGGAAATGGTGCGGATTCAGATCCAGCAAAAGCAATTGCAAAAGATGTTCAAAAACCACAAGCTACTTTAAATGGTGTTACATTAACAGAAACAGCAGATTCACCAATCTTTACAGTGTATCGTGGTGCTGAATTTAACCCTGAATTGAAAGTATGGGATAATTCAGGAAAAATCTCAAAAGTAACAGTTGGAAATCTTCCTGGTGGAGTAAGTGCTTCTACCTTTACAGCTCAAACTGGTAAAGATGGAAGTTCAGAAGATAAAAAGTATAAAACTCGTTTATCTTCAGGTAGAGTATTAGATACTCAAACATTAGGAGAGCATATTGGTACCCTTCATGTTGAGGGAAGCAGTGCAGCTGACAGCCGTGACTTGAAATTCAAGTATCGTGTTGTTGATATTACAACTAAAAACCTTGAAAATGGTATCGCAAAAGTTCCAGTAGGCTCAACTCTAAATGTAGAAAATAGTCGTACAAATGTTGATGCTCATAATTACCTGAAAGTAGTAGACAGCAACGATCAAAGAGATCGTGGAAATAGTTACTTACCTCAAGGAATGGTATGGACATGGAAATCTGGAGATAACTTAGATTCAGGTACTACATTAGACAATTCAGGTAAATATACAAGAAATGCTACAGCAAAATTCCCAACTGGAACGAATTCTATTACTGATACGAATAGTACTACAAGAACGACATTCGCGCCAACTGAAATTAAACGTCAAGTAGTTCTTGCGGTAACACCGACAGCACCTAGCGTAGTGGCTAATAAAGATGGTAGCGTGGAAATTACACCACCAAAACGTCCGAATAGTAATAATCCTCAAGATATTGATACTATTACACTTACTTATACTCCAACAGGAAAAACAACTCCTGAAACTGTAAAAGTTACAAAAACAGGAAATAACTGGACTGTAAATGGTAAAACAACGGATAAAGTATCTGTGACACCTCAAGGAGTAGTAAAAATCGCTGACCTTGAAGTAGCAGATGGTAAAGAAGTAACTGCAAAAGTGTCTAAGACTGTCGATAACAATGTAGTTCTTGAGAGTCCAGTAGCAAGACAAAACGCAAAAGATGCTCAAAAACCAACGTTAACGATTACTCCATCAAGCCAAACAGTCGTTGAAGGCGAAAAAGTAGAATTTACAGTAACCGCAACAGATAATACATCTGTTACATTGGATGCTAAAGACTTCTTAAATAAATACTTTGGTCGAATGAATGCAGGTAAAGCAACTTCTACGCCAGTAAAAACAACTGAAACAGAAAAAGTTGTTCGAATTTCAATCACAACTTCAGCAGAAGATATCGGAAAACAAAATACGATTACATTCAATGCTGCGGATAATGATGGAAATAATGCAGATTCAGTGAACTTCAACTTTACGGTAACAGCACGTGATACAGTTGGACCAACAATTACAGCTGATGGAGCAACAGTAACGAAAAATGAACCAATTGCTCCAATTTCAGTAACAGCTGTGGATAATCCAGGTGGGGTAGGATTACGTGATAAGAATCCAATCGAAGTGACTGGATTACCAACAGGGTTAACGTATGCAAATAACCGTATCACTGGAACACCAACAGCAGGTAAAGGCGATTACCCTGTAACGATTACAGCGCATGATAAAAATGGTAACTCAACTACAACAAACATTACGATTAAAGTCCAAGAACAAGCGGATAAATACAACCCAACAGGTGAAACGTTAACTGTAAATCAAAATCATGTAATTACAGATAATGAAGTAACAGCAAAAGTGACGAATTTTGGACCAGGAAAATTAACTGTACAAAGTAAACCAACTTCAACAGCAACAGCAGGTTCAGCAGGAAATGCAGTTGTTAAAGTGACTTACCCAGACGGTTCACATGACACAGTAACTGTTCCAGTAACTGTAAGAGACGTAACAGGTCCAACGATTACAGCAGAAGAAACAACTGTAACGAAAAATGAAGAAATTACACCAATTCCAATTACAGCTGAAGATAACGCAGGCGGAGTTGGAATGCGTGATACGAATCCAATTACGGTAAGTAATTTACCTTCAGGATTAACTTTCAAAGATGGAAAAATTACAGGTACAACTTCAGCAAGAAAAGGATTCTATACTTTAACAATTACAGCGTATGATAAGAACAATACTCCTTCAACGAAAAAAGTTAGAATTAATGTCCAAGAACAAGCTGACAAGTACACTCCAACAGCAACAGAATTAACAGTCAATCAAAATGAAGACATTACAATTGAAAAATTAACTCCTAAAGTAAACAATCATGGAGCAGGAACACTTTCACTTGTAAGCAAACCATCAACAACCACAGCAGGTTCAGCAGGAAATGCAGTTGTTAAAGTAACTTACTCAGATGGTTCACATGACTTAGTAAACGTTCCGATTACTGTAAAAGACGTAACAGGCCCAACGATTACAGCTAATAATGCCACAGTTACAAATCGTGAAGACATTACACCAATTTCAGTAACGGCTAAAGATAATACAGGCGGAGTTGGAATGCGTGATACGAATCCAATCGTGGTAACAGGCTTACCAGAAGGGTTAACATATGCAAATGGACAAATTACTGGTAAACCAACTGGCTCAGCAGGTGAAAGTACAGTAACCATTACGGCATATGATAAGAACGATAATCCGTCAACAACTACGATTAAGATTAACGTACAAAGTCAAGCGGATGCTCATAATCCAAGAGGAGAAAGATTAACCGTTGATCAAAATCATGTGATTGAAGATTCAGAAGTGATCGCTAAGGTGAAAGATTACGCACCAGCAACTCAATTGACAGTTAAGAGCAAACCAACAACAGCAGTTGTAGGAAACCCAGAAGATGCGGTAGTAACTGTAACGTATCCAGATGGATCATTTGAAGATGTAAATGTACCGGTAACAGTACGTGATACGTCAGTAGCTGATACTACAGGCCCAACAATTACAGCAGAAGGTGCAACTGTTACGAAAAATGAAGAAATTACACCAATTCCAATTAGAGCTGAAGATAACCCAGGTGGGGTTGGAATGCGTGATAACGATCCAATCGTAGTAGAAGGATTACCAAATGGTTTAACTTTCAAAGATGGAAAAATCACAGGAACACCAACAGCCCCAGCAGGCAATTACCCTGTAACAATAAAAGCATATGATAAAATCGGTAATGAAAGTGAAGCCCCAATTAAAATTACTATTATTGTTCAAGAACAAAAAGATAAGTACAATCCAACAGCTGAAGGCTTAACAGTAAATCAAGGTCATGAAATTACAGATGACGAAGTGAAAGCTAAAGTAAAAGATTTCGCACCGGGAACACTAACAGTTACAAGCAAACCATCAACAGCAACAACTGGTACTGTAGGAAATGCAGTAGTAACAGTTACTTACCCAGATGGATCAAGTGAAACAGTAGATGTACCAGTAACTGTAAAAGACGTAACTGGTCCAACAATTACAGCTGACGGCGCAACAGTAACGAGAAATGAACCAATTACACCAATTCCGGTAAATGTAGCGGATAATGAAGGTGGACGCGGATTACGTGAAGAAAATCCAGTAGAAGTAACTGGATTACCAGATGGCTTAACTTATGCAAATGGAGAAATTACAGGAACACCTGCAAAAACAGCTGAAAAAGGGGATTATACTGTAACAATCAAAGCAACTGATAAAGATGGTAACTCTACAGAAAAACAAATTACTATCACAGTTCAAACTCAAGCAGAGAAATATACTCCAACAGGAGATGGTCTGAAAGTTGATCAAGGTCATACGATTACTGACAATGAAGTAACAGGTAAAGTAAAAGATAACGGACCAGGAACTCTGACTGTTACAAGCACACCATCAACATCAACATTTGGCGATGCAGGAAATGCGATTGTAAAAGTAACCTATCCAGATGGTTCAACTGATGAAGTGAAAGTACCAGTAACTGTATCAGACGTAACAGGCCCAACAGTCACAGCTGAAGGTGCAACCGTAACGAAAAATGAACCAATTACACCAATCAAAGTAACTGTAACGGACAATGAAGGTGGACGTGGATTACGTGAAGAAAATCCAGTAGAAGTAACAGGCTTACCAGAAGGATTAACATATGCAAATGGAGAAATTACAGGAACACCAACAGGAAATAAAGGTGATTACCCTGTAACGATTAAAGCGTATGATAAGGATGGTAATGAAACGACTGAAACAATCACAATTAAAGTCCAAGAACAAGCGGATAAATATACTCCAACAGGAGAAGGTTTAACGGTTGATCAAAATCATGTGATTGAAGATTCAGAAGTCATTGCTAAAGTAAAAGGTAATGGCCCAGGAACTGTTACAGTTGTAAGTAAACCATCAACAGCTACAAAAGGTAATGTTGGAAATGCGGTTGCTAAAGTAACATATCCAGATGGATCAAGTGAAGAAGTAACAGTACCAGTAACTGTAAACGACGTAACAGGACCAACAATTACAGCTGAAGGTGCAACAGTAACGAAGAACGAACCAATCACTCCAATTCCAGTAACTGTTGCGGATAACGAAGGTGGATCAGGCTTAAGAGAAGAAAATCCAGTAGAAGTAACAGATTTACCAGAGGGATTAACTTATGCAAATGGAGAAATTACAGGAACACCAACAGGAAATAAAGGTGACTATACTGTAACCATCAAAGCGCATGATAAGGACGGCAATGTAACGACACAAAGAATTACGATTACAGTCCAAGAACAAGCGGATAAATACAATCCTAAGTATGATGATGGAAATGGAATTCCAGGAGCTAAGGTTGAAGTACCAGTAAAAGAAGAAGCTGGTAAGACAATTCCAGAAGGAACTAAGTTTGAAAGTTTAACACCAGGAATCACAGTAGATGATAAAGGAAAAGTTACTGTCACAATTCCAGAAGACAAGGAACCAGGAGACGAAATCCCAGGTACGATTAAAGTAACGTATCCAGATGGATCAAAAGAAGAAGTACCAGTTAAAGTAACTGTAACAACTCCAGATAGAGATATCTACACTCCTAAATATGATGATGGAGAAGGAAAACCAGGTGGCACTGTAGAATTACCATTGAAAGAAGAAGCTGGTAAGACAATTCCAGAAGGAACTAAGTTCGAAAGTTTAACACCAGGAATTACAGTAGATGATAAAGGTAAAGTAACTGTCACAATTCCAAAAGATAAGAATCCAGGAGATGAATTCCCAGGTACAATCAAAGTAACATATCCAGATGGATCAAAAGAAGAAGTACCTGTAAGAGTTACGGTAACTAATAAAGATAAAGACATCTATACACCTAAGTATGAAGCTGGAAACGGCAAACCAGGTGGAACTGTAGAATTACCATTGAAAGAGAAAGATGGTAAGATAATTCCAGAGAAAACTAAGTTCCAAAGTGATACTCCAGAAATCACAGTAGATGATAAAGGAAAAGTAACTGTCACAATTCCAAAAGATAAGAAACCAGGCGATGTCATCACAGGAAAAGTAACAGTAACATATCCAGATGGTTCGAAAGATAAAGTTCCAGTAAGTGTAACTGTCACAGACCAAGATAAAGATATCTACACACCTAAGTACGATGATGGAACAGGAATTCCAGGTGCTAAAGTTGAAATTCCAGTTACAGAAGAAAACGGTAAGACAATTCCAGAAGGAACTAAATTCGAAACTTCAACACCAGGAATTACAGTCGACAAAGATGGAAAAGTAACCGTCACAATTCCAGAAGGAGCGAAACCAGGAGATGAAATCACAGGTAAGATTACAGTAACGTATCCAGATAAATCACATGAAGAAATCCCTGTGAAAGTAACAGTGAAAACTCCAGACAAGGATATCTACACACCTAAGTATGACGCTGGAAATGGCAAACCAGGAACTAAGGTAGAAGTACCACTAAAAGAAGAAACTGGTAAGACAATTCCAGAAGGAACTAAGTTCGAAAGTGATACTCCAGGCATCACAGTAGGCAAAGATGGTACAGTAACCGTCACAATCCCAGAAGGAGCAAAACCAGGCGATAAGATTACAGGAACAATCACCGTAACTTACCCAGATGGTTCAAAAGATATCGTTCCAGTGGAAGTAACGGTTAGAGAAAAAGACAAAGACATCTACACACCAGAGTACGACAAAGGAAATGGCAAACCAGGTGGCACTGTCGAATTACCATTGAAAGAGAAAGCTGGAAAAGAAATTCCAGAAGGAACTAAGTTCGAAAGTGATACTCCAGGCATCACAGTAGGCAAAGATGGTACAGTAACCGTCACAATCCCAGAAGGAGCAAAACCAGGTGATAAGATTACAGGAACAATCACCGTAACTTACCCAGA
>CAJNBY010000018.1 GCA_905221125.1 bacterium | reverse complement strand
CTTATGGGACTTTTTTTCTACAACAAAATAGGCTCCATAATATCTATAGGGGATTTACCCACTACAAATATTATAGAGCCAGTTCTGTATTGTACAGGGCTAAGTCCTTTTAGTTTGATGAAAACTCACGATGTTTCTGATATTCCTAGTAGACATTTGTCCACTTTTTTTATATAATAAAACTAAACCAAAATGGTTGAGTTTTAAAAGTGTAAGTTCATCCATCGATTAGTCTTTCTAAGGGAGATATTCTATATTAAAGTATATAATAGGAGGTGAAGTATGTATCAACCAGAAAAACTCAAGGATCGCAGGAAAGAGTTGAAATTGACACAGAAGGAAATTGCAGAGCAACTTGGGATTAGTTTTCAGGCTTATTCGGCTTGGGAACGTGGGGTTAAGGAACCGTCCCAGGAGAAGGTTGCTCAGTTAGAAAACATTTTAAAAGTAGCCAAAGGTTATTTCACTCAAATCGAGATTGTTCGTCTCTACAATAGCCTATCCAAGCAAGGGAAGGAGAAGGTTGTTCTTTATGCTCGCAACCTAGCTCAAGAGGAACAAACTCAGAAGGTGACGACCATGCCAGAGCGCCTCTACGAGTATCATGTCTATGAACGTATGTCAGCAGGGATTGGAGCTTCGGTCTACGATGATCAGAATTTTGATACAGTTTACTTTAATGAGGAGTTGGCCCATGATTTTGCGTCTTGGGTGTCTGGGGACTCCATGGAACCTAAATATCAAAATGGTTCAGTTGCTCTGATTCGAGAGACAGGGTTTGACTATGACGGGGCGGTTTATGCGGTGGTTTGTAACAACCAAACCTATATCAAGCGGGTATATCGAGAGGAAGATGGCCTGCGTTTGGTTTCGATCAATCCTAAATACAAGGACATTTTCATTTCCTATGAGGAAGATCCTCGGATTGTAGGGATTATCGTGGGTAATTTTGTGCCGATGGAGGGTTAGCCTATGGGCTACTTTGATTATTCCAGAGAGCCCAAAAGTGATATTGCCTTTGTAGATATGAAATCCTTTTATGCCAGCGTTGAGTGTGTGAAAAGGGGCTTGCATCCGCTGAAGACTTCGCTTTGTGTCATGAGCCGAGCGGATAATTCGACTGGTCTGATTCTGGCCTCCTCTCCCATGTTTAAGAAGATTTTTGGCAAGTCCAATGTTGGTCGGGCCTATGATTTACCTTTTGATATCAAGACGCGCAAATTTTCCTATTACAATGCTCGAAAACAAGGGCTACCGACTGACTCGGACTATGTTCGTTACATCGAAGATTGGGCTCAAGTGACCTTGATTGTACCTCCTCGGATGGATGAGTACATAGCGGTCAATATGGAAATTCAACGAATCTTTCAAAACTATGGTAGCCCAGATGATATTTATCCCTACTCTATCGATGAGGGCTTTATCGATTTGACCAGTTCGCTCAACTACTTCATCCCGGACAAGAGTCTCTCTCGCAAAGACAAGCTGGATCTGCTTTCTGCCCGCATTCAGAGGGATATTTGGAGGCAGACAGGGATTTACTCTACAGTGGGCATGTCCAATGCCAATCCCTTACTGGCAAAGTTGGCTCTGGATAATGAGGCCAAGCACACTCCGACCATGAGGGCCAACTGGTCTTACCAGGATGTGGAAGAGAAAGTTTGGGCTATTCCTAAGATGACAGACTTTTGGGGGATTGGCAGGCGGATGGAGAAACGCTTGAATGCCTTGGGGATTTTTTCCATCAAAGAATTGGCTACCAGCAATCCAGACCAGCTACAGAAAGTTCTCGGTCAGGCTGGTCTGCGTTTGTGGTTTCATGCTAATGGGATTGATGAGAGCAATGTTCATAAGCCCTATAAAGCCAAGTCTCGAGGGTTGGGAAATTCTCAAATCCTACCTAGAGACTACGTGAAGCTACGGGATATTGAAATTATTCTTCGAGAAATGGCGGAGCAGGTGGCTATCAGACTGAGAAGGTCTGGCAAGAAAACAACCCTTGTCTCTATCTATGTCGGTTTCTCTAAACAGGAAGTCAGGCCCTCTATACACACACAAATGAAGGTCGAACCGACCAATAATACAGCTGTCTTAACGGACTATGTTTTGAAGTTATTTCATAATAAATACACTTCAGGAGCGGTCAGAAGTGTTGGAGTCAACTATTCAGGCTTTGTAGACGAGTCCTTTGGTTTGATATCTCTCTTTGATGATGTTGATAAGTTAGAAAAAGAAGAAAGACTCCAGACGGCCATTGACTCCATTCGGGAAAAATTTGGTTTCACCTCCCTTTTAAAAGCCAATGCACTGGAAGAAGCCTCTAGGAGCCTTGCTAGAAGCAAGCTGATTGGGGGCCATTCTGCCGGAGGTTTAGATGGATTAAAATGATTGATCGTTCTTATTTACCCTTTCAATCCGCGCGAGATTATCAAGATCCAGGTATGCAGAAGTGGATGGGGTTTTACCTCTCAGAACACACCAGTTCGCTCAGTGAAGAAAAAAGCCGTGTTGATTTTTCGACAGATTTGACTCTAGATGAGAAACTACACTTGCTTTCCCAGCTTTATGTTGGCCAACTGAAGGGAAGTTTTGTGGTCAAGGAAAGGAAGCAGAAAGTCACTATCATCGGTAAGGTGAGAGAGTTATTCTCTAAATCATTATCTATTAGAACAAGCGAGGGTTATAGGCTGATAGAGCTTGTGGATATCCTAGAAATTAGACTGTGGGAGGAGGGAGTTTATGACTAGAAAAGAGTTGTATGAAAACAAACTGCAGATGGATTATTTTTCAGATGACTATATTCGTTTTGAAGAGGATTTTCAAAAATACTCTGGCATGAATGTACCCTTGACTTTCTTGATTGATGACATCCTACGAACCATGGCTCTGAATCAGAAAAACTACTTTGTCCTAAACAAGGAGAATGCCAAGGATGGGCGGGAGCATCACTTTTATTTTAGGGTAGTAACGGAAAAAGAGTGCCCCAGAAATAGAACCTATGAATATGCTGGGGTTAAAAATAGTAGTCAGTAGAGGGTTGTCTGCTGTAAAATGTATCATTTTTATAACACTTCATGTTTCATATCATGGGGTGTTTTTCTATTTAAGCCAAAGCCAATCAAAAAATCTCACTATGATTAGGTTAAAGGAGACCTAATCATAGCGAGATTGTGAAATTATAGTAGGTTTTGAATCACCTCTTCAATCTGTTTGGGATCTGTTTTTGAAGAGAAGCGTTCAAAGACCTGCCCATCACGACCGATGAGAAACTTAGCGAAATTCCATTCGATTCGTTTTCCTAGTGGGCCAGATTTCTGGTCTTTCAACCAAACATAGAGAGGATCTGCTTCTTTGCCGTTGACCTTGATTTTGTCAAAGCGTGAGAAAGTAGTTTGATAATGAAGAGTGCAGAAGGAATTGATTTCCTCTGCGCTGCCGGGTGCTTGTCCCATAAACTGATTGCAAGGGAAGTCTAAAATCTCAAATCCCAGATTTTGATAGCGGTCATAGAGTTCTTGGAGTCCTTGGTACTGGGGCGTTAAACCACATCCAGTAGCAGTGTTGACAATCAAGAGAACCTTACCACGATAGGCATCTAATGGGGTTTCTTGATTGTCTTGGTTTAAGACTGAAAAATCGTATAGTGAGGTCATTGATTGCTTTTCTCCTTCTGTTTGGTATTTTTAGGAGTTTTTTCCTCCTGTAGGGATAGAAATCCGTAGGTCAGAGTTCCAAAAATGCTACCGATAATCAGGCCATACATCAGTAAAGGAACACTTTTATCGAATTGCATGAGTAACTTCACAAAATCTGGAAGTGACATCTGCTGAACGAAGATTTTATGAAAGATGAGTAGGATAAAGAGGCCAATCTGAAGACCAATAAACACAACCCAGCTTCGGAATTTGATTTGAGCTTTGCTGTAGGTTTTTAGGATGATTTCTGACTTGTCATCTTTTTCCAGATGGAGTTCTTTGACGGATCTTTGAGTTTTTAAAGTAATGAAAAAAATGAGTCCAGAGTATACGTAGGGCATAGCATAGCGAACGGCCTCTATGAAGCGTCCAAATAACAGATAAAACAAGAAGAGAAAGAAGGAAGAATAAACGATTTGGACCATGGAACGGGCACAAGCCTTGTAGATAATCTCTTGCCGGCATTCATCAAAAGGGCCTTGGATATGAAAGAGATTTCGGAGTAGGCGAGTGGTTAAGTCATCTTTTTTCATGCTAGTAACCTCCTAAGTGAGCGGTTTTACTGATTTTCTTTTACGAATTGATAGAGATAATAAAGATAAGTGATAGAAGAAAGGCTAGCGATAGTCAGCAGTAAATAATATTTCCAATCGCTTGAGATGAGCATCAGTTGTGAAAAAGATAGAATCATAAAGTATAGTGCTAAGTGGAGTATGCGCGTTTTTGGGGAGTCAATCTTTAGATAAGTCAGTCCTTTGTTAAGGGCTGGAATAAAGACTAGCACGAGGAATATATCGCTGATTGGCAAGTTCCCTGAAACGATGATGAAGATGAGCAGAGAACTGAACAAAATATGATAGGTAAGTAAAGTTAGTAATGATTTCATAGGTACCTCCTAATCCTGGTCTTTTTTAGCTCTTGCAATACGAAGTGAGTCGACAATATGTATCATCACTCCGAAAAAGAAAGCTCCCAGTATAGTTTTAAAAATATGTTTTGTATTTAGAAGAGAACTGATAAAACTTGGATTTTCACTTGTTAGGGTATCAATGAGTGGAATTATAAAAAATATCACTGTTCCATAAATCGAACCTGCTTTCAGACCAGGATAACGTGACTGTTTCTTTTCTTTTTTCATGAGTTTCCTCCTAATCATTATCTTGATTTTCCTTGGCTTTTGCAATGCGACGGGAGATGATAATCTGTATGACCACTCCAAAGAAGACAGACTGGAGGATACTTGAAAAAATATTTTTAAAAGCGAGAAGAGACTGAAGATAGTCCTGACTCTCACCTAGCAGTATATGGAGAAGAGGGGTTACAAAAAAACTCATTACTCCAAAGACTATCCCAGCTTTCAGACCAGAGTGGTGTAGTTGCTTACTTTCTTTTTCACTCAGCATATCTGGATCAATGGCTGTGATGCCTGTTTTCTTAGTTTGGGAGAGCACATAGAGAGCAGAAATCATCGAAATGCCGAATATCACAATAGGATAGCCGATAGCGACAATTTGCGGGTATTTATAAGCAAGGACAAAGGGAATAAGATTACCTAAAGTCATGAGGTAAAAGAGAATCACAAAGATTTTATTACCGATACGGTCAGCCTCGCGTCGTTTGTGTTCATCAAGTGGTCCTGAAATGCCATAAATGCGCTTGATCAGTTTTTCAGTGAAGGTTTCTTTTTTCATGAGTTGGCTCCTTTTTTAAAAATTATCCTCCCAAAAGAGACTGTTGAGGTCAGTTTGGAGGCTACGGGCGAGATTGAGACAGAGTTCCAGAGTTGGATTGTACTTGTCGTTCTCAATCATGTTGATAGTTTGTCTCGAGACACCGATATCCTTGGCGAGCTCGAGCTGGGAAATGCCCAGTTCTTTGCGAAATTCTTTCACACGATTCATCTGTTCTCCTTTCTGATTTGTGTCGTATATATTTGACTACATTATATTCTTCTATAGAGTGAATGTCAAGCATATTTGACATATTTCTTAAAGAAATCTTACTTGTTTTTGGCCTATTTGTCTGACTAGTGCAAGCTAGTCAGATTTGTGGTAAAATAGATAAGATATGACAAAAGAATTTCATCATGTAACGGTCTTACTCCACGAAACGATTGATATGCTCGACGTAAAGCCTAACGGTATCTACGTTGATGCGACTTTGGGTGGAGCAGGCCATAGCGAATATTTATTAAGTAAATTAAGTGAAAAAGGCCATCTCTATGCCTTTGACCAGGACCAGAATGCCATTGACAATGCGCAAGAACGCTTGGCACCCTACATTGAAAAGGGGATGGTGACTTTTATCAAGGATAACTTCCGTCATTTACAGACACGTTTGCGAGAAGCTGGTGTTCAGGAAATTGATGGAATTTGTTATGACTTGGGAGTGTCTAGTCCTCAACTGGATCAGCGTGAGCGTGGTTTTTCTTATAAAAAGGATGCACCACTAGACATGCGCATGAATCAGGAAGCTAGTCTGACAGCCTATGAAGTGGTGAACCACTATGACTATCATGACTTGGTTCGTATTTTCTTCAAATATGGCGAGGACAAATTTTCTAAACAGATTGCGCGTAAGATTGAACAGGCACGTGAAGTGAAGCCAATCGAGACGACGACTGAGTTAGCAGAAATTATCAAGTCGGCCAAACCTGCCAAGGAGCTCAAGAAGAAGGGCCATCCTGCCAAGCAGATTTTTCAGGCTATTCGAATTGAAGTCAATGATGAACTGGGGGCGGCAGATGAATCTATTCAGCAGGCTATGGAGATGTTGGCTCTAGATGGTAGAATCTCAGTGATTACCTTCCATTCGCTAGAAGACCGCTTGACCAAACAATTGTTCAAAGAAGTTTCAACGGTGGAAGTTCCTAAAGGTTTGCCTTTCATCCCAGATGATCTCAAGCCCAAGATGGAATTGGTGTCCCGTAAACCAATCTTGCCAAGTGCAGAAGAATTAGAAGCCAATAACCGCTCGCACTCAGCTAAGTTGCGCGTGGCCAGAAAAATTCACAAGTAAGAGGAAAAAATGGTAGATAAAAAAGAAACAACCAGTCAATTCTTGCAGAGTCGTATAAAAAAATTCTCCCGTGTGGAGAAGGCTTTTTATCTTTCCATTGCGTTTACAGCTCTCGTTTTGGCGCTTAGTATTATCTTTATGCAGACTCGACTCCTACAAGTACAAAATGATTTGACAAAAATCAATGCGCAGATAGAAGAGAAGAAGACAGAGTTGGATGATGCCAAACAAGAGGTAAATGAATTGTTGAGGGCAGAACGCTTGAAAGAAATCGCAAATTCTAAGGACTTAAAATTGAATAACGAGAATATTCGATCAGCGGAGTAAGATATGAAGTGGACAAAAAGAATAACCCGATTTGCGATTAGAAACCGTAAATCTCCAGCAGAAAACCGTAAAATAGTAGGGAAGTACATCAGCTTGTTAGCTGTCGTACTTTTCGCTGTCTTTTTGGTCAATTTTGCTGTTATTATCGGGAGTGGTAGTAAATTTGGAACGGATCTAGTCAAAGAGGCTAAGAAAGTTCACCAAATAACCCGTACAGTCCCTGCCAAACGTGGGACTATTTATGACCGAAATGGAGTCCCGATTGCTGAGGACGCAACCTCCTATAATGTTTATGCTGTTATTGATAAAAAATACAAATCAGCAACGGGTAAAATTCTTTATGTAGAAGATGCCCAGTTTAATAAGGTAGCAGAGGTCTTCCATAAGTATTTGGATATGGATGAGGCTTATGTTAAAGAACAATTGTCTCAACCGAATCTGACTCAAGTTTCTTTTGGTGCCAAAGGAAATGGAATTACCTATGCCAATATGATGGCTATTAAAAAGGATTTAAAGGACGCTAGTGTTGAAGGAATTGACTTTACAACTAGCCCTAATAGAAGTTATCCAAATGGACAATTCGCTTCTAGTTTTATTGGTTTAGCCCAACTCCATGAAAATGAAGATGGAAGCAAGAGTTTGCTGGGAACTTCTGGGATGGAGAGTTCCTTGAATACTATTCTCGCAGGGAAAGACGGTATTATTACCTATGAAAAAGATCGTCTGGGTAATATTGTCCCTGGAACTGAACAAGTGTCCCAGCAAACGGTAGATGGCAAGGATGTTTATACGACTATTTCTAGCACCCTTCAGTCCTTCATGGAAACGCAGATGAATGCCTTTCAAGAAAAAGTAAAAGGCAAGTATATGACGGCTACCTTGGTCAGTGCTAAAACGGGGGAAATTCTTGCGACAACGCAGAGACCAACCTTTGATGCCGATACTAAGGAAGGACTTACCAAGGACTTTGTTTGGCGTGACATCCTCTATCAAAGTAACTATGAGCCGGGGTCAACCATGAAGGTCATGACGCTCGCTGCTGCTATTGATAATAATACTTTCCCAGGAGGAGAAGTTTTCAATAGTAGTGAGTTAAAAGTAGCAGATGCTACTATTCGAGATTGGGACGTCAATGAAGGATTGACTGGTGGCAGAATGATGACTTTTTCTCAAGGTTTCGCGCACTCAAGTAACGTTGGGATGACGCTTCTTGAGCAAAAGATGGGAGATGCTACCTGGCTTGATTATCTAAATCGCTTTAAATTTGGTGTTCCGACTCGATTTGGTTTGACGGATGAATATGCAGGCCAACTTCCGGCTGACAATATCGTAAATATTGCTCAGAGTTCATTTGGACAAGGGATTTCAGTGACCCAGACGCAAATGATTCGTGCCTTCACGGCTATTGCCAACGATGGAGTCATGCTAGAACCTAAATTTATCAGTGCCTTGTATGACCCGAATGACCAATCTGTTCGGAAATCTCAAAAAGAGATTGTAGGGAATCCTGTTTCCAAAGATGCAGCCAGTCTAACTCGAACCAACATGGTTTTGGTAGGAACAGATCCCGTTTATGGAACCATGCATAACCACAGCACAGGCAAGCCAACTGTAACTGTTCCTGGTCAAAATGTAGCCCTCAAGTCTGGTACAGCCCAGATTGCCGATGAGAAAAATGGAGGTTACTTGGTTGGTACGACTAATTACATTTTTTCTGCTGTATCGATGAACCCTGCTGAAAATCCTGATTTTATCCTCTATGTGACGGTTCAACAGCCCGAGCATTATTCAGGTATTCAGTTGGGGGAATTTGCCAATCCTATCTTGGAAAGAGCAGTGGCTATGAAAGATTCCCTTAACCTCCAATCTACCGCTAAAACGTTAGATCAGGTAACCAATCAAAGCGCTTATGCCATGCCTAGCATCAAGGATATTTCACCTGGTGATTTGGCGGAAGCCTTACGTCGCAATATTGTGCAACCAATCGTTGTAGGAACAGGAACAAAGATTAAAGAATCATCTGTAGAAGAAGGGGCCAATCTTACACCTAACCAGCAAGTTCTCCTCTTATCTGACAAAGCAGAGGAAGTTCCAGATATGTATGGTTGGACAAAAGCAACCGCAGAAGCTTTTTCTAAGTGGTTAAATATAGAACTTGAATTTGAAGGTTCAGGCTCTACTGTGCAGAAGCAAGATGTTCGGGCTAATACAGCTATCAAGGGCATTAAAAAAATTACATTAACTTTAGGAGACTAATATGTTTATTTCCATCAGTGCTGGAATTGTGACATTTTTACTAACTTTGGTAGGAATTCCGGCCTTTATCCAATTTTATAGAAAGGCGCAAATTACAGGCCAGCAGATGCATGAGGATGTCAAACAGCACCAGGCAAAAGCTGGGACTCCAACTATGGGGGGACTTGTTTTCCTCATTGCTTCAGTTGTGGTGAGTTTCCTTGTTGCCCTTTTTTCAAAACAATTGACCAATAATGTGGGAATGATTTTGTTCATCTTGGTCCTTTATGGACTTGTCGGATTTTTAGATGACTTTCTCAAGGTCTTTCGTAAAATCAATGAGGGGCTGAATCCTAAGCAAAAATTGGCTCTTCAGCTTCTAGGTGGGGTCGTTTTCTACCTTTTCTATGAGCGCGGTGGCGATATGCTTTCAGTCTTTGGTTACCAAGTGCATCTAGGGATTTTCTATATTGTCTTCGCTCTTTTCTGGCTAGTTGGTTTTTCAAACGCAGTCAACTTGACAGATGGTATTGATGGTCTGGCTAGTATTTCAGTCGTGATTAGTTTGTCTGCATATGGAGTTATTGCCTATGTGCAAGGTCAGATGGATATTCTTCTGGTGATTCTGGCCATGATTGGTGGTTTACTCGGTTTCTTCGCCTTTAACCACAAGCCTGCTAAGGTCTTCATGGGGGATGTGGGAAGTTTGGCCCTCGGTGGAATGTTGGCAGCTATCTCTATGGCCCTCCACCAAGAATGGACTCTCTTGATTATCGGAATTGTTTATGTCTTTGAAACAACTTCAGTCATGCTGCAAGTAAGTTACTTCAAACTGACAGGTGGTAAACGTATTTTCCGTATGACACCTGTGCATCACCATTTTGAGCTTGGAGGATTGTCTGGTAAAGGAACTCCTTGGAGTGAGTGGAAGGTCGACTTCTTCTTTTGGGGAGTGGGACTTCTAGCAAGTCTCCTGACCCTAGCAATTTTGTATTTGATGTAAGAATGGCACCCTGACGTTTCAGGGTGTTTTTGCATTCTAAAAAATATTAGTCAATTAAAGTCAAATCTCTTGACCTTTTCTGACTAATGTAGTATATTATGAACGTAAGGTAAATGAAAGCCTTACTCGAGCACTTATACTCAATGAAAATCAGAGAGTAAACTAGGAAGCTAGCCGCAGGTTTTCAAAACACTGTTTTGAGGTTGCAGATAGAGCTGACGTGGTTTGAAGAGATTTTCGAAGAGTATTATTGAAAGTAAAATAGAAAGAGGTGTGTCTATGTTTAATCTAGAAATCTTCAGAAGTAAAGATAGTCTACTCCTGCTTGAAAAAGAAAAACCAGAAATAGTACGTAGAGTAGCCATCTAGCTAGTCTAAATTTTTTAAAACAAAGGTCAAAGATAGTCAAAATCAGTAATCATAACTAAGTAAACAAAAAGAGGTAAAGAATATGAACAACAACTTTAATAATTTCAACAACATGGATGATCTATTTAACCAATTGATGGGGGGTATGCGAGGATATAGCTCTGAAAATCGCCGTTACTTGATTAATGGGCGTGAAGTGACACCTGAAGAATTTGCTCATTATCGTGCAACTGGTCAATTGCCAGGAAATGCAGAAACTGATGGACAAATGCAACAACAGACTTCAGGTATGAAACAAGATGGTGTCCTTGCTAAACTGGGTCGAAACTTGACAGCGGAAGCTCGTGAGGGCAAGTTGGATCCTGTTATCGGACGAAACAAAGAAATTCAAGAAACATCTGAAATCCTTTCACGTCGTACCAAGAACAATCCTGTACTTGTCGGAGATGCAGGTGTTGGTAAGACAGCCGTTGTCGAAGGCCTAGCACAAGCCATTGTGAATGGCGATGTTCCAGCTGCCATTAAGAACAAGGAAATTATTTCTATTGATATCTCAGGTCTTGAGGCTGGTACTCAATACCGTGGTAGCTTTGAAGAAAACGTCCAAAACCTAGTCAATGAAGTGAAAGAAGCAGGGAATATTATCCTCTTCTTTGATGAAATTCACCAAATTCTCGGTGCTGGTAGCACTGGTGGAGAAAGTGGTTCTAAAGGGCTTGCGGATATTCTCAAGCCAGCCCTCTCTCGTGGTGAATTGACCGTTATTGGGGCAACAACTCAAGACGAATACCGTAACACCATCTTGAAGAATGCAGCTCTTGCTCGTCGTTTCAACGAAGTCAAGGTCAATGCTCCTTCAGCAGAGGATACCTTTAAAATCCTTAAAGGAATTCGTGACCTTTATCAACAACACCACAATGTCATCTTGCCAGACGAAGTCTTGAAAGCAGCAGTGGATTATTCTGTCCAATACATTCCACAACGTAGTTTGCCAGATAAGGCTATTGACCTTGTCGATGTAACGGCAGCTCACTTGGCAGCTCAACATCCAGTAACAGATGTGCATGCTGTTGAACGTGAAATTGAAGCAGAAAAAGACAAGCAAGAAAAAGCTGTTGAGGCAGAAGATTTTGAAGCAGCTCTAAACTATAAAACACGTATTGCAGAATTGGAAAAGAAAATCGAAAACCACACAGAAGATATGAAAGTGACTGCAAGTGTCAACGATGTGGCTGAATCTGTAGAACGAATGACGGGTATCCCAGTGTCACAAATGGGAGCATCTGATATCGAACGTTTGAAAGATATGGCTCATCGTTTGGAACACAAGGTGATCGGCCAAGACAAGGCAGTTGAAGCTGTAGCTCGTGCCATCCGTCGTAACCGTGCTGGTTTTGATGAAGGTAATCGCCCAATCGGTAGCTTCCTCTTTGTAGGTCCAACTGGGGTTGGTAAGACAGAACTTGCTAAGCAATTGGCGCTGGATATGTTTGGAACTAAGGATGCGATTATCCGTTTGGATATGTCTGAATACAGTGATCGCACAGCCGTTTCTAAGCTAATCGGTACAACAGCAGGTTATGTGGGTTATGATGACAATAGCAATACCTTGACAGAACGTGTTCGTCGCAATCCTTACTCTATCATTCTCTTGGATGAAATTGAAAAGGCTGATCCTCAAGTGATCACTCTTCTCCTCCAAGTTTTGGATGATGGTCGTTTGACTGATGGTCAAGGAAATACAGTGAACTTTAAAAACACAGTCATTATCGCAACATCAAATGCTGGATTTGGCTATGAAGCCAACTTGACAGAAGATGCGGATAAACCAGAGTTGATGGATCGTTTGAAACCATTCTTCCGTCCAGAGTTCCTTAACCGCTTTAACGCAGTTATCGAGTTCTCACACTTGACTAAGGACGATCTTTCTAAGATTGTAGATTTGATGTTGGCAGAAGTTAACCAAACCTTGGCTAAGAAAGACATTGATTTGGTAGTCAGTCAAGCGGCTAAAGACTATATCACAGAAGAAGGCTATGACGAAGTTATGGGTGTTCGTCCTCTCCGTCGCGTGGTTGAACAAGAAATTCGTGATAAGGTAACAGACTTCCACTTGGATCATCTAGATGCCAAACATTTGGAAGCAGACATGGAAGATGGTGGTTTAGTTATTCGTGAAAAAGCCTAATACTCTTCGAAAATCTCTTCAAACCACGTCAACTCTATCTGCAACCTCAAAACAGTGTTTTGAGCAACCTGCGGATAACTTCCTAGTTTGTCCTTTGATTTTCATTGAGTATAAGACAAAATTTTGAGATTAAAAAAGAAGGAACCAGCTGAAAAAACTGGTTCCTTTTTTACGTTTAAATCACATGACGCTCAAAAGCATCATCTGAAATCCCTTGTTCTAGAATGAGTTTTGCCCATTCTTTAGCAGAGAAGAGGCTGTGGTCCTTGTAGTTTCCGCAAGATTCGATGGTTGTTCCAGGAACATCTTCCCAAGTAGTAGTTTCAGCGATTTCCTTGAGCGAATCCTTGATAACGGTCGCAATCTCAGCGCTAGTATGGCGCCCCCACATAATCATGTGGAAGCCTGTGCGACAGCCAAATGGTGAACAGTCGATCATGCCGTCAATGCGGGTGCGGATGAGTTTGGCCAAGAGGTGCTCGATGGTGTGAAGGCCAGCAGTAGGGATCGAGTCTTCGTTTGGTTGCACCAAGCGAATATCATAATTGGAGATGATGTCTCCTTTTGGTCCTGTTTCTTCCCCAATCAAGCGGACATAGGGTGCTTTAACAATGGTGTGGTCAAGTTCAAAACTTTCAACAATAACTTCTTTTGACATGGTAAATCCTTTCAGTTTTCTCTTTTCATTATAACATAAAGGATGCTATTGAGACAGAAAGAAAACCTCTCCGAGAGTGGAGAGGCTCAAATCTTTATTTACGATACAAGCGGTCGTATTGGTAGTATGGGTCAAAGGTTACGTTGATACCCAATTTACGAAGGACATTCTTGTCTTCATCTGTCAAGATGATGGTTGAGTGGGCCTCGCTTCCTTTGAGGTTGCCAAGCTCTTCCATAGCACGAGCAGCATCAGGATTTTCTGTAGCTGTGATGGCAAGAGCAATCAGAATTTCATTTGAATGAAGGCGTGGATTGCGGCTACCTAGATGATCGATTTTAAGACCTTGGATTGGCTTGACAAGTTCAGGTTCGATGAGTTTTACTTCTTTAGCAATGTCAGCTGATTTCTTGATAGCATTGATAAGAGCAGCAGCTGTAGGGCCAAAGAGTTCGGAGTTCTTACCTGTGACGATTTCCCCATTTGGCAATTCAAGGGCTAGGGCTGGTCCACCAGTTTCTTCTGCCTTTTGACGGGCAACGACAGCAACCTTACGGTCTGCAGGTGTGATGCCGAGGTCGTTCATGAGAAGTTCAATCTTCTTGACAGCCGCTTCGCCAACTTTTTCAGCCTTGAAGTCAAGAACAGTTTGATAGTAACGGCGGATGATTTCTTGTTTAGAAGCTTCGACAGCAGCCTCGTCATCTGTAATAGCGAAACCAACCATGTTGACACCCATGTCTGTCGGAGAAGCGTATGGTGATTCTCCGAGAATACGCTCCAACATGCGCTTGAGCACTGGGAAAATTTCGATATCACGGTTGTAGTTGACAGTGGTCTCTCCGTAGGTTTGGAGATGGAAGGGGTCAATCATGTTGACATCATCAAGGTCTGCGGTTGCAGCCTCGTAGGCCAAATTGACTGGGTGATGAAGGGGAAGATTCCAAACTGGGAAGGTTTCAAATTTAGCGTAACCAGACTTGATACCATTGATTTGGTCGTGGTACATATTTGACATACAAGTTGCCAATTTTCCAGAACCAGGTCCAGGAGCTGTTACGACGATCAAGTTGCGACTGGTTTTGATGTAGTCGTTTTTCCCCATACCTTCTGGAGAAATGATGTGATCCATATCCGTCGGATATCCTTTGATTGGATAATGAAGATAAGAATCAATGCCGTTTTTCTCAAGTTGGTTACGGAAGGCATCTGCAGCTGGTTGGCCAGCGTACTGTGTGATGACAACGGAACCAACAAAAATCCCTAATTCATTGAATTTATCAATCAAGCGAAGAACTTCTTGGTCATAAGAAATGCCCAAGTCACCACGTGCTTTAGAATGCTCGATGTTGCTAGCATTAATAGCAATCACAACCTCAACCTGTTCTTTCAATTCTTGTAAGAGCTTGATTTTATTGTCAGGCTCATAACCAGGAAGAACTCGAGCAGCGTGGAAATCTTCTAACATTTTACCACCAAACTCCAAGTAGAGCTTGCCGTCAAATTGATTAATGCGCTCCAAAATGTGGTCGCGCTGTAGATTCAAATATTGTTCAGAACTAAAAGCTTGTTTTTTCATTTTTTTACCTCTGACCTCTATTATAATAAAAAATTGGAAGTTAGGAAACTATGGAGTTAAAAAAGGAAGTAAAAAGATTAGGCAAACGCTTGCACAAAATTCCCAAAAGCGCTATCATAGACTGTAGATTATTAAAATAATGAGGTAAGAAGATGCAAGAAAAATGGTGGCACAATGCCGTAGTCTATCAAGTCTATCCCAAGAGTTTTATGGATAGTAATGGAGATGGAATTGGTGATTTGCCAGGAATTACCAGTAAGTTAGACTATTTAGCCAAGTTAGGGATTACAGCGATTTGGCTTTCTCCTGTTTATGATAGCCCTATGGACGATAATGGCTACGATATTGCTGATTATCAAGCGATTGCAGCTATTTTCGGGACCATGGAGGATATGGACCAACTGATCGCGGAAGCTAAGAAACGTGATATTCGTATCATCATGGACTTGGTGGTCAATCATACCTCAGATGAACATGCTTGGTTTGTCGAGGCCTGTGAAAATCCTGACAGTCCTGAGCGAGACTACTACATCTGGCGAGATGAACCAAACGACTTAGATTCTATCTTTAGTGGATCAGCTTGGGAATACGATGAAAAGTCAGGTCAATACTATCTCCACTTTTTCAGCAAGAAACAGCCGGATCTCAACTGGGAGAACGAAAAACTTCGCCAGAAAATTTATGAGATGATGAACTTCTGGATTGATAAAGGCATTGGCGGTTTCCGCATGGATGTCATTGATATGATTGGGAAAATCCCTGATGAGAAAGTAGTCAATAATGGTCCTATGCTCCATCCCTATCTCAAGGAGATGAATCAGGCGACCTTTGGCGACAAAGAACTCTTGACAGTGGGAGAGACATGGGGAGCAACGCCAGAGATTGCTAAGCTCTACTCGGATCCAAAGGGACAAGAATTGTCTATGGTCTTCCAGTTTGAACACATTTGTCTTCAGTATCAGGAAGGGCACCCTAAATGGCACTATCAAAAAGAGCTAAACATCGCTAAGTTAAAAGAGATTTTCAACAAATGGCAGACAGAGTTAGGAGTTGAAGACGGATGGAATTCGCTCTTCTGGAACAATCATGACCTCCCTCGTATCGTCTCTATCTGGGGAAATGACCAAGAATATCGTGAAAAATCTGCCAAAGCCTTTGCAATCTTGCTTCATCTTATGAGAGGGACACCTTATATATACCAAGGTGAGGAGATTGGGATGACCAACTATCCGTTTGAGACACTGGAGCAAGTAGAAGATATTGAATCCCTCAACTATGCGCGTGAAGCTCTTGAAAAAGGTGTTCCGATGGAAGAAATCATGGATAGTATACGTGTAATCGGACGTGATAATGCCCGTACTCCAATGCAATGGGATGAGAGCAAAAATGCTGGTTTCTCGACAGGTCAACCTTGGTTGGCAGTCAATCCAAACTATCAAGCAATCAACGTTCAAGAAGCGCTGGAAAATCCAGATTCTATTTTCTATACTTATCAAAAACTCGTTCAAATCCGCAAAGAGAATAGCTGGCTGATTCGAGCTGACTTTAAATTGCTTGATATGGCTGACAAGGTCTTTGCCTATATCCGTAAAGATGGAGACCGACGTTTCCTAGTTGTGGCCAACTTGTCCAATGAAGAACAAGACTTGACAGTAGAAGGAAATGTTAAATCTGTCTTGATTGAAAATACTGTGGCTCAAGAAGTTTTTGAGAAACAAATCTTATCTCCATGGGATGCTTTCTGTGTGGAATTACTATAAATATTTTTTACAGAAAAATTTAAAAATGAAACCGTATAAAAACAAGGGAGGACTGTATGAAAGACAGAAATCCTTTGTTTTTTTATGACTAAATTTTATAAACTTTCATTCTAGAAATTCAATTAACTTTACAAATTCCCACTATTTTGGTAAAATAAACTTATGTTATAAAAACTAACATAAAGGAGAAAGAAGATGAATATAAAAAAGCGTGTTCTTAGCGCAGGCCTGACCTTTGCGGCTGCTTTGCTTTTAGTTGCTTGTGGACAATCAGGTTCAGATACAAAAACTTACTCATCAACCTTTAGTGGAAATCCAACTACGTTTAACTATTTATTAGACTATTACGCTGATAATACAGCCATCATTACCAACCTAG
Source organism: bacterium (assembly GCA_905221125.1). Classification (GTDB taxonomy): domain Bacteria; phylum Bacillota; class Bacilli; order Lactobacillales; family Streptococcaceae; genus Streptococcus. Next base: position 15,003 of record CAJNBY010000018.1, on the reverse strand, counting down.
TTGATGGTTTGCTTGAAAATGACAACCATGGAAATCTAGTTCCATCTTTGGCGGAAGACTGGTCTGTTTCAAGCGACGGTCTGACTTATACCTATAAATTGAGAAAAGATGCCAAATGGTTCACGGCTGACGGTGAAGAGTATGCCCCAGTCAAGGCACAAGATTTTGTGACAGGTATCAAGTATGCAGTGGACAATAAATCACAGGCCATTGACTTGATTCAAAATTCGATCAAGGGCTTGAATGATTATATTACAGGAGCGGATTCCGACTTTTCTAAGGTTGGGGTGAAGGCAATCGACGACCAGACTGTTGAGTATACTTTGGCACGCCCAGAGCCTTACTGGAACTCAAAAACAACCAATAGTATTCTTTTCCCAGTAAATGAAGAGTTTTTAAACTCAAAAGGGAAAGATTTTGGTACCCTGTCTCCAGATAGCATTCTCTACAGTGGACCTTATTTGTTAAAAGATTTTACATCGAAATCATCGATCGAGTATGTGAAAAATCCGCATTACTACGATCATGATAAAGTATCAATTGAACATGTGAAATTGGCTTACTTTGATGGCTCAGACCAAGAATTGACCATCCGTAACTTTGAAAGTGGAGCCTATTCAATCGCTGGGGTTTATCCAAATAGTTCTAACTTTGCTAAGACCAAGGAAAAATATAAGGATAATATCGTCTATAGCTTGCAGGACAAGACTTCTTGGTACTTCAATTTCAACGTCAACCGTAAGGCATACAACCATACGTCTAAAACGACAGATGAGCAGAAGAAATCAACTGAGACAGCTGTCTTTAACAAGAACTTCCGTCAAGCGGTGAACTTTGCCTTGGATCGTACAGCCTATTCTGCTCAGTCAAATGGGGAAGAAGCGGCTAGCAAGACCCTTCGTAACACCTTAGTGCCTCCTACATTTGTTCAAGTGGGAGACAAGACTTTTGGAGAAGTAGTCGCTTCTAAATTGGTCAACTATGGAACAGAATGGTCGGGTATTAACTTGGCAGATGCTCAGGATGCCTATTTTAACAAAGAAAAGGCCCAAGCAAAATTTGCGGAAGCTAAAAAAGAATTGGCAAGTCAAGGTGTGACTTTCCCAATTCACTTGGATGTGGCAGTTGATCAGACAAGTAAAAATGCTGTGACAGGCATGAACTCTGTCAAGCAGACCCTTGAGTCAGTTTTAGGTGCTGATAACATTGTCATTGATGTTCAGCAACTTTCAACAGATGATTTTAATAACGTAGCCTTCTTAGCACCAACACCAGCTGATCGAGACTACGATTTGAACTTTGATGGTTGGGTAGGTGACTACCAAGATCCATCAACTTATCTCAATCCTTTCAATGCAGAGGATGGATTTTACCTCAAAATCTTTGGTCTAGATGCTCAGGAAGATAAAGCTAAAATTGCTAGTCTGGGTCTTGATACCTACACCAAGATGCTCAAAGATGCGGATAGCGAAAATAAAGATATAGCCAAACGCTATGAAAAATATGCTGAAGCACAGGCTTGGATGATTGACAATTCTCTGATTATGTCAGCCATGTCAAGTGGTGGAACAGCATCTGTCACCAAAGTAACGCCATTTACAAGAGGTTATTCATTGGTCGGTATCAAGGGTGATGGCAATAACTACAAGTACATGAAACTGCAAAAAGATACTGTGACAACTAAACAGTTTGAAGAGGCGAAGACCAAATGGGAGCAAGAAAGCAAAAAAGCGGTCGAAAAAGCTCAAAAAGAAGCAGAACATCATGTTAAATAATGAAAAATAGCTTTTTTAAGGAAAATCATAAAGACAAACATCGATTCTGGTGCTTGTCTTTTTAAATCACTCGGCAATTGAAAACTGAGAAATGATTTGTTTTGTGCTAAAATAGATTGAAACCAATACTCAATGAAAATCAAAGAGTAACTGGGAAGCTAGCTCAAAGTACAGCTTTGATGAGGTGGTAGATAGAACTGACGAAGTCAGCTCAAAATACTGTTTTGAGGTTGCAGATGGATGCTGACGTGGTTTGAAGAGATTTTCGAAGAGTATAAGATTCTCTCTTTTGCTATAGTTAAGGAGATGTAAAGATAAATGATAAGGAAGAGACTATGTACGACTATCTAATCGTTGGTGCTGGTTTGTCGGGAGCAATTTTTGCTTATGAAGCGACTAAGCGTGGAAAAAAAGTAAAAGTTATTGATAAACGTGATCACATTGGTGGAAATATCTACTGTGAGAATGTAGAAGGTGTTAATGTTCATAAATATGGCGCCCATATCTTTCATACTTCTAACAAGAAAGTTTGGGATTATGTGAATCAATTTGCTGAATTTAACAACTACATCAACTCGCCTCTAGCTAATTACAAGGGCAGTCTTTATAATCTACCTTTCAATATGAATACTTTCTATGCTATGTGGGGGACAAAAACTCCTCAAGAGGTCAAAGATAAGATTGCTGAGCAAACGGCTCATATGAAGGATGTTGAACCTAAAAACTTGGAAGAACAGGCTATTAAGTTGATTGGTCCAGATATTTATGAAAAATTGATTAAAGGATATACTGAAAAGCAATGGGGACGTTCTGCTACTGACCTTCCACCCTTTATCATTAAACGTCTACCAGTTCGTTTAACCTTTGATAATAATTATTTTAATGACCGTTACCAAGGTATTCCAATTGGGGGGTATAACGTTATCATCGAAAATATGCTCAAGGATGTAGAAGTAGAACTTGGCCTTGACTTTTTTGCCAATCGACAAGAACTAGAAGCTTCAGCTGAAAAGGTTGTCTTTACAGGGATGATTGACCAATATTTCGATTATAAACATGGTGAGTTAGAATACCGTAGTCTTCGTTTTGAGAATGAGGTTCTAGATGAGGAAAACTATCAAGGAAATGCAGTTGTTAACTATACAGAACGTGAAATTCCTTATACTCGTATTATTGAGCATAAACATTTTGAGTACGGTACTCAAGATAAAACGGTTATTACTCGTGAATACCCAGCTAATTGGAAACCTGGAGATGAGCCTTATTATCCAATCAATGATGAGAGAAACAATGTCCTGTTTGCTAAATATCAAGAAGAAGCAGCCCAGAATGATAAGGTGATTTTCTGTGGACGTTTGGCTGATTATAAATACTATGATATGCATGTGGTTATTGAACGGGCCTTGAATGTAGTCGAGGAAGAGTTGGGACGTTAACGCAAGGATTCTGTCATTTTAGAATTTTTGCTATTTGAGATTTTTAGAAGTAAAGCGAACAAGATTGTTTTCTGTCGGTCAGAAGAGAATCGATGTTGGCTTTTTGTTTTGTGCAGATGGCCAATTTATACTTATGTAGAATTAAAGAGCATCTTTTTCTTGGTAGTTTGCTCAAAAAATATCATAACCCAAGTATGTACTTTGAAATTCAACAGTTTTTATAAGTATTTCTGTATTCTAGGGAATCAATGTTAAGGTTTTTGGTAAAAACTATATTCTCAAAAAAGGAAAATTTATACTCTTTTGATTTTAAATAAGTATAAAACAGGCCACTACTTGATATTTAGAGATATTGTCAACAAGCCCTTTGTTATGTAAATTAGTTAAGAAATAGTTACTATTATTCATATTTTTACAACCTTGTTGTTTAAAAAATAATTTTCAAAAATTCTGAAAATTGTATTGACAGGACTTGAAAAAGAGTCTATAATGAATAAAAAAACGAAGGAGAAGACTATGAAAACAAGAAAAGTATTGGCTCTTGCGGGAGTGACTTTATTAGCGGCGGGTGTTTTAGCTGCTTGTTCAGGGAGCTCAGGCGCTAAAGGTGAAAAGACCTTTGCCTTTACCTACGAGACAGATCCAGATAATCTCAACTATTTGACAACCAGTAAGGCAGCTACTTCAAACATTACTAGTAACGTGATTGATGGATTGCTTGAAAATGATAAATATGGGAACCTTATTCCTTCATTGGCAGAAGACTGGTCGGTTTCTAAGGATGGCTTGACTTACACTTATAAGATTCGTCAGGATGCCAAGTGGTATACATCTGAGGGAGAAGAGTATGCTCCTGTTAAGGCACAGGACTTTGTAACAGGTCTTAAATATGCAACAGATAAGAAATCACAAGCACTTTACTTGGTACAAGATTCAATCAAAGGTCTGGATGCCTATGCAAAAGGTGAAATCACAGACTTTGCCCAAGTCGGAATTAAAGCGCTGGATGACCAAACAGTCCAATACACCTTGAACAAACCTGAAAGTTTTTGGAATTCTAAAACAACCATGGGTGTGCTTGCGCCAGTTAATGAAGAGTTTTTGAACTCAAAAGGGGATGATTTTGCCAAAGCTACGGATCCAAGTAGTCTCTTGTATAATGGTCCTTATTTGTTGAAATCTCTTGTGACAAAATCCTCTGTTGAATTTGTGAAAAATCCGAACTACTGGGATAAAGACAATGTACATATTGATAAGGTCAAATTGTCATTCTGGGATGGTCAAGATACCAGCAAACCAGCAGAGAATTTTAAAGATGGTAGTCTTACAGCAGCTCGTCTCTATCCAACAAGTGCAAGTTTCGCAGAGCTTGAGAAGAGTATGAAAGACAATATCATCTATACTCAACAAGACTCTACGACTTATCTAGTAGGGACAAATATTGACCGTCAATCTTATAAACACACATCTAAGACCAGCGACGAACAAAAGACATCTACTAAAAAGGCTCTCTTAAACAAGGATTTTCGCCAAGCTATTGCCTTTGGTTTTGATCGTACAGCCTATGCTTCACAAGTGAACGGTGCTAGTGGTGCAAGCAAAATTTTGCGTAATCTCTTTGTACCACCAACATTTGTTCAAGCAGATGGTAAAAACTTTGGCGATATGGTCAAAGAAAAATTGGTAACTTATGGAGATGAATGGAAGGATGTCAACTTCGCAGATGCTCAAGATGGTCTCTACAATCCAGACAAGGCTAAGGCTGAATTTGCGAAGGCTAAGTCAGCTTTACAGGCAGAAGGCGTGACCTTCCCAATTCATTTGGATATGCCAGTTGACCAGACAGCAACTACAAAAGTTCAACGTGTCCAATCTTTTAAACAATCGGTTGAAGAAACCTTGGGGACAGATAATGTCGTAATTGATATTCAACAACTACAAAAAGATGAAGTCTTGAATATTACCTACTTTGCTGAAACAGCAGCTGGGGAAGATTGGGATATTTCAGATAATGTTGGTTGGGGTCCTGACTTTGCGGATCCATCAACTTACCTCGATATTATCAAACCATCAGTTGGTGAAAACACTAAAACATACCTTGGCTTTGATTCTGGCACAGATAACGCTGCAGCTAAAACTGTAGGTCTAAACGACTATGAGAAATTAGTAACTGAAGCTGGAAATGAGACAACAGACGTAGCAAAACGTTATGATAAATACGCAACTGCACAAGCTTGGTTGACAGATAGTGCCTTGATTATCCCAACAACAACACTTACTGGTCGCCCAATCTTGTCTAAGATGGTACCATTTACGATGCCGTTTGCCTTCTCTGGTATCAAGGGGACAAGTGATCCGCTTCTATACAAATACTTGGAAATTCAAGACAAGGCAGTTACTGCAGATGAATACCAAAAAGCTCAAGAAAAATGGATGAAAGAAAAAGCAGAATCCAATAAAAAAGCGCAAGAAGAACTTGCCAAACATATCAAATAAAGCTAAGGGAGTTGGTTTGTAGCCGACTCCTTTATAATTCTTCGAAAATCTATTCAAATCACGTCAGCGTCCATCTGCAATCTCAAAACACTGTTTTGAGCAACCTGCGGCTAACTTTCCTAGTTTGCTTTTTGGTTTTCATTGAGTATTCGTTATCTTGTAAAAAAATCCTGAGAATTTCTAACTCTCAGGATTTTTTTTACTGTTGTGGTTGTTGTTGAAATTGAGGAGTTTGTGGTGCTTGTTGTATAGGCTGTCCTTGATTTGGATCAGTTACAGGAGCACTGTTTGGTTGTTGTCCTACTGTGGTGTTTGCCTGTGTAGTTGAACTTTCAGGTGTTGTAGAGGGGTTCTCTACTGACTGTGTTTGTTGGGTAGCAGGTGTAGTCCAAGCATTCTTAGCACCGTTCAAAAAGACAAACTCACCACTTCTGTATACTCCCTCAGGCATTGACCAATCTCCAGGATGGTCGTTTTGAGAGAGGGAAGTCATCATAGCACGATAGACTTTGGCAGCAACTGTGAGGCCATCACCTACAAGTGGTGTGAGACGATTGGTGTAACCTGTCCATACAGCCATTGAATATTTACGTGTATAACCTACAAACATTTCATCAGGTGCTACAAACTGAGTCGTCTTGATATGGTTTTCGATTTCTTCATCTGTATAGTTCGAGGTACCAGTTTTACCAGCTTGAGGAAGCCAAGGTAGGTAGGCACCGCGACCAGTTCCGTAAGTCAAGACTGTTTTCATCATCTCTGTCATCATGTAAGCAGTCGTTTCTTTCATGGCTCTTGTGCCAGGGTCAGAAAATTCTTTTTCGCTACCATCGCTAAAGACAACCTTATTGATGTACATCGGTTTGTGGTAAATACCGCCGTTTGCGAATGCGGCATAGGCAGTGGCCATTTTTTCACTACTTGCCCCGTATTGTTTACTAGATTCGGTAGTATTACTTGAAATAGCATTTGAGTAGTGAATACTTGGATAGTCGATTCCCAAGCCGTTTAGGAAACTTTTGGCTCTATCTAAACCAACCTTGTTTAGTGTCTCAACCGCAGGTACGTTACGAGATTGTTGAAGAGCATATTGCAGAGTAATATTACCAAAATATGCTCGATCCCAGTTGTAGACAGGTGTGCTTGTTCCCGGATAGTTATAAGGAATATCATTAACCATAGTTGCAGTGGAATCATAAACACCGTATTCTATGGCAGGTGCATAATCGGTGATTGGTTTCATTGTTGAACCCCAGTCACGATTGGTTTCCACAGCTTGGTTGGTACCAAATGAAACGTTACTTGCTTGGTGACGAGCTCCAAGTTGGGCGATGACTTTACCATTTGAAACATCTACGACCGTGGATGCGACTTGCAAATCATCGTCAGGGTAAGAGACGTATTGATCGGAGTTGTAGATATCCCACAGATGTTTTTGAGCTTCTTGGTCTACATTTGTGTAAACATCCATCCCAGTAGTTAGAAGGTTATAGCCAGTTTCTTGTTCTACTTGGTCGATAACCTCTTTGAGATAATTGTCCATATATGCTGGATAGCTATTGACTGATTTCAAACTTTGGAGTCCATCAGTAATAGGGGTATTAATAGCCTTCTCATACTGTTCGGCAGAAATGTAGCCTTGACCTTTCATCTCTGAAAGTACCAAGTTACGACGGTCAAGGGCAGCTTCTGGATGAGAATAGGGATCGTATTGATTCGGAGCCTGTGGCATTCCTGCTAGTAGGGCAAGTTGAGGTAGTGATAGTTCTCTCAAATCTTTGCCGTAATAGTTTTGGGCAGCCGTCTGCATTCCATAGTTTCCGTTAGACATGTAAACTTTATTCACATAGTAGGTCAGAATTTCTTGTTTTGTTGTTTTTTGCTCTAATTGAACAGCCAACCAAGCTTCCTGAGCTTTACGTGAAATAGTCTGATCAGAAGTGGAAGTTGAGAAATAGGTCAACTTAATTAATTGTTGGGTAAGGGTTGATCCTCCCTGGAGGGAGTTGTTTTGTAAGTTACGTAAAAAAGCTCCTATAATTCGGATGGTATCGACACCGCGATGATCGAAAAAACGATGGTCTTCGATCGATACGATAGCCTTGACCAAATCAGTAGGAATTTCGTTGGCCTGAGCGTTTACTCGGCGTTCAGAGCCCAGATCGGCAATCAGTTCGTTTTTACTATCGAAAATCTTACTAGACGTGGTTGCGACTAATTTGCTCTCAGATAGGGCTGGGGCTTTGCTGACGTAATAGAGAAATATGCCTCCTCCCAGCATAACTGCTGTGATAAATAAAGTTAAGAAGCAGATACTCACATACTTAGCTATTCGCAGGATAGTTTGTTTGTTCATCTTGTTTTACCACCTAATAAATGTTCTTTGATAACATTGAGATAGGGAATTTGAGGGAAGGCACCAGCCTTGATTTCATATCCATATTCTCGAATATATCCAAGTGGCATTGATTTTTGTCCCTTATCTTGATGATAGAAGCGAATCAAATCGAATGCCGGCAATAAGTAGGTTTCTTGCAGAGAAGAAAAGTGAAGAAGGACAAAGCAGATTCCTTGTTGGGCAAGGACTTGTTCCATATGCTGAATCTGATGTGGATGGAAATTTTTCATCGGAATCGCACGTTTTTGTTTTGTTTCCTTGGCTTCAAAGTCGATGTAATATCCCTTATAAACGCCAGAATAGTCTGTCGTTGAAGCTTGTCGAAAATAGGCTTCAACAATCTTGGCACGACTTCGTTGTGGATAGTCCACTCGTACGATTTGAATAGGGGTTGGTTTCTTGTGTATAACAGCCAAGCCCTGAGACAAATAGTAGTCGTTGGTAGCATTGATCATCTTTTCAAAAGACATTCCTCGATTTGCGAAATTTTTTGGTTGAGAAAGAGATGTTTGTCTTTTTTGTGATGAAATTTTATGAGGATAGTTGACCATAATTCTCCTTATTGGTACAATAACATCACTCTATTATATCATAAATTTGCACAGAAAGGGTTAAAAATGACTACAGCTTTGGTTTTGGGCTATTCTGCTTTTGATTTGGGTTTGTTTTCGGACAAGGATCCTCGTCTTAAATTGATTAAAAAAGCGATACGTAGGGATTTAGAAACTATGGCAGAAGATGGGGTGACTTGGCTTGTATTTACAGGGGCTTTGGGCTTTGAATATTGGGTTTTAGAGGTTGCTCAGGAGATGAAGACAGAGTACGGTTTCCAGTTGGCTACCATTTTTGCTTTTGAAACTCATGGGGAAAATTGGAATGAAAGCAATCAGATGAAACTGGGCCGCTTTAAGCAGGTAGACTTTGTCAAATATGCCTATCCTCGCTATGAACACAAGGGGCAGTTAAGAGATTACCAGCAGTTTTTACTGGAAAACACGAACAGTTCCTATCTTTTTTATGATGAGGAAAATGAAACGAAACTAGCTTATTTTTACCAAAAGATGAAAAATCAAGAGGACTATTTTATAAAGAGATTAACATTTGATCAGCTAAATGAACTTGCTGAAAATTTTTCCGAAAATTGAAGCTTTGACCTTGATTTTTGTTTGCCTTTTTTTATATAATAATACTAGCAAGCGAGAATGGAGAGAGACATGGCAAGTATTATTTTTTCAGCGAAAGATATTTTTGAACAAGAGTTTGGACGTGAAGTCCGTGGGTATAGCAAGGTAGAAGTTGATGAGTTTTTAGACGATGTCATTAAGGATTATGAAACCTATGCTGCCTTGGTCAAGTCACTTCGTCAGGAAATTGCGGATTTGAAGGAAGAACTAGCTCGTAAACCGAAACCTTCACCAGTTCAAGCAGAGCCTATTGAAGCGGCAACTACAAGTTCTATGACGAATTTTGATATTTTGAAACGCTTGAATCGTCTTGAAAAAGAAGTGTTTGGTAAACAAATTTTAGATAACTCAGATTTCTAAGTAGTTATTTGAGATGTGCAATTTTTGGATAATCGCGTGAGGAGAATTTCTTCTCATGAGGAAAGTCCATGCTAGCACAGGCTGTGATGCCTGTAGTGTTTGTGCTAGGCGAAACCATAAGCCTAGGGACGAGAAATCGTTACGGCAGTTGAAATGGCTAAGTCCTTGGATAGGTCAGAGTAGGCTTGAAAGTGCCACAGTGACGGAGTCTTTCTGGAAACGGAGAGAGTGGAACGCGGTAAACCCCTCAAGCTAGCAACCCAAATTTTGGTCGGGGCATGGAGTACGCGGAAACGAACGTAGTATTCTGACTGCTATCAGCTAGAGCTGTTAGTGGTAGACAGATGATTATCGAAGGAAGTGGTCCTAGTCACTTCTGGAACAAAACATGGCTTATAGAAAATTGCATATAGGTTGGGGCTGAGAAATTTTCTCAACCTCATTTTTTAAAGTGTACATATAGAAAGGTCTTGCAAGACTGTAACATGAAAAAAGAATTTAATTTAATTGCAACTGTGGCAGCAGGTCTTGAAGCTGTTGTGGGACGAGAAGTGCGAGAGTTGGGCTACGATTGTCAGGTTGAAAATGGTCGTGTTCGTTTTCAAGGAGACGTGAGAGCGATTATCGAAACCAACCTCTGGCTTCGAGCAGCAGATCGTATCAAAATTATCGTAGGAACTTTCCCAGCTAAGACTTTTGAAGAGCTGTTTCAGGGAGTTTTCGCCCTAGATTGGGAAAATTATTTACCACTTGGAGCTCGATTCCCGATTTCAAAAGCCAAGTGTGTTAAGTCCAAGCTTCACAATGAACCCAGTGTTCAGGCTATTTCTAAGAAAGCTGTTGTTAAGAAATTGCAGAAACACTATGCCCGTCCAGAAGGTGTTCCTCTGATGGAGAATGGCCCAGAGTTTAAGATTGAGGTATCTATTCTGAAAGATGTGGCAACTGTCATGATTGATACGACAGGCTCCAGTCTCTTTAAACGAGGATATCGTACTGAAAAAGGTGGGGCTCCGATCAAGGAAAATATGGCAGCAGCTATTTTACAACTTTCTAACTGGTATCCAGACAAGCCTTTGATTGATCCGACCTGTGGTTCAGGAACTTTCTGTATCGAGGCAGTTATGATTGCTCGAAAGATGGCGCCAGGTCTTCGTCGCTCCTTTGCATTTGAGGAATGGAACTGGGTCAGCGACCGCTTGATCCAAGAAGTTCGCACAGAAGCAGCTAAGAAAGTAGATCGTGAGCTTGAACTGGATATCATGGGCTGTGATATTGATGCTCGCATGGTGGAAATTGCTAAGGCCAATGCTCAGGCAGCAGGTGTTGCAGGGGATATTACTTTTAAGCAGATGCGCGTGCAGGATTTGCGTTCCGAAAAAATCAATGGAGTGATTATCTCCAACCCGCCTTATGGGGAACGCTTGTCAGATGATGCAGGGGTGACCAAGCTTTATGCTGAGATGGGTGAGGTTTTTGACCCTCTCAAGACTTGGAGTAAGTTTATCCTAACTAGTGATGAAGCATTTGAAAGCAAGTATGGGAGCCAAGCGGATAAGAAGCGTAAGTTATACAACGGAACCTTGAAAGTGGATCTGTATCAATATTTTGGTCAGCGTGTCAAACGTCAAGAGTTAAAATAGAAAGGGATACTCATGAGTAAGAAAAGACGGAATCGTCATAAAAAAGAAAACCAAGAACCACGATTTGATTTTGATGAAGCAAAAGAGTTAACAGTTGGTCAAGCGATTCGTAAAAATGAAGAAGTGGAAGCAGGAGTCTTGCCTGAGGATTCCATTTTGGATAAGTATGTTAAACAACACAAAGATGAAATTGAGGCGGATAAGTTTGCGACTCGCCAATACAAAAAAGAGGAGTTAGTTGAAACTCAGAGTCTGGATGATTTAATTCAAGAGATGCGTGAGGCTGTAGAGGAGTCAGAAGCTTCTTCGGAGGAAGTTCCATCTTCTGAAGACATCTTACCACCCTTGCCTCTGGACGATGAGGAGCAAGGCTTGGATCCTCTATTGCTAGAGGATGAAAATCCAACAGAAATGACTGAAGAAGTGGAAGAGGAGCAGAGTCTTTCTCGTCTGGAACAAGAAGACTCAGAAAAGAAAAGTAAAAAAGGCTTTGTTTTGACCGCTTTGGCGCTTGTATCAGTGGTTATCTGTGTCAGTGCTTATTATGTCTATCGTCAAGTGAATCGCTCGACCAAAGAAATTCAAACTGCTCAATCAACTACAGCCAATCAATCAGATGTGGATGATTTTAATACACTTTACGATGCCTTCTATACAGATAGTAATAAAACGGCTTTGAAAAATAGCCAGTTTGATAAGTTGAGCCAACTCAAGACCTTGCTTGATAAGCTAGAAGGTAGTCGTGAGCATACGCTTGCAAAATCTAAGTATGATAGTCTAGCAACGCAAATCAAGGCCATTCAAGATGTCAATGCACAATTTGAAAAACCAGCTATTGTGGATGGTGTGTTGGATACCAATGCCAAAGCTAAATCTGATGCTAAATTTACAGAGATTAAAACTGGAAATACGGAGCTAGATAAATTGCTAGATAAGGCGATTAGCCTTGGTAAGAGCCAGCAAACAAGTGCTTCCAGCTCAAGTTCAAGTCAAACTAGCAGTTCAAGCTCTAGCCAAGCAAGTTCAAATACAACTAGTGAGACAAAACCAAGTAGTTCAAATCCGGCTTCAAATGAGACTAGAAGTACTCGCAGTGAGGTAAATATGGGTGTATCAAGTGCGGGTGTTTCTGTTCAAAGAAGTGCCAGTCGTGTTTCTTATAATCAGTCTGCAATTGATGATAGTAACAACTCTGCTTGGGATTTCGCTGATGGCGTCTTAGAACAAATTCTAGCGACTTCACGTTCACGTGGTTATATCACTGGAAATCAATACATCCTCGAACGTGTCAATATCGTTAATGGAAATGGTTATTACAACCTCTACAAGCCAGATGGAACCTATCTCTTTACCCTTAACTGTAAGACAGGATACTTTGTTGGAAATGGTTCTGGACATGCGGATGACTTGGACTACTAAGCAGTCGTTACAAAATTCTTTCTTTTCAAAAGTAAAAATGATAAAATAAAACAAATTAAACAAGAGGAGTGTCAAATGACAAAAGCTAACTTTGGTGTCGTAGGTATGGCCGTAATGGGTCGTAACCTTGCCCTTAATATTGAATCTCGTGGTTACACAGTTGCTATTTACAACCGTAGTAAAGAAAAAACTGAAGATGTAATTGCTTGCCATCCTGAAAAGAACTTTGTACCAAGCTATGATGTTGAAAGTTTTGTAAACTCAATCGAAAAACCTCGTCGTATCATGCTGATGGTTCAAGCTGGACCTGGTACAGATGCTACTATCCAAGCCCTTCTTCCACACCTTGATAAGGGTGATATCTTGATCGACGGAGGAAACACTTTCTACAAAGATACTATTCGTCGTAATGAAGAATTGGCAAACTCAGGTATCAACTTTATCGGTACTGGGGTTTCTGGTGGTGAAAAAGGTGCCCTTGAAGGTCCTTCTATCATGCCTGGTGGACAAAAAGAAGCCTACGAATTAGTTGCTGACGTTCTTGAAGAAATCTCAGCTAAAGCACCAGAAGATGGCAAACCATGTGTGACTTATATCGGCCCTGATGGAGCTGGTCACTATGTAAAAATGGTTCACAACGGTATCGAGTATGGGGATATGCAATTGATCGCAGAAAGCTATGACTTGATGCAACACTTGCTAGGTCTTTCTGCAGAAGATATGGCTGAAATCTTTACTGAATGGAACAAGGGTGAATTGGACAGCTACTTGATCGAAATCACAGCTGACATCTTGAGCCGTAAAGACGATGAAGGTCAAGATGGACCAATCGTAGACTACATCCTTGATGCTGCAGGTAACAAGGGAACTGGTAAATGGACTAGCCAATCATCACTTGATCTGGGTGTGCCATTGTCACTCATTACTGAGTCAGTATTTGCACGTTACATTTCAACTTACAAAGAAGAACGCGTGCATGCTAGCAAGGTTCTTCCAAAACCAGCTGCCTTCAAATTTGAAGGAGACAAGGCTGAGTTGATTGAAAAAATTCGTCAAGCCCTTTACTTCTCAAAAATCATTTCATACGCACAAGGTTTTGCTCAATTGCGTGTAGCTTCTAAAGAAAACAACTGGAACTTGCCATTTGCAGACATCGCATCTATCTGGCGTGATGGCTGTATCATCCGTTCTCGTTTCTTGCAAAAGATTACAGATGCCTACAATCGTGATGCAGACCTTGCTAACCTTCTTTTGGATGAGTACTTCTTGGATGTTACTGCTAAGTACCAACAAGCAGTGCGCGATATCGTAGCTCTTGCTGTTCAAGCTGGTGTACCAGTACCAACTTTCTCAGCAGCTATTACTTACTTTGATAGCTACCGTTCAGCTGACCTTCCAGCTAACTTGATCCAAGCGCAACGTGACTACTTTGGTGCCCACACTTACCAACGTAAAGACAAAGAAGGAACATTCCACTACTCTTGGTATGACGAAAAATAAGTAGGTCTGCCATGGGGAAACGGATTTTATTACTTGAGAAAGAACGAAATCTAGCTCATTTTTTAAGTTTGGAACTCCAAAAAGAGCAATACCGAGTTGATCAGGTTGAGGAGGGGCAAAAAGCCCTCTCCATGGCTCTTCAGACAGACTATGACTTGATTTTATTGAATGCTCGTCTGGGGGATATGACAGCCCAGGATTTTGCAGATAGGCTGAGTCGGACTAAGCCAGCTTCAATCATCATGGTCTTGGACCATCGTGAAGAATTGCAAGACCAGCTTGAGACAATCCAATGCTTTGCCGTTTCTTACATCTATAAGCCAGTAATCATTGATAATCTGGTAGATCGTATTTCAGCGATTTTCCGAGGTCGGGACTTTATCGACCAACACTGTAGTCAGATGAAGGTTCCAACGTCTTACCGCAATCTGCGTATGGATGTGGAGCATCATACCGTTTATCGTGGCGAGGAGATGATTGCTCTAACGCGTCGTGAGTATGACCTTTTGGCTACTCTTATGGGAAGTAAGAAAGTGTTAACTCGTGAGCAGTTGTTGGAAAGCGTCTGGAAGTATGAAAGTGCGACCGAAACCAATATCGTGGATGTCTATATCCGTTATTTACGTAGCAAGCTGGATGTAAAAGGTCAGAAAAGCTACATTAAAACCGTTCGTGGTGTCGGTTACACCATGCAAGAATAGAAAAGCAGTTGCAGTGAACTGCACCCCAAAAGTTAGACAGAAAAAATCTAACTTTTGGGGTGCTTTTATTATGAAATTAACTTATGATGAT
>CAJNBY010000017.1 GCA_905221125.1 bacterium | reverse complement strand
TTAGCACCTGCATATACACTATTACCATCAGTCTCTGATGGTTGAACTCTCGTTTCACCTACCGCTACTGTAACGTTATTCTCTGAACTTTCTACTCCATCTACACTTTGAGTTACTTTGACAATATCTTTTTCCGGTAATTGCCCTACATTCGAAACATTATTACTATTGAAGCCTCTATCAAGTGTTACTGACCATGTTCCGTTTGGTTGTACTGTAGTTTCTTTTAGTACTGTATTATTTACCGTTACTTTAATTTTTGCGCCAGCTACCCCTCTACCAGTCACTGTTTTGTCGGTTGATAATATACGGTTTTCTGTTGTTGTACTGGTTACCGTTGGAACTGCTGGTTTTATTACATAGTTAAAGTAATAATTTTTTTCGTTATTATTGGCATCCTTAACTGTAAACGTCATCACATGATGTCCAGGACGTTGTTCGGAACTAACTGTACCATCAAGTGTTGAAGTAGTATATTTTCTATCTTCAGTTGCATTCGTTACAGAAGAAAAACTATTATCGAATTTACTTTTGTTAACTCCAATTGGTACAGTTCCCCCAATTGACAATTTAGTAATATTTCCAGAATTATCCCATACTTTAACAACTGGATTAAAACGTTCGCCTTGAACAACTGTATAAATCGGATTAGATGGCGTATTCACCTCTGGAAGGTTTGTATTATTCACACTTATTTTAGGAGGAACTCCATCAGTTGCAGTTCGATTATTAGATGGATCTGACTCCACAGTTGAATGACTAGTATTGTTATAATCTGTCCACTTATCTTCTACTACAGTCTTCACAACATAATCTGCAATTTCAACTTTAACGTTATTAAAAGTTGCAACACCATCAGCTCCAGCGGTGGCTGTCAGAGGTTTTCCATTTGTGCCGTTCACTACTGTCAGAGAACCATTAGCCTCACGTTTATATAACCTCATTTCAAAGCCATTGGTTCCGTTACCAGCTTTTATATCAATTGTGTTACCTGCCTGACGTTCTAAAGAAGTTATAAACGTAGGAGTCTTCGGTTTCGTAACAAAACTAAATTTCCCTGTATCGTGAGAGCCATCAGTAAACGAACGATTATAATGATAAGTATGTACCCCTGGAGTTCGAACTGCATCAAAAGTTAACGCTTCTCTACTAAGTGTTCTAAGAACACCGTTCTCCTCTTTCGAAAATGTGAAATTTTCCCCATTAGCTTTAGCTTGAGCTTTAGCTCCTCTACCATTTGGAGCTTCTCTAGGAATACGTTCTCCATTTTCATTATAATAGTAACCATAAGAGGTTATATCTATATCGTTATAATCTGTTAAATGATTACCTCCTTCAATATATGTTAAAACTCCGTTTACTTTTGGATGAAGAGGATTATTAACATAGTCATAACGATTCTTATATTCAATGCCATTTTTATTTCCACGATAATCATCATGTCCTGGATAAAAAATTGGATTCAGAGTATTTTGATCAATTTTAAAATATCCTCTACCTATAATTTTAAATTTAAAGCTATCTGTAGCATCTTTTTCTCCATTAGTTCTAGCATACCATTGATTTACAAGGAAACGAGATTTATAGCTAGGTTTATCATCATCCGTTCTTTCTCCCTTCATCCCTACAGCATACGCCAATTTATTAATGTTATTATTCCCTGTAGTTTCAAAAGAAAGATGATACGTTTTCAAATCCTGATTTGGCTCAAAATAAAACAGTTTTCCTCCACTATTTTCAATAATTCCAAATTTTTCTTCTGCTAATCTTGTTTCCTCTCCAGTTTCTAAGTGCTTTTTATAAGGATTTTGTCCCGTTATCCCTCCGCTATGAGATAGCACTCTTAAATTCCCAGAATTATACTTTTTATTTACCGTACTATTCCCCGATTTATCAACTCGCGAATCTTGAGGGGTACCTTCTGTTACATTTTTAAACCCAGCTGCTCTAAGAGCTCCAGCGATAGTACCATCATTAGGAGAAGTCGCATATCCTCCTGCAGCACTCTTCCAAGATATATCCACGCTTCCTCTCTTCAAATCCTGACCATTAGGTATTGTAAACCAGGCAACTGAATCACTTAAATCATATTTACTTCGATTAATATAAATATCCCATTTAAAGCCACTATCAGTAGGAGTCACATCAGCATAAATTTGATTTCTAGCTTCAGAAACACGTCTATCAGCATTATCGATAGCATTAACCTGTCTTCTAGAATAGAATATATAAGTATACTTATCGTATGGTGAGTCTCCTTTTTTTCCATCTTCGAAGAAAGACTCTACTGAGTTAGCATAATTTACCTTTCCTTCACGAACCGTACGCGTTGTTCTAGTCCGACCTCTACCTCTACTAGGTAATTCTTCATCGCTACTACGCGGTTGAGAATTTATCATTTCATCTACGGAAGCTTGACTAGATTTATCCTTAAGTACAGTTTCGATAATCTCACGAGATTTCTTAAGATTGAGAACAGCAGCTTCAAAATCCTCTTGACTAATAGTTTCTCCCCTGCTAAATACCTCATTAAATTTATCATAAGCTTCTTTTGTTGCTTGAATCTTAGATTGATCTGCCCCAGCTTTTTCAAGAGTTTTATAAATAAATTCTAACTCATCTTTTAATTTGTAAACTCCATCACCTTCATTAGTATAGGTCGGTAATTCTTTCTTAACTTCCCCTTCTTTTACTATATACGACTCATCAGATACAGTAATCGTTTTATTTTCGGTACCTGCAGATAATTCCGTGCTCTTTTTATTCAAAACAGCAGTTCTTTTATCTTCTACTATTTTATCTTTGACAACCGGAGTATTTTTCTCATTATCTTTATCAGATATAGAATCCTGCTTAGAATTCAAGCTATTATCTTCTACTTCTTTTCCATTCTCTTTAGACTGTAGTTGACGTACCTGCTCTGTCATAGCTTGAACTCGACCCACTAAGGTTGCAACTGCTTCTTCAGATGTATTTTCATCTCCAAGCAAACGTTTGCTTTCGTCAGTTAATTGAGAAATCTGACTATCTAGACTTGACAACTTCCCATTATCTATCTTAGCAATCTCTGCTTGAAGGTCACTAAGAGCCTGATTAAGAGCAGACTTATCAACTGATTTCTTAGCAATTGCCTCTTTCTCAGATCCTACTTCCTGTGATTTTTCTGAATGTCCCTCTGTAGGTGGAACTCCCTCTGTCAGACCAGTAACAGCAACCCCCACTTTTTCAGTATTGGCTGTTGCAGGAGAGACGGGCATATCCGCCTTGGCTACTCCATTCGCAAAAAAGATGAGCGCTGCAATCGCCACACTCGCAGCACCAAAATGGTACTTTCTTATAGAATAACGGTAAAGTTTTTCACCATTATCGTCACGCTTTTTACCAAACATAAGCATATCCTTTCATTGTTTCAATTGATTAGCTAAAAAGCTTTGAAACATAATATCTCAACACTATATTAATACTTTTAGAATTCGAAATCAAGTGTTTACATAAAGTTTATTCAAAACAGAAATACTACAACAATCGTGTTTATGAGCATTTTTTAAGAATTATATATATATATATGCAAGTGTTATTATACTCATATTTAAAACATCTAAACTATAAAATTTAATATAAATAAAAAACAGATCTTACCTTTTACTTCGGAAAAACCTGTCATTATTTTATTTTAAATGGTAGACTGCCTATCCTTACTTTTTATAGACAGCGGATTGATGAAAGCTTATTATTGGGCAAAGGGTTTATTCCCGAAAAACTCTAACCATGGCTTGCGAACCTTATCTTTGCTGGTTTCTCTATATTTTTTTGTTCTTATTCGTGATGCACTTTCAATAGTTCTTCAAACTCAGAGATAGTCATACCTAACTGCTGGCTGGCAACCTCAGATGGCAGCAGACCTTGGCGGACTAGTTTTACTAACATAGTGAAACTTCCTTCAACTTTCCCACGTTCTAGACCTTGTTCTAAACCTTGTTCTAAACCTTGTTCTAAACCTTGTTCAAGACCTTTTTCAAGACCCTCAGCTCGACCACGCTCTAAGCCTTTCTCCTCAGCTTGTTCCAAGGCATAGTCCTGCGCTAACAATGCTTGTTCTTCACGCCTGCGTTGTTCACTAAACATTTTCCTGTCCTCCTCGGACCAGCTTTTATAGTCCAGCAGTTGGTCTGCCTGGCTGATGGCTCGCTCGGGTTCTTGGGTAAAGGGTTTATTCCCGAAAAACTCCAACCATGGTTTACGAACCTTATCTTTGCTGGTTTTTCTATATTTTTTTAATTCCAAGAATGCCATCTTGACTAGATGGTTTTTCTGACCGTTAGTGCTGGTCTTACAACAAGGCCTCAAACTCAGCAACGGTCATGCCCAATTGCTCACTCGCAAATTCGGAAGTTAAAACATGTTGGCGTACTAAATCTAGAAAGGTAAAGATTTTCCCACGCTCTAGACCTTGTTCAACTCCCTCTGCTCGGCCTTGTTCAATCCCTTCTGCCCTAGCAGTTTCCAAGGCATAGTCCTGTGCTAACAATGCTTGTTCTTCACGCATACGTAGTTGACTAAACATTTTCCTGTCCTCCTCGGACCAGCTCTTATAGTCTAGCAGTTGGTCTGCCTGGCTGATGGCTCGCTCGGGTTGCTGGGTAAAGGGCTTGTTCCCAAAAAACTCCAACCACGGTTTGCGAACCTCGTCTTTGCTGGTTTTTCTATATTTTTTTAATTCCAAGAATGCCATCTTGACCAGATGGTTTTCTTGACCGTTGTTTGTGATTGTTAAGACCTCACCTGTCGTATCCTCTCGCATACTAAAGCTATGGAAGGCCAAGTCATCTGAGAAATAATTACTATCCACAATAGCAATAGCGTATACTGGTGCGATATGCTTGTAACTCTGGTGGGTATCACCTTCACGTTGACGAATTTTTTCGAGGTTTTGATTTACCTGACTGCACAAGTAAGCCCACAGGCGATTGATGAAAAAATTCTGATGATGAACTTGAATCTCAATAATAACCTGTGTGCCATTATCCAACTCCGCCAAAACGTCTATACTTGTATAGAAATCTTGGACTGAATAAGACAGGGAAGGTAGTACATGAATATTGCTCCCCTCCAAAATAGTCACATTTCTTGCAGGCAAGTCCAGCATATCGCGAATAAATTGACAAGTGATTTCTGGATTGCTAAAGATTTTCTTAGCTACCAAGTCATTAGTTGGGCTGATGCCCGGATGTCTTAAAATCATCCATTTCCTCCTTCTATTATACCATATTTTAAATCTAGGCTTACTAGATTTGATGGTTCTATCTATTTATTCGGAAAAAATAGAAAGAGTAGAGAAAATCAGGAGAAATTTCAAACTATATTATTTATCTGAAAGAGATGGACGCCCAGCATAGATATTATAAAGCTCACAAAAACAAAAGAGCTAGCCTAAGCTAACTCTTATCCTATGCGGAGAGAGGGACTTGAACCCTCACGACCTAAAGCGGTCACAGGATCCTTAGTCCTGCGCGTCTGCCAATTCCGCCATCCCCGCGTCGATTACTTTACTAGTATATCAATTTTTGGGAGGCTTGTCAACACTTTTTTCAGATTTTTTTCATTTCACAACCAAATCACTCAGAAAGTTCATTTAGATTTTCATCTACTAACTTAGCTCCAAGTGTGTTTTTGAAATGACCTAGGGCAAATTGATGATTTTCAGGCCAGATGGAAGCAACAGCTGGTTTAACAATTTCAATGTCATATCCTAGATTATAGGCATCTATAGCTGTATGTAGGACACAGATGTCTGTCAAAACACCTGTTAAAATAACTGTAGACACGCGACGCTCTCTCAAACGGATATCCAAGTCAGTCCCTGAAAAAGCTGAGTAATGACGTTTATCCATCCAAAAGACACGACTGTCTGAACCATGCTCTTGATAAAAGGTTCCCAAATCTCCGTATAAATTACGCCCACTAGTCCCAATCAAATTATGAGGAGGAAATAGTTTACTTTCTGGATGGAAACAATCGTTTTCCTCATGAGCATCGATAGTAAAGAAGATGTAATCTCCTCTTTCAAAAGCTAATCTAGTTACCTTGCTGATGGCATCCGAAATCGCCTGAGCTGGAGCGCCTGCTGTCAATTTTCCACTATCAGCAACAAAATCTTCTGTATAATCAATCGAAATTAAAGCTTTAGCCATTAGTAATCTCTTTTCTTCACTTCTTCAAAAATATCTGAAATCAAGACCTTAAGATAGGTTCCCTTCATTCCAAGTGAGCGACTTTCAATAATCCCAGCAGATTCAAGTTTGCGAAGGGCATTAACGATCACAGAACGGGTAATACCGATACGGTCTGCAATCACTGACGCAGTCAACTGTCCCTCATTTCCGTTTAACTCCCCTAAAATTGCTGAAACAGCACGGAGTTCTGAGTAAGAAAGGGTATTGACCGCCATGGTCACAGCAGTACGACGACGGATATTTTTCTCGTCTTCTTCACGTTGGAAGTTGAGGAGCTGAATCCCAACAACGGTACTGGCAATCTCAACAAGGATCAAGTCCTCATCTTCGAATTTCTTATCATTACGCCAAATAATCAAAGAACCAAGACGAATCCCTGATACATGAATCGGTGCAATGGTTGTTAAGCCATCAGGAAAATCAGCACGACTTTCCACAGGGAAAATACTCAAATCATGATCAACTGTCAGATTGGCTTCTGTATCGTAGATCATGTTCGCGCCCTGTACATAGTCATCCGGGAAAATCTTCGTTTGGAAGAATTGCTCTACACGATCTGTATTGGTTTTATAACGCATAAAATAGCCAAGGAGACGACCCTTGCTATTAACGATACAAGCATTACAGTCAATGATATCTGCCAATTGACGTGTAATCGCATTGTAGGGGAGTTCTTCCTGCAACTGCTCGTCTGAGCGCTTCAGGATAGAAGTAATTTTTCTAGTTTTTTCTAATAAATGTGCCATTTTTCACCTCGAATTTAATCGCTATCATTATAACATAAACAGCTTGAATTTTCAATTATTATCTGAAAATTGCTTATTTAATTGCAATTTGAAAAAACAAGAATATTTTTAATTAAATTGCTTCTTTTCTATTGACAAGCTCCCTATTTTTGTGTATTATAATATCACAAGAAGATAATATATCTATTTTATTTATCTTTCTTTTTCCATTCGGTCTCCTTATATAAAAAAGCGATTCATTTTGAACCGCTTTTTCTTATTTATCGCCCTTGTTACGAATAACAAAGCCTGTTTTCTTTTCGCTTGAAGTAGTGCGTGGTTTTTTATTATCCTTACGGTAACGTTTTTCCTTATCATAACGATCATTTCCACGACTGCCTTTTTTGAAATCATCACGGCGACCATTGCCACGGCGTTCGCGATCACGACGGTCATCTCCACGACGACCTCCCTTACCTTTACCACCGAAGCCATTACCTGATGGTTTAAATGGCAGTGGTTTTTCACGCGCAATTTCCACTTCAGGAAGGCTATCTGGATCTTGGACAGTCAGACTCAAGATATACATGGCCAATTCTTCTGGAGTAAATTCAGCAGCCAGCTTACGGGCATCCTTACCAAATTTCTCAAAATTGCCACGGATTGTCTCATCTGCAAAATCACGTTCGATTTTCTTGAGAGCTACTTGTTTTTTAGCTTGGAAGGCTTCTTCTGCACTTGCAGGTTTAAGACCTTTCATGCGCTTCTTAGTCAAGTTTTCAATAATTTGAAGGTAGCCCATTTCGTTTGGAGAAACAAAGGTAATTGATTGACCTGATTTACCAGCACGACCTGTACGACCGATACGGTGAACATAACTTTCAGGATCTTGTGGGATATCGTAGTTATAGACATGGGTCACACCTGAAATATCCAAACCACGCGCTGCAACGTCTGTTGCAACCAAGACATCAAGATTGCCGTTTTTGAAGTCACGAAGAACACGAAGACGTTTGTTTTGGTCTAGGTCTCCATGAATTCCTTCTGCACGGAAGCCACGGATTTTAAGTCCACGAGTCAATTCGTCCACACGACGTTTTGTACGGCCAAATACGATAGCAAGTTCTGGCTGTTCCACATCCATAAGACGGGTCATAGTATCAAATTTTTCTTGTTCTTTAACTCGGATATAGTACTGGTCAACCAATTCTGTTGTCAATTCCTTAGCCGCAATCTTGACATGCTCAGGCTCTTTCATAAACTGAACACCGATACGTTTGATGGCATCTGGCATAGTTGCTGAAAAAAGCAAAGTTTGACGGCTTTCTGGGACACGCGAGATGATAGCTTCGATGTCTTCAAGGAAGCCCATGTTGAGCATTTCATCCGCTTCATCAAGGATAAGAGTTTCAATATCTTGTAATTTCAAGGCCTTGCGTTTAATCAAGTCCAAGAGACGACCTGGAGTTCCCACCACGATATGAGCACCAGATTTAAGAGCCTTAATTTGTTTTTCAATGCTTGATCCGCCATATACTGAACGGACTTTGACTCCCTTGCTACGACCAAAGCGGAAGAGTTCCTCTTGACTTTGAACAGCGAGTTCACGAGTCGGAGCGATGACCAAGGCTTGGATGGTCGCTTCTTCTGTACGGATTTTTTCAAGGGTAGGCAAACCAAAGGCTGCAGTTTTTCCTGTACCAGTCTGAGCTTGACCGATAACATCCTTACCTTCGAGGGCCAAGGGAATGGTTTGTTCTTGGATAGGACTGGCTTCTACAAAACCAGCTTTTTCAATCTCTGCTAGCAAATCAGCAGACAAGTTTAATTCATTAAATTTCACGTTATTCTTCTTTCTAAAGGTGGTGCGAAGCCACCTTATAGGGCTTAGTTTATACTTTTCTTTTTATGACGTATTTTCATATACTGGATACAAAATCGTGTTGCTTCTTTTCCACAAAAGAAAAGTACTGTTTTCTTTGCAACCTATCTAGTATAACACAAGACCAGAACAAAAGATAGCTAAATCCGTCGATAATGTCATGTAAACGATTTTCCTTAGAAAATGAGGATGAAATTTCCACTATTTCATAAACTTTTTTAAAGCGTAGCAGATTTGTGCAAAAGTTTTTTTCTTGTGCTAGAATGAAATTCGAATAGGAGGAAGATAAATGTTAACTTATGATTTAATCGTTATCGGATTTGGTAAAGCTGGTAAAACACTAGCTGGTAAATTGGCTTCAGCTGGCAAAAAAGTTGCCCTCGTTGAACGTAGCAAAGCTATGTACGGTGGAACTTGTATCAACATTGGTTGTATCCCAACTAAAACTTTGCTGGTTGCTGCTGAGAAAGACTTGTCTTTTGAAGAAGTGATTGCTACAAAAAATACTATCACTGGTCGCCTCAACGGTAAAAACTATGCAACTGTTGCTGGTACAGGTGTCGATATTTTTGATGCGGAAGCTCACTTCCTTTCAAATAAAGTCATCGAAATCCAAGCTGGTGATGAAAAGAAAGAACTAACTGCTGAAACTATCGTCATCAACACTGGTGCTGTTTCAAACGTCTTGCCAATTCCAGGACTTGCTACAAGCAAAAACGTCTTTGACTCAACAGGTATCCAAAACTTGGACAAATTGCCTGAAAAACTTGGTGTTCTTGGTGGCGGAAACATCGGTCTTGAATTTGCTGGCCTTTACAACAAACTTGGAAGCAAGGTTACAGTCCTAGATGCTTTGGATACTTTCCTACCTCGTGCAGAACCTTCCATCGCAGCTCTTGCTAAACAATACATGGAAGAAGATGGTATTGAACTGCTTCAAAACATCCGTACAACTGAAATCAAAAACGACGGTGACCAAGTTCTCGTCGTAACTGAAAACGAAACTTACCGCTTTGATGCCCTTCTCTACGCAACTGGACGCAAACCAAACGTAGAACCACTTCAACTTGAAAATACAGATATTGAACTGACTGAACGCGGCGCTATTAAAGTAGACAAACATTGTCAAACAAACGTTCCTGGTGTCTTTGCAGTTGGAGATGTCAACGGTGGACTTCAATTTACTTACATTTCCCTTGATGACTTCCGTGTTGTTTACAGCTACCTTGCTGGAGATGGCAGCTACACACTTGAAGACCGTCTCAATGTACCAAACACTATGTTCATCACACCTGCACTTTCACAAGTTGGTTTGACTGAAAGCCAAGCAGCTGATTTGAAACTTCCATACGCAGTGAAGGAAATCCCTGTTGCAGCAATGCCTCGTGGTCACGTAAATGGAGACCTTCGTGGAGCTTTCAAAGCTGTTGTTAATACTGAAACAAAAGAAATTCTTGGAGCAAGCATCTTCTCAGAAGGTTCTCAAGAAATCATCAACATCATCACTGTTGCTATGGACAACAAGATTCCTTACACTTACTTCACAAAACAAATCTTCACTCACCCAACCTTGGCTGAGAACTTGAATGACTTGTTTGCGATTTAAGTTAAGATTTAATCGTATCGAACAGCCCTCTCTGGGCTGTTTTTACTTCTGCGAAATCTCAAATCTGTCTTTTCCCTCTTTTGTGATATAATAGAAACATGAACTTAAAAACTACTTTGGGCCTTCTAGCTGGGCGTTCTTCCCACTTCATTTTAAGCCGTCTTGGCCGTGGAAGTACTCTCCCAGGAAAACTTGCCCTTCAATTCGATAAAGATATTTTACAAAACCTAGCTCAGAACTACGAGATTGTCGTGGTCACTGGAACCAATGGAAAAACCTTGACAACTGCCCTCACTGTCGGCATTTTAGAAGAGGTTTATGGTCAAGTTCTGACTAATCCAAGCGGTGCCAACATGATTACAGGGATTGCAACAACCTTCCTAACCGCCAAGGGTTCTAAAACTGGGAAAAACATTGCCGTACTAGAAATTGACGAAGCCAGTCTATCTCGTATCTGTGACTATATCCAACCTAGCCTTTTTGTCATCACGAATATCTTCCGTGACCAGATGGACCGCTATGGTGAGATTTACACAACTTATAAGATGATTTTGGATGCCATTCGTAAGGTGCCTACGGCTACTGTCCTCCTCAATGGTGACAGTCCCCTTTTCTACAAGCCAGCTATTCCAAATCCTGTTCAGTATTTTGGTTTTGACTTGGAAAAAGGGCCAGCCCAACTGGCTCACTATAATACCGAAGGTATTCTTTGTCCCGACTGTCAAAGCATCCTCAAATATGAGCACAATACCTATGCAAACTTAGGTGCCTATATCTGTGAAGGCTGCGGATGTAAACGTCCTAATCTGGACTATCGTTTGACAGAACTGGTTGAGTTGACCAACAATCGTTCTCGCTTTGTCATCGACGGACAAGAATACGGAATTCAAATCGGTGGGCTCTACAATATCTACAATGCCCTAGCTGCGGTTGCTATCGCCCGTTTCCTTGGTGCCGATTCCCAACTCATCAAGCAGGGATTTGACAAGAGCCGTGCTGTCTTTGGACGCCAAGAAACCTTCCATATCGGTGATAAAGAATGCACCCTTGTTTTGATTAAAAATCCAGTCGGTGCTACCCAAGCTATCGAGATGATTAAACTAGCACCTTATCCATTTAGCCTATCTGTTCTCCTCAATGCCAACTATGCAGACGGTATTGACACTAGCTGGATTTGGGATGCGGACTTTGAACAAATCACTGACATGGACATTCCTGAAATCAACGCTGGCGGTGTTCGCCATTCTGAAATTGCACGTCGTCTTCGTGTGACTGGTTACCCAGCTGAGAAAATCACTGAGACAAGTAATCTGGAGCAAGTTCTCAAGACCATTGAGAATCAAGATTGCAAGCATGCCTATATCCTAGCTACCTATACTGCTATGCTGGAATTCCGAGAACTGCTGGCTAGTCGTCAGATTGTTAGAAAGGAGATGAACTAATGGTTTATACTTCACTTTCCTCAAAAGCTGGCACTTACCCATATCAGCTCAACATTGCCCACCTCTATGGCAACCTCATGAATACCTACGGGGACAATGGAAACATCCTCATGCTCAAGTATGTGGCTGAAAAGCTGGGGTCCCATGTGACGGTTGACATCGTTTCTCTCCATGATGACTTTGATGAAAAGTACTATGATATCGCCTTTTTCGGTGGCGGTCAAGACTTTGAACAGAGTATCATTGCAGACGACCTACCTGCTAAAAAAGAGAGCATTGACAACTACATCCAAAACGACGGTGTGGTTCTCGCTATCTGCGGTGGTTTTCAACTATTGGGCCAATATTATGTTGAAGCTTCAGGTAAACGTATCGAAGGGCTAGGGGTTATGGGTCACTACACCCTCAACCAGACCAATAATCGCTTTATCGGTGATATCAAGATTCACAATGAAGATTTCGATGAAACCTACTATGGATTTGAAAATCACCAAGGCCGTACCTTCCTCTCTGACGACCAAAAACCGCTGGGACAGGTTGTCTATGGAAATGGAAATAACGAAGAAAAGGTCGGTGAAGGGGTTCATTATAAGAATGTCTTTGGTTCTTACTTCCACGGACCTATCCTCTCTCGTAATGCCAATCTAGCTTATCGCCTAGTCACTACTGCCCTCAAGAAGAAATATGGTCAGGACATCCAACTTCCTGCCTATGAGGACATCCTCAGTCAAGAAATCGCTGAAGAATACAGCGACGTGAAAAGCAAGGCTGACTTTTCTTAAACCAAGGAAAACCATATCAAAGAACTCCGCTATCTTTTCGGAGTTCTTTTTATCTTTTCTTTTACCCTTCTTCCTTGCATTTTCTCTCTTTTTTTGCCAAAATAGAGGGGTAGAAAGAAGGTAGCATATGTCTAAATTACAACAAATCGTAACATATCTTGAATCAGAAAAACTAGACGTCGCTGTCGTATCTGACCCCGTCACAATCAATTACCTCACTGGCTTTTACAGTGATCCCCATGAGCGCCAAATGTTCCTTTTTGTCCTAGCGGATCAGGAACCTCTCCTCTTTGTCCCAGCCCTTGAGGTTGAGCGTGCAAGCAGCACTGTCTCTTTCCCAGTTGTGGGCTATGTAGACTCTGAAAATCCATGGCAAAAAATGAAACATGCTCTTCCACAGCACGACTTCAAACGCGTTGCTGTTGAGTTTGACAATCTCATCTTGACCAAATACCATGGCTTGAAAACAGTCTTTGAAACTGCTGAGTTTGACAATCTTACTCCTCGTATCCAACGCATGCGCCTCATCAAATCAGCTGATGAAGTTCAAAAAATGATGGTGGCAGGTCTCTATGCGGACAAGGCTGTCAATGTTGGTTTTGACAATATTTCTCTTGATAAGACTGAGACAGATATCATCGCCCAAATCGACTTTGCCATGAAACGTGAAGGATATGAAATGAGTTTTGATACCATGGTCTTGACAGGTGATAATGCTGCAAATCCACACGGTATTCCAGCAGCAAACAAAGTTGAAAATAACGCCCTTCTCCTCTTTGACCTTGGTGTCCTAGTCAACGGCTATGCGTCAGATATGACTCGTACAGTTGCAGTCGGCAAACCTGACCAATTCAAGAAAGACATTTATAACTTGACTCTTGAAGCCCAACAAGCTGCTCTTGACTTTATCAAACCAGGTGTGACTGCCCATGAAGTGGACCGCGCTGCCCGTGAGGTCATCGAAAAAGCTGGTTACGGCGAGTACTTCAACCACCGTCTCGGTCACGGTATCGGTATGGATGTCCACGAATTCCCATCTATCATGGAAGGAAACGACATGGTCATCGAAGAAGGCATGTGCTTCTCTGTTGAACCAGGTATCTATATCCCTGGTAAAGTCGGTGTTCGTATCGAAGACTGCGGTGTTGTTACCAAGGATGGCTTTGACCTCTTTACAAGCACCAGCAAAGACTTGCTGTATTTTGATTAATATTCATCTAATACTCAATGAAAATCAAAGAGCAAACTAGGAAACTAGCCGCAGGTTGCTCAAAACACTGTTTTGAGGTTGTAGATAAGACTGACGAAGTCAGTCACATATATACGACAAGGCGACGTTGAAGAGATTTGAAGAGATTTTCGAAGCGTATAAAATCTTCCCACAATAAAACGCATAGTATCAAGGTTTTTCAACACCTGATACTATGCGTTTTTTCTGATTTTTAAGACTTTTATCCAGATTCTTTACTTAATCTTCTTAATACTTTGGCTAAGCACAAATCCTACAATCATCCCTACCATATTTTGCATGAAATTTGGTAGGATTTCTGGTAGAGCTGCTGCCCAGCCATTCATCAAAGTTGAACCCAAGGCGTAGCCCCCTACCATGGCAATCGTTGCTAAGATAAGGCCTAACCACTGAGTTTTTCCTTTAAATCCTGCGAAAAATCCCTGCAAGCCATGGTTGACCAAGCTAAAGAACATCCATTGAGGGTAACCTGATAAGAGGTCAATTAAGAAACCTGCTAGTCCTCCAACGACGGCTCCCTCTTTACTGCCAAAGTAAAAGGCCGCAAAGAAGATACCCGCATCTAAAAGAGTTAAAATGCCTGTCGGTGTTGGGATTTTTAGGAAATAACCTAGAACCACAGAAAGAGCGGTTAAGAGGGATACAAGGGCGATTTTAGTTGTTTTGGTTTGCTTCATATTGTCTTACTCCATATTGATCTGCTTGTGCAATGGCACGGTAAACGAAAGCCTTCGAGCTTTCTACTGCTGGTAAAAGTTCATCACCTTTAACCAAGTGACTAGCAATGCTTGAGGCAAAGGTACAACCTGCGCCAGCATTTTGTCCTTGGATGACAGGATTTTCTAGGACTGTAAAGGTTTGGCCATCATAAAAGACATCCACAGCCTTGTCCTGACTAAGGCGATTGCCTCCCTTGATAATGACTGCTGGCGCTCCTAATTCATGCAATTTCTGCGCTGCAGTTTTCATGTCTTCCAAGGTTTTGATTTCCTGACCTGCCAATAATTCTGCTTCTGGGAGGTTAGGCGTAATCACGCTGACATGAGGGAAAAAGCGAATCAACTCTTGGCAGAGCTCACTAACTGCTACGTCGTGCGTTTCCTTGCAGACCAAGACAGGATCCAGAACCACAGGCACTCCTGAGCGTTGTTTGATAAAGTCCAATGCCTTCTCAGCTACACTAACAGTAGGGAGAAGGCCAATCTTAATCACTGCAAACTCCACATCACGCAAGCTATCTAATTCATGTTGAAAAATGGTATCATCAGTTGGAAAGACTTCAAATCCTTTTTCTGTCAAAGCTGTCAAGCAAGTCACTGCTACAAAGCCATGCAAGCCGTTCAAGGTATAGGTAGCCAAATCAGCTGACAAACCACCACCACTAAAAATATCATTTCCTGAAAGTGCTAAAATACAATTATTCTTCATAACGAATCTCCTTTAAATACAAGCCATTCGGTGCTGCCGTTGGACCAGCTAGCTGCCTGTCCTTCTGCTCCAAGATGAGGTCAATCTGCTCTACTGGCATACGATTATTGCCGATTTTGAGCAGTGTCCCCACCATATTGCGAATCTGCTTATACAAGAAACCATTTCCTGAAAAGGTAAAGGTCAAAAACTGCCCTGTCTCATCAACCCTAAGACTAGCTTCTGTAATGGTACGAACCTTGTCCTCTACACTGGTTCCAGAGGCTGTAAAGCCTGTGAAATCATGGGTTCCTTCTAGCTTTTTGATTGCCATCTGCATCCTCTCCACATCGATCGGATAAGGAAAGTGAGTGGCATAGTGACGGCGCATGGGATTTTTAGGACGGCCCCTATCCACGATAAACTCATAGGTCTTGCTGTGCTTGGCATAACGACAATGAAAATCATCCGCCACAAGCTCAATTGAAATCACATCAATATCTTCAGGAGACTGGGTGTCCAAAGCAAAACGGAGCTTTTCCTCATTCATCTGATAAGGCAGGTCAAAATGAATCACCTGTCCCAAAGCATGAACCCCACTATCTGTCCTACCAGCACCGTGAACAGTGATGGCTTGTCCCTTATTCAATCTAGTCAAGGTTTTTTCAATTTCTTCCTGAACGCTACGCGCATGTGGCTGACGCTGAAAGCCAGCAAAGGCATAACCATCATAGGAAATAGTTGCTTTGTATCTTGTCATAACTTTTATTTTATCAAGAAATTAGTCTCGTAACAAGCCAGAAAATCTATAATTGTCCGGGTACAAAATTTCCAAAAAGAAAAACTTAGGAATCAATCCTAAGCTCTCTTTTGAAGTAGGTACATAACAAAGATAGAGGTTACAATCAACCAGGATCCTAAAATGGCAAAGACCAGCATTCCATTGTGAGTTAGTAACCCAATCGCACCTAGAACGAATGGAGTCGTAAAGGCTCCGAAACTACATCCTAAAACCGCAAATGAGGTTGCTTGATTGAGGAGTTTAGCTGGAATTCTTTCAGATACAAGTTGAAAGACCGTCGTCAGGGCTATACTGTAGGCAAAACCAGCCAGAATACTCCCTGCCACTACCACCCACAAGGAGGGAGACAGAGCAATCACAATTTGCCCTAAGCCAAAGGTAATGCCCGACCATAGGAGCAACTTTTCTTTAAAGATAGAAATCAAGAAAGAAAAACTCACACCAGCCACAATCCCGATCAACTGCATGATACTAAGAACAAAACTGGATAACTGGGCATCTCCAAGTCCTCTTTCCACCATTAAACTTGGAATACGAATAGTAATAGCCGTATTGGTACAAACTACAACTGCCGCTTCTATAGCTAGGGTAAAAATCAAGCCTTTCATTTCTCGAGTCAAACGACTTGCATCCTTCGCTTTTTTCTTGACTTCTTTCTTTGATTTTCCATAAGGGACAAAGAGTAGATAAAGAGTCAGCACCAAAAATCCAGCACTATAGGCTAAGAAAGTAGCTGTCCAACCAAAGGCCAACAACTGACCGACTGCCAAGGTAATGAGAGAAGCTCCCACGACCTCTGCAGAACCGCGTAGCCCTAACATCTGAATTCGCGTTTTTCCTTGATAACGTTCACTGATAATGGAAATGGCCTTGGCATTGATCATCCCAACACCCAAACCAAAGAGAATCCGTGTTCCAAATACAAAAGGATAGGCTTGATACCAGAAGGGAGCCGTCCCGCTCAGTGATAAAATCAGCAAGCCTAAACTAATCTGTAAGCGCTCAGGGAATAGTTTTTCTAAGAAACCATTTAGTAATAACATAATCATGATTCCAAAGGAAGGCAAGCTCGCCAAGAGTTCAATTTGTTCCTTAGGATAACCTTGATAATAGTCAAACATGGCTGGTAGGGCACTTGAAATCGAAAAGGAGGTAATCAAAACGAGGGAGAGAGCCAAAATACTGGCCCGTTCTAAAAATTGTTTCATGAAATCTCTTTCTATCTTTCTCTTAATCTTCTATTTTTTGATGATTATCAAGCAAGAAAAGAAGAAGTCTCATTCGTATATAGACTCCTTCTTAAACTCGAAAATGAATCCCTTGTGTCTTATACTCAATGAAAATCAAAGAGCAAACTAGGAAGCTAGCCGCAGGCTGTACTTGAGTACGGCAAGGCGAAACTGACGTGGTTTGAAGAGATTTTCGAAGAGTATTAGGATGACTTTCTCTTGATTTGCTTGATAAAGTAGAAGATAAATCCTGCCACCATATAGGCAACAAAGATAATCAGACACCACTTGAATACGACATCCCAACCCTTGTTCACATTTAAAAAGAAGTAAGGGAAAGGACTAACCTTAGAATTAGGAATGTCTAGTTTCAGTACCAAGCCATTAAAAAGAGCAAACATCATATACAGCAAGGGTAAAATCGTCCACACAACTGGATCCCAAATCTTGTATTGACCCTGTTTGTCAAAAAAGAGGGTATCTGCTAAAAACCAGAGGGGAACGATATAGTGGCAAAGGAAATTTTCCAGAGTATAGAAATTAGTCGCAATGGGCGCTAAGAGGAAATGGTAAATCACACAGGTAATCATGATACTCATAGTGACCCCACCTTTTAAGCGCAAGAGACTTGGCCTTTGCCAGTTTTCACCTAAACGGCTCATAACCTTTAGGAGATAGAGTGTAAAAATCGCTACTAAAAGATTTGACAGAACCGTATAATAGAGAAGCATCCCAAAGCCACCATGCTTGGCGATTTCAAGATAAACTCCCGTAAAAGCCGCTAGAAACAAGAAGATACGGCTATAAAATACAAGTTTGTAGTGCTTTGACATGTTTAAATTTTCTTCACAAACTCTGATTTGAGTTTCATGGCACCAAAGCCATCGATTTTACAGTCGATATTGTGGTCGCCTTCTACAATGCGGATATTTTTCACGCGCGTCCCTTGTTTCAAATCTTTTGGCGCACCTTTTACTTTCAAGTCCTTGATGAGGGTAACAGTATCACCGTCAGCCAATTTATTTCCGTTGGCATCGATAGCGACAAGACCTTCTTCTACTTCTGTAACTTCAGCAGGATTCCACTCATGAGCACACTCTGGGCAAACCAGTAGGGCACCGTCTTCGTAGACATACTCTGAGTTACATTGTGGGCAATTTGGTAGGTTGTTCATGGTTTCTCCTTATCATCATTCACTATTCTTTGAAAATCAAAATTTCTCGAACAGCAACTATTATACCTTAAAATCAGCATTTTGACAAATTTAGAAAAAAACCGATATCAATCTATCGGCTTTTCAACATTTACATTCTTTTTTTAGCTTCTGCTTTGATTTTTTCAACTACTTCTTGAATGTTCAAACCAGTTGTATCAAGGTAGACAGCATCCTCTGCTTGTTTGAGAGGAGAAGTCTCACGATGGCTATCCTTGTAGTCACGCGCAGCAATTTCCTCTTTTAGGGTTTCAAGGTCTGTTTCAATTCCCTTGGCAATATTTTCCTTGTAACGGCGCTCTGCTCTTTCATCAACAGAGGCTACTAGGAAAATTTTCAATTCTGCTTGTGGCAATACAACAGTCCCGATATCGCGACCGTCCATGACAATCCCACCTTGCTGGGCAATCTCTTGTTGGAGGGAAACTAGTTTCTCACGAACCTCAGGAATTGCTGCAATAGCAGAAACATGATTAGTCACTTCATTTTCACGGATAGGATGAGTAATATCCACATCTCCTACAAAGACAAGCTGTTCCCCAGTTTCTGAGCGTCCAAAACTGATTGGATGCTGGTCTAACAAGGTTAGAAGTGCTTCAACTTCTTCTACTCCTAACTGGTTTTTAAGAGCCATATAAGTCGCTGCACGATACATAGCACCTGTATCTAGGTAGGTGTATCCAAAATCCTTGGCAATAATCTTCGCGACCGTACTCTTACCACTTGAAGCAGGGCCGTCAATAGCAATTTGAATGGTTTTCATATCAACTCCTATTTGATTTTAACAACATCACCTGGATTAGCAAACCAAGATCCTGTAGCCATGTGCCCAGGATTCAAGGCCTCTAACTGCGCAATCGAAATCCCAGCGCGAGCTGCAATAGCTGCTTCTCCTTCTCCAGCCAAGACTTTTGTCGTCCCTTCTGGATCTGTAGCTTCCTCCGAGTGTTCAGAAGAAGATTCTGATTCTGAACTCTGTTCAGGCTGGGAACTACTAGAAGATGAAATCTGTACTACATTTGCGTCTGAATCGTGAAAATCTTTCAAGGCTGCTGTGCGATTACTCCCACCCGATGATAGATAGATGAGAACAATAATCATCACCACCACAATTACAAAGAAAATACTGGCTAGGATTGTCAAAACACGATTGGCTACTACATCTCTACCTTGAGTTCTCTTACGACGTTCTGATCTTGTTTCTTCTTGATTTTCATAAATATCTTCTTGCCACGGTTCTTTTGCCATACCTTACTCCTTGTTTTTTTTTACTTTTCTTATTACAATATAAATATGAAAATCACACTTATACCTGAACGATGCATCGCCTGTGGGCTTTGCCAAACTTATTCTGATTTATTTGATTACCACGATAATGGAATCGTGCGTTTTTACGATGATCCTGACCAACTAGAAAAAGAAATTTCTCCTAGTCAGGACGTCTTAGAGGCTGTTAAAAATTGCCCAACTCGCGCCCTGATTGGAAATCAGGAAGCTTAAATCAATGGCGATAATCCACTCCCTCTAGTTTAGCACATTTCCATGTAAAATTATAGTCTTTTCTCTCTATTTTTTTCTGTAAAATCAGGAAGGTCACTTTTTTCTTTGATAAGATAAAGTGGTCTTTTTTTAGTCTCTAGATAAATCTTACTAATATACTTGCCAAGAATCCCAATGGTCAAGAGTTGAATGCCTCCAAGAAAGAGAATGACTGCCATCAAAGAGGTCCAACCTGATGTTGGATTGCCCAAAATGAGGGTCCGAACCACGACAAAAAAGGTCATGAGCAGAGAAATAAAACAAGATAGGATACCAGCCACAAAAGCTATAATCAAGGGAAAATCTGAAAAATTGACAATCCCCTCAATGGAGTAGAAAAAGAGTTGCCTAAAACTCCAACTGGTCTTGCCAGCCTGTCTTTCTACATTAGGATAATCCAGATAGTGGGTTTTAAAGCCGACCCAAGCAAAGAGTCCCTTTGAAAAACGATTGGACTCTGTCAAAGCTAAAATAGCATCCACTACAGACCTTCTCATCATGCGAAAATCACGGACACCTGACGGTAAGGCTACTGGACTAATTTTTTGCATGAGGCGGTAAAAGAGATTGGCGCAGAAACTGCGAAAGAAGGGTTCTCCCTCCCGACTAGTTCTCCGTGTTCCAACGCAGTCTAAGTCTGCATTCTGATCTAGTAAGGCTTTCATCTCAAGCAACATTCTAGGAGGATCTTGGAGGTCCGCATCCATTACCACCACCAGATCTCCTGTCGCATACTGCAGGCCTGCATAGAGGGCTGCTTCTTTGCCAAAATTTCGAGAGAAAGAAAGATAATGCACTGCTGGATTTTGTTCCCGATAGACCTTTAAGAGTTCCAAGGTCCCATCACTCGATCCATCATCGACAAAGACATACTCGATTTCTGTTTCCAAATCAGGAATCAAATCTTCCAAAGCCTGATAAAAAAGAGGAAGTACTTCCTCTTCGTTTAAACAGGGGACAATGATTGACATCACCATCTTAGTCTTCAAATCCATTTGGATGCTTGCTTTGCCAACGCCATGCGTCTTCACACATTTGGGTGATGTCTAGTTCTGCTTCCCAGCCAAGTTCTGCTTTGGCTTTTGCTGGGTCTGAATAGCAGGCTGCGATGTCACCTGGGCGACGGTCTACAATGCGGTAAGGAATCGGACGTCCCACTGCTTTTTCCATGTTTTGGATAATTTCAAGAACTGAGTAGCCTTTACCTGTTCCAAGGTTATAAACGTTTAGACCTGAACCTTTTTGAATTTTTTTCAAAGCTGCAACGTGACCTTTAGCCAAGTCAACAACGTGGATATAGTCACGAACACCAGTTCCGTCTTCCGTATCGTAATCGTCTCCAAACACTTGCACTTGCTCTAATTTCCCAACGGCTACTTGAGTCACATATGGCAAGAGGTTGTTTGGAATACCGTTTGGATTTTCTCCTAGGTCTCCACTTTCATGAGCTCCGATTGGGTTGAAATAACGAAGCAAGACCACATTCCATTCTGAGTCTGCCTTATAGATATCGGTCAAAATTTCCTCTAGCATGAGCTTGGTTCGACCGTATGGATTGGTCACTGAAAGTGGGAAATCTTCCAAGATTGGCACTGTGTGAGGATCTCCGTAAACTGTCGCAGAAGAACTGAAAATGATGTTTTTACAGTTGGCTTCTTCCATGGCTTTCAAAAGGCTAACAGTTCCTGCGATATTGTTGTCATAATAGGCAAGAGGGATACGGGTAGATTCTCCAACAGCCTTCAAACCAGCAAAGTGAATGACACCTGTTGGTTCTTCTTGCTTGAAAATATCTCTGAGAGTATCCGTATCACGGATATCCGCCTCATAAAAAGGCACCTCAACTCCTGTGATTCTTTCAACAACTTCTAAACTTTTACGGTTGCTGTTGACAAGGTTATCCACCACAACAACCTGATGACCTGCTTGGATTAACTCAATAACAGTATGGGTTCCGATAAAACCTGCTCCACCTGTTACCAAAATCTTTTCTTGCATCTTTTTTCCTCGATTCTCGGATTTTTTCTTATTTTACCATTTTTGATATGGAATGTCATTTGCCATCCTAGGGAGTGAGCTAAAATTTCAGTAAAATCTTATTCGCCTTTTCCTCGTTTGACATAGTTTTCAATTGGGTAGTTTACTGGGTCCAAGGTCAACTCCTTATCTTGGATCAGTTGGGCTAAATGGTAACCGATGATAGGACCCGTTGTGAGGCCTGATGAACCTAGACCACTAGCTGCATAGACACCTGCTAAGCCAGGTACTTGCCCAAAGAAAGGTGAGAAATCACTGGTATAGGCTCGGATTCCCACGCGCTCACCCGATGATTTCGCTCCTGCCAAGGCTGGATAGTGGGGCAAGGCTGCCTCCTCCATTTGCTGGAGCAAGGTTTCATCTACCGTCAAATCAAATCCCATATCATTTTCATGGGTAGCGCCTAGGGACAATTTCCCACCTGCAAAAGGAATCAAATCCCACTCCCCTTCTGGCATAACAACAGGGTAATCTTCCATGTCTTGGGCAAGTTGATAATCTCGGAGCTGTCCTTTCTGAGGACGAACATCTACTTCATAACCTAAAGGCTCTAACAAGTCCCCCAACCAAGCTCCAGTCGCAAAAATAACCTGCTCAAACACCTCTTCGCCAATCTGGTAGCCTGATGCTAAAGGTGTCAGAGTCACTTTTTCTTTGACCAGCTTGACGTGACTGGCTTCCAGCAAACGAGTCACTAAAAGTTGACCATCTACTCTCGCTCCACCAGAAGCATAGAGCAAGCAGTCAAATCCCTGCAAGCCAGGGAATAATTCATTAGCTGATGCTTGGTCCAGAATAGATAATTTCCCTATCAAGGGAGATTCTTCTCTGCGCTGAAGAGCTAGTTGATAGAGTTCTTCTAACTTGGATTCGTCCTTTTTCAGGAGAAAGACTCCCGAACGCTGATAAAAGTCGATTTTTTGCCCTGATTTCTCTAAATCAACTAATAAATCCACATAAAAGTCAGCCCCCAAGCGCGCCATCTTGTACCAGGCTTTATTACGGCGTTTTGAAAACCAAGGACTAATAATTCCTGCTGCGGCCTTGGTAGCCTGACCTTGTCCATGGTCAAAAACGGTCACCTCTAGGTCACTTTCTTTCGAGAGGTAGTAGGCAGCTGTTGCCCCCACAATCCCTGCTCCAATAATGGCAACTTTTTTCATTGTCTTCACTTTCTAACTAGATATGATTGAAAGGATTGGTCGATGCTTGACTAGGCAAAATATCAATAGACCAGCCCTTTTCTTCCTTCCATTGAGTAAGGAGTGCAGCGATTTTTTCCACAAAAAGCACTTCGATATAGTGACCTGGGTCCAGTGCCAGCAAGCCATCAGACAGCATATCTTGGGCAGTGTGATAGTAGATATCGCCAGTAATATAGACATCTGCTCCCTTAGCTAAGGCATCCTTATAGAATGACTGCCCGCTACCACCACAGATAGCCACTCTTGAAATAGGCTTCTGCAAATCAGTCTCTTGATAATGCACCATTCGAAGGCTATCTAGGCCAAAGACTTGCTTGACCTGGTAAGCCAATTCCCCAAATGTCTGAGACTGAATATTCCCAATCCGTCCAATTCCACGTTCTGGACCTGTCTCCTGTAGATAAGTCGTCTCCTCGATGCCTAGCATCTGGCAGAACCAGTCATTGAGACCAGTTTCAACGATGTCAATATTGGTATGGCTGACATAAACTGCGATGTCATGCTTGATCAGGTCAATGTAAATCTGATTTTGCGGACGGCTAGCTACCAAGTCCTTGATGGGACGAAAAATCGGCGCGTGCTTGACGATAATCAAATCCACACCCTTTTCAATAGCCTCAACCACCGTCTCTTCACGAATATCCAGGGCAACCATAACCCTTTGGATCTCCTTGTCCAAAGTGCCGATTTGCAAGCCACGACTATCGCCCTCCATGGAAAATTCCTGAGGGCAAAAGGCTTCATATGCATTAATTACTTCACTTGCTAACATGGAGCACCTCCTTGATGGCTTGAATCTTATCTACTAGAACTTGACGTTCTTCCAAATTTTTTTCAGGGATTTGTCCAAGGGCAAACTCTAGCTTAGCAGCTTCTTTTTGCCATTTTTGGACAAAGACTGGGCTGACTTCTTTGGACAAGAAAGGTCCAAAGCGAACATCACTGGCTGATAACTTCATTTGTCCTGCTTCCACCACTAGAATTTCATAAAACTTGCCAGCTTCTTCTAGAATGCTTTCTGCTACAATCTGAAAACCATTGTCTTGTAACCAGATACGCAAGTCATCTTCACGATTATTGGGCTGGAGAATCAAACGCTCTACATTGCCTAACTTGTCCAATCCTTCTTCTAAAATCCTAGCAATCAAACGGCCACCCATACCAGCGATGGTGATGACAGAGACTTGGTCAGCCTCTTCAAAAGCTGCCAAACCATTGGCTAAACGAACTTGGATTTTCTCATTTAAGCCGTGAGCCTCAACATTTTTGACCGCAGACTGGTAGGGACCTTCCACCACCTCACCTGCAATGGCACTTTTGATCTGTCCTCTCTCAACTAGCTCGATAGGCAGATAAGCATGGTCACTTCCCACATCTAGTAAAATGGCCCGCTGTGGCACAAAGGACGCCACTAATTCTAATCTCTTTGAAATCATCTTCTCTCACTTTCCAAAACTCTGTTACCTCTTATTATACCACATTTCAGCTGGCAATCTTGCACCTAAAAAGACCGCAATACACAGATTGCAGTCTTTCTTTATTTTTTCGCTTGGTAACGACTGGTCAAGATGAAAATCACGGTAAAGACTAACATCATGACTCCATAAACAGGCAGCGTTTGTCCTGTCAATGTCGAAATTTCAAGTAATTTTTGGATTCTTGGGAAGAGAGCTGTAGCTAGGAAGCCACCTACTGACCAGACAATCAAGAGTACACGCCAGAGAGTAAATGGCATGCAGGCTCTAAATACGGATAAGAAACCGATAGACCCAAGTAGGTAATAAAGGAGGGTCGAGATTTCTAACTCAGACCAACCTTGACTACTTCCAAAAATTTTCACAAAAAGAACGCTGAACACGACCATCAGTGCACTTGGTAGGGCACGAAGCATGGACCTTCTGAGGAAATTTGGCTCAACAGGCTTGATATTTCGCTCAAAAGTCAGAACGAATGGTGGGAAACCTTCCACAAACTGGTCAATCATGGTAATCTGGATCGGAATGAAAGGGAAAATCAAGATCCACTCTGACCGCCCTAGAAGAGCACTGGCAATACAAATCACCGCGAGCAAGAAAGAATAGATGGTCTTGATCAAGAAAATCGGTGCAATGTGAGCTATGTTATTGACCACGCGACGGCCTTCAAAGAGAATCTCAGGAACATCATTAAAGTCAGAGTTCAAGAGGACCAGATTGGCAATCTGACGAGTCGCCGGATCTCCCTCCGCCATCACGATAGAACAATCCGCCTCACGAAGGGCTAGGATATCATTGACTCCATCCCCTGTCATAGCGGTTGTATGCCCTGCTTTTTTCAGAGTTTGGATGATGAGTTTCTTTTGATGAGGGGAAACACGACCGAAAATAGC
Source organism: bacterium (assembly GCA_905221125.1). GTDB lineage: Bacteria > Bacillota > Bacilli > Lactobacillales > Streptococcaceae > Streptococcus. The sequence continues at coordinate 11,076 of CAJNBY010000017.1, read as the reverse complement.
TGTCTCCTCAGCCATATCAACCAATTCCTCATCCGTTATTTTTGAACAGTCTACATAGCTACGATAGTCTGCAAAACCAGCCTTCTGGGCAATACTGGAAACTGTAACCGGATTGTCACCAGAGATAATCTTGAGTCCCACTTCTTGAGAACGGAGATAATCTAGAGTTTCAGCTGCTCCTTCTCGAATAGGGTCCAAAATCTCCAGCAAAGCCAGAGCCTGAATATCAGAAGGTTTTTGTGGTTTGTGGTGGTCTAGTTTTTCCTGACTGACTGCCAAGACCAAGACACGTGACCCTCTCTCCAAGGCTTCTCTGGCTTCTGGGACTTCAGAGTCCAGCAACATCTCAGGTGCACCTAAGAAAACTGTTCCCAAATCTTCTAACTCCATGGCTCCCCACTTGCGGTCGCTGGAGAAGGGAAGATTGGAAATCATAGGGTAGGCTACCTGACCTTGGAAACGTTGGCGAATAGCTTGGGCTGTTGGATTTTTATCCTCACTATGGGCCATATAACTAGTCAAAATGCTGGCAATAGCCTCATCACCATAAGCTTGAGTTAGCGGAAGAACCGCCTCCACCTGCATCTTTCCTTGGGTGATGGTGCCCGTCTTGTCCAGACAGAGCATATCCACGCGCGCCAAGGTCTCAACAGAGTACATCTCCTGGACCAAGACCTTTTTCAAGCCCAGCTTAATCACTGCAGTCAAGAGCGAAGTAATGGTCAAAAGGGCAATTCCCTTGGGCAACATCCCCAAAAGGGCTGTTGACGAATTTACAACGGACGACTTAAGAGGCAATCCTTTTAACATCAAGGCTTCTAACAAGAGAGCCAGACCAAAAGGAATGATGATCTTCCCAGTAAAACCGGCTAACCTGTCCAGCGATTTCATGATACGGGAGTTGATGGGCTTAACAGTCTTGGCTTCCAGCATGAGCTTAGCAGCATAGTTGTCTGCACCGACATGGTGAACTTGAGCTAAAACTGACCCACTGGCTAGGAAACTTCCAGACAAAAGCAAGGCGTCAACTTCCTTTTGCACCAAATCACTTTCCCCCGTCAACATGGCTTCATTGACTTCCGCAAATCCTTCCAGAACCAAAGCATCACTGGGAATCTGCACCCCAGCAGACAAACGAATGACGTCTCCTAGCACCAATTCTTCAGGATTGAGGGCAACTTCCTGACCATCACGAATGGTTTTAACCTTTTCCTTAGTCATGAGATTGAGCTTGTCCACCATGTGTTTGGCCCGCAGCTCAGTCACAATCCCAGAAAAAGCGTTAAAGCAGATAACGGCAAAGAAGACCAGATTGCTCCAAGCCTGCACAAAGGCTAGTGCCAAAGCAATGGCAAAGTTCAAAGCATTAAAAAGGGTAAAGACATTTCGTTTAACGATTTGCCAAGTGCTTGTACTAGCCGATGCGGTAAAATCATTGACCAAGCCCTTATCCTGTCTTTCCTTGACTTCTCTTTGGGTTAATCCCATAATCTTATTTTTATCCATAAATTCTATCATATCATTTTTTCTAAAAGAATTCTAATCTCATCCCAAATATGCACCTAGTCAAGGGAAAAAGTTTGCCAGCCCTCCTTTGATAAGGTATAATAATAACAAGAAAAGAATCGAAGGAGATCGCATGTTTTATACTTATTTACGTGGATTGGTTGTCTTGCTCCTATGGTCCATCAATGGCAATGCCCACTATCATAATACTGATAAAATTCCTAATCAAGATGAAAATTATATTCTAGTTGCGCCTCACCGTACCTGGTGGGATCCTGTTTACATGGCCTTTGCGACTAAGCCAAAACAGTTCATCTTTATGGCCAAAAAAGAACTCTTTACCAACCGTATCTTTGGCTGGTGGATCCGTATGTGTGGTGCTTTTCCTATCGACCGTGAAAATCCTAGCGCTTCTGCCATCAAATACCCTATCAATGTCCTCAAAAAAAGTGACCGCTCTCTCATCATGTTTCCAAGTGGAAGCCGTCACTCCAACGATGTCAAGGGTGGAGTTGCTCTGATTGCCAAAATGGCCAAGGTCCGTATCATGCCGGTTACCTACACAGGTCCTATGACTTTGAAGGGCTTGGTTAGCCGTGAACGTGTCGATATGAACTTTGGAAATCCAATTGATATCTCAGATATCAAGAAAATGAATGATGAGGGCATTGAAACAGTCGCCAATCGTATCCAAGTAGAATTCCAACGTTTGGACGAAGAAACCAAACAATGGCACAACGATAAAAAACCAAACCCACTCTGGTGGTTTATCCGCATCCCTGCCCTTATCCTTGCCATTATCCTCGCTATCCTAACCATCATCTTTAGCTTTATCGCAAGCTTCGTCTGGAATCCAGATAAGAAAAGAGAGGCTCTTGGTTAAAAAATACAACAATCCCTTGGCAAAAGCCAAGGGATAAATCTTTTATTTGATTTTCCATTTTTGGGCCAACCAGCTGGAAAAAGCTAGGAATCGTTCAGCTACTTGTTCGTGGTGTCCATAAGTGTCAAAGACAAACTGGCCGTTCGGATAGTATTTCTGAAGACTGGTATGGATCTGCTCAGCATAGACTGGTGCTTGAGCCAAGCGATTGCTATGATTGACTCCTTCTGTTTGACCGTTCTGTAAATACAGCAAACAGTCCAAATTTTTCACATTTTCTTCCTTACAGTAAGTCACAAAATCAGGATACCAAAAGGAACCGCAGATCGAAAAGACACAGGAAACCTTGTCAAAGCTGAAAAGACTGTAGACTGCCGCCAAACCACCTAGTGAATAACCTCCGTAGGCAAGGCGAGTTTCGTTCAGTTGATAAAGCGACTGCAACTTATCTAAAAGACCTCCAAATAAATGATCATGATAGGCGTTGGCCTGACCTCCAAAATCTGGAGCTCCATCTCTCAGAGCCGATGTCGCCCAGGGAGTGTAGTCGTCTAGGCGATTTTTAGAGGTCAAGCCCACTAAAATCACAGATTCGGAAAGGGACGATAGGAAATCCAAGTTTCCATCATTCAATAAAATAGCCGGATAGGTTTGATTGGAGTCGTAGTTAGAAGGAAGGCTGATTTTAACTTGAATTCCTTCCCAATCAAACTCATTATTTATTGATAAAGTCATTGATTTTCTCAAGGGAATCAATCACTGCTGGACCATAATCCATCAACTCATCGTAAGAGATGGTCATGATTTTTTGATTCTTAATAGCAGGAACGCTTTCCAAAACAGCATTTGCCTTCATCAACTCTACTGCTTTTTCATCCAATTTTTTATTGCGGTCGCTGGTTACATAGATAATCAATTCAGGATCCATTGACACGAGGTTTTCCAAGGTCAATCCTGATGTCCCCGTAGCAACGTTTGTATAACCAAGTTGGTTCAGCAAACTTTCTTGCAAAGCAGACTTATAAGCACCGAAAGTTTCATCATTATAAGCAACCATAATCAAAGCCTTTTTCTTTTCACCTTGGCTTGCTGGGTTTGCTTTCTTAACAGCGTCAATTTTAGCTTGTAATTGGGTTGCGTATTCATTAGCCTTGTCCTGAACATTAAAAATCATTCCCAGATTTTTGACATCTTCTACGATATTCCCCAAATCTTGCTGAATTGTTGAGAGAGACGCTTTTTGAGTATAAACTGGGATTTTGTTTTCATTCCAAGTGCTAACTGTCCCCAAGGATTTTTCAGAAAACATCATGTTTCGACCCATCACAGCATCTGGTTCATAAGAAAGGACTGTCTCTTGTGAGACTGTTTTTTTATCCCCAATTTGAGGAATCGTCGCAATCGCGTCCTTGTATTTGTCTGTTACAGCATTGTCAGGGTTGAGCATACCAGCAATTTTATCTTTCAAACCTAGTTCCAATAAGATTTCAGTAGTTGAAAGATTGTTGGTGATAACTTTTTCAGGTGCCTTTTCAAAAACTTGTTCTACTTCATTTCCTTTAACATCATAGGTTTTGATCGTTAATGGATAAGTCGTCTCTGCGCTGACCTTTTGACTTGTTTCTGTGCTAGACTGTGTGGTAGCTTTTTCTGTAGTAGTATTGCCACAAGCTGCCATGGTTAAGGTAGCTACTGTCACGAGTAAAATACTGAGTGTTTTTTTCATCTTGTTTTCCTTTTCATTCTTATAAATAGTGAATCATAGCTTGCTGATCCTCGGTCCAAGTCACCTGACTTTGAACTCCGTATACAGTTTGCAATGACTCAGGGGTGATGGTCTCCTTTGGAGTCCCTTGGTAAAGGATTTCTCCCTCTTTCATCAGATAGAGATAATCCGAATAGCGACAAGCAAGTTGAATATCATGTAGGACAGCTAGAACATTGACCTTGAGATTCTTCACAATGGCCAACAAGTCTAGCTGATACTTGATATCCAGGTGATTGGTTGGTTCGTCCAGGAGCAAGAGAGTCGGTTCTTGCGCCAAGGCGCGGGCTAACAAAACTCGCTGTTTCTCTCCCCCCGACAGGGACGAATAGAGACGAGTTTTCTTCTCGAGCATATCCACCTTAACGAGGGCATCTTGAACGAGTGTAAAATCTCTTTCCCTTTCCTTCTGTAAAAAAGAGAGGTGGGGAGTTCTTCCCAACAAGACGATTTCTTCAACTGTACAATCAAACTGCAGCTGGTTAAATTGGGTGACAACTGCCATTTGCTTGGCTGTTTCTTTGAGTGACCAATGCTCCAGCGGCTTTCCATCTAGGCTTATCAAGCCTTTTTCCGCCTTTTCCTGACGATAGAGGAGTTTAAGTAGACTGGTTTTTCCACTTCCATTTGGTCCTAATATCGTGTGAAATTGATTCCCTTCAACCTTAAGAGAAACTCCCTTGAGGATTTTTTTCTCTCCCAGTCCAAAGTGGACATCCTGACAAATCAAGTCCATATCAGACCCTCACCTCCCTTCGCTTACCTCCAACAATGTAGATAAAGAAGGGAGCACCTACTAAGGCTGTGAAAATACCAATAGGAAGCTCTGCGTTTGGAATGATGATACGAGAGAGTACGTCTGCCCAGATGACAAAGAGGGCACCTAGCAAGGTTGCAACAGGAAAAAGCCTCTTATAATTCGTTCCTACTAACCCTCGAGCTAAGTGAGGAGTAATCAGACCGACAAAACCGATAATCCCACAGGTTGCCACTAAGACTGCTGTCAGCACAGCCACCATTGTCACATAAAGATACCAATAAAAGCGTAAGGGAATCCCCAAAGTTAAAGCAGCCTCATCTCCCATCATCATCGCATTGAAAACACGATACTGAGTAGAGAAAAATAGAAAGGCTATTCCTACTACTATAGTTGGCAGGACCAAGTCTGCCCAGGAAGTCCCAGCGAGCGAGCCCATGGTCCAAAACTTAATGGTCATCACACTGTCCGCATTAGCGCCGACTGAGATAATAAAGTTTGAAAAAGCCAAAAAGAGAGCGTTGACTACCGTTCCCGATAAGATTAGACTAGAAGTCGTCATCCTTCCCTGCATAGAGGCAATGAGGAGGACAGCAATTGTTGCCAAAATAGCTCCAAGAAAAGCGCCAAGGCTAATCATCACTTTTAAACCAAGAATGATGCTCAAAGTTGCTCCTAGAGTTGCACCCGCAGATATCCCTAAGACATAAGGCTCTGCGATGGGATTGTTCACTGTAGACTGCATCACGCTACCACACATAGAAAGGCCTGCTCCTACTATCAAGCCTAACAATACTCGGGGGAATCTCATGTTCCATACAATGGCAAGAGTAGACTTTGACACCTCTCCTATCTCAAGAGGAAATCCCAACCTGCTCAAAATAATCCGATATGTATCTCCTAGATCAATCTCAACGGATCCCATTGAAACTGCTAGAAAGAGAGAAATCCCTAAAATACCTAGCAAAATAACTAAAAGTAACACAAATTGCTGGTCTTGTCGGCTTCCAGAAAATTTGGAAAGCATGCAAACCTCCTTTGATAGAATCTTAAAAATTTAGAAAATTCTCATGAAAAGTATACCATATTTTCAACTGTGTAACAAGCTATGGAAAAAATACAATTAAAATCAGAATAATTATGGTTGGTTTTTCCATACAGTGCTAGGAACCGTAACCAAAGATAATACTTGAGCATACCAAGGTAAGGTGACAACATAAAAAGCCCTCTAAAATTAGAGAGCTGATTTGAGCTCGGGCTAAAATCCTAGTGAAACAAAAAAATCTACACTATCAGAAAAGTCTCTATCGTGCCATTTTCATACATGATGTATAGTCCAAGTAGAATGAATACTAAGGGCACAATGATTCGCTCGTATTTTTCAATTGTCTCGAATATTAACGGAATAGAGGATAACACCCGACTAATCTCGCATAAGATAATTATGCCGATTACAAACACAAGCAACGCCACGAGGGTCTGTGACCAATCTAACGAAGCAAAATAAGGTATATAGATACCTAAATTATCTCCGCCAGACGCAATTGTTAGCAATGTAACTGTCCAAAACAGTTGATTTGCCTTGCTTTGTTCTAATCTTTCAATAATTTCTTCCTCTTCTTCCTCTTCTTCCTCACCTTCTCCAACAATTGCAAAGCGAATCCCTAAATAGATAGGGATTAAACCAAGCAATCCAACCATCCATTCTTCAGGCACGAAATTAACGACATAAGCAGCAACTAAACTCGCCCCTACAAGTAAGCCTGTGCCTAGATATTGCCCCGCATAAATATGCCATTTTTGTTTATTCTGTGATAGCTGTGCAAATAAAATAAATAAAATAATTAAATAATCGATACTGGTGGAAATATAAACACCAATAGCAGATATGATTGTCTGTCCCATAAAAAACCTCCTGTATTGGTCAGTAATAAATCAGCAGATTTTAGGAGAGCACAGACACATTAATTTAGCTATCGCTAGTGGGTAATTTCGAACATAGGAAAGCATTTTACTCCTCCTCAAAACGTAGTTACAAAGTAATTTCTAACTGGAATTCGGTGACTACTTCCATGTAAAGTATAACATACTATACTTTACTTCGTAAAGTGTGGGCTCTCCGAAGGGGCTTGCAGACAGCTACTCGGCTTTTCAAGCCGAGTAGCTACGCACCCTTATGGTGTAATTAGCTGATACCATTTGAGGTTTTTGTAGTCTCCAAAATTGTGACCGATAAAACCTCAATAAAAAAGCCCTCTGAAGTCAGAGAGCTGATTTGAGCCCGGGCTAAAATCCTAGTGAAAAAGATGAAACTCCTTGTGTTCATCGAACACGGTGTCCTTTCCCTATTTTCATACGGATTTTTGACGCCCTTAGCATCATAATTCTTGCTGGATAAATCGTTTATAGACTAGGCGACGAGGCGAGGATCGTACGAAACGTTCAGTGAAACAAAAAAAATCTCCCCGAAGGGAGATCATTCTGGTTTATTTTACCTTACAGTGCTAGGAACTGTAACCGAAGATTATACTTGAGCATACTAAGGTAAGGTGACAACGTAAAAAGCCCTCTGAAAATCAGAGAGCTCCAGTCTTGCTGGATAAACCGTTTATAGACTAGCGACGAGGCGAAGATTGTACGAAACTTTCAGTGAAACAAAAAATCTCCCCGAAGGGAGAAGATCTGGTTTATTTTACCTTACAGTGCTAGGAACTGTAACCGAAGATTATACTTGAGCATACCAAAGTAAGGTGACAAAAGTAAAAAAGCTACCCAATTTAGAGTAGCTTCATTATCAAGATATGCTCAATTGAACACGGCCTAAGCACTTGGCAAAAAAGATAAAATCTCCTAGAAACTGAAGTTTCTTCGTCAATTTTCCTATTTTTGCTTTGTGCTTTTGACGGCCTTTGTATCTTGAATTAGCGACGAAGTCCTAGAGAGTTGATCAACTCACGGTAACGGTTAACGTCGTTTTTACGCAAGTATGCAAGCAAGTTACGACGGCGACCGATTTTTTTCATCAATCCACGGTAAGTAGCGTGGTCTTTTTTGTGTTGTTTGATGTGTTCGTTAAGGTGGTTGATTTCCCATGTAAGGACAGCAACTTGAACCTCTACTGAACCTGTATCACCTTCGTGACGTGCATATTGTGCGATGATTTCATTTTTTTTCTCTTTTGAGATTGCCATGATGTTTCTCCTTTTTATTTGGCTTCATCCGAGTGACAGGTTGGCATGCCTGTAACCAAGAAGAAGTTATTTGTCTTTACGACAACCCCTATTCTACCAATAACTAACTTCTTTGTCAACAGATTTACTTTTTTGTTTTAAACATGCTATAATAATCATAGCAAGAAATCTAAGTTATCTGTTTTTTAAAACGAGGTGATTATCATGCCTAGATTCTATTCCCATCTCCCCTACTATTTGGTCATCTTTTTCTTTTACTGGCCACTTTATGAGTTGTTATCACTAATCGTTTCTGACTCCCTTACACTCAAGAGTCTCTACGTAAATAATATTCTCTTCTATACACCTCTAGTGATCTTCATTGTGTCGTTACTATATAGCTACCGATTCTATTTTTCAATTTGGTGGTTACTTACTATTGGTTTGCTTTTTTGCTTTACTATCATAACTTTTGGTGAGTTTATACTCATTTACTTGCTAATCTATGAAACCTTGGCTCTGATGGGCATGGCTTCCGGTATTGGTATCAAGCATATTCTACAAAAAATGAAAAACAAAAAACTTTCACAAAATCCTTGAAAAATCTCACAATCATGCTATAATAATCCATAGAGACAAGTCACTTAGTCCCTTTCTACTAGAGAGTGCGTGGTTGCTGGAAACGCATAGAAAGCCTAAACTGATACTACTCTTGAGTTTTTTATGAAAACATAAAACGGTGGCTACGTTAGAGCCAATCAGAGGTGTCCCTCTTTTTTGAGGAACATAAATGAAGGTGGAACCACGTTGCGACGTCCTTTTGAGGATGTCGCTTTTTGTTTTTCTAGCTTTCACAATCCTCTGTCCCTGTTTTCAAAATAGGGGTTAAAACTTTTGTCAATAATATAAGTAAGGAGAACATCATGATTAACATTACTTTCCCAGATGGCGCCGTTCGTGAATTCGAATCTGGCGTAACAACTTTTGAAATTGCCCAATCTATCAGCAATTCCCTAGCTAAAAAAGCCTTGGCTGGTAAATTCAACGGCAAACTCATCGACACTACTCGTGCTATCACTGAAGATGGTAGCATCGAAATCGTGACACCTGATCACGAAGATGCCCTTCCAATCTTGCGTCACTCAGCTGCTCACTTGTTCGCCCAAGCAGCTCGTCGCCTTTTCCCAGACATTCACTTGGGAGTTGGTCCAGCTATCGAAGATGGTTTCTACTACGATACTGACAATACTGCTGGTCAAATTTCAAATGAAGACCTTCCTCGTATCGAAGAAGAAATGCAAAAAATCGTTAAAGAAAACTTCCCATCAATCCGTGAAGAAGTCACTAAAGACGAGGCTCGTGAAATCTTCAAAAATGACCCTTATAAGTTGGAATTGATTGAAGAACATTCAGAAGACGAAGGCGGCTTGACTATCTACCGTCAAGGTGAATACGTGGATCTCTGCCGTGGACCTCACGTTCCATCAACAGGCCGTATCCAAATCTTCCACCTTCTCCATGTAGCAGGTGCTTACTGGCGCGGAAATAGCGACAACGCTATGATGCAACGTATCTACGGTACAGCTTGGTTTGACAAGAAAGACTTGAAGAACTACCTTCAAATGCGTGAAGAAGCTAAGGAACGTGACCACCGTAAACTTGGTAAAGAGCTTGACCTCTTCATGATTTCTCAAGAGGTTGGTCAAGGACTTCCATTCTGGTTGCCAAATGGAGCGACTATCCGTCGTGAATTGGAACGCTACATTGTCGACAAGGAGTTGACTTCTGGCTACCAACACGTATACACTCCACCACTTGCTTCTGTTGAGCTTTACAAGACTTCTGGTCACTGGGATCATTACCAAGAAGACATGTTCCCAACTATGGACATGGGTGACGGGGAAGAATTCGTCCTTCGACCAATGAACTGTCCACACCACATTCAAGTCTTCAAACACCATGTTCACTCATACCGTGAGTTGCCTATCCGTATCGCTGAAATCGGTATGATGCACCGTTACGAAAAATCTGGTTCCCTCACTGGTCTTCAACGTGTGCGTGAAATGTCTCTTAACGACGGGCACCTCTTTGTTACTCCTGAACAAATCCAAGAAGAATTCCAACGTGCCCTTCAGTTGATTATCGATGTTTATGAAGACTTCAACTTGACTGAATACCGCTTCCGTCTCTCTCTTCGTGACCCTCAAGATACTCACAAGTACTTTGACAACGATGAGATGTGGGAAAATGCCCAAACCATGCTTCGTGCAGCCCTTGATGAAATGGGTGTTGACTACTTTGAAGCCGAAGGTGAAGCAGCCTTTTACGGACCAAAATTGGATATCCAAGTTAAGACTGCCCTTGGTAAAGAAGAAACTCTCTCTACTATCCAGCTTGACTTCTTGCTTCCAGAACGCTTCGACCTTAAATACATCGGAGCTGATGGCGAAGAGCACCGTCCAGTCATGATCCACCGTGGTGTTATCTCAACTATGGAACGCTTCACAGCTATCTTGATTGAGAACTACAAGGGTGCCTTCCCAACATGGCTTGCACCACACCAAGTAACCCTCATCCCAGTATCTAACGAAAAACACGTGGACTACGCATGGGAAGTGGCTAAGAAACTCCGTGACCGCGGTGTCCGTGCAGATGTAGATGAGCGCAATGAAAAAATGCAGTTCAAAATCCGTGCTTCACAAACAAGCAAGATTCCTTACCAATTGATTGTTGGGGACAAGGAAATGGAAGACGGAACAGTCAACGTTCGTCGCTACGGACAAAAAGAAACACAAACTGTCTCAGTAGATGATTTTGTTCAAGCTATCCTAGCTGATATCGCCAACAAATCACGCGTTGAGAAATAAGAGACAAAACCTGGGATAAAATCCTAGCTACCTAAAAAGCAACAACTATTTTGAACTGCACCCCAAAAGTTAGACAGAAAAAATCTAACTTTTGGGGTGCTTTTATTATGAAATTAACTTATGATGAT
>CAJNBY010000016.1 GCA_905221125.1 bacterium | reverse complement strand
ACTGAAATTGGATCTACTGTTACTTTTCCACTTTCACTTCCTACTGTTGCAGTTGGTACTAATTTGTACACTTTTCCACTTTCAGTTGTGATTGTTTCTGGTTTTAACTCAGGTGTGTTTGTGTTGTACTCTTTTCCTGTTGGACTTTGAGTTTCAGCTTTAACACTTGGCTTACCTTCAATCGCATTTCCTTCAGTATCTGTATAGTTTACTGTTACATCACCTTTTTGGAGTTCGTATTTATACGTTACTGAAATTGGATCTACTGTTACTTTTCCACTTTCACTTCCTACTGTTGCAGTTGGTACTAATTTGTACACTTTTCCACTTTCAGTTGTGATTGTTTCTGGTTTTAACTCAGGTGTGTTTGTGTTGTACTCTTTTCCTGTTGGACTTTGAGTTTCAGCTTTAACACTTGGCTTACCTTCAATCGCATTTCCTTCAGTATCTGTATAGTTTACTATTACGTCACCTTTTTGCAACTCATACTCATAAGTAACTGTTTGTTTTTCTGTAGTTACTTTACCAGTTTCACCAGCTGAACCTGTTTTTAGTCCATTATTTGCTGCAACAAGTTTATAAACTCTTCCATCTTCTTTTGTAATAGTTGCATCTTTTGTTGCAGTGTAGTCACTTCCTACTTGTCCACCTGTTACTAATGTTACTGGATCTTTTAGGTTTGTTTCTGTTCCTGCAATCACATATTTAACTTCTACGTTTCCACCTGCTTTTGGTTCGTACTCATAAACGACTTCTTGTTTATCTGCTGTAACTGTACCCGTTTCCGATGCTGATGTAGCTTTATGTCCTTTATATACATAAACTTTTCCATCAGTTGCTGTTAATTCTTCACCTGCTACTGGAGCTGTTGAAGTATAGTTTTTCCCAACTTTCAATCCTTTTGCAACATCTGTTGCTTGTTTTAATTCAGTTGTTGTACCTTCGATAACATATTTTGCTACTACATCTCCACCAACTGGGACGAATCGCTCATAGTATACATTTTCAACAACATTACCGTTATTAAGTATTTCAGGTGTAATTCTTACTTCATCAATTGCCGCTTTAGCGATATATTGATCATTAACTTTTACTTCTGGTTTTTCCCATTCTGAAGGTGTTGGAGATGTTACAGACTCCCATTTAGCATTTGCAGGAATTTCCCAATTATCTTCTACAACACGTCCTGTTTTTTCTCCAGTATACACTTTTCTAGAAACTGTTACTTTTTGTGTCACTGAATTAGAAATGATATTACCTTCATTATTTTTTTCAATATAATTAATAGTTCTTGTAATATCTTTAGTTTCTACTTTCACTTTAGCCTTATCATATAGATAAGTTACTTTCTTAGTTACCTGTCTTTCATAAGTACCAACTTCTGGATCTGAATCTGGTTGAACTTCGATAAAAATATAGTCATACGCAGCATACCATCTATTTAAAAAACCTTTAAGAATTGGTTCTTTAGTTGTTGCATAAGGCTGCCCTTCAAAATCTCTAGTTTTTGGGAACTCTTTTAAGAGCTCGCCATCTACAGTTTTATAGTACACTTCTAATTTTCCACGAACATCTTCCGTTCTCAAACCAACAACATTCGATTCTAACCAAGTATCTTGCCCATTTTTCATAAAAATTTGAGAAGTACTTTGTACATAGTTTGGATTATTTTGATCGACACGTACATTAAAGTTATGTTTAAAAGCATGATCTTTTGTTACAGTATAATTATTTTTAAATACATATTTAACGGCAGTAACATCTTTCCAATTTGTAATTTGATCTGCACTTACATATGTTCCAGTAGTTTTGTCAGTAGCAGTTGACGTTGTATAAACTACATCAAATTCGTCTGAATCATCAACTATTGGACCTTCTAAATATGTTAAAGCTTCTGTCTTAGGTATTAATACTACTGCTTCTTTCACTCTTTGAGGAAGATCTGTTAAATTTTCAAGTTGTGCTGATAAGACAACTTCTTGTCCATTCTTGACATCAATAATTCCTCGCACACCTGTAGTCCCAGGTTTAGCAATTGTTAAAGAAGTTGAATATTCAGCAACATTCTTAATAGTAACGTTAATATTTGCTTTTGAAATAGATAAACCTGGTGTGTGATTTTCAACAAAATTAGCATTAATAGAATTGTCATTACCTACTAACGTTTCCGACTCACTATTCCATACTAAGTAAGATTCAATCCCATAAGTTCCAGCTTCAACTTGTCCATTATTTTCAACTTCGAAAGTCAAGGCTGTAGGACTGTATAATCCACCTTTAAGCCATCCGTCTTTATTTAAATCATATTTAGTAAGACCTAAATCTTTTGAGTCAAAGATGTAAGCACGTTTCCCTGTTCCTTTATAATTTTCGATAATATTAGTTGGATTTACCGTATCATAAGATTCTTTTAATTTATCATACGGTTCTTGTGCAGCACTACCATTTGTTCCACCAAAATGTAATGTGTATTTCGATAATAAACGATTATCTGCTGCTAATCTAAAATCTTTCAATGGTAACTTTGGATCTGCTAATAACATCACGCTAGTTTTATTAATATTTGGATCTAATTTATCTAAATCGTAAGTCTTTCTTCCATTTTCATCTGATTCTACTAACCCAAAATAATCCCCTGCTGAATACGTTACTGCAATAGGAAGTGTTTGACCTCTTGTTAACTGATCTTTAGTTAGAGTTTTACTCCCTATTTGATCCATATTTAATGCTAATTTTGTTGGAGTTTTAACGTGTTCTGCATACTCTCCACTTCCTGTAGTAGGACGTTCCATTGCTATAGCACTCTCTATTGTATTCTCTGATGTAGAACCTTGTGCTATTTTATTTCTATAACGTTGAATTGTACTATCTTGGGCTTTTTCCTTCCATGTACCGACAGTTACTCCAAGTCTTGATTCTAATCCAGTTATTGTTTTAGAAGTCGAATTATATTTTTGAAATTCATCTACTATACCCGGATGTTTTAGAATTAAATGATCATATTTCTTTTCAGGATTAATTTCAATAGTATTATATAATTCATCAATTGAAGTATATTCTTTTAATAATTCGGCTTGGTTATCTTTAGTTACTCCATATAATTTAAAATTCTCTTTTAAATTTCCATCTATCTGTTCTCTGTAATAACCTCTAACTGCTCTTGAACCATCAGCTTTTATTTCATTTGTATATACTCTATTTAACTGGAATTTTGTAAAGTAATTTCCTTCTTGATCTTTTGGAATAAAATAGTTTATATACTGACTTGGTAACGTTGCACCGTCACCTTTTAATTTATCAGATGGTACATAAAATCTAGCGTTAAATTTATCCTCATTACTTGCATTTGAAAATAATCGTTGATTTGTTTCGGCGAAAATTCTTGTATCCAGGTCTTTAATAGCAGGAACACCATCACCGAGATATAATCTAAATCCATCAGGATTGTCTAATGTCTGAGTAAATGTTGAACCATCAGGTCTATGTCCGACAGCTTTATAAACGATATTTGCGTTGAATCCTTTAGTAGAATTTGACTCAATCACTCTTTCAATGGCTTCCGGGGTATTAAAAGCACCATCTTTTACCTTCAGAATTGGTCCACCATAAAGTAAACTTTGATCAATACCCTTCTTTTCATCTGGATGTAGTGTTAAGACCCCATTTTCTAATGTCCAAAACTTATTGTTTTTAACATTTGTTGGATCTAATTCTAAGAAATCTGGTATTCCACTAATCGTATAATCATAACTTGTTAAACGTCCATTCCCATTTTGATTCGTTTCTTCATTATTGAAGAAACTCTGATCACTCATAATAAATGGTAATTTAAATGTATTGCCTTCAATTGGCTTGAAAGTTCCATTCGAAACTGATCCCATTTTAAATTCTGGTAATGGAGCACCAAACTGATCGACCATATATTTGACAGTCTTTGGTCTCGTATCTTTTTCTCTATATAAAATTTCCGACAAATAGTCAAAAGAAGCTCTAGCTGACTTCGTTGATAAAGTTTCTCCACCTACTATAAAATCTGTATTAACTGATAATACATCACCTTTTGATGGAGCATTTTTTATAGAGGTACCCACATATAATTTTAATAAACTTTCAGCAACAGTTCCCCCGCTCATAGGATTTAAATTTAAATCATAAACATAATTTGTAGCAGTGGATACATCATCAACACTTTTTACAAATGATGAATTTGCAAATTCTGGTTTTTTAGTAGAATGCAAGAATTCCTTTGGTATCGTTACACGTACTTTACCATCTGTCACTGTTTCAGTTGAAGAAGCTGAGTAAGTAATCGCCATATTAATGACACGTTCACCATCACCATTATTTGCAACTGGAATTTGTTTTTCTGTTGGTCCTTTTGAATCATCAAAATGAATTGACCCTGTTAAAGCTTGATCTGTCACTCCGGTACGGAAGCCAGTTCCTTCTTCCAATTTCTTACCATTTCGACTATCTTGATTTTTATTTTCTTTTAGCGTTTCTTCAGCCTTGATTGATTTCAAGATAAAAGTTAATGAGCTAATTTCTTTTGCTTTTTTATCAGCTCCTGACTGTGTGGCGTCCAAGGTACTTAAATATTGCTTAGCTTCTGCAACTAGTTTTTCGGCTGCTTGGACTCGAGATGCCTGTTTTTTATTACCTTTGACACGCTCTATTTGCGCTTCCAAATCTGCTAGTTTTGCTTGCAAAAGAGATAAATCAACAGATGGTTTTGTTTCAGTCGTTTCTGCTGTATTAGCAATCTCTGAAACTGTTGAAGCTTGGTCTGTCTGTTTTTCGTCCGCTTTTGCAGGATTTACTTGCTCAGTTGACTTTTCTGCCTCTTCAGTTGATTTTGGTTGCTCAGCTAACTCTGCTTTCCCTGCACTATCTACTTTTGGCTCAGAGACAGTTCCTGCTTGGGTATTTCCCTGAGCTTGGTTTAGTTCTGTATCAGCATCCTTCTTTACTGCCGTTTCAGTAGTTTCAGCAACAGAGTTTGCTTCCACCGTATCTACATTGTAACCAAACAAAAATCCTGCCCCGATTAAGACACTCGCAGCACCGACTTTTAATTTTTTAATCGAATATTTTTCGTATCTATTTCCACAAAAATAACGATGATCTTTTTGTTGTCTCGATAGTTTAAACATAATTTACCACCTTATATATATATGCACACTTAGGTACAAATATAATCTTATAAATTATATCATATTTCAAGGTAACTTTTAAGATATTTGCTTATAAATTTCATTGAAAAATATACCATTCTAAAACATTTTTTCGTACAAGTATAAATTTATATAAATATTTCCATTATCCTACCTTCAACTTTCTTTTTCATTCCTTTTATGGTAAAATGAAGAGTAATAATATTTATTAAAGAGGTAAAAACATGATTGAAGCAAGCAAATTGAAAGCTGGTATGACATTTGAAACTGCAGACGGAAAATTGATCCGCGTTTTGGAAGCTAGCCACCACAAACCAGGTAAAGGGAACACAATCATGCGTATGAAATTGCGTGATGTCCGTACTGGTTCTACTTTTGATACAAGCTACCGTCCAGAAGAAAAATTCGAACAAGCTATTATCGAAACTGTTCCAGCTCAATACTTGTACAAAATGGATGAAACTGCCTACTTCATGAACACTGAAACTTACGACCAATACGAAATTCCAGTCGTAAACGTTGAAAATGAATTGCTTTACATCCTTGAAAACTCTGATGTTAAAATCCAATTCTACGGAACTGAAGTAATCGGTGTAACTGTACCAACTACTGTTGAATTGACAGTCGCTGAAACACAACCATCTATCAAAGGTGCTACTGTTACAGGTTCTGGTAAACCAGCAACTATGGAAACTGGACTTGTTGTCAACGTTCCTGACTTCATCGAAGCTGGACAAAAATTGATCATCAACACTGCAGAAGGAACTTACGTTTCTCGTGCCTAATCTCTAGAAAGAGGTCATTCTATGGGAATTGAAGAACAATTTGGCGAAATCGTTATCGCTCCACGTGTACTTGAAAAAATCATTGCCATCGCAACTGCTAAAGTTGATGGTGTCCATTCATTTTCAAATAAATCCGTATCTGATACCCTATCAAAACTCTCTCTTGGTCGCGGCGTCTACTTAAAAGAAAGCAACGAAGAACTAACTGCTGACATCTATCTCTATCTTGAGTACGGTGTGAAAGTACCAAAAGTTGCTCTTGCTATTCAAAAAGCAGTAAAAGATGCTGTTCGTGATATGGCTGATGTGGAACTTGATGCTGTCAACATTCATGTTGCAGGAATCGTTCCAGATAAAACACCAAAACCTGAGTTGAAAGATCTATTTAACGAGGACTTCCTCAATGACTAGTCCATTATTAGAATCTAGACGCGAACTTCGTAAATGCGCTTTTCAAGCTCTTATGAGCCTTGAATTCGACACAGATATGGAAACAGCTTGTCGCTTTGCCTACACACATGACCGTGAAGATGAAGATGTGCAAATTCCTGCCTTTCTTCTGAACTTGGTTTCTGGTGTTCAAGCTCAAAAAGACGAGTTGGATAAACAAATCAACCAGCATCTCAAGTCAGGCTGGACAGTTGAACGCTTGACCTTGGTCGAAAAAAACTTACTACGCTTGGGTATCTTTGAAATCACATCATTTGATACACCTCAACTAGTAGCAGTCAATGAAGCCATTGAACTTGCCAAGAATTTTTCAGATCAAAAATCAGCCCGCTTTATCAACGGACTACTCAGTCAATTTGTAACTGAAGAAAATGAATAATCAAAAAGGTGTTTGGTCTTCCAAGCACTTTTTGTTGTGTCCTCGACACAGAGTAAGAACCTCAAAAACTAGAACTGACTGCCAGTTCTAGTTTTTGTATTAGTATTTTCTAAATCGTTGGTAACGCTCTTCCAACAACTCTTCTAACGTTTTTTGTGAGAGTAGGACTAGCTCCGTTTGGAGTTCTTGTTTAACAGTCTTAATCAGTTCTTTACTAGAAAGTCCTGCTTCAGAAATCACCTTATCCACCACGTCCATTTCTAACAGTTCATGCGAAGTGATTTTCATCAGTTCTGCCGCTTCCATGGCACGACTGCCATCCTTCCATAGAATGGAAGCA
Organism: bacterium; assembly: GCA_905221125.1. GTDB lineage: Bacteria > Bacillota > Bacilli > Lactobacillales > Streptococcaceae > Streptococcus. The sequence goes on along the minus strand of CAJNBY010000016.1, from coordinate 33,467 downwards.
AAGCCTTCTGGGCTGAGAATGGCATAGATAGAATTTTCCAGCATCCAGACGCGGTCTGCGACTGCTAGAGCTAGAGCTCCACCTGAACCACCTTCACCGATAATGATGGCGATAATCGGAACTTTCAGGTCACTCATTTCCATGAGATTGCGAGCGATAGCTTCTCCCTGTCCACGTTCTTCCGCCCCCACACCAGGATAGGCACCTGCAGTATTGATAAAGGTCACTACTGGACGACCAAACTTTTCAGCCTGTTTCATCAAACGCAGGGCCTTGCGATAGCCTTCTGGATGCGGTTGGCCAAAATTCCGTTTTAGGTTATCTTGTAAACTCTTGCCTTTTTGGATACCAACCACTGTTACAGCTTGCTCTCCAAGCCAGCCGATACCACCAACAACTGCACCATCATCACGAAAAGAACGGTCACCATGTAACTGGATAAATTCATCAAAAATGCCTGTCGCAAAGTCCAAGGTTGTCAAGCGACTCTGCTCACGCGCTTCTCTGACTATTTTTGCAATATTCATCTAGGACTCCCTCCGTGCAATCTGACTAGGCTAGCAATGGTGTCTGGCAAATCTCTTCTTTTAACGATAGCATCCACAAAGCCATGTTCTAATAGGAATTCTGCCTTTTGGAAATCCTCAGGCAAGCTTTCACGAACCGTATTTTCAATGACACGACGCCCAGCAAAACCAACCAAACTTTGTGGTTCAGCCAGAATGATATCGCCTTCCATAGCGAAAGAAGCTGTCACACCACCAGTCGTTGGATCTGTCAAAATAGTCAGGTAAAAGAGGCCAGCATTTGAATGACGTTTAACAGCTGCAGAAATCTTGGCCATCTGCATGAGACTCATGATTCCTTCCTGCATACGGGCCCCACCAGAAGCTGTGAAGAGGACAACTGGCAATTGTTCGACAGTCGCATACTCAAATAAGCGAGTGATTTTTTCCCCTACAACTGTACCCATAGATGCCATGATAAAGTTGGAATCCATTATCCCAAGAGCCACAGTCTGACCTTTAATAAGAGCAGTTCCTGTCACAACGGCTTCATCCAGACCTGTTTTTTCACGCATAGTTGCTAGTTTCTTTTTATAACCAGGGAAATGCAAGGGATCCTTGCTTTCAATCCCTGTAAACAATTCCTTGAAGGTTCCCATATCAATCGTCAAAGCCAAGCGTTCTTGGGCAGAAATACGAAAGGTGTAGCTACAGTGCGGACAGATACGCTCACTTCCCAAATCCTTCTGGTAGATGGTATGCTTACAACCCGGACACTGGGAGAATAATTCATCTGGAACCTCTGGCTTGGCTTGAGGTTTTTCCCTAACCGAACGATTGGGATTAATTCGAATATACTTATCTTTTTTACTAAATAGAGCCATTGATTCCCCTTTTCGGTTTAAACTCTTGAAGTCATTTTATTCTTTTTCTTGATATTTGGGTAAGAAGGTTTCCATCAAGAAGGAAGTATCGTAATCTCCAGCAATGACATTGCGATCTGAAATAAGGTCAAGCTGGAAATCTGCATTAGTCTGCACCCCTTCAATCTCTAATTCATAGAGGGCACGTTGCATTTTCATCAAGGCATCAAAACGATTTTCACCGTGAACAATGATTTTAGCAATCATACTATCATAATAAGGTGGAATGGTATAGCCTGGATAAACTGCTGAATCCACGCGCAAGCCAACTCCCCCACTTGGCAGATAGAGATTGGTAATCTTACCTGGACTTGGAGCAAAGTTGAAGGCTGGATTTTCTGCATTGATACGACACTCGATAGCATGGCCACGTAGGACAATATCTTCTTGCTTAACAGACAGAGGCTGACCTGCCGCAATGCGAATCTGTTCTTTAACGATATCCACACCTGAAACAAACTCTGTAACAGGATGTTCTACCTGAACACGGGTGTTCATCTCCATGAAATAGAAATTGCCACTGGCTTCATCAAGAAGAAACTCGATGGTTCCTGCATTCTCATAGCCAACAGACTCCGCAGCTCGAACAGCAGCCGCACCGATTTCATGACGCAACGTTTTTCCGATTGCAATTGAAGGGCTTTCTTCCAAAACCTTTTGGTTATTTCGTTGAAGAGAACAATCTCGTTCCCCCAAGTGGATTACATTCCCGTGTTCATCTCCTAGGATTTGAACCTCGATGTGGCGAGCTGGATAGATGACCCGTTCTATGTACATGGCACCATTGCCATAATTAGCCTTGGCTTCACTAGAGGCAGTTTCAAAAGCTGAAACAAGGTCTTCTGGTTTTTCAACCTTACGAATCCCTTTACCACCACCACCTGCTGAAGCCTTGAGCATAACAGGATAGCCAATTTTTTCAGCAACAATCAAGGCTTCCTCAGAGTTATGCACTTCTCCATCCGAACCTGGAATGACAGGTACACCTGCTTTGATCATCTGAGCACGTGCATTAATCTTATCCCCCATCATATCCATGACATGACCAGATGGACCGATAAACTTGATACCCACTTCTTCACACATGGTTGCAAATTTGGAATTTTCACTGAGAAATCCAAAACCGGGGTGAATAGCTTCTGCCTCAGTCAAGACTGCAGCTGATAGAACCGCATTAATGTTAAGATAAGACTCTGTTGCCTTACCAGGACCGATACAAACCGCTTCATCTGCCAAAAGCGTATGAAGGGCTTCCTTATCGGCAGTTGAATAAACCGCTACCGTCGCAATCCCTAATTCACGCGCCGCACGGATAATACGGACCGCAATTTCACCACGATTGGCAATTAAAATTTTTCGAAACATGGAGAACCTCCTTAGTTCCCAATTGCAAAGGTAAGTGTACCACTAGCTGCAAGCTTACCATCCACTTCAGCTTTTGCTTCAACCACGGCAATCGTGCCACGACGTTTTACAAAAGTCGCCGTCATAAGCAATTGGTCACCTGGTACAACCTGCTTCTTGAACTTAACCTTGTCCATACCAGCGTAAAAGACCAGTTTCCCTTTATTTTCAGGTTTAGACAACTCCAAAACGCCAGCAGTTTGCGCCAAGGCTTCCATGATCAGAACACCTGGCATAACTGGGTATTGAGGAAAATGGCCGTTAAAGAAGGGCTCGTTGATAGTCACATTTTTGATAGCAACAATAGTATCCTCGCTCACTTCCAAGACACGGTCCACTAGGAGCATAGGATAACGGTGGGGAAGAGCTTCTTTGATTCCTTGAATATCGATCATTTGAGACGTACCAATCCTTTACCAAACTCAACCATTTCTTCGTTAGAAACGAGAATTTCCGTTACTACACCATCCTTAGGAGCTGGGATTTCATTCATGACTTTCATAGCTTCGATAATGACCAATGTTTGACCTTTTTTAACACTATCACCAACTGTTACAAAGGCAGGTTTATCTGGACCAGCAGCCAAGTAAGCCACCCCAACAAGCGGGCTCTCTACAAGATCTCCCTCAGCAGCCACACTTGCTTCAGCTGAAGCAGGAACTTCTTCCACTACAGTTTCTACTGGAGCAGAGGTAGGAGCTACTGGACTTGGTGTTGCTAGAACGGGCGCTGGAGCGACTTGAGCTGCAACTTCAGGTACAAGTCTAGCTTCATTCTTGCTAAACTGCAACTCATCCGTCCCATTTTTATAAGAAAATTCTCTCAAACTTGACTGGTTAAATTGAGCCATCAAGTCTTTAATATCGTTTAAATTCATAGTTATTTATTCTCCCAACGTTTGAAAGCAAGAACTGCATTGTGGCCACCAAAACCAAAGGTATTTGAAATAGCGTATGGAATTTCTTGCTCCAAGCCTTGTCCATAAACGACATTGGCTTCGATATAATCTGATACTTCACTTGTTCCAGCTGTCATTGGTACAAAGTTATGACGCATAGCCTCGATTGTGACGATAGCTTCTACTGCACCTGCAGCACCCAGCAAATGTCCTGTGAATGATTTGGTTGATGATACAGGTACTTCCTTACCAAGAACAGCCACGATCGCACCACTTTCTCCTTTTTCATTAGCAGGAGTTGACGTTCCGTGAGCATTGACATAGGCTACTTGCTCTGGAGAAATCTCAGCTTCTTCCAAGGCTAGTTTGATGGCCTTGATAGCTCCCTGACCTTCTGGATGTGGAGAAGTCATATGGTAGGCATCACAGGTATTTCCGTAACCAACCACTTCAGCAAGGATAGTAGCCCCACGTTTTTCAGCGTGTTCAAGGCTTTCAAGAACCAACATCCCAGAACCTTCACCCATGACAAAACCATTACGGTCCTTATCAAATGGAATGGAAGCACGAGTTGGGTCCTCTGTAGTTGAGAGAGCAGTTAGGGCTTGGAAACCAGCAATAGCAAAAGGTGTGATAGAGGCTTCTGAACCACCTACCAACATAACATCTTGGAAACCAAATTTAATTGAGCGGAAAGCATCCCCAATCGCATCATTTGATGAAGCACAAGCAGTATTGATAGATTTACAAACACCGTTTGCTCCAAAACGCATAGCAACATTTCCTGAAGCCATATTTGGCAAGGCTTTTGGAAGGGTCAATGGTTTCACACGTTTTGGTCCTTTGTCATTTAGGCGGAGCACTTGATCTTCAATTTCTTTGATTCCACCAATACCAGAGGCCACGATAACACCAAAACGATCTTTATCAAGAGTCTCTACATCGAGATTAGCGTGATTGACAGCTTCTTGGGCTGCGTACAAGGCATACAAAGAGTAGTTATCAAAACGATTGGTATCTTTCTTAACAAAGTATTTATCAAAAGGAAAATCTTGGATTTCTGCCGCATTATGCACATCAAAGTCACTATGATCAAATTTCGTAATTTGACCAATGCCGATTTTTCCAGTTGTCAAACTGTTCCAAAATTCTTCTGGTGTATTTCCAATTGGAGATGTTACTCCATAACCTGTTACTACTACGCGATTTAGTTTCATCTTTTTCACCTCTAGCTTCTGCTACATACTTAAGCCACCATCAATGGCAACCACTTGACCAGTTAGATAATCTTGGCCTGCTAAAAATACTGTCAAATCTGCAACCTGCTCTGCCTGCCCAAATTCTTTCATAGGAATTTGGGCCAGCATAGCATCTTTTACCTTGTCTGATAGAACTGCTGTCATATCGGACTCAATCATTCCAGGTGCAATGGCATTAACCCTGATATTGCGATTGGCCACTTCACGCGCCACAGACTTGGTAAAACCAATCAAACCAGCCTTAGAAGCTGCATAGTTAGCTTGACCGATATTGCCCATCAAACCAACAACACTAGACATATTAATGATAGCACCTTCTCTGGCTTTCATCATCGGTTTCAAGACTGATTGTGTCATGTTAAAGGCACCAGTCAAGTTAACCTTGAGCACTTTTTCAAAATCTGCTTCTGTCATCTTGAGCATCAGGGTATCTTGGGTAATTCCTGCATTGTTAACCAAAACATCTACTGAACCCAGCTCTGCAATAGCTTGATCAACCATACGCTTAGCGTCTGCACAATCTGACACGTCTCCTGATATAGGAACTACCTTGACACCGTAGTCTGAAAACTCAGTGAGCAATTCTTCTGGGATAGCCCCACGACTGTTTAAGACGATGTTAGCCCCTACTTGAGCAAACTTGTGGGCGATGGCAAGACCAATTCCACGACTCGAACCTGTAATAAAGATATTTTTATTTTTTAGTTGCATTCTTTTCTCCTGTTTCCTCCTGTATTTATGGGAGAAGGGATTACTAGTTTCCTAGAAGAGCTTCCAAGCTCGCCTGATCTTCAACAGTGGCTAGTTTAGCCGTCTTATCAATTTTTTTAACAAAAGCTGACAAAACTTTCCCCGGTCCAATCTCGATAAAGTTGGTTACGCCTGCTTCTTGCATAACTGCAATACTTTCATAGAAACGAACTGGTTCCTTGACCTGACGCGTCAAAAGTTGAGCAATGTCTTCTTTTTGCATAACAGCAGCTTCTGTATTACCAACTAGGGGACAAGTAAAATCTGAAAAACTTACCTGAGCTAGGGTTTCAGCTAGTTTCTGGCTAGCAGGCTCAAGAAGAGCGGTATGAAAAGATCCTGAAACCTTGAGAGGAATCAAGCGTTTGGCACCAGCTTCCTGCAAAAGTTCAACCGCTCGGTCAACCGCAACCACTTCTCCACCAATGACGATTTGTGCAGGTGTGTTATAGTTGGCTGGGGTAACCACTCCAAGTTCAGAAGCTTTTTGACAGGCTTCCTCAATGACCTCTACTGGCGTATTGAGAACTGCTACCATCTTGCCAGATCCAGCAGGAGTCGCTTCTTCCATATAGGCCCCACGCTTAGCTACCAAGGCTACCGCATCTTCAAAATCCAAGGTGCCGCTGGCCACCAAGGCAGAATATTCCCCAAGGGACAAACCAGCAACCATATCAGGCTGATAACCCTTTTCTTGCAATAAACGGTAGATTGCAACCGAAGTCGCTAGAATGGCTGGTTGCGTATAACGGGTCTGATTGAGTTTTTCTGCTTCTGTATCGATGAGATGACGCAAATCATAACCGAGGACCTGACTCGCTCGATCAATCGTTTCTTTGACAATTGGATACTGATCATAAAGGTCCCGTCCCATCCCTAAATACTGGGCACCTTGGCCAGCAAATAAAAAGGCTGTTTTAGTCATTTCTTACAACTCCTCCCCAACGAGAGGCTTCTTCTTGAATTTTCTTAGCTGCTCCATAGTACAAATCTTTTAGGATTTCTTCAGCTGTTTCTTCTTTGGAAACAAGCCCCGCAATTTGACCAGCCATGACAGATCCGCCATCCACATCTCCGTGAACAACTGCTTTGGCTAGGGCACCTGCTCCCATTTGTTCAAAAATTTCCAAATCAGGATTTTCCTGTTTAAAGGCATCTTTCTCAGCTTTTTCAAAATCACGAGTCAACTGATTTTTAATAGCACGAACAGCATGTCCAAAGTGTTGAGCTGAAATCGTAGTATCAATATCTCTAGCTTTTAAAATCTTGGCCTTATAATTTGGATGGGCATTAGACTCTTTTGCAACGACAAAACGTGTTCCAACCTGAACAGCCTCTGCACCTAGCATAAAGCCAGCGGCAGCACCTTCACCATCTGCAATCCCTCCTGCAGCAATAACGGGAATAGATACAGCTGCAGCTACCTGGCGTACCAAGGTCATAGTTGTTAATTTACCGATATGCCCCCCAGCTTCCATTCCTTCTGCAATAACAGCGTCCGCACCAATTTTCTCCATGCGTTTAGCTAAAGCAACACTTGGTACAACAGGAATAACAGTGATCCCAGCTTCGTGGAAGCGTTCCATGTATTTACCAGGATTTCCTGCGCCTGTTGTAACAACCTTAACACCTTCCTCGATAACGAGATCTACAATATCTTCCACAAAGGGAGACAAGAGCATGATGTTGACACCAAAGGGTTTATCCGTCAATGATTTGATTTTATCAATATTTGCCTTGACAACTTCTTTAGGGGCATTTCCCCCACCGATAATGCCTAGTCCTCCAGCCTTGGAAACAGCCCCTGCCAAATCACCATCCGCAACCCAGGCCATTCCTCCTTGGAAAATAGGATAATCAATGTTCAATAATTCTGTAATACGCGTTTTCATAGTGCCTCCATCGTTTCTTGCTTACGTAATAGTTCGATACTGTCATAATTTGAAAATCAAACTATTGCCTAAACAAGAGGGAGCGGGTTTCCCTACTCCTTCTATTTGTATTCTGCTTATTTTGTTTGCTCTTCAACGTAGGCAACCAAGTCACCAACTGTTTTCAAGTCATCTTCTGCTTCGATTTGGATATCAAAAGCATCTTCAATTTCTGAGATTACTTGGAACAAGTCCAATGAATCTGCGTCCAAATCATCAAAAGTTGATTCAAGTGTTACTTCTGATGCGTCTTTCCCAAGTTCTTCAACGATAATTTCTTGTACTTTTTCAAATACTGCCATGATAGGACTCCTTTAAAATAAATAGTTTTTTTATAACAATGTGTTCACCACATGATTACCTAAATTGTAAGAATGAGCGTGCCCCAGGTCAAGCCTCCACCGAAGCCTGATAAAAGAACAGTCTGGCTACCATCTAAATGGATGAGACCTTGTTCAACACACTCTGAAAGTAAAATCGGGATACTTGCTGCGCTGGTATTTCCATACTCCATCATATTGGCTGGAAGTTTAGCTCGGTCGACACCGATTTTTCTAGCCATCTTATCCAAGATACGGTCATTAGCCTGATGAAGTAGCAGATAATCTAAGTCTGTCGCCTCTACAGGAGATTCATCAATAGTCTGTTTGATAGACTTGGCTACATCTCGAATGGCAAAATCAAAGACCGCGCGCCCATCCATCTTCAAAAATGAATCTGCATTTTCTTGATCTGAAAATGGAGATTGCAGGCCTGAATGTCCATAGGTCAGACACTCACTACGACTCCCATCGCTATTGAGACTCTCAGCTAAGAAATGCTCTTGCTCGCTAGCTTCTAGCAAGACTCCGCCAGCACCATCTCCAAATAAAACAGCTGTTGATCGATCTGACCAATCGACTGCCTTAGAGAGGGTTTCACTACCAATCACCAAGCCTTTTTGAAAGCGACCAGAAGCGATAAACTTTTCAGCAGTTGACAAGGCAAATACAAATCCACTACAAGCAGCTGTTAGGTCAAAAGCAAAGGCCTTATTGGCACCGATATTGGCTTGGACACGAGCAGCTGTGGAGGGCATCATCGAATCTGGAGTAATAGTAGCTAGAATGATAAAATCCAACTCTTCCCCTGTGATTCCAGCTTTTGCCATCAGTTTCTTCGCAACTTCTGTAGCCAAATCACTGGTAGATTCTGTTCTTGAAATATGCCTTTGTCGTATTCCCGTCCGACTTGAAATCCACTCATCATTGGTATCCATAATCTGGGCCAAATCATGATTTGTAACCACTTGCTCTGGAACATAATGAGCAACCTGGCTTATTTTTGCAAAAGCCATTATTTCAATTCCTCCAAAAATTGATAAAGTTTAGTCAAACCTTTGCTCATAACTTCAGTTTCTTCCTTGCTCATACCTTCGATAATATTTTCGACCATGGCCTTGTGGAAGCGTTTATGAAGTCTATGAACCAAGCGACCTTTCTTTGTCAAATGCAGATGCACCACACGACGATCCTGCTCTGAGCGAATGCGTTCAATGTAACCCTTGCGTTCAAGATTATTCAAACTCGTCGTAACCGTCCCAAGAGTCACCATCAACTCTTTCGACACTTGACTTGGCGTCACGTCTGGGAATTTTCCAATTACATCGATTGTATGGACTTCTTTGATGGAGATATCCTTGAAACGACTACCCCTCAAGCTAACCTCCTCGATGACGAGGACATTGTTAAATATAGATGTTAAATATTCATTAATTCGTTGGTAGTCCAATCTCTTTTCCCTCCTTTTCAAAAAACTTTCACAATCAAAACATTTGACAAAAGAATTATATCAAACTTCAAAGAATGGTGCAAGTATTTTCTTATTTTCCAGTAAATTTCGGTCTTCTTCTCTCCGAATGAGCCCGAACTCCCTCTTTGAAATCTTCTGTCTGGGCTAAGGATTTCTGTAGGTTCAATTCTAAAGCAGCATAATCTTGCCAGTCTTTGAATTGGCTCTCCCATACCAACTTCTTGATGGCTGCATAAGAATTAACCGACCCGCGTCTCAATTTTTTAAGAAGCTGTTCTCTCGTCTTTTCAAGTTTATCAGCTTCACAGACGCGGTAAACCAGCCCCCATTCTAAAGCTTTGTCTGCTGTTAAAGCTTCTCCTGTCATGGCTAATTGAGCAGCACGCGTCACACCAATACTTCGACTCAAGAGGTGAATCCCCCCTGCATCTGGAGCCAAACCAACTCCAACAAAGGCTTGGATAAATTTAGTCTTATCCGTTGCCAGACAGAAATCTGCAGCAACAGCCATATTGGCTGCGGCACCTGCAACAGCCCCATCAACCTCCATCAAGACAGGTTTAGCAATTTGCTTGATTTTATGAGAAATCGTATTGACCAATTCTGCGATTTTCGTCAATGATGGAATATCATCCTCATCCACTGCCCTCTTCATCTCTACCAAATCTCCCCCAACAGAGAAGACCTTTCCATTGGCATTAATTAAGATAAAATGCACAGCTGGATCCTCTTCTGCCAAAGTCAGTGCTTCTAAAATCTCCTCACACATAGGAATATGAAAGCCATTCGCAACCTCAGGACGGTTTAAAGTAATAATTGCCAAATCCTCTTCAAGCTGATAAATAATATGTTCCATCTGGACTCCTTTTTATTTTTATAAGCAAGTTAAATTATTTTATTCTAAAAGTATATCTTTTTTGAAATCAGAAAACAAGAAAAAATCGGCTGAAAGTGTCTCAGCCGATAAGAAAGACTCGCTTTGTCCTAGAAAGCATCTTATTTTCTTCATTGAAAAAAGGCTTTCTTTCTGCTATAATCGTATAAAATACTTACTTTAGGAGTTCTTATGAAAGTTGTTAAATTTGGAGGTAGCTCTCTTGCCTCTGCTGGTCAATTAGAAAAAGTTTTAAACATCGTTAAAAGCGATCCAGAACGCCGTTTTGTAGTTGTTTCTGCGCCTGGTAAACGCAATGCTGAAGATACTAAAGTTACGGATGCCTTGATTAAATACTACCGCGACTATGTTGCTGGTAACGATATTAGCAAGAGCCAAAGCTGGATTATCGACCGCTATGCTGCTATGGTTAGTGAACTAGGACTAAAACCAGCTGTTCTAGAAAAAATTTCTAAAAGTATTCGTGCCTTAGCCACTCTTCCTATCGAAGAAAATGAATTTCTCTACGATACCTTCCTAGCAGCTGGTGAAAATAACAATGCTAAATTGATTGCTGCCTATTTTAACCAAAATGGGATTGATGCACGCTATGTGCATCCTAGAGAAGCTGGTATTGTGGTCACAAGTGAACCAGGTCACGCTCGCATCATTCCATCAAGTTATGACAAGATTGAAGAATTAACAAATGCAAATGAAGTCCTTGTCATTCCTGGTTTCTTTGGTGTTACTAAAGAAAATCAAATCTGTACCTTCTCACGTGGAGGTTCAGATATTACTGGTTCTATCATTGCTGCAGGTGTTAAGGCAGACCTCTATGAAAACTTTACGGACGTTGATGGTATCTTTGCAGCCCACCCTGGTATTATCCACCAACCACACTCGATTCCTGAGTTAACCTATCGTGAAATGCGTGAGTTGGCCTATGCAGGTTTCTCAGTCCTTCATGACGAAGCCCTTCTACCTGCCTACCGCGGAAAAATCCCTCTCGTTATCAAGAATACCAACAACCCTGACCATCCAGGTACTCGTATCGTTCTAAAACATAGTAGTGACAAGTTCCCAGTTGTGGGAATTGCTGGTGACTCTGGCTTTGTCAGCATCAACATGTCTAAATATCTCATGAACCGTGAGGTTGGATTTGGACGCAAGGTTCTTCAAATCCTTGAAGATCTTAATATCGGTTGGGAACATATGCCAACAGGTATCGACGATCTTTCAATTATCCTCCGTTCTCGCGAACTAACTCCTATCAAGGAAGAAGAAATCCTGCGTCAGTTGGTTCAAAAGGCTGAAGTAGACCATGCAGAAATCGAACACGACCTTTCAATCATTATGATTGTTGGAGAAAAGATGAAGAGCCATATCGGAGTAACTGCTACTGCGACACGCGCTCTATCTGAAAACAAGATCAACATCCAAATGATGTCTCAAGGTTCTAGTGAGGTTTCTATCATGTTTGTTGTTCATAAAGACCAAGAAAAAGCAGCTATTAAAGCCCTCTACAGTGCCTTTTTCGGTGAAAGCAAGGAAGACTAAGCATGGCTCAATCTCTTAACAAAACTGTTCTTCTCAATACGACAGGCACCTCCTACCTCACTATAGCTGGGAAAGTTGGGAAATTCCTAGTCGGGGATCAGGCTCTGGAATTTTATCCAGATGTCAATGTTGAACAATTTATCCAGATTCCTTGGAGCCATATCAACCAAATTGGAGCTAACGTTTCTGGTCGCAAAATCAGTCGCCACTTCGAAGTCTTTACAGACAGAGGAAAATTCCTCTTTGCTTCAAAAGATTCAGGTGCCATTCTTAAAATTGCACGCGAAAAACTGGGCAATGACAAGGTCGTCAAACTTCCGACCCTGATTCAGACAATTAGCCAAAAATTTAAAAATCTATTTGCAAAAAAGTAGAAACTTTAGTATAATCATAGCAACGGATAAGTAGGTTATCTTCTTCTTTCAGAAAGTCTGCGGGTGCTGCGAGCAGATAGGAGGGATAGGTGAAATTCTACCGTTAGTAACAATTACATACACAATCAAGTGCACACCTGTGAAGTTGGATGGAACCGTGGCCCTGCCACTCCAACGCTTTGTCGGGTGTGCTTTTTTCATAAAGGAGTTCTTATGTTAGATATCAAACGTATTCGTACAGACTTTGATGCTGTCGCAGAAAAATTGGCTACACGTGGTGTAGATGCTACTGTCTTGAATGAGATGAAAGAAATCGATGCTAAACGTCGTGACATCTTGGTCAAGGTTGAAACTCTCAAAGCAGAACGTAACACAGTTTCAGCTGAGATTGCCCAAGCTAAGCGCAACAAGGAAAATGCAGATGACAAGATTGCTGCGATGCAAAATCTATCTGCTGAAGTAAAAGCTTTGGATGCTGAATTGGCAGAAATCGATGCTAAATTGACAGAATTTACCACTACTCTTCCAAACATCCCAGCTGACAGTGTTCCTGTTGGGGCTGATGAAGATGACAATGTGGAAGTTCGCCGTTGGGGTACTCCACGCGAGTTTGACTTCGAACCGAAAGCTCACTGGGATCTCGGTGAAGACTTGGGGATCCTTGACTGGGAACGCGGTGGTAAGGTAACGGGTGCTCGCTTCCTCTTCTATAAAGGTCTCGGTGCTCGTTTGGAACGTGCTATCTACAACTTTATGTTGGATGAGCATGGTAAAGAAGGCTATACTGAAGTCATCACGCCTTACATGGTTAACCACGACTCTATGTTCGGTACTGGTCAATATCCAAAATTTAAGGAAGATACTTTTGAACTCAGCGACAGCAATTACGTCCTTATTCCTACAGCTGAAGTTCCTCTAACAAACTACTACCGTGATGAAATCCTTGACGGTAAAAACCTCCCAATCTACTTCACTGCTATGAGTCCTTCATTCCGTTCTGAGGCTGGTTCTGCTGGTCGTGATACTCGTGGCTTGATCCGTTTGCACCAATTCCACAAGGTTGAAATGGTTAAATTTGCCAAACCAGAAGAATCTTACGAAGAATTGGAAAAGATGACAGCTAATGCTGAAAATATCCTTCAAAAACTCAACCTTCCATACCGTGTCGTTGCCCTCTCTACTGGAGATATGGGCTTCTCAGCTGCTAAAACTTACGACTTGGAAGTTTGGATTCCAGCGCAAAATACTTACCGTGAAATCTCAAGCTGTTCAAACACAGAAGATTTCCAAGCCCGTCGTGCCCAAATCCGTTACCGTGATGAAGTCGATGGCAAGGTGAAACTTCTTCACACCTTGAACGGTTCTGGACTTGCAGTTGGACGTACAGTGGCTGCTATTCTTGAAAACTACCAAAACGCAGATGGTTCTGTAACCATTCCTGAAGTTCTTCGTCCATACATGGGTGGCGCTGAAGTTATCAAACCATAAAAAATAAGGTTTAGCTATTTCTAGCTAGACCTTTTTTCGTAACCAAATCAGATAAGCGCCTAATACAAAGAGTAAAATGGTTAAGCAAATAAGAGTTTCAGCCACTACCAGATAATCCAGAAATGGAAGTTTCAAGATTCCCTGAGCCATCTTGAGCGAGGTAGCTGTGATAATGGTTGGGAAGGTTAAGGCTGAAAAAGCTGGTTGAAAGCCTTGTTTTAAAATATTGGGTAGTCGAGTTAAAACAAAGAAAAAGAAGGATTGAGAAGCCAAAATCATGACGATCAAGAACCAAGTCGGTAGGCTGACTCCTCCAACTCGAACCAGGGAAGCCAAGAGCAGAGAGAAAGGAGCACAGTAGATCCCTTCTTGTCCAAGCATGGCTAGTGGGAGCGGATGTTTCTTTAAATCACTATAAATAAGGGGATAAAGATAGAAGGTCAAGAGAAAACCAAAACTCAGGGTCGCATAGGCAATCTCGATAATGCCTACCAGTGGATAAGTCAAGGCTGCCACTGCTATCCCCACATAGAGAACCGTCCAGCTAGGAGTCGCATTGACTCTCTTACCTGGACAGGCAAATTTAACTGTAAAAACAGCAATCAAGGCCAAATCCAAGAGAAATGAAAACCACCAGAGCCCTTGCGCTACTATAGAAAAATGAGGAAACAAGCGAAAGACATAGGTCGATAAAATCATCCCAGCCATGGGAAAGGTTGCCATTCCTGACAAAAGAGGGGGCTTGGCCAATTCTTGCTTGGTTTCTTTCCAATTGAGCAAATGAAGAATCAGAAAGAATATCCACAAAATCAAACCTGACATACTCAGTAGATGTGACAGAACTGGCAACATATCTAAAACGAGATTTCCAGCTCCTGCCAAACCTAGCAAACAACCTGAAAATACTAAGGGGAGTTTTTTCATCCTAACCTCCAATAATCATGTTAATTTCAGTATAGCATAAAAGCGCTTAAATGAGGACTTAAAAAAACGAAGTCCGATTATTTCAGACTCCATTTTTCTCAGATATGAATTAAGCATAAGGTTGCAATTCTGGGTTAATAGGTGTATTGGCTAGGTTATTGGCATAGTTACAAAGACTTGCTAGACTGACACCAAGGACCACATCCAAGGCATTTTGTTGCGTGTAGCCAGCTTCTAAAAACTCAGACAAGGCTTCATCTCCAACACGACCTTTGGTATTGATAACCGCCAAGGTAAACTTAGCTAGGGTGTCCAATTTAGGATCTGTTTCAATCGGAGTACGATTGCGAAGGGCTTGAAGAAGATCATCATTCATCTGGATTTGTTTGATTGAAAAGGCTGTGTGACCTGCGACACAGAAGGCACAACCATTAGTTACGGCTGCTGTGATTTGCACCACTTCACGTTCAACAGGTGTCAAGCTGTTGCGACGGTTGATAGCTCCGACAGTACGGTAAGCCTCTAGTGCAGTAGGAGCATTAGCCAAGAGACCGATCAGGTTGGGAATATAGCCATTGTTATCTTTTTCTACTGTTTCAAGAACTTCTTTCACTTCTGCTGGTGCTGATTCGACTGTATGGATAGTAAATGTTGTCATCATAAAACCTCTTTTCATTTTGTTGAAACCTAGTCTATCACAGATTCTATACCTTGCATAATATATATTTTAAATTGCACTGATAGAAATTTTTTATGAAAGCAAAAAATCACACGAGCTGTGTGATTTCATTATTTATCAAAATACTTTTTAGTCTCAGCGATAACGACTGGTGACAAGACCAATAGGGCAATCAAGTTTGGTAGAGCCATCAAGGCGTTAACGATATCTGCGATAATCCAAACCATATCCAACTCGATAAAACCTCCCAACAAGACCATGAGCACAAAGACCACACGGTAAAGCCAGATAAAACGAACACCAAAGAGGAACTCGAAACAGCGCTCTCCATAATAGTTCCAACCTAAAATTGTCGTGAAGGCAAAGAGCACAAGGAAGATGGTCAAGAGGGCAGGCCCAAAGTGTGAAAAGACTGTTGAGAAGGCTGACTGAGTCAAGGCAACCCCATTCAAATCACCACTCCAAACCCCAGTTACCAAGATGGTCAATCCAGTCAGCGTACAGATAATGAGGGTATCAATAAAGGTTCCTGTCATGGAAATCAAGCCTTGCTCTACCGGTTCATTTGTCTTAGCAGCAGCTGCTGCAATGGGAGCAGAACCCAAACCAGACTCGTTTGAGAAGACACCACGCGCCACACCATTTTGAATAGCCATTCGAATGCTTGCACCGGCAAAGCCACCTACCGCAGCAACAGGACTAAAGGCTGATGTCAATATTAAAGCGATTGTAGCTGGGAGTTCCCCGATATTAAAGAAAATAACTGTAAGAGTTCCCAAAATATAAATGATAGCCATAAAAGGAACAACAGCTGTTGACACCTTGGAAATAGACTTGAGTCCGCCAAAGACTGCAATCGCTACTAATACAGACAAAACGAGAGCCGTGATAGCTGGCGAAATAGTCGTTGTATTTTGGATAGATTCTGTAATCGAGTTTACTTGGGTGAAGGTTCCGATTCCCAACAAAGCTACTAAGACACCTGCGATAGCAAAGAAGATAGCAAGTGGTCGCCACTTTTCTCCCATCCCTAGAAGAATATAGTGCATTGGACCTCCTGCAACAGCACCGTTATCGTCTTTAGTCCTGTATTTAATAGCTAATAAACCTTCCGCATACTTGGTTGCCATTCCAAAGAAAGCCGCCATCCACATCCAAAAGAGAGCTCCTGGTCCACCGACCTTGATAGCCGTCGCCACCCCGATAATATTTCCCGTACCAACTGTCGCTGCGAGGGCCGTACACAGTGCCGCAAAACTAGATACATCACCATGCCCCTTATCCTTGATAAAAATAAGTTGAAAGGCCTTAGGCAAACGCAAAACCTGCAAAAGTCCTAGACGAGCAGTGAGATAAATCCCTGTTCCGACCAATAAAATCAAGAGGGGAGGACCCCAAGCAAAAGCATCGATTGATTTAAGCAATTCTAACATTCTATTCTCCTATCTTTTCAACCCCAAAAGAAAGAGCACATGTAAGATACATGTACTCTGGAATGCTTAGATAAATGCTAAAAAGCGGTCTATCCTAGCTCTGTCCTTTTACCTGAGAGTTTGAGCAGTTACCTGCCTTGCCCCTTCGGTGCCTTTACGGTCTCTCCAGAGTTCCGTCCATTTACAGTCATGGAAAATCAAACGATTCTCCACTTCTATTAAACTTCATTCGGTGTTGGTATTTAATTGATTCTTATTTTACAAAAAATGTTGGCTTTTGTCAATGTGTTTATTAGTAAAACTTAATTCAACAGTTTTTACTGTGTAAATCCCGGAATACTTCTATCCTTTAAAAGTCACAATAGTCGCACCACTGCCTCCAGCATTTTGTGGAGCATAGCCGAAACTCTTAACATGTTTGTTTCTTTGTAGGTATTTGGTGACACCTTCACGGATGACACCTGTTCCGATACCATGGATGATATCAACTTGGGCCATATTGTTAAACAAGGCTTGGTCGATAAAGGCATCTAGCTCATTCATAGCCTCTTCATAACGTTTGCCTCGAAGATCCAGTCTGGCTTGTGGGCCTCGGCCAGAAGTTCGTTTCACGACATTGACCTGTTTCTTCTTGACTTGCTTTTCTTGCTGGGCTTGAACGAGGTCAAATTCTTTTTCTTCCAAGGTCATCTTAATCAAACCAACTTGGGCTTCCCAGCGGCCATCCTTGAGTTGACTGGTCAAGGTACCACGCTGTCCATAACTGAGAACCACGATATCATCTCCCACCTTGGGAGCTCGTTTTTTCTTGGCCTTTTGAAGGACCTTGTTTTTAGACAAGTCCACTTTTTCAGGAGCCAATTTCTTCAACTTGGCCTTGGCTTCAATGATTTCATGGGGTTTGAGTTGAGATTTACTATGGAGATTCTTGAGAATCTGGTCACTTTCACTGAGAGCCATGTCCACAATCTCAGCAGCCTGTTCACGCGCCTTATTAAGCTCCGTTTCCTTTTCACGATTGAGCTCGTTGTAGAGTTTTTTGAGCGCTCGGTTCATCTTGAGATTTTCTTGCTCCACCTCACGGATATTGTCCAAGCGTTTGCGACTTTCCAGTGTCTGCTCTTCCAGTTGCTCAATAATCCGGTTGACATCATTGTCCCGATCAACCTGCTGGCTAGCATCCCCTACGATAACTTCAGATAGACCTAGACGTTTGGCAATTTCAAAGGCGTTGCTTCGGCCAGGCACCCCCTGCATAAAGCGATAAGTCGGGCGAAGAGTCGCAGTATCAAACTCCATGCTGGCGTTTTGCACAAAGGCTGTCTCAATACCGTAGGCCTTGAGTTCCGGATAGTGTGTGGTGGCCATGGTCTTGACTTGACGCAAGCGAAGGTCCTCCAGAATAGCCATGGCAAGGGCGGCTCCTTCTTGAGGGTCTGTACCAGCCCCCAACTCATCCAAGAGTAAGAGTGAATGTTGATTGACCTTGCCAAGAATATCCACGATATTGGTCATGTGGCTAGAGAAGGTAGACAAGCTCTGTTCAATAGATTGCTCATCTCCAATATCGGCAAAGATTTCTTCAAAAATACCAACACGACTTCCCTTGTCTGCTAAAATCGGCAATCCTGACTGAGCCATAACCTGTGTCAAGCCCAGAGTTTTGAGCATGATGGTCTTACCACCTGTATTGGGACCCGTAATGACAATAGCTGTTAAATCTTGGCCAAAATGGACATCATTTGCGACAGCATTTTTGACCAAAGGATGGCAGACATGGAGCAGTTGAATCTCCTGATTTTCTGACAACTGAGGGACAACTGCTTGCCTCTCTTGGATAAAGCGAACCTTGGCACGAATCAAGTCTAGATGACCGATAATCCAAGCATCATTAGCAATCTCAGCCGCATGAGGGCGAACACGCTCAGAAATTTCTTGGAGAATGCGAAGCATTTCATAACGCTCATCTGCTCGCAGACTGGCAATTTTTTCGCTCAGTTTGACCACCTCACGGGGTTCGATATAAACGGTGTTTCCACTGGCAGAAATATCATGAACAACACCTGCAATCTTATTGCGGTAGGTGTTTTTGACTGGTAAAACCTGACGCCCATTTCTGCTGGCAACAATCCCTTCTGTCAACATCTGCGCTTTTTGCTTGAGCAGGTCCTGTAAAACATCACGTACCTGACTCTCGCTATCATGGATTTTTCGACGGATTCGCGCCAATTCTTCACTGGCAAAATTTTCAATGAAACCTGCATCATTAAAGGCTTGGAGATTTCCTTGTAATTGCGGAAAATCATGTAATTTCTCAAACCAGAGAGCTAACTCTTCCAAACTGACATTTTCCAGATTGGCATAAAAACTTTGCAGTTCTCTGCTAGAAAGAAGCACGCGCTTCAAGAGTAGGAACTCCTCGATATTGAGGTCCGCCCCCATCTCCAAACGCTTGCAAACTCCTGCGATTTCCTTAGTTGCGAGAATGGTAAAATGCGGTTGCTCGACAAAGAGAGCCTGCATTTCCTTCATCTCAGCAAAAGCCTGTTTGATTTTATCTGCTTTGGCAGTCGGAGCCAGCTGTCTCAATTGCTCCAAGCCCTGCTCGGTCAACAAATGAGGTTCAAACAAGGCCTTAACCTTATTGAACTCTAATGTTTCTAATATTTTCTTATTCATCTTTATTTCCTTGTCTTTGAATATCTAGGTGTATTAGCTTTTTACATTCTGATAGATTCTAGTCAATCTGTAAACAAAGGGCTAGGAAAATTCCTGCCCTTTTTATCCGATTAAATTTGTCACCCAGATTTGTTTAAGCCAACTAGTTGTTACTGGTATGCTCTGGATGATGTGTTTTGCGACGATACTCTTTTCAAGAGGATTTTGTATAGCTGCCAAGGGAATGGTCGCCAAGATGGTCAAGGCCATTTGCAAGACAAATAAGGTCACCAACATGGACAAGATACCTGCTGAAACTTGGAACAACTTGCCACCCAATTTTTTACTAGGAATCAAGTGTAACAAGAGACCAAGCAAACGACCGATGCTATAGACAATCCCAAATACCAACAAGTAGCCGATACCTGCGTAAAAGACCTTATCCAACTGGAAAAGTTGATCCGATGGAAAGAAGAAAGTTCCCTGACCTTCCTGCGGGTTTGCATAAGGGAGCAATAAATGGAATTGTTCTCCCAGCCCCTTGTAAAACTGACCAGCCATAAAAGCCGATGCCATGGCTGCAATCAGGTAATAGACCTGTAAGAGAAGGCCTCTCCGATAGCCGATATAAAATCCCCAAGCCAAGACCAATAGAAGAAGGAGTGAAATCATAAGGAATCCTCAATCTTGCTCTGTTCTTGCTTGCAAGTCACGAGTTTGTGACGGAGTTCTTCTAATTCTTGCTCCTTATCGTCAAATTCAATCTCACGGCTGAGCTGAGTTGACAAACAGTTGACTGCCAACAAAAGAGCTATTGTTTCATCATCTGCACTAGGCATTTGTTCTTTAATTGCTTGGTATTTTTCTGTCGCAACCTTAGCAATTTCCTCCATAAAAAGGTTATCATGCTCGGTTGTCAAGGTTAATGATTTTTTCCCGAATGTAAATTTGAATCGATTTAGATTTGCCATAAAATTCACCTCACGATATTATACCAAAATTCGCTAATTTTGTCAGTTTTTACAAATTTTACTGCTTTTGTGGTACAATAGAAACTATGACAAGTATAACACTCACACCAAGTGAAAAGGAGATTCAGGCTTTTCTTGAACACTATCAAACCAGTCTGGCTCCTAGTAAGAATCCCTATATCCGCTACTTTTTGAGACTACCTCAGGCAACGGTTTCTATCTATACTTCTGGAAAGGTCTTGCTTCAGGGTGAAGGAGCTGAGAAATATGCTAGTTTCTTTGGCTATCAAGTTGTAGAGCAAACCAGCGGACAAAACCTTCCTTTAATTGGTACAGATGAGGTTGGAAATGGTTCCTACTTTGGTGGGCTTGCAGTTGTGGCTTCCTTTGTCACACCTGACCAGCATGACTTCTTGCGAAAACTCGGTGTGGGGGATTCCAAGACTCTGACCGACCAAAAGATTCGTCAGATTGCTCCTATTCTCAAGGAAAAAATCCAGCACCAGGCACTCCTTCTCTCACCAAGCAAGTACAACGAGGTCATCGGCGACCGCTACAATGCAGTTTCGGTTAAGGTTGCCCTCCATAATCAGGCTATCTATCTCCTTCTTCAAAAAGGTGTCCAGCCTGAGAAAATTGTGATTGATGCCTTTACCAGTGCTAAAAATTATGACAAGTACTTGGCACAAGAGGCCAATCGTTTCAGTAATCCTATCAGCCTAGAAGAAAAGGCCGAGGGCAAATACTTGGCTGTCGCAGTTTCTTCTATCATTGCGCGTGATCTCTTTCTGGAAAATCTTGAAAATCTGGGACGAGAATTGGGCTATCAGCTTCCAAGTGGAGCTGGAACGGCTTCTGACAAGGTGGCTAGCCAGATTTTGCAAGCCTATGGTATGCAGGGACTCAACTTCTGTGCCAAACTGCACTTTAAAAATACTGAAAAAGCGAAAAAACGCTTAGAAAGGTAAATTATGAATTCATTTAAAAATTTCCTAAAAGAGTGGGGATTGTTCCTCCTGATTCTGTCATTACTAGCTTTAAGCCGTATCTTTTTTTGGAGTAATGTCCGTGTAGAAGGCCATTCCATGGATCCTACCCTAGCGGATGGCGAAATCCTCTTTGTTGTTAAGCACCTTCCTATTGACCGTTTTGATATCGTGGTTGCCCATGAGGAAGATGGCAATAAGGACATCGTCAAGCGCGTTATTGGAATGCCTGGCGACACCATCCGTTACGAAAACGATAAACTTTACATCAATGACAAAGAAACAGATGAACCTTACCTAGCTGATTACATCAAACGCTTTAAGGACGACAAACTCCAAAGCACCTACTCAGGCAAGGGATTTGAGGGAAATAAAGGAACTTTCTTTAGAAGTATCGCTCAAAAAGCTCAAGCCTTCACAGTTGATGTCAACTACAATACCAACTTTAGCTTTACAGTTCCAGAAGGAGAATACCTTCTCCTCGGAGATGACCGCTTGGTTTCGAGCGACAGCCGCCACGTAGGTACCTTTAAAGCAAAAGATATCACAGGGGAAGCTAAATTCCGCTTCTGGCCAATCACCCGTATCGGAACATTTTAAGAAATCTAAGAGGCCGAGAATCACCAATCTCAGCCTCTTCTTCTATCGTGAGAAGTGATCATTTATTGACTATAATAAAAATATCCCAAACTCTCACCTATTCATGCAAAGGAATTTTATGGAAGTTTATTTTTCAGGAACCATTGAACGGATTATTTTTGAAAATCCCAGCAATTTTTATCGCATCCTCCTCCTAGAAATCGAAGATACAGACGCAGAAGATTTTGATGATTTTGAAATCATTGTCACCGGCACCATGGCTGATGTAATTGAGGGCGAAGACTACACTTTTTGGGGGCAAATTGTCCAGCACTCCAAGTATGGGGAACAACTGCAAATCAGCCGTTATGAACGTGCAAAACCAACTAGCAAGGGCTTGGTTAAGTACTTTTCAAGTAGCCATTTCAAGGGAATTGGTCTCAAGACAGCTCAGAAAATCGTGGATACCTATGGCGACAATACCATTGACGAGATTCTGCAACACCCAGAAAAGCTAGAAGGCATCGCAGGACTCTCTGCCAAAAATCGTGAGGCTTTCGTGTCCACTCTTCGTCTCAACTACGGAACCGAGATGGTTTTAGCAAAACTAGCCAACTACGGCATTCCCAATAAATTAGCCTTTCAGATTCAAGACTTTTACAAGGAAGAAACCCTTGATGTGGTTGAAAATTATCCCTACCAGTTGGTTGAGGATATCAAGGGTTTGGGCTTTACCATTGCTGACCAACTAGCGGAGGAACTAGGCATCGAAAGTCAGGCTCCTGAACGCTTCCGTGCCGGTCTAGTTCATAGTCTTTTTCAGGCCTGTATGGAAACAGGGGACACCTATGTTGAAGCACGGGATTTGCTAGAACAAACCCTCACTCTCCTTGAGTCTTCCCGTCCCGTGGAACTGGACCCCAGCCAAGTGGCCCAAGAACTCTCCTACCTAATCGAAGAAGACAAGGTTCAGCAAATTGATACCAAAATCTTTGACAATAGTCTCTTTTTCGCGGAGGAAGGGATCCGCAGTCACTTGATTCGTATCCTTGAAAAAGGAAAACAGAAGAGTCAAGATTTAGAAACTATTCAAAAGCATATCACTACTGTCGAGCAAGAACTGGGAATTGAGTATGATAGCATTCAAAAACAGGCGATCTGTGATGCTATCCAGAACAAGGTCTTTATCCTGACAGGTGGGCCTGGTACTGGTAAAACAACTGTTATCAATGGGATTATCGCTGTCTACGCCCTTTTAGAAGGACTTGACCTCAGGAAAAAAAGCAACCTGCCGATTCTTCTTGCCGCTCCAACTGGTCGAGCAGCTCGGCGCATGAACGAATTGACAGGTTTGCCTAGTGCGACCATACACCGCCATTTGGGAATGACAGGCGACGATGATACCAGCCATCTGGAAGATTATCTAGATGCTGACTTTATTATCGTGGATGAATTCTCCATGGTGGACACTTGGCTGGCCAACCAACTCTTCTCCAACATCTCTTCTAACAGTAAAATTCTCATCGTGGGTGACAGCGACCAGCTACCTTCTGTCAGTCCTGGCCAAGTTCTAGCGGATCTGCTTCATATCCCTTTGATTCCTCAGACCCGCTTGGAAAAAATCTACCGGCAAAGCGAAGAATCAACTATCGTTACTCTAGCTAGTCAGATTCGACAGGGTATCTTGCCAGCTGATTTCACCCAGAAAAAAGCAGACCGTTCCTACTTTGAAATTGCTAGTGGTCATATTCCTGCTACCATTGAAAAGATCTTAGGTGCCGCCCTCAGAAGCGGTATCCCTGCCCGTGATATCCAAGTTCTGGCTCCCATGTACCGAGGAACAGCAGGGATTGATGCCATCAACCAGCTCATGCAAGACCTCCTGAACCCACCGCAAAAAGATCAACTCAGTTTTGAAGCTCCCCAGTGCCACTATCGTAAGGGCGACAAGGTCATTCATTTAGTCAACGATGCTGAAATCAATGTCTTTAACGGAGATTTGGGTGCCATCACAGACCTGATTCCAGGTAAATACACCGAATCGAAACAAGACGAGATTGTCATTAATTTTGATGGAAATGAGGTCTCTTACCCACGTAACGAATGGTACAAGATTCGACTCGCCTATGCCATGAGTATCCATAAGTCTCAGGGAAGTGAGTTCCCTGTTGTCATCCTGCCTATCACCAGTGCTAGTAGGCGTATGCTGGAGCGAAATCTCATCTATACCGCCATTACACGCGCCAAAAGCAAACTCATCTTACTAGGCGAATTACAGGCCTTCGACTATGCTACACAGCACATCGGAACTGCCCGAAAAACCTATCTAATTGAACGCTTCAGCGATTTAATTGAAAATGTTGAAGAAAATACACAAGATATTTCCGAAACTGCCACATTAACTGACTCTGAACAATCCTACATCTTAACCGAAGAAAACTGGGACAGCATCCCAGCCATGATTGGGATTACAGAAACAGATCTCAAAGAGATTTTCGGAAAATAGCGCATAAGAAAACCCACCTAGGCAGGTGGGATTTTTGTTTATTAAGATTATTTAACTGTTGCTGTGGTTGTAATCAACTCAACAGCTTTTTTAATTGTGATATCGTGTTTCAACATATCAGCTGAAAGCAAGCTTTGTACTTGAGCAACTTCCATGTTGTAGTCTGTTGCCAATTGCTCGATTTCTTTTTGGATTTCTTCTTCTGAAGCGTCAAATCCTTCAGCTTTAGCAACTGCTTCGATAACAAGGTTAGTCTTAGTACGTGACTCAGCTTCTGCTTGGTATTGGTTGTGAAGGTCTTCTTGAGTAGTTCCAGTGATTTGGAAGTACATGTCAGGGTTGATACCTTGACGTTGCAAGTTTCCAAGGAATTCATTTACTGAACGGTGAACTTCTTCGTGAATCATTTCTTCTGGAAGTTCTACGATTTCAGCGTTTTCTACAGCTTTATCAATTGCTGCACCTTCTACTGCATCTTTGTAAGCTTCTTCTTTAGCAGCAGCCAATTCCTTGCGGTATTTTTCTTTCAATTCAGCAAGTGTTTCAACTTCTTCGTCGATGTCTTTTGCAAGTTCATCGTCAAGAGCTGGAACTTCTTTAGCTTTTACTTCGTGGATAGTTGTTACGAATTTAGCTTCTTTACCTGCAAGGTCTTCTGCTTGATAGTCTTCTGGGAATGTTACGATAACGTCAACAGTTTCACCAGCTGAGTGACCTACCAATTGGTCTTCGAAACCAGGGATGAATTGACCTGAACCAAGTCCAAGTGAGAAGTTTTCACCTTTTCCACCGTCAAATTCAACACCGTCGATAGAACCAACGAAGTCGATGACAACAGTGTCGCCATTTTCAGCAGCAGCTTCTTTGATAACCAATTCAGCCAAGTTGTTGCGTTCGCGTTCGATACGCTCTTCAACGTCAGCGTCAGTCACTTCTTTTTCTACATCAACTGATACTTCAAGGTTTTTGTAGTCACCCAATTTTACTTCAGGTTTTGTAACAACTTCAGCAGTGATAACCCAGTCTTGACCTTTTTCCATTGAAGTTACATCAATTTTTGGTTGAGCAACCACTTCAAGACCAGCTTCTTTTACAGCTGCTTCATACGCGTTTGGCAAAAGAGCGTTCATAACGTCTTGGTAAAGTGACTCTTCACCAAATTTTTTGTCGAAGATAGGACGTGGAAGGTGACCTTTACGGAAACCTGGAACATTAAGAGATTTCTTCACTGAGTTGAAGACACGGTCCAATTCTGGTTTGATTTGGTCTTGAGAGATAGTGAAAGTCAAGACACCACGGTTTGTTTCTTTGTTTTCAAATGATACAGACATTCTGTCATTTCTCCTTAAAATTTTTTAAATACAGTCTATTATAACATAAACGAGCGACTTTTTTCAAGTAATGACTGCGCTTTTCAATGATAGGAGAGGTACTTGCTCGCTTCTTTGATACCAAATCAAGTCATTTCTCCAACATTATTTTATATAACTACTAAAACTCCTCATGCCCCACCAAATGGTGCTGAAAGGCATAGACCGCCGCTTGGGTACGATCGCTAACCTCAAGTTTGGCAAGAATGTTGGACACATGGGTCTTGACCGTCTTGAGAGAGATAAAGAGTTCATCAGCGATGCGCTGATTTTCGTAACCCTTAGCGATGAGTTGGAGAACGTCTCGCTCACGCGCAGTCAGGTCCTCATGTAGTTCTATGTGATTGCGGTGGTATTCGACCTTCTTGCTGACCTCTTGCTCAACGGCAAGCTCCCCAGCAGCCACCTTACGGACAGCATAGAGCAGTTCGTCGGCACTAGAAGTCTTGAGCATATAGCCACGAGCACCGGCATCTAAGACAGGCATGATTTTTTCATTGTCCAAGTAAGAGGTCACAATCAAAATCTTGGCATCAGGCCATTCTTTGAGAATAGCTAAGGTCGCGTCAATCCCATTCATCTCAGGCATGACAATATCCATGACAATGACATCTGGGCGCAGTTCCAAGGCCAAGTCAATACCTTGAGACCCGTTAACCGCCTCGCCCACAACTTCTACATCGTCTTGGAGGTCAAAGTAGCTTTTCAAGCCCAATCGGACCATTTCATGGTCGTCTACTAGTAAAATTCTCATCTTTACTCCTTTATCATTCCTTATCTAGCAAGGGAATACGTATATCAACTGCTAATCCTTGCTTGGGAGCTGTTAATAACTGAACCCTTCCTGCCATATCTTCGACCCGCTCCTTGATATTGCGGAGTCCATAACTCAAGTCGTCTAAACTCCCCAACTGGAAACCAATCCCATTATCCACCACCTTCAGCTGCAATTCAAGATCCGTCTGATAGAGATAAACATCTAAGCAAGAGGCCTGGGCATGACGAAGTGTATTACTAATCAACTCCTGCAAAATGCGGAAAATATGCTCCTCAATCTTCTTGGGCAATTTCGTCACCTTTTGCTTAAAACTAACCTTGAGATCACTCTTGTCCTCAAGCTCTTTTAAGAGGATTTGGATTCCCTCAACTAGACTCTTCTGCTCCAGTTCAACTGGTCGCAAGTGCAGAAGCAAGACTCTCAAATCCTTCTGGGCTGTTTCGAGGATGGCTGTGACACTCTGCAACTGAGTCTGCATCTTTTCTCTATCCAGTTTCAAAGTCTGCTGACTGACGCCTGATAAAATCATGTGAGCCGCAAACAACTCCTGACTGACTGTATCGTGCAAATCCCGAGCAATCCGCTTTCGTTCTTTCTCGATGATTTCCTCTTCCTGAGCAAGACTGTGATTTTCAGCTTTTTGAAGAGCCTCTGTCAAAAGGTTAAGTTTGCCTGACAAGGACTTGAAACTGGCGTCCAAATCTGGATCTGAAACCTTAACCACTTCTTTCCCTGCCAACAAACGCTTGAGATTGGCCTGCATTTTTCTTAAAGAAATCTCTTCCACACCTCGCCAAAACAGGACTAAGAGACAGGTCATGAACAAGCTGAATACCAATAACAAAAAAACAAATTTTTCTGTTTTTTCGACATCGTGCAAGAAAAGAGACCAGTCAAAATCAAGTATTTCCAGCAAGCTGTGGGAGAAAAATAAGACAAAGAGGAAGGAGGTGAGGGCAATGATTACATAAGCTTGCTTTTTCATCCTCTAACCACCTCAACATCCCCAATCATAGTGGTCAAGAAAATCTTGACACTCTTGTTACTCTTGAGATAATCTCTCGTTTCCTGATGATAGTGTTCATTGCGGAGGGCTCGCTTGGGCTGATTAAAAAAAGTCAAATCCCCATAGAGACAGTTAACACTAAGACTAACTTCTACATCAACAGGCACAATGATTTTGGTCGTTCCCACCATCTTTCTAAGGATAATAACATTATCATGATTGGTTAGAATCACCCTCTCCAGATGAATGGTGTCCTTCCCCATGAGGCGAAAAAGATTGATATCATCAAACTGGCAAGTCTGGTAACTTGAAAAATGATGGAGATTCCCAAACCAACGATTTTTCTCCTTCTTAACCGTCACCACCTCTTCAAACACCAAATTGGTCTGCTCTTTTTCCTGATTCATCATCGGATAAAGAAGAAAGAGGCTGTATATAACCGCAACAAAAATAGCTAGAATCACAAAGGGATTGAGCATAACGATGAAAAAGAAGAGAATGGTTGCCACCACCAAAAGAAGGTTATTGCCCTCTTTACCAGTGTAATAGCGAATCAAAAGCAGAAAGAGGAATAGAATCAGCAGAAAACGCGAAAAATGCTCTGATACCATCAAAATCAGAGCTCCCGTCAAAAGACAGGCTTCGATAAATAAAAAGATTTTAAATTTTCTCATACATATATCCTCTATCTTCTATTTTATCACAATTCAAAAAAGTCACCTCAGTCTGAGGATGGAAAAAAAGGCGGTGGTTACGCCTTTTTCATCTGATCATTTGCTTCTTTTAATTTTCCATATAGAAGATAGTCTACTTTTTGCAGATCTGCTATGGTGGCACAATTAAGGGCACACATGATTAAGCGTAGATCTGTTTTCCAACCTTGGACAATGCCAATCACTTCTTCTACTGAATAGGTTTCAACCAACTCTAGAACGGTTCGTGACAGTCCCACGGCTTTGGCACCAAAGACCAAGCACTTAATCATATCAAGCGGATTGCGAACACCTCCACTGACCAAGAGTTGAACCTTGTCTTTCCAGTCTTGGGCATTGAGAAGGGCCTGCATGGTGGACTGGCCCCATTGATTGAGGTAATCATGCTGACCACTGCGACGGTTTTCGATATAGGCAAAGCTGGTCCCACCACGACCTGATAGGTCCACTGTACGAACGCCCAGTTCATAGGCTCTTTCGATGGTCTTCACATCCATTCCAAATCCCACTTCCTTTAGAACAATAGGAACGGGGATTTGCTTGCTATAGTCTGCCAGATGCGATTGCCAGCTTCTGAACTTCCTCTCTCCTTCAGGCATGAGCAATTCCTGCATAACATTGACATGCACTTGCAGGAGAAGAGGATTCATCTCTTCTACAGTCTGCAGTCCCAACTCAACAGGCTTGTCCAATCCAATATTGGTTCCAAGAAGGAGATTTGGATAGCTAGACTTGACAGAAAATGAGTCATCTGTAGGATCTTTGAGGGCTGCGCTATAAGAACCCGTCACGAACAAAATCCCACAGGCTTCCGCCACCTGAGCTAGTTTTTGATTGATTTCTCGGCCTTTATCACTCCCACCTGTCATGGCATTGATATAAAAAGGAAAATCCCACTTTCGACCAGCAAACTCTGTCGACAGATCAATTTCATCTAAATCATAAAGAGGCAAGGAAGAATGAATCAACTCCACCTCATCAAAGCTGTTATAGGAACTTTTCTGCTCAAGGGCATAGCGGATATGCTCGTCCTTACGATTTGTCGTCATGTCCTATCCTTTCTTGGTATAAGAGCTCAATCCCCAGATCGGCCCAACGATTTTTTAAGGTTTCAGTTGATTGCACATCAAAACTCAAGGCAATCCCACAGTCACCACCACCAGCACCGCTGCTCTTGGCAACGGCCTGCAAATCTTGACTGGCTTCTTTCAGTTGTCTAAGCGAAGGCGTGTAAATATCTGCGCTCAAGCCTTCTAAAAGTTGACTGGCTACTTCTACTTGCTCGATAACTTTTTCGGCTTTCCCCTGCTCCAAGGCTTCTACCAAAGTAGCCACTGTTTCTTTTGAGGAACTTAAAAAATTCTGATTGATGTTTTGCTTGATTTGCTGGACCATGTTACTAGAAACAGCCACTTCCTTGGTCCATCCCACTAGGAAATCACATTCTAGGGCAGGTTTCACTTGTGAGATAGAAAAGCCCCAATCACGCTCCAAAACTGTCACCAAGTTTTCTTCTTTCAGCCAAGCAACCACCTTCTTGCGATCAAACGACTGGTAGAGAACCAAATCCTCTGCCACAATACAGGCAAGGTCTCCCATGGAACCATTGTCACCTCGCTTGAGTAAGACCGCGCTAGCCAGCTTGAACAATAAATCCTGATTAACCGTAATATCATATAGAGCCAGCAAAGCCTTGATCACTAAAACAACGACACTACCACTAGAACCCAGACCAAACTTTTTCCCTTCTCGTTCCATTTTGCCACGGACTTCTAGAGAAAAAGGTCTTAAAGTTTGACCTCGATAAGTCAGGAAATCTTCCACTAAAGCAATCGTTTCTTGAATCAAGCTGTAGTCAGGATTTGGTGTCAAGTCCACTGCGAAATCAAACATATCTGAGTAGATACGGTAACTATCAGAAAAAGCAATCTCGCCCTTCATATAGATGGGAATAGCCTTTATCAAGGCTAACTGCCCTGGCTCTAAAATAGCATATTCCCCTGCCCAATAGAGTTTTCCACAAGTTTTAACAGCAATCATCTTGGCTCAAATCCTTTGTTTTTGACACAATCAAGCGATAACGTTGACTGAAGATTTCTGATAAATGCTCCAAGTCTTTCTCTTGACAGAGGACTTTGACATTGGGACCAGCATCCATTGTAAAGTAGCAGGCTTCCCCTTGCTCACGAAGCTGGCGGACAAAGTCCATGGCTTCATAGCTTGCATCCGTCAGATAAGAAAAGGCTGGTGATGCTGTTTTGGTCGTAGCGTGCATAGCCAAGGCATTTTTCTCCGTTAATTCCCCAACCTTGGCAAAGTTATTCTCTTTGAGGTAAACCAACATATCCTGATAATCCTTCTCAGACTGGCGCACCCAGTCATCAAAGGTCGTCGAAGTTTCCACACAGAGTTTCATCCCGTCACGGCTAGAAATTGGTTTTTTCTTATCCTCTAGCACCAACATCATCATAGCTAGTTTCAAGTCTGTCTCTACAGGGTAAATTTCCCCACTATCCTTATCCCAGGCACCTAGCGGTCCATAAAAACTCCGAGAGGACGACCCTGAGGCAAACTTAGCCTCCTGTGCTAACTGACTTCTATCCAATCCAAGCTTGAAATAAGCATTACAAGCCTTGACCAAGGCAGACAAACCGCTAGAACTTGATGACAAGCCCGCTGCCGTAGGCATATTATTTTGAGTGTCGATACGGACAAAGCCTTCTCCAGCTGGACGGTAGCGGTCAATAATCTTACTCATCTTGGCATGCTCAGCCTCATTTTGTAGCTGACCATTGATATAAAAGGCATCAGCTGTCGCATCCGTCGGTAGAGATGACAAAGTCGTCTCCGTGTACATATTTTCCAAAGTCAAAGAAATACTGCTAGTAGCAGGCACCATCTCTTTTTCTTTTTTCTTTCCCCAATATTTGATAATAGCAATATTTGCGTAGGAACGTACTGTTACAGGCTCTCTATCCATGTCTGAACAGCTCCTTTCTCTTCTAATCTTTCTGCTAGTTCTTGAGCTTGTGTCAAATCGGCTGCCAAGGCTATGATACAGCCTCCTAGCCCACCACCGCTCATCTTGGCACCCAGAGCACCATAACTAAGAGCCGTTTCAACCAAAGAGTCTGCCTCAGGGCTACTGACACCAATTTCTCTTAAATGTAAATGCGCTTGACTGAGGATTTGTCCCAATCCTTCAGCATCTTTTTGTGAAATCGCATCTTCTGCTTGCTGGGTCAATTCGCCCAAGGCATGCAAAAACGGTAGGGCATCTTTCCCCTTACTTTGAACCACTTGGATGGCTTCACGAGTATGACCATAAACGCCTGTATCTGCAATCACCAAATAGGCTGATAAATCCATCTCAAGCTCTGTAAATCCTACATTCTTGATAAAGCGAATAGGCTGGTCACTGAGACAGGTCTTAGCATCCAAACCACTAGGATTCATATGGGCAATCATCTCAGCCCGATTGACCAAGATTTCTAGTACATCATGAGGCAGGTCGGCATGATAGTAGTCAAATACCGCACGAATAGCCGCTATGCTGATAGCAGCTGACGAACCCATTCCCCGCTTCTCAGGAATAGCCGAGTCAATCTCACAGCGAATGCAGGCTTCTTTGATATCCAAATACTCCAGTGAAGCATAAACTGCCATGGACAAGGTATCCTCCTCATAGAGACGCCAAGGACTCGCTGCAGGAACTACCTTACAAGTCACCTCTACCTCCAAAAGAGGAAGGGAAATGGCAGGATAACCGTAAACGACCGCATGCTCCCCTATTAAAATAATCTTACTATGTGCCTGACCGACACCAACTTTTTTTGTCATGTTTTCCTTTTACTAGACGAAAAAGTCGTCTTATTTTTCATACAAGTATTGATTCTTTCCTATCTATTTTATTATATTTTCACAAAAAAAGCGATTGTTTCCTTCGCAATCGCCTCTTTCATTATTGAATCCATTCGCCATTATAGTTGACAGAATAGCCATCTACGGTCGTATTCACTGCCAAGGCACCTGAACCATAGGCGTAGTACCATTTGCCATTGACCTGGAACCAGCCTGTTTTCATATCTCCATTACCTGCATTTAGGTAGTACCAAGTTGAGCCTTCTTGATACCAACCAGTTGCCATAGCTCCTGATGAACGGAGATAGTACCACTTGTTACCAAGGTATTGCCAGCCCGTTTTCATATCACCATTTGGCTGGTCTAAATAATACCAAGTTGAGCCTTCCTGATACCAGCCAGTTGTCATAGCTCCTGAGGAACGGAGGTAGTACCACTTGTTGCCAACTTGTTTCCAACCAGTTTGCATTGCAGCACTTGTTGGATCTAGATAATACCAAGTTGAATTATCATTGATCCAACCAGCACGTCTTTCACCACCAAGGTAGTCTTTTCCTGAAGAACCTATTTTTGCTAAGTAATACCAGTTGGACTGATTATAAAGCCAACCTGTTTTTAAAGAATGGTCTTGATCAAAGTAATAATTTGCTAATTTAAGAACTTCTGGACCTTCAAAGCCTTCGCCATGTTTTTTGCCAACATTTAACGAATCCTTGACTTCTAATTGTTTCCAGCCAACAAATTCTTGTAGGACCCCATCTTGTCCAAAGTAGTACCACTTCGGTTGAAGGGCAATTTCGAAAACTGGTCGATTATCAAATAAATCATCACGATAACCTGTCCCAGGGATTTCTAAGTATTGCCAACCGACTACCATTTCTCCACTATCACCAAAATAGTAGGTTTTACCGTCTATTTTATGCCAATAGATTGCTTTATGGTCATCTTTTATATAATATTTTCTATTATCCTTATCAACAAACTGTCCACCTGTAGTATCCGCCAATACTGTACTTGTTGCTAGTAAACCAAAGAAAAAGAATACTAATGCGATCTGCATCAATTTTTTTACTATTTTCATTAGACCTATCCTCCATAACTGATTGTAGCAAATACAAAATTTTATGTCAATATATAGAACACCCCCTCAAAAAAAGCAGTTACATAACTGTGTACTGACCCCAAAAAGTTAGACAATTAATTTATCCGAAGGATTTAGTTCTGTATTGCACAGGACTGAGTCCTTTT
>CAJNBY010000015.1 GCA_905221125.1 bacterium | reverse complement strand
ATCATCATAAGTTAATTTCATAATAAAAGCACCCCAAAAGTTAGATTTTTTCTGTCTAACTTTTGGGGTGCAGTTCATTTTTACCATTGTTGATTTGGACAAGGAAGAAGAGTATTTGCATGAGATGCACTTAAAAGGTTGGAGGTATAGAACGAGTCGTTTTGGTTTTTTCTATTTTGACCAATGTCAACCGGACGATGTCATCTACTGTATCTATGATTCTAGATTTCTTAAAAAGCATAAGCGTGAACTGCAAGATTTTAGAAATAGCGGTTGGGAATTGATAGGAGCAGGTTCTTGTTCGATTTTTCGTAAATCGTCTTCTGATTTATTTCCAGAGGATCAAGCCTATATGAGTAAGGGGCTCAGATGGGAAGTTATGCGATATAGACTTCGTTCCTGTACAGCTACTTTCTCGGGTGGTCTTGTTGTTTGTATGAGTGTATTTAAAGAAGAGCTTTCTATGTCTTTCTTTATTATTTTTCTTTTATATGCCTTTCTGATTTCTTATCTAATCCATGGTTTTTTCAGACTTAAAAAGAAATACCAAGTAGATGGAAGGTAAGGTTCTAGGTCTTCGGACTGATTTTTAGCACTCTTGATAAAAGAGTGCTAATTTTTTGAGTTTTTGTCTTGACATTCTCTTCTAAGGGTGTATAATAGAATCATGAGTTAGCACTTGGGTGTATCGAGTGCTAATCGATCGGACAGAGAGGAGTGATGAGATGGTTACAGAGCGTCAGCAGGATATTTTAAATCTGATTATTGACATCTTTACCAAAACGCACGAACCTGTCGGATCCAAAGCCTTGCAAGAGTCTATTAACTCTAGCAGCGCTACCATTCGTAATGATATGGCGGCTTTAGAAAAGCAAGGTTTACTTGAGAAGACTCATACTTCAAGTGGTCGGATGCCAAGTGTTGCTGGTTTTCAGTACTATGTGAAACACTCACTGGATTTTGACCGACTGGCTGAAAATGAGGTTTATGAGATTGTTAAAGCCTTTGATCAGGAATTCTTCAAACTAGAGGATATTCTGCAAGAGGCTGCTAATCTACTAACAGACCTGAGTGGCTGTACAGTAGTAGCACTGGATGTTGAGCCGAGCAGGCAACGGTTGACAGCCTTTGATATCGTTGTTTTAGGGCAACATATGGCCTTAGCGGTATTTACCCTAGACGAGTCTCGAACGGTTACCAGTCAGTTTTTGATTCCAAGGAACTTCTTGCAGGAAGATTTGCTGAAACTGAAGGCAATCATTCAAGAACGTTTCCTCGGTCACACCGTTCTAGATATTCACTACAAGATTCGAACAGAGATTCCGCAGATTATCCAGCGTTATTTCACAACAACGGATAATGTCATCGATCTCTTTGAACATATCTTTAAGGAAATGTTCAACGAAAACATTGTGGTGGCGGGGAAGGTCAATCTCTTGAATTTTGCTAATCTGGCAGCCTATCAGTTCTTTGATCAACCGCAAAAGGTGGCCTTGGAGATTCGTGAAGGGCTGCATGAAGATCAGATGCAAAATGTCCGTGTTGCAGACAGTCAAGAATCCTGTCTAGCTGATTTAGCGGTGATTAGTAGCAAGTTCCTCATTCCTTATCGGGGAGTTGGAATTCTAGCCATTATCGGTCCAGTCAATCTGGATTACCAACAGCTAATCAACCAAGTCAATGTGGTCAATCGTGTTTTGACCATGAAGTTGACAGATTTTTACCGCTACCTCAGCAGTAATCATTACGAAGTACATTAAGATTGAAATCATTAAAGGAGGCGAAAATGGCCCAAGATATAAAAAATGAAGAAGTAGAAGAAGTAGAAGAAGTCCAAGAAGAGGAAGTTGTGGAAGCAACTGAAGAAACAACTCCTGAAAAGTCTGAGTTGGACTTGGCAAATGAACGTGCGGATGAGTTCGAAAATAAATACCTTCGCGCCCATGCAGAAATGCAAAATATCCAACGTCGTGCCAATGAAGAGCGTCAAAACTTGCAACGTTATCGTAGCCAAGACTTGGCAAAAGCGATTCTCCCTTCTTTGGATAACCTTGAACGTGCACTCGCTGTTGAAGGTTTGACAGACGACGTCAAAAAAGGATTGGAGATGGTGCAAGAGAGCTTGGTTCACGCTTTGAAGGAAGAAGGAATCGAAGAAATCGCAGCTGACGGCGAATTTGACCATAACTACCATATGGCTATCCAAACTCTCCCGGCAGACGATGAACACCCAGCAGACACTATCGCCCAAGTCTTCCAAAAAGGCTACAAACTCCATGACCGCATCCTACGCCCAGCCATGGTAGTTGTTTACAACTAGGCAATTCTGACGGTTGCAACATACATAATAGAAAACTTGTCCGAAACGACACTAAACTATGAAAGAAAGATAAAAAGCAAGCCGGAGGCTTGCAAGGAAGATATTGCCCGCCGTGGCGCTATTTGCACAAACTTTGAGACCTTAGGCTCAAAGTTTAGTCAAAGAGATTGACGAAGTCAAGCTCTGACGGCGCCGCCACTTAAGAAGAGTATCTAAAAGAAAAATAGAATATAAAATTTAAGGAGAAAAACACATGTCTAAAATTATCGGTATTGACTTAGGTACAACAAACTCAGCAGTAGCAGTTCTTGAAGGAACTGAAAGCAAAATCATCGCAAACCCAGAAGGAAACCGTACAACTCCATCTGTAGTATCATTCAAAAACGGTGAAATCATCGTTGGTGATGCTGCGAAACGTCAAGCAGTCACAAACCCAGATACAGTCATCTCTATCAAATCTAAGATGGGAACTTCTGAAAAAGTCTCTGCTAACGGAAAAGAATACACTCCACAAGAAATCTCAGCTATGATTCTTCAATACTTGAAAGGTTATGCTGAAGACTATCTTGGTGAAAAAGTAACTAAAGCAGTTATCACAGTTCCAGCTTACTTCAACGACGCTCAACGTCAAGCCACAAAAGACGCTGGTAAAATCGCTGGCCTTGAAGTAGAACGTATCGTCAACGAACCAACAGCAGCAGCCCTTGCTTACGGTTTGGACAAGACTGACAAAGAAGAAAAAATCTTGGTATTCGACCTTGGTGGTGGTACATTCGACGTATCTATCCTTGAATTGGGTGACGGTGTCTTCGACGTATTGTCAACTGCAGGGGACAATAAACTCGGTGGTGACGACTTTGACCAAAAAATCATTGACCACTTGGTAGCAGAATTCAAGAAAGAAAACGGTATTGACTTGTCTACTGACAAGATGGCAATGCAACGTTTGAAAGATGCAGCTGAAAAAGCTAAGAAAGACCTTTCTGGTGTGACTTCAACACAAATCAGCTTGCCATTTATCACTGCTGGTGAAGCTGGACCTCTTCACTTGGAAATGACTTTGACTCGTGCGAAATTTGACGATTTGACTCGTGACCTTGTAGAACGTACAAAAGTTCCAGTTCGTCAAGCTCTTTCAGATGCAGGTTTGAGCTTGTCAGAAATCGACGAAGTTATCCTTGTTGGTGGTTCAACTCGTATCCCTGCCGTTGTTGAAGCTGTTAAGGCTGAAACTGGTAAAGAACCAAACAAATCAGTAAACCCTGATGAAGTTGTTGCCATGGGTGCTGCTATCCAAGGTGGTGTAATCACTGGTGATGTCAAAGACGTTGTCCTTCTTGACGTAACACCATTGTCACTTGGTATCGAAACAATGGGTGGAGTATTTACAAAACTTATCGATCGCAACACTACGATTCCAACATCTAAATCACAAGTCTTCTCAACTGCAGCAGACAACCAACCAGCCGTTGATATCCACGTTCTTCAAGGTGAACGCCCAATGGCAGCAGATAACAAGACTCTTGGACGTTTCCAATTGACAGATATCCCAGCTGCACCTCGTGGTATTCCACAAATCGAAGTAACATTTGACATCGACAAGAACGGTATCGTGTCTGTTAAGGCCAAAGACCTTGGAACTCAAAAAGAACAAACTATTGTCATCCAATCAAATTCAGGTTTGACAGACGAAGAAATCGACCGCATGATGAAAGATGCAGAAGCTAACGCTGAAGCTGATAAGAAACGTAAAGAAGAAGTTGACCTTCGTAACGAAGTTGACCAAGCCATCTTTGCGACTGAAAAGACAATCAAGGAAACTGAAGGCAAAGGCTTCGACGCAGAACGTGACGCTGCCCAAGCTGCCCTTGATGACCTTAAGAAAGCGCAAGAAGACAACAACTTGGACGACATGAAAGCAAAACTTGAAGCGTTGAACGAAAAAGCTCAAGGACTTGCTGTTAAACTTTACGAACAAGCCGCAGCAGCGCAACAAGCTCAAGCAGGAGCAGAAGGCGCACAAGCAACAGGAAACGCAGGCGATGACGTCGTAGACGGAGAGTTTACGGAGAAATAAAATAGTCCAGTGGACTATTTTATCCCGAACTTGAAAATCAGGCGAGTATAAGAAGAAATCCAGAGGTTGCAACCCAGCCTCTGTTTTTCGATAAAATAGAGGGTGTCGCTTATGAAAAAAGTACTTTGTGTCATTTATCCTAATTTTTCTCTTTATGAGATAACCACTTTAACGAGTACTTTAGCTCTGTCTTTTGATATCACGATTGATTATGTCGCTTCTGAGAATTCGATGGTGGTCTCTGAGGATGGTTTGTCCTGTCAACCGACGAAAACATTGGATCAGATCCGTATAGAAGATTATTCTTGTGTGATTTTGCCAGGAATGGTAAATATAGGGCCTGCTCTACAGGATGAGAAATTGATTTCATTTTTGAAAGGTCTCGATGAGCAAGATGTCTTAATTGCAGCTATTTCTTCAGCGCCTCTTTTATTGGCGAAAGCAGGCTTGTTGAACGACACGAAATTTACAGGTGGAATTTGGCAAAACTTCTTTGACTATTTTGAATTTCTTCCTCGGGAAAATTTCAAAGCAAAAGCTGTCCTGCAAGATAAAAATATCATTACTGCTATTGGCTTTGCACATCAAGAGTTTGCAAGAAAAGTGATTTTCGGTTTAGGGTTGGCAGAGAATACGGACAACTATTTTAAAGAACAGAACGAGTATGCTGAAGAGGATTTGATTTTTACTCTATCGGATAAAGAGTTTGATGAAGTGAAGAAGAGTATAGAAAATACCCTCTAATGATTTACTTATAAATTATAGAAAGGAACAAAGGTGTTCAGGGAATTGAACACGGGTTCCCAAATTTCTTACTCAATATAAAAAGAAAGGAATTGAACCCGACCTAAATCGAGGTTTGATTCACAATATCAATAGAAAGGAATAAGGGTGTTCGTAATTGAACTCGAGCGGAAAGCTCGGAAATTAGATAAACCTCCTAAGAAATCAGGATTTCTTGTCGGTTTCCTAAATTTCAGTCGCTTTCTGTTCGCT
Source organism: bacterium (assembly GCA_905221125.1). Taxonomy (GTDB): domain Bacteria; phylum Bacillota; class Bacilli; order Lactobacillales; family Streptococcaceae; genus Streptococcus. Next base: position 44,959 of record CAJNBY010000015.1, on the reverse strand, counting down.
CTTAGTATCTTGTATGAACAATACTGAATTTTATGATCGTCTGGGGGTGTCAAAAAACGCTTCGGCAGATGAGATCAAAAAGGCTTATCGTAAGCTTTCCAAAAAATACCACCCAGATATCAACAAGGAGCCTGGTGCTGAGGAAAAGTACAAGGAAGTTCAAGAAGCCTATGAGACTTTGAGTGACGACCAAAAACGTGCGGCCTATGACCAATATGGTGCTGCAGGTGCCAACGGTGGCTTTGGCGGTGCTGGTGGTTTCGGCGGTTTCAATGGAGCAGGTGGCTTCGGTGGTTTTGAGGACATCTTCTCAAGTTTCTTCGGCGGAGGCGGTGCTTCGCGCAATCCAAATGCTCCTCGCCAAGGGGATGACCTCCAGTATCGTGTGAACTTGACTTTTGAAGAAGCTATTTTCGGAGCTGAAAAAGAAGTCAAATATAACCGTGAAGCAAGCTGTCGTACATGTAATGGCTCAGGTGCTAAGCCAGGAACAAGTCCAGTCACTTGTGGACGCTGTCATGGCGCTGGTGTCATTAATGTCGATACGCAGACCCCTCTTGGTATGATGCGTCGCCAAGTAACCTGTGATGTCTGTCATGGTCGCGGAAAAGAAATCAAAGATCCATGTACAACTTGTCACGGTACAGGTCATGAAAAACAAGCTCATAGCGTACATGTGAAAATCCCTGCTGGTGTGGAAACCGGTCAACAAATTCGCCTAGCAGGTCAAGGTGAAGCAGGCTTTAACGGTGGACCTTATGGTGACTTGTACGTAGTGGTTTCTGTGGAAGCTAGCGACAAGTTTGAACGTGAAGGAACCACTATCTTCTACAATCTCAACCTCAACTTTGTTCAAGCAGCTCTTGGTGATACAGTTGATATTCCAACTGTTCATGGTGATGTTGAATTGGTTATCCCAGAGGGTACTCAGACTGGTAAGAAATTCCGCCTACGTGGTAAGGGAGCACCAAGCCTTCGTGGTGGTGTAGTTGGTGACCAATACGTTACTGTTAATGTCGTGACTCCGACAGGCTTGAACGACCGCCAAAAAGCAGCCTTGAAAGAATTCGCAGCTGCAGGTGATTTAAAAGTAAATCCAAAGAAAAAAGGCTTCTTTGACCATATTAAAGATGCCTTTGAAGGAGAATAAAGTAAAAAGAGCCACTCGGCTCTTTTTAAAGCGTAAACAAGCTATATCCCATCAACTATACACCACAATTTAGACAACGCATTCACCATTTCATAACTAATACTCTTCGAAAATCTCTTCAAACCGCGTCAACGTCGCCTTGCCGTATATATGTGACTGACTTCGTCAGTCTTATCTACAATCTCAAAACAGTGTTTTGAGCAACCTGCGGCTAGTTTCCTAGTTTGCTCTTTGATTTTCATTGAGTATAAATCAAATACTTTCTCAGACTTTCCGCCGTAATGAAAATACCTGCAACAGTTTGATTTCAGGTGTTCGGAAACTTTGAGACCTAGGCTCAAAGTTTAGGTATGGAACTTCAAAGAAGGTCGCTACCGTCCGTCATTACCTAAGGAAAGTCTTAAAAAATCTATAAACTAAAAAGAGCCGTCGGGCTCTTTTTACTTATCTTCAATTTCCTGTGTTTCTTTGATGACAGCTAGTCTAGTCTGGATATCCTTTTCCAAGACTTTAAACTTGTAAGTTAGGTCTTCTTGGTATTCCTTGATGAGTTCTTTTTGCTGGTCGATGATTTGCAGGCTGTTTTGGATAATATCCACATCGTCCTTGATAGCTTGAACGCGGTCAGTGGTATTCAAGACTTCATCTGTGATGGCTTGGCGATTTTTTGTGACCAAATAACTTCCGGCTGCAGCTCCTGCAAATAGCAGTAGATTGGATAATTTCATGGCAACTCCTTAGGCGTTTTTGATAGTTTCAGCGACTTGAGCAAGTTTGTCAAAGTCTGGTTCGTGTGCGATAAAATCGATCTTGAGGTCATCGTCGGCACTGTAGCGAGGCACGAGGTGAACGTGGGTGTGAAAAACTGTTTGGCCTGCGATTTCTTCACAGTTGGCAATGATATTCATGCCAGCAGCCTTGGTAGCTTTCATGACTTTTTGGGCTACTTTTGGCACTTGGGCAAAGAGTTGGCTGGCGCTGGTAGCGTCCATTTCCAAAAGATTGCGATAGTGCTCTTTTGGTACGACCAAGGTGTGTCCTGGTGTCACTTGAGAAATATCAAGAAAGGCAAGGACCTGCTCATCTTCATATACTTTTGAAGCAGGAATTTCTCCTGCAATGATTTTACAAAAAATGCAATCTGACATAAAATCTACCTCTACTGTATTGAATTTTGATATAATATAGCTACATTATACCAGATTTGGAGAAAATATGTTAGAAATTAAAAACCTGACAGGTGGCTATGTTCATGTCCCTGTCTTGAAAGATGTGTCTTTTACTGTTGAAAGTGGGCAGTTGGTCGGTCTGATTGGTCTCAATGGTGCTGGAAAATCGACGACGATTAATGAAATTATCGGTTTGTTGACACCTTATAGTGGTTCTATCAATATCAACGGTTTGACCTTGCAAGAAGACGCGACTAACTACCGCAAGCAAATTGGCTATATTCCTGAGACACCTAGCTTGTATGAGGAATTGACCCTCAGAGAGCATATCGAAACGGTTGCTATGGCTTATGGTATTGAGCAGAAAGTGGCTTTTGGGAGAGTGGAGCCTTTGCTAAAAATGTTCCGTCTGGACCAGAAATTAGACTGGTTCCCTGTTCATTTTTCAAAAGGGATGAAGCAGAAGGTCATGATTATCTGTGCTTTTGTGGTGGATCCTAGTCTTTTCATCGTGGATGAGCCTTTCCTTGGTCTTGATCCATTGGCTATTGCAGACTTGATTCAGCTTTTGGAAGTGGAAAAGCAAAAGGGTAAGTCTATTCTCATGAGTACACACGTGTTGGATTCGGCGGAGAAGATGTGTGATGCCTTTGTCATTCTCCACAAAGGGGAAGTGCGTGCCAAGGGAAATCTCCTGCAACTGCGCGAAGCTTTTGACATGCCTGAGGCTAGTTTGAATGATATTTACTTGGCTCTGACCAAAGAGGAGGAGTTATGAAAGACTTGTTTTTAAAGAGAAAGCAGGTTTTTCGTAAGGAGTGTCTTGGTTATCTGCGCTATGTTCTCAATGACCACTTTGTCTTGTTCCTGCTTGTTCTGCTGGGCTTTCTAGCCTACCAGTACAGTCAACTTTTACAGCATTTTCCTGAAAATCATTGGCCTATCCTTTTGTTTGTAGGGATTGTTTCTATTTTACTTTTGCTTTGGGGTGGAATTGCTACTTACATAGAGGCTCCTGATAAGCTCTTTCTCTTGGTTGGTGAAGAGGAAATCAAGCTCCATCTAAAGCGTCAAACTAGTATTTCTCTAGTCTTTTGGCTCTTTGTCCAGACTCTTTTCTTGCTTTTATTTGCGCCCTTATTTTTAGCCATGGGTTATGGCTTGCCAGTTTTTCTAGTCTATGTGCTTTTATTGGGAGTAGGTAAATATTTCCTCTTTCGTCAAAAATCCAGCAAATTTTTCACTGAAACTGGTCTCAACTGGGACTATGTCATTTCCCAAGAAAGCAAGCGCAAGCAGGTCTTGCTTCGTTTCTTCGCCCTCTTTACGCAGGTCAAGGGAATTTCAAACAGCGTCAAGCGTCGTGCCTATCTGGACTTTATCCTAAAGGCTGTTCAGAAGGTGCCTGGAAAGATTTGGCAAAATCTCTATCTGCGTTCCTATTTGCGAAATGGAGACCTATTTGCCCTTAGTCTTCGTCTTCTCTTACTTTCCTTGCTGGCGCAGGTCTTTATCGAGCAATCTTGGATTGCAACAGCGGTAGTAGTCCTGTTTAACTACCTCTTGCTCTTCCAGTTGCTGGCCCTCTATCACGCCTTTGACTACCAGTATTTGACCCAACTTTTTCCACTGGACAAGGGGCAAAAGGAAAAAGGCTTACAGGCTGTAGTCCGAGGATTGACCAGTTTGGTATTAGTAGTGGAATTAGTTGTCGGGTTGATTACCTTCCAAGAAAAACTTGCCCTTCTAGCCTTGCTGGGAGCTGGTTTGGTTTTACTAGTCTTGTATTTGCCTTATCAGATCAACCGTCAGATGCAGGACTAAAACGTACTTATATGATACTAAAAAAGAAGTTGAGTTTAATTTGGCTCAGCTTCTTTTATTTTCTAAAAGAGAATGGTTGGACCGTAGAGACTCAACTTGGTCTTGACTTGGTCAAAGTGGAAACGGTCATAGGCCCGCCAAGCGGCGCGAGTAGGAGCATCTGGATTGAGAGCGCTGAGCCCCATGAGAAGACTGGAAGTCTGGTAAAATTTTTCCAGTTCAATCAAGACTCGATTATCCACTGTCTCAGCCTTGGCTAGAAAGCCAAGAATAGAGTTTAGTTGTTCTTGAAAGCGGACGTCGTCAGCTGTTGACTGTTTGCATGCTTGGTAGGCTTTGTTTAAGTCAGTAATCAAAGTCTGAGCTCTTTTGATGGGGTCTGTATCTGTCATGAGAATTCCTCCTTTAATCTGTGTGCCAGTCTTACCTCTAGCAATTGTGTTTTGATACTGTTAGTCTATCACTTTTATCTCCTTTTTCACCATAAAATCTTTAATTGTACTTGAAATTTCCTGAATGGTCCTGTTAAGATTTTATGATAAAATAGTTGTAAGGTTATCATGCTTATTTGAGGAAGAAGACACCTTTCAGGAGCTTTGAAGGCCTGTTTAAGATTTGGTGGGCTTGTGTCAGAGTATTTTTGCTATTCTCTTTTTAGGAAGAAATTGAAACAAGGAGAGTAAGAAGATGAGAATATTTGTTTTAGAAGATGATTTTTCCCAGCAGACTAGGATTGAAACGACGATTGAGAAACTCTTGAAGGAACATCATATCACTCCCAGTTCTTTTGAAGTTTTTGGTAAGCCGGACCAACTGCTGGCAGAGGTGCATGAGAAGGGAGCGCATCAGCTATTCTTTTTGGACATTGAGATTCGAAATGAGGAGATGAAGGGGCTGGAAGTGGCTAGAAAGATTCGGGATCGGGATCCGTATGCTCTCATCGTCTTTGTGACGACTCACTCGGAGTTTATGCCCCTGTCCTTTCGCTACCAAGTGTCTGCTTTGGACTACATTGATAAGGCCCTTTCGGCAGAGGAGTTTGAATCTCGAATCGAGACAGCCCTTCTCTATGCCAATAGTCAAGATAGTAAAAGTCTGGCGGAAGATTGCTTTTACTTTAAATCAAAATTTGCCCAATTCCAGTATCCTTTTAAAGAGGTTTACTATCTCGAAACGTCGCCCAGAGCCCATCGTGTTATTCTCTATACCAAGACAGACAGGCTGGAATTTACAGCGAGTCTAGAGGAGGTTTTCAAGCAGGAGCCTCGTCTCTTGCAGTGCCACCGCTCTTTTCTGATCAATCCTGCCAATGTAGTTCGTTTGGATAAGAAAGAAAAACTCCTTTTCTTTCCCAATGGAGGAAGCTGTATGATTGCGCGTTATAAGGTCAGAGAAGTGTCTGAGGCCATCAATAACTTACACTAAGTGAGGAGAATTTATGTATATTTTTTGGATGATATTGTATTCACTAGCTATTATTGGGCTAGAAATTATCATGTTCTTTAAGGTAGATGGAATTAGTTTCACTATAGATAAAATTTTTAAGGGCTTTCTTCTAAAATTTCTTCTAGCAGCAATTGTTACAACTTTTAATTATTTAGTCTTGACTGACTATCTGTCATACTTTATAGAACCCTTGTTCGGCCTCAGCTTGTCTTTCTTATTGTTAAGAGGGCTTTCTAAAAGACTCCTTTTCTTTTATGGTCTCTTTCCAATTGTATTGATGGATATCTTTTACAGAAGTCTCTCCTATTTTGTGTTTCCATTTTTGGGGCAAGGGATTGTAGATGGAGATGGAAATCCTCTCTTTTTGTTGATTATGCTATTCGTTTGCTTCATAGTATTAGTCTTTTTGAAATGGTTGGACTATGATTTTACTAGCTTGAGAAATGATATTCTAGATAAAGGTTTTCAACAGTCCCTGACTACGATTAACTGGATAATGGGGGCTTACTTTTTAGTCATGGAAAGTCTATCTTACTTTGAATATGTATACGATATCCAATCAAAGACTGTTCGCCATCTCATCCTAGTCTTTTACCTACTCTTTTTTATGGGGGTTATCAAGAAACTGGATACCTATTTGAAGGACAAACTCCATGAGAGATTGGACCAAGAGCAGACCTTGCGCTACAGAGATATGGAACGCTATAGTCGGCATATAGAGGAACTTTACAAGGAAGTACGGAGTTTTCGCCATGACTACACCAACCTTTTGACCAGCTTACGTCTGGGCATTGAAGAGGAGGATATGGAGCAGATAAAAGAGGTCTACGACTCGGTCTTAAAGGATTCTAGTGAAAAATTGCAGGACAATAAATATGACCTTGGTCGATTGGTAAATATTCGTGATAAAGCCCTCAAAAGTCTTCTAGCAGGGAAATTTCTAAAAGCTAGGGATAAGAAGATTATCTTTAATGTCGAAGTTCCTGAGGAGATTCAGGTTGAGGGGATGAGTCTGCTTGATTTTCTAACCATTGTGTCTATCCTTTGTGACAATGCTATTGAAGCTAGTGTAGAGGCCAGTCAACCTCACGTTTCAATCGCTTTTTTAAAAAATGGAGCACAGGAGACCTTTATCATTGAAAATTCCATTAAAGAAGAGGGGATCGATATTTCTGAAATCTTCTCCTTTGGAGCCAGTTCTAAAGGGGAGGAGAGAGGAGTTGGTCTCTATACCGTCATGAAAATTGTGGAAAGCCATCCCAATACCAGTCTAAATACCACCTGCCAAAATCAAGTCTTTCGTCAGGTTTTAACGGTTCACTCGATGTCAGTTGATGATTAGAAGATTTGTGGAAAGAAGTACTGCCTGTAGTCATCAATTAAAATACTATAGTATGCGAGGTATATTAAATGAATAAGAAATCCTATTTTATCATCTGTTCTACGTTGATTATAGCATCGAATCTTCTCATGATTTCCGTGGTGAACAAGGGAGAAGAAACGGGGAGTAATCTGTTTGTGATTGCTATAGCCTGTGTTATGTTACCATCATTTTTGTATGCGGTTGAGAACCGAATGGCTTCTTTAATTCGGACAGGGTCAGTAGCTTTACTCTTATTGACAGTATTGTCTTTAGTCCGTCTTGTCAACAGAATAGAGAGGACGCCTGAAATTCTCAACATTATCATTACCCTCCTGGTTTTGGCAAGCGGGACAGCCTGTATCCTTGTTGCGATTATGAGAATATATGAGAACAGAAGGAAGTAAGGGTGAATAGTTAGGTCTTTACGTTGTTAAATTCCCCTAGGGCAAGTATGTTTTTCATGCTTGCTTTTTAAATTTTTTACAATTCAAGATGTTTTGATGACCATTTGTGATTTGAGTGATCCAAGGTCAAAATAAGTGCTATACTAATAGTGTAAAGGTTCTAGCTCAACAAACATTTAGGAGGAAATCTTATGAAGAAAAAAATACTTGTCATTTTCATCTTGTATCTAATCATGTCCATCTTTCTTTATCCGCTTAGGGAGAGTATTTGGTATCATCTATTTTATACCATAGCCTATATAATTGCGGTTATAATATATCTTGCTTTAACTAAAAAGAAAGGAGCAAAGAAATGAAAACTTTTCTTGCTAAAAAACGGAACATCTTCCTTGCGAGATTGTTCCTAGGTCAGTTGCCCTTACTTGTCTCCACTTATCTATTTCTATCTCGTCAGTTTTTAAATTTTTCCTTAGTTTTCCAATTTCTCTTAGTGGTTATCAACTTGGCTTCTATTTTGGTCACTGTTTACCTCACTAGGGAAATGAGGATAAGAGAATTTGAAGATGATGATTTGGTTAGTCCTAGAACCAATCAACTCATGTTTATCGGTTTGACAGGTTTTATGTCTATTATTTGTTTGTATAGAGGTATCACAGCAGGAGAATCCTATCAACAACTAATCGCTTATATTGGCGCTATTCTCTGCTTGATTATTATGCTTCTACTCATTTGGGGCTTGAAGTATTATAAAAAGTAGTTTGTCTTCCTCTTCTGACAGAATTTTTGATTAGAAGCTTCTATTAAACCGTTCGTGAAATAAATGAATGGAGGTATTTAATATGAAATACAGATTATTTCTTGTTATTTTCTTGAGTAGTATGTTGGATATTCTTTTAGGGACATTTTTACAAATCTCTAATGTCTCGATTGGATGGATTGTTCTCTACAGTGGCTTGTTTGAAGCAGGCATTTTCCTTCTTGTTAATAAAGGGGTGGCGGTAAAAATCAAGGAAGTAGACATTCAAAACCGCTTTAAATTTATTTTTGGAAAAACGGTATGGTTTCAAATTCTTTTGCTCATCTTTTTGATGGTCAAACTTTATCTTGGTTTGGATGTGAGGTTGATTTTATTCTATGGCCATATTTTCATTGTCCTTAATGCCTTAATGTATCTATTATCTAGTAGTCAGGTCAGTCTTAAAAAGAACAAACTGTCTTCTTAATCTTACAGCAGTAGAGCTTGACAAGAGGAGGTCATCATGTATAAACACTTATTTTTCCTAGATTCAAAAACCCTAGATTGGTTGACGCCCTATATTCTAGATTTGGCTTCTGACACCATTGCCTTCAATGTTTTTGTGCTAACCTTTGTATCTGTGGTGGTCTTTTATTTCCTGAATCCCATGCTAGCTTTAATGGCTATATTCTTAGGGGCTGGTTATGCGATCGTATTTTGGATACTCAAATGGTTTGTTTTGGAAAGACTAGAGTTAAAGGATGAGTTGTAGGGGAGTTTGTTGAGGAGGATAGTTTTATGGCCATTTTCAATAAATGTCATGCCTTTTGTTTTGGATTTTTAGTATTACTAATCGTCATTACAGTTCCTTATACGATTAACTACGGGGATTTTTTTCAAAATGAATCTGAATTGATTATTGTAAGTCTTCTAGTAACTTCGCTGAGTGTTGCTTATGCTAGAAAGTTTGAAATGATTTCTTTTGGGATGTTAAGCAAGAAAGAACTTTTGCTTTTCGTTGTAATCTTTCTTCTAAGTGTACTTGAGACACTGGTTTATATTCATTTCTTCGCTGTTTCTTCTGGCGCAGGAGTTCAACACTTGGCGGAAGTCAGCAGAGGAATTTCCCTGTCTTTGATTTTGACTACCTCAGTTTTTGGCCCCATCCAGGAGGAACTCATTTTCAGAGGACTTCTTCAAGGTGCTGTTTTTGACAATTCTTGGTTAGGGCTTGGGCTAACTTCCTCTCTCTTTTCTTTCATGCATGGACCTTCTAATGTCCCTTCATTTATTTTTTATCTACTTGGGGGCTTGTTACTGGGCTTTGCTTATAAAAAGAGCCAAAACCTATGGGTTTCTACTCTAGTTCACATGTTTTACAATGCTTGGCCACTCTTATATTATTTATAAAAATCATGAAAGGTAAGCAGAAGATAGTGCTTGCCTTTTCTTTCTATAATGATACCCAAGCCAATCCAGAGGCTTTTCTTTGAGAATCGGGTGTGGAGCGGTTGACGAATAGGCTAAAAACTAGTAGAATAGTAAGGAAACTTTATACGGAGGAAAGAAATGGATTTGGGTGATAATGAGCTAACACTGACTCCCATACCTGGGAAAAGTGGCAAGGCTTATATGGGTAGCTATCCTGATGGGAAGCGCATCTTTGTAAAAATGAACACCTCTCCAATCCTACCTGGTCTAGCTAGAGAACAAATTGCTCCACAATTATTATGGAGTCGCCGTTTGGCAGATGGGCGTGATATGTGTGCTCAAGAATGGTTGACAGGCAAGATATTGACCCCCTATGATATGAATCGTAAGCAAATCGTCAATATTTTAACCCGCCTACATCGCTCACGTCCGTTGATGACACAGTTGAGTCGTTTGGGCTATGCCATGGAAACACCTGTAGATTTACTACAGTCTTGGCAGGAAACGGCTCCAGATGCTTTGCGTAAAAATCATTTTATCAGTGAAGTGATGGCTGATTTACGTCAGACTATTCCAGGATTTAGAGAGGACTATGCGACCATTGTCCATGGAGATGTACGACATAGTAATTGGATTGAGACAGATAGTGGCTTGATTTATTTGGTAGATTGGGATTCGGTTCGCTTGACCGACCGCATGTTTGATGTGGCCCATATGCTCTGCCATTATATTCCAGAACATCAGTGGAAGGAGTGGTTAACCTACTACGGTTACAAGTACAATCAAACGGTATTAAATAAATTGTATTGGTACGGTCAATTATCTTACTTGAGCCAGATTTCCAAGTATTATATGAACCAAGATTTAGAAAATGTTAATCGGGAGATTCATGGCTTGCGTCACTTCCGAGACAAGTATGGAAAGAGAAGATGAGAGTTAGAAATCGTAAAGGGGCAACAGAATTACTAGAGGCAAATCCCCAGTATGTGGTCCTCAATCCCTTGGAAGCCAAGGGAAAATGGCGGGACTTGTTTGGCAATGACAATCCCATTCATGTGGAAGTTGGAAGTGGAAAGGGTGCCTTTGTTTCAGGTATGGCCAAGCAAAACCCTGACATCAACTATATCGGGATTGATATTCAAAAGTCTGTTTTGAGCTACGCTTTGGACAAGGTGCTTGAAGTTGGAGTGCCTAATATCAAGCTTCTGTGGGTGGATGGTTCTGACTTGACAGACTACTTTGAAGACGGTGAGATTGATCGCTTGTATCTGAACTTTTCAGATCCATGGCCTAAAAAACGCCATGAAAAGCGTCGTTTGACCTACAAAACCTTCTTGGATACCTTCAAGCGTATCTTGCCTAAAAATGGAGAAATTCATTTCAAGACGGATAACCGTGGCTTGTTTGAGTACAGCCTAGTGAGCTTTTCTCAGTATGGCATGAAGCTCAATGGTGTCTGGCTTGATTTACATGCCAGCGATTTTGAAGGCAATGTCATGACAGAATACGAGCAAAAATTCTCCAACAAGGGTCAAGTTATCTACCGAGTTGAGGCAGAATTTTAAGAAATAGCCTAAAATCAGGCTGTATAAGTGCTTTTGCTTTACATAAGTTGGCAAACGTGCTATACTTAATAGTAAGAATATGAGAAAGAGAGGCGGGGAAATATCTTCGCCTCTTGCTTATGAGGAGGTGGACGCAATCGCAACAATCGTAGAATTAGTCAGAGAAGTTGTAGAACCTGTCATAGAAGCTCCTTTCGAACTCGTGGATATCGAGTATGGAAAGATTGGCAGTGACATGATTCTCAGTATTTTTGTAGATAAACCTGAAGGAATTACCTTGAACGACACGGCAGACTTGACAGAAATGATCAGTCCTGTCCTAGACACCATCAAGCCAGATCCCTTCCCAGAACAATATTTCCTAGAAATCACCAGTCCAGGCTTGGAACGCCCTTTGAAAACCAAGGATGCCGTCGCTGGAGCGGTTGGGAAATACATCCATGTCGGGCTCTACCAAGCCATCGATAAGCAAAAGGTCTTTGAAGGAACCTTGTTGGCCTTCGAAGAGGACGAGTTGACTATGGAATATATGGACAAGACGCGTAAGAAAACCGTCCAAATTCCATACAGTTTAGTATCAAAAGCACGTTTAGCAGTTAAATTATAGAAAAAGAAAGGATAGCTTTTGAGAATTCAAAAGTGAAGAAAACATGAGTAAAGAAATGCTAGAGGCCTTCCGCATTTTGGAAGAAGACAAGGGAATCAAAAAAGAAGATATCATCGACGCAGTAGTAGAGTCGCTTCGTTCCGCTTATCGCAGACGCTATGGTCAGTCAGACAGCGTAGCCATTGACTTTAACGAAAAAACAGGTGACTTTACCGTTTACACTGTTCGTGAAGTTGTTGATGAAGTATTTGATAGCCGTTTGGAAATCAGCTTGAAAGATGCTCTTGCCATCAATTCAGCCTATGAACTGGGTGATAAAATCAAGTTTGAAGAAGCACCTGCTGAGTTTGGTCGTGTAGCAGCCCAATCTGCCAAACAAACTATCATGGAAAAAATGCGCAAGCAAACACGTGCCATCACTTACAATACTTACAAAGAGCATGAGCAAGAAATCATGTCTGGTACAGTAGAACGCTTTGACAACCGCTTTATCTATGTCAACCTTGGCAGCATCGAAGCCCAATTGTCAAAACAAGACCAAATTCCTGGAGAAGTTTTTGCTTCTCATGATCGTATTGAAGTCTATGTTTACAAGGTTGAAGACAACCCTCGTGGTGTCAACGTCTTTGTTAGCCGTAGCCATCCAGAAATGATCAAACGCTTGATGGAGCAAGAAATTCCAGAAGTTTATGATGGAACTGTTGAAATCATGAGCGTGGCTCGTGAAGCTGGTGACCGTACGAAGGTTGCCGTTCGTAGCCACAATCCAAACGTGGACGCTATCGGTACAATCGTTGGACGTGGTGGGGCTAATATCAAGAAGATTACTAGCAAATTCCACCCAGCTCGTTACGATGCTAAGAATGATCGTATGGTGCCAATCGAAGAAAACATCGACGTTATCGAGTGGGTAGCAGATCCAGCTGAATTCATCTACAATGCCATCGCTCCTGCAGAGGTTGACCAAGTTATCTTTGACGAAAACGACAGCAAACGTGCCTTGGTGGTTGTTCCTGATAACAAGCTTTCTCTTGCTATCGGTCGTCGTGGGCAAAACGTTCGCTTGGCGGCTCATTTGACTGGTTACCGTATCGATATCAAGTCTGCTAGCGAATTTGAAGCTATGGAAGAAGCTGGTTCGGTAGATTTGGAAGCAGAAAACGATACTGTAGAAGAATAAAAGCTGCTAGAGGAGGGAAAGATGAAAACGAGAAAAATCCCTTTGCGCAAGTCTGTTGTGTCCAATGAAGTGATTGATAAGCGTGATTTGCTCCGCATTGTCAAGAACAAGGAAGGGCAAGTCTTTATTGATCCGACAGGCAAGGCCAATGGCCGTGGCGCTTATATCAAGCTAGACAATGCAGAAGCCCTAGAGGCGAAAAAGAAGAAAGTCTTTAACCGCAGCTTTAGCATGGAAGTGGAAGAAAGCTTTTATGACGAGTTGATCGCTTATGTGGATCACAAAGTGAAAAGAAGAGAGTTAGGACTTGAATAAGCAAAAGATAAGCAATCTCTTGGGACTCGCTCAGCGAGCAGGGCGTATCATATCGGGTGAAGAATTGGTGGTCAAGGCCATTCAAGACGGCAAGGCCAAGTTGGTCTTTCTAGCCCATGATGCTGGACACAATCTAACCAAGAAGATTCAAGATAAAAGTCATTATTATCAAATAGAAATTGTAACCGTGTTTTCAACACTGGAATTAAGCATAGCAGTCGGAAAATCGAGAAAGGTTTTGGCTGTAACAGATGCTGGATTTACAAAGAAAATGAGGTCTCTTATGGAATAGAAGAGGAGGACATGATTTGTCTAAGAAAAGATTGTACGAAATCGCAAAAGAACTTGGAAAAGAAAGTAAAGAAGTTGTAGCGCGTGCAAAAGAGTTGGGCTTGGATGTGAAAAGCCACTCATCAAGTGTGGAAGAAGCTATCGCTGCAAAAATCGCTGCCAGCTTTAAGCCTGCAGCTGCTCCGAAAGCAGAAACAAAACCTGCAGCACCAAAAGCAAGTGCAGAAAAGAAAGCCGAGAAATCTGAACCAGCTAAACCAGCTGTAGCTAAGGAAGAGGCAAAAGCGGCTGAACCAGTTGCTCCTAAAACAGAAAAAGCAGCAGCTAAACCGCAAAGTCGTAATTTCAAGGCTGAGCGTGAAGCCCGTGCCAAAGAGCAGGCAGAACGACGTAAGCAAAATAAGGGCAATAACCGTGACCAACAACAAAACGGGAACCGTCAGAAAAACGACGGTCGCAATGGTGGAAAACAAGGTCAAGGCAACCGCGACAATCGCCGTTTTAACGACCAAGCTAAGAAACAGCAAGGTCAGCAAAATCGTGGTAATGAGCGCCGTCAACAAGAGGACAAACGTTCAAATCAAGCGGCTCCACGTGTTGACTTTAAAGCCCGTGCAGCAGCCCTAAAAGCAGAGCAAAATGCAGAGTACGCACGTTCAAGTGAGGAACGTTTCAAACAGACTCAGGCTGCCAAAGAAGCCTTGGCCCAAGCAAACAAACGCAAGGAGCCAGAGGAAATCTTTGAAGAAGTGGCTAAGTTAGCTGAACAAGCGCAACAAGCACAGCAAGTTCAAGTAGTGGTTGAAGTCGTCCCTGAGAAAAAAGAAGCTGCAGTGGATACACGTCGTAAAAAACAAGCTCGACCAGACAAAAATCGTGACGATTATGATCACGAAGAAGATGGTCCTAGAAAACAACAAAAGAATCGAAGTAGTCAAAATCAAGTGAGAAATCAAAAGAATAGTAACTGGAATAACAACAAAAAGAACAAAAAAGGCAATAACAAGAACAACCGTAATCAGACTCCAAAACCTGTTACAGAGCGTAAATTCCATGAATTGCCAACAGAATTTGAATATACAGATGGTATGACCGTTGCGGAAATCGCAAAACGTATCAAACGTGAACCAGCTGAAATCGTTAAGAAACTTTTCATGATGGGTGTCATGGCCACACAAAACCAATCCTTGGATGGGGAAACAATTGAACTCCTCATGGTGGATTATGGTATCGAAGCCAAACAAAAAGTTGAAGTGGATAATGCCGATATCGAACGTTTCTTTGTCGAAGATGGTTATCTCAATGAAGATGAATTGGTTGAGCGTCCACCAGTTGTAACTATCATGGGACACGTTGACCACGGTAAAACAACACTTCTAGATACCCTTCGTAACTCTCGTGTTGCGACAGGTGAAGCAGGTGGTATCACTCAGCATATTGGTGCCTACCAAATCGTGGAAAATGGCAAGAAGATTACCTTCCTTGATACACCAGGACACGCGGCCTTTACATCTATGCGTGCGCGTGGTGCATCTGTTACCGATATTACGATCTTGGTCGTAGCGGCAGATGACGGGGTTATGCCTCAGACAATCGAAGCCATCAACCATTCAAAAGCGGCCAACGTTCCAATCATCGTAGCCATTAACAAGATTGATAAACCAGGTGCCAACCCAGAACGCGTTATCGGTGAATTGGCAGAGCATGGTGTTATGTCAACTGCTTGGGGTGGAGATTCTGAATTTGTTGAAATCTCGGCTAAATTCAACCAAAACATCGAAGAATTGTTGGAAACAGTCCTTCTTGTGGCTGAAATCCAAGAACTCAAGGCAGATCCAACAGTTCGTGCGATCGGTACAGTTATCGAAGCTCGCTTGGATAAAGGAAAAGGTGCGGTCGCAACCCTTCTTGTTCAACAAGGTACCTTGAATGTTCAAGATCCAATCGTTGTCGGAAATACCTTCGGTCGTGTCCGTGCTATGACCAATGATCTTGGTCGTCGTGTTAAGGTTGCAGGCCCATCAACACCAGTTTCTATCACAGGTTTGAACGAAGCACCGATGGCGGGTGACCACTTTGCTGTTTACGAAGATGAAAAATCTGCGCGTGCAGCAGGTGAAGAACGTGCTAAACGTGCCCTTATGAAACAACGTCAAGCTACCCAACGTGTCAGCCTTGAAAACCTCTTTGATACGCTTAAAGCTGGTGAACTCAAATCAGTTAACGTTATCATTAAGGCCGACGTACAAGGTTCTGTTGAAGCCCTTTCTGCCTCACTTCAAAAAATCGATGTGGAAGGTGTTAAAGTTACCATCGTTCACTCAGCGGTCGGTGCTATCAATGAATCTGACGTGACCCTTGCCGAAGCTTCAAATGCCTTTATCGTTGGTTTCAACGTACGCCCTACACCACAAGCTCGTCAACAAGCAGAAGCTGACGATGTGGAAATCCGTCTCCACAGCATTATCTACAAGGTTATCGAAGAGATGGAAGAAGCTATGAAAGGGATGCTTGATCCAGAATTCGAAGAAAAAGTTATCGGTGAAGCAGTTATTCGTGAAACCTTCAAGGTGTCTAAAGTGGGAACTATTGGTGGATTCATGGTTATCAACGGTAAGGTTACCCGTGACTCTAAAGTCCGTGTTATCCGTGACGGTGTTGTTATCTATGATGGCGAACTCGCAAGCTTGAAACACTACAAAGACGACGTGAAAGAAGTTACAAACGGTCGTGAAGGTGGATTGATGATCGATGGCTACAATGATATCAAGATGGATGATGTGATTGAGGCCTACGTCATGGAAGAAATCAAACGATAATAGAGAAACGATAGCCGATTTGACTCGTCGTCAACATCGCCTTGATGAACCTCAGTTCTATCTAAGGCTTGTTTCCTAGATTCAAATGGCTCTAGTTCCTCTATCTAATAAAAATAGCTAGGTCTGCTGGCCTAGCTTTTGGTTCAAAGTAGAGAAAGGAATATCATGGCAAATCATTTCCGTACGGATCGTGTGGGCATGGAAATCAAGCGTGAAGTCAATGAGATTTTGCAAAAGAAAGTCCGTGATCCGCGTGTCCAAGGTGTGACCATCACAGATGTTCAGATGCTGGGTGACTTGTCTGTTGCCAAGGTTTACTACACCATTTTGAGTAACCTTGCTTCAGATAATCAAAAAGCTCAAATCGGGCTTGAAAAAGCAACTGGTACCATCAAACGTGAACTTGGTCGCAATTTGAAATTGTACAAAATCCCAGATTTGACCTTCGTCAAAGACGAGTCCATCGAGTATGGAAACAAGATTGACGAGATGCTACGCAATCTGGATAAGAACTAAGAAGGAGGGGTAACCCTCTTTTTTGGTGGAGAAATGGCTATAAAACATACTGGGAAATCTTTCTAGACTTAAAAATTATTAAAAAGCTTTATTAAATTTAGCTTGTATGATAGTATAGGGATTGGAAAAGTGAAATAAAGCGATTTTTCAGAAATGGCCAGCAAGGCTGGTATCGTTAATATTTTGAAAGTGTAGTTAAAAGAGGAAAGATAATATGAATCCTATCAAAGCTTTTGCTAAAATTTACGGGAATTACTTTTTGACCGTGCAAGGTGTAAAAGTAATGAAAACGATAAAGAAAGATGACAATATTGTTGTCGGTCTAGGGAAACTTTTTATTGCAGACAAGTTAATGGATACGGCTCGATGGCTCATCAAGCCAGAGGAGAGAGAATGAAATTTTTCTGGGGACTTCTTGCCATTATTTTTATTAAACCGATTATTGGGATTTTGAAATTCTTTTGGATGATCATCTCTTTTACAGTCCAATTGCTGTTTTACAAGATAGTATTTAAGATATTGGATTGGCTCTTTAAACTTATTTAGGTCGTAATTCAAGTCGCAGATAACTAGCAGGAACTCCACTGCTAGTTTTTTAATCTCTTTCCTTGTGGTATAATAAAAACAGTAAAATCATTTTAGAACATACAATGGAGGTCGTCATGGACAATATCATCGATGTGTCAATTCCCGTTGCAGAAGTGGTGGACAAGCATCCAGAAGTCTTGGAAATTCTAGTGGAGCTTGGATTTAAACCCCTTGCCAATCCCTTGATGCGCAATACAGTTGGTCGTAAAGTATCACTCAAACAGGGTTCTAAGCTTGAAGGAACTCCTATGGACAAGATTGTCCGCACGCTGGAAGCAAATGGTTACGAAGTGATTGGATTAGATTAATGGCAGATGAACGGATTCATATCCTACGGGATATTTTGTTAGAATTGCACAATGGTGCCTCTCCTGAGTCAGTTCAGGAGCGTTTTGATGCGACCTTTACAGGTGTGTCAGCCATCGAGATTTCTCTCATGGAGCACGAGTTGATGAACTCAGACTCAGGTGTTACCTTTGAAGATGTCATGGAACTCTGTGATGTCCATGCCAATCTTTTTAAAAATGCTGTTAAGGGTGTCGAAGTAGAGGATACCGAGCATCCTGGGCACCCAGTTCGTGTCTTTAAGGAAGAAAATCTGGCCCTCCGTGCGGCCTTGATTCGCATTCGGAGATTGTTAGATACTTATGAGTCTATGGAAGATGAAGAAATGCTTGCGGAGATGCGCAAGGGTTTGGTGCGTCAAATGGGACTTGTGGGGCAATTTGACATCCACTACCAGCGTAAGGAAGAGCTCTTCTTCCCCATCATGGAGCGCTATGGTCACGATTCACCTCCTAAGGTCATGTGGGGAGTGGATGATCAGATTAGGGAACTCTTTCAAACAGCTTTAGCGACAGCCAAGTCATTGTCAGAAGTGTCGATTCGCAGTGTAAAAGAAGTTTTTGAAGCCTTTGCGACAGAGTTTGAAAGTATGATTTTCAAGGAAGAGTCCATCCTTCTTATGATTCTCCTTGAATCCTTTACTCAGGATGACTGGCTTCAGATTGCGGAGGAGAGCGATGCCTATGGTTATGCCATCATCCGTCCGTCTGAGAAATGGGTACCAGAACGACAGAGCTTTATTGAGGAAAAGATTGCAGAGGAGTCTGTACAGCTAGATACGGCAGAGGGTCAAGTTCAACAAGTTATCGATACGCCAGAAGGACAGTTTACCATTACCTTTACCCCTAAGGAAAAGGAAGCAGTGCTGGACCGCCATAGTCAACAGGCTTTTGGGAATGGCTATCTTTCAGTCGAGCAGGCTAATCTGATCCTCAATCACCTCCCTATGGAGATTACCTTTGTCAATAAAGACGATATTTTCCAGTATTACAATGACAATACGCCGGCTGACGAGATGATTTTCAAACGGACGTCGTCCCAAGTCGGGCGCAATGTTGAACTCTGTCATCCACCTAAGTACTTGGACAAGGTCAAAACTATCATGAAGGGTCTTCGTGAGGGAACCAAGGACAAGTATGAAATGTGGTTCAAGTCTGAGTCGCGAGGCAAGTTTGTCCACATCACCTATGCCGCAGTACACGATGAAAACGGAGAATTCCAAGGAGTGCTGGAGTATGTTCAGGATATCCAGCCCTACCGAGAGATTGATACGGACTATTTCCGTGGATTAGAATAAGGAGAAAAAATGAGTTACGAACAAGAATTTATGAAGGAATTTGAAGCTTGGGTCAATACCCAGATTATGATCAACGACATGGCGCACAAGGAAAGCCAAAAAGTCTACGAAGAAGACCAAGACGAGCGTGCCAAAGACGCCATGATTCGTTACGAAAGCCGCTTGGATGCTTATCAGTTCTTGCTTGGAAAATTTGAAAATTTCAAGGCAGGTAAAGGATTCCATGATTTACCAGAAGGTTTGTTTGGTGAGCGGAATTATTAAACGAGATAGGTTCTTGATTTTTTACCAAAATCTTGATAGAATATTTATATTAAATCCTTGTCAGAACAGGGGTTTTTTATTGAAAGGATTTTATCATGTCAAAGAAACTCAATCGTAAAAAACAATTACGAAATAGCCTCCGTCGCGCAGGTGCCTTTTCAAGTACTGTGACTAAGGTTGTAGAAGAGACAAAGAAAGTCGTGAAACGTGCAGAGCAGTCAGCGAGCGAAGCTGGTAAGGCTGTTTCTAAAAAAGTTGAACAAGCAGTAGAAGCTACCAAAGAGCAAGCTCAAAAAGTAGCCAATTCTGTAGAAGATTTTGCAGCAAACTTGGGTGGACTTCCACTTGATCGTGCCAAAACTTTCTACGACGAAGGAATTAAGTCTGCTTCAGATTTCAAAAACTGGACTGAAAAAGAACTCCTTGCCTTAAAAGGAATCGGCCCAGCTACCATCAAGAAATTGAAAGAAAATGGCATCAAGTTCAAGTAATCTTTCTTGAGCCTTGCATTTCCGAAAAAATCTTGCTACAATAGAGCCATTAGAGGTGTTTTGAATCCCACATTTTACAGAAAGTGGCGGCGCTGAGAAGTCCACAAATGTGTCAAAACTAGTTGCTAATGGATGAAAAATTGAAATAAAAGTGTCTTTTTGTTTTAAAGACGAGAGTTGCGGGCAGCTGCCCGAAATTGGGTGGTACCGCGGATAAACACATTCGTCCCTGTCATGTAGATGGCAGGGCTTTTCTTTTGCGTCTTAGTAAAAGGAGGTTGTTATGAAGCAATCTTTTAAAACAAGTAAACTCTACTATGGTTTCCCTATCTTCATTTTGGGGTATCAGGATCAGAATTTTGGGCACAATATTACGACCTGTAGCTCCTCCTATAGTTTGGGAGATTGGCTAGTCATTGGTGTTGGTGCTGAGGAAAATGCGGCTGAGCAAATCAAGCATTACCAGAAGTTTACTGTGAATATCCCTGATGAAAATCTCATGCTCGAGATGGAGCAGGCTGGTTTTATCAGTCATCGAGAGAAATTGAAACACCTGGGGCTAGACTACGAGATTTCTGAACAGACTCAGGCACCGATTTTAGAGGCTTGTCCAGTCGTTTTGGATTGTCAGGTAGATAGGATTATCGAGGAAGATGGAATCTGTCATATCTTTGCCAAGATTATCGAACGACTAGCTAATCCAGAACTTTTAGATGACAAGGGGCATTTTAAAAATGACCGTTTTGCGCCGATTTACTTTATGGGGGATGGCCACCAGCGCGTTTATCGCTATTTAGATGACCGAGTTGATTCTATGGGAAGCTTCATTAAGAAAGCGAGGAAGACAGATGACAAGAGCTGAGTTGCCAGATAAAATCGAAACAGAACGTCTCGTTTTACGAGTCCGTACAGTGGCGGATGCTGAGGATATCTTTGATTATGCTAGTCGTCCAGAAGTTTCTTACCCAGCAGGTTTTCCACCTGTCAAGACCTTGGAAGATGAGATTTATTATCTGGAGCATATCCTTCCTGAGCGTAATCAAAAGGAAAATCTCCCAGCTGGTTATGGAATTGTCGTCAAGGGAACTGATAAAGTCATTGGTTCTGTTGACTTCAATCACCGTCACGAAGATGATGTTCTTGAGCTCGGCTATACCTTGCACCCAGACTATTGGGGCTGTGGTTATGTGCCAGAAGCTGCGCGTACCTTGATTGATCTGGCTTTTAAAGAACTTGGTCTTCACAAGATTGAACTAACTTGCTTTGGATATAACATTCAAAGTCAACGAGTCGCAGAGAAGCTTGGTTTCATCCTCGAAGCTCGCATCCGAGACCGTAAAGATGTTCAAGGAAACCGCTGTGACAGTCTGATATATGGCTTGCTGAGGAGTGAGTGGGGGAGTTTAAACTGTTAGTTGAACTGTTTGAGAAAATCGAACAGTTGGGATTAATTGACTTTAGAAAGTGAGGTGGAAAATTGGAAATAAGCCCAATTATTACTCTGATCAGTGGAGCTGGTATAGGAGCTGTACTAAGTGCAGTTTTAGTGTTTGTAAATAACAGCAAGAAAAATAGGTTAGAATTCATAACAAAAGAACGTTCAGAGTGGAGAAGGGAAATTAAGTTAATTATAGTTGATTTATTGAGTGAAAATAACAGATACTCTGCAATAAATAGACTCGAAACGCAGTTAAATCCATATGGTAGAAATATTAAAGAAAATAATTATGAATTTTATATCAGTGATGGGCATATTTGGAAATTAGTTGATAAATTTGATTATTCAACTAAGAATGTGAATAGAATAACTAAGTACTTAGAACTACTTTTAAAATATGATTGGGAGAGAAGTAAAAGAGAAATTTATAATAATTATGAAGATGCTTTTTTTCTGTTAATAAATTTTTTATTATTCTTGTTTACAATATATAGTTTCTTCACTTTTTCTTATTCGGACTATGGCTTAGCAATTACATCAAATGATACTGTCGAAAAATTCTTAAATAATCTACTCGGAATTATAATAGTATTCATATTTCCATTAAATCTATTTCTGATATTGTTCCAAAAACGTTTTTTAAAGCTATTGAACATAGAGCGTATAAAATATGATAAGAATTTAAGTTGTAAGAAATGTTTAATTTATTTATTATTATTTACTCCGTATATTTTTTGTACAATTCATGTTGTTATATTAGGTAATAAATTAATAGATATACCTACGATATTCGGAATAACAGCAAATTATATTACAAATAGATTATTATTACTGTTGATAATTCCGACTATTATTTGGTTATTTAGATATATTACAAATTTTAGAAGAATAGAAAATTTTTACATTGAAAAAATAAAGAAATTAGAAAAGGATATAAAATAATGTCTAAAGAACTTTCACCTAAATACAATCCAGCCGAGGTTGAGGCTGGTCGTTACCAAAAATGGCTTGACGCTGATGTTTTCAAGCCTTCAGGCGATAAAAAGGCTAAGCCTTATTCTATCGTCATTCCACCACCAAACGTAACTGGGAAACTTCACCTTGGTCACGCTTGGGATACAACCTTGCAGGATATCATCATCCGTCAGAAACGTATGCAAGGTTTTGACACGCTTTGGCTTCCAGGAATGGACCATGCGGGGATTGCAACTCAAGCTAAAGTTGAGGAGCGCTTGCGTGGCGAAGGCATTAGCCGTTACGACCTGGGGCGTGAAAAATTCCTAGAGAAAGTCTGGGAATGGAAAGACGAATATGCGACGACCATCAAGGAACAATGGGGCAAGATGGGGCTCTCTGTAGACTACTCTCGTGAGCGTTTCACTCTTGATGAAGGTTTGTCAAAAGCGGTTCGCAAGGTCTTTGTGGACCTTTACAAGAAAGGCTGGATTTACCGTGGTGAGTTTATCATCAACTGGGACCCAGCAGCTCGCACAGCCCTTTCGGATATTGAGGTCATCCATAAGGATGTCGAAGGTGCCTTCTACCATATGAACTACATGTTAGAAGATGGCTCACGCGCCCTTGAAGTTGCGACCACTCGTCCTGAGACCATGTTTGGGGACGTTGCGGTTGCGGTCAATCCAGAAGATCCACGTTACAAGGACTTGATTGGTAAAAATGTTATCCTTCCAATCGCTAATAAATTGATTCCAATCGTTGGGGACGAGCACGCAGACCCTGAGTTTGGTACTGGTGTCGTGAAAATCACACCTGCCCACGATCCAAACGACTTCTTGGTTGGTCAACGTCATAACTTGCCACAAGTCAACGTCATGAACGACGACGGAACTATGAATGACTTGGCTTTCGAATTTGCAGGCATGGACCGTTTTGAAGCTCGTAAGGCAGTCGTTGCTAAGTTGGAAGAAATCGGTGCCCTCGTTAAAATAGAAAAACGTGTCCACAGTGTTGGTCACTCAGAGCGTACAGGTGTTGTGGTTGAGCCACGCTTGTCTACTCAATGGTTCGTCAAGATGGACCAATTGGCGAAAAATGCTATTGCCAACCAAGACACAGAGGACAAGGTCGAATTCTACCCACCTCGTTTCAACGATACCTTCCTCCAATGGATGGAAAATGTCCACGACTGGGTTATCTCTCGTCAGCTCTGGTGGGGTCACCAAATCCCTGCTTGGTACAATGCTGAGGGTGAAATGTATGTTGGGGAAGAAGCTCCAGAAGGCGACGGATGGACTCAGGACGAAGACGTCTTGGATACTTGGTTCAGTTCTGCCCTCTGGCCATTCTCAACCATGGGCTGGCCTGATGTCGACTCAGAAGACTTCAAGCGTTACTTCCCAACTTCAACCTTGGTAACAGGTTACGACATTATCTTCTTCTGGGTGTCTCGCATGATCTTCCAATCGTTGGAATTTACTGGTCGTCAACCATTCCAAAACGTCCTTATCCACGGTCTTATTCGTGATGAGCAAGGACGCAAGATGTCTAAATCTCTTGGTAACGGGATTGACCCAATGGATGTTATTGAGAAATACGGTGCGGATGCCCTTCGTTGGTTCCTTTCAAACGGCTCTGCACCAGGCCAAGACGTGCGCTTCTCTTACGAGAAAATGGATGCCTCATGGAACTTCATTAACAAAATCTGGAACATCTCTCGCTACATCCTCATGAACAATGAAGGCTTGACCCTTGAACAAGCTACTGTCAATGTGGAAAAAGTTGCCAACAAGGAAGCTGGAAATGTCACAGACCGCTGGATTCTCCACAACCTCAATGAAACGATCGGAAAAGCTACTGCCAACTTTGACAAGTTTGAATTTGGTGTGGCTGGGCACATCCTCTACAACTTCATCTGGGATGAATTTGCGGACTGGTACGTTGAGTTGACCAAGGAAGTCCTTTATAGCGATAATGAAGAAGAGAAAATCATCACACGTTCTGTCCTCCTTTACACTTTGGACAAGATCCTTCGTCTCCTCCACCCAATCATGCCATTCGTGACAGAGGAAATCTTTGGACAAATCTCAGAAGGTTCTATCGTGACAGCAGAATACCCAACTGTCAACCCAGCCTTTGAAGACCTTGTTGCCCACACTGGTGTGGAAAGCCTCAAAGACTTGATCCGTGCCGTTCGTAATGCGCGTGCAGAAGTAAACGTAGCTCCAAGCAAGCCTATTACCATCCTTGTTAAGACTAGCGATAGCAACTTGGAAGCCTTCTTTAATAGTAATGTCAACTACATCAAACGCTTCACAAATCCAGAACACTTGGAAATCGCATCAACTATCCCTGCACCTGAACTCGCTATGTCAAGCGTCATCACAGGAGCAGAAATCTACTTGCCTCTCGCAGACCTCCTCAATGTCGAAGAAGAACTCGCTCGTCTCGATAAGGAACTCGCTAAATGGCAAAAAGAGTTGGATATGGTCGGTAAGAAGCTCTCTAACGAACGCTTCGTAGCCAATGCCAAACCAGAAGTCGTCCAAAAAGAACGCGACAAACAAGCCGATTACCAAGCTAAATACGATGCGACCGTCGCACGTATTGATGAGATGAAGAAGTTGGTGGGATAACATTCTAGGAGATAATAAACTTGAAATTACATAAAATTGTTATCAAAGGATATAAACGACATAAAGAAACTGAGCTGATATTCTCGGATGCATCATTTCTTATTGGTGAGAATAATGTCGGTAAAACTAGTGCACTTGAAGCTGTGGAATTGTTACTTTCTGATAGTAAAAAAGTTGATGAGAGCTTATTCTATGTAGATGAAAATGGTGATAGTGCAGATAGCATAGTATTGGACGCTGAGTTTCGAGACATAGGTGAAGAGGCAAAATATTGGCGTGGTTTTAAAGGGCGTTTGTTTCCTTATCAAGAAGGAACAGATACAAAGTTTAGTTTCTTTTATAGAAAAACATTTTCAAAAACTGGTTCTCGTAAAGTAGAAGCTAAGAGTCTAGAGAAAAAATTAAAACCTGAATTTGATAAGTTTAATACAATAGAACATTTTATTGAAAGTGGATTTGATTCCTCTAAGTTAGATAGTGCATATAATGATTTCAAAAAAGTATTGAATAAAAAAGAATTAAATGAATTTTTTGAAACTCATGAGTCTTATTTTGACTTTTATAATTACAGTGAAAATGAAACTTGGGTAGAAAATCCTGGGGGTATTGCAGGGAATGTATTAACTAAGTTACCAAAAATTTTATATATCCCCGCTTATGATAGACGAGAAGATTTAGGAGAAAATAAAGGGGCGTTACAATCTATTCTTTCTGAACTATTTACAGAAGTTAGAGAGTCTTCGACTAATTACAAAGAGGCACAAAAGTATTTAAATTTATTATCAGAAGAGATGGATGCTGATAATAACCAGACATCATTTGGAAAAATGATGTCTGAACTAAATAAAACTATGGATAATGTTTTTTCAGGTATATCTATGAAAGCTACGACAGTTCTTTCTGATCCTGATAAAACAATTAAACCGACTTTCAATATTACAATGCTTAGTAATATTGAAACATCAGTTGAGCACCAAGGAACTGGAGTTATTCGATCGGCTGTCTTTGCATTATTAAAATATAAAGCGGAGAGAGATTTACGAAAAATTGAATCTGATAGAAATCTAGTAATTTGTTTTGAAGAACCCGAAATATATCTTCATCCAAATGCTACCAATCAGATGAGAGATACAATATATGATTTAGCTTGTTCCGGTAGTAACCAAATAATTTGTACAACCCATTCGCCATATATGATTGATTTAAGTAGAAAGGCAGGGCAGGTTTTAAATTACCTATCAATTAATCTTGGCGAAATTAGTATTATAAAAAATATTGCATTTAATCATGAACAAGCATTTAAAGAATTGCAGACAGAAGATAAAAGTTACGTAAAAATGCTACTAAAAATGGATGATTACTTGTCAAGAGTATTCTTTGCTAAAAAGGTATTAATAGTTGAAGGAGATACTGAGGAGGTTGTGCTTAGAGAAACAATATTAGCTGCTCCAGAAGATTTGAGGAAAAAAATCAAGTGTGACTGGCAAATTGTACGTGCAAGAGGGAAACCGGTAATTATTTCTGTAATCAAGTATATGAAATCTATGGGAATTATACCTTATGTTATGCATGATAGTGATTCAGAAACACCTGGAGCAATGAAATATAATGTCCCTATTAGAGAAACTTTAGATTGTGATTCACAATTATTTGTTTTAGAGACATGTATTGAAGATGTTTTAGGATATACAGCTCCTAGTAGTGAAAAACCTTATAGTGCCTTTAAATATATACAGGATAATTGGATAACAGAAGATAGTTACGATTATGATAAAGTTTCAAAAGATTGGAGGAATATTTTTGAGGAAATATTTAAAGATTGATTAAATGCTAAAATATTTTCTGCTATGAAAATCAACTTTTTTAAATGTGTCTATGAATATGTTCATTAGAAAGCAGGTTACTACATGACAAATTCTGTAAGTTCGAACCGCTCTGAGAAGTACAACATTGCAGCCTTCTTCTCAGGTGTTGGGGGAATTGAGTTGGGATTTGAACAGACCAACGAGTTCAGAGTGGTGTATGCCAATGAATTTGATAAGTATGCGCGTCAGACTTATCAATTAAACCATCCAGATACCTATTTGGATGGTCGTGATATTCACGATGTTCAGCCAGAGGACATTCCAGCTGAGCGCGTGGATGTGATTATGGGAGGTTTCCCTTGTCAGGCCTTTAGCATTGCGGGTTATCGCAAGGGATTTGATGATGATCGTGGCGATCTTTTCTTCGAATTGCTTCGCATGATTGAGGGATGCAAACCTCGCGCTATTTTCATCGAAAATGTCAAGAACATGGTAGGTCATGACCATGGTAATACCTTCAAGGTTATTCGTGAAGCTTTGACCGAGAACAACTACTTTATTAAGTGGAAGGTTCTCAACGGGAAAGACTACGGAAATATCCCTCAAAACCGTGAGCGGATCTACATCGTTGGTTTTGATACCAAGGAAGCTTATGACTTGTTTGAATTTCCAGAGGAAATCAAACTGACTACGACTCTTCAAGACGTCATTAACTTTGGTGACCAGCTTGATGAAGTCTACTACTATCGTGAAGGCAAGCAAAATTTCTACGACCAGTTGAAGTTTGAAGTGACCAGTCAAGATACGGTTTACCAGTGGCGCCGTCAATATGTCCGTGAAAATAAAAACGGTGTCGTCCCTACCCTAACAGCAAACATGGGAACAGGTGGACATAATGTTCCATTGATTTTAACGGACAGTGGGGATATTCGTAAGCTGACACCGAAAGAAACTTTTAATGTTCAAGGTTATCCTAAATCTTTTAAAATCCCAGAAGGGGTTTCCAATGGTCAGCTCTACAAGCAGGCTGGAAATAGTGTGGTCGTTCCTGTGATCAAACGTATCGCGGAAAATGTTGCCAAGGCTTTGAACGAAAGCCAAGGAAAATCTCAACTTGACCGCTCAGGAAAATTCGCCATTATCTACACCAAGATGAATGGACAATTTGAAGGGCAATCTTATGTCAAGGAATTTGTGGATAGCTATGACCAGGCTCTTGAAAAAATCCAATCTTATGATGATGGTCTAGCCCTTCTGTCTGGTGAAGATTATTTAAAATTGGTTAAAAAACGAGGAAATCTCGAATTTTACAGTATTAATTAACGAATATATAAGAGGGTTAGTGAAAAACTAATCTTCTTTTGATATACTGAAAATAGAAAAGAGGGTGCTTATGTGGGAACATCTAAAGTCTGAACAAAAAGACAAATACAAAACCTTAATTACCAACTTCGCTAGCTTGAGCCAAGCTTTCTCTCAAAAGGCTGAGTCCGAAGATGAGGGACAAACAGAGAATTATGTTGCTCCGATTGTTAATTCTAAATTTCAAGAAACAGTCTTCCAGAAGGCTTTTAATGCGGTTGGGGAAGATATTGCCAATACCTCCTATGATGCCTCTGTCGTTGTGGATGAAAATCATAAATACCTAGTGGGTATTAAATCTTTTGGAATTAATTCGGGAGACCAAAAAATCGCTCAGTTTAAGAAAGATTCTCAATCTTGGACGGAATTGTTGGGTGATATCAAATTCCATGCAGATATTTCAGCAGATAAAGAAACAGCAGATAAGAAAAACTATCAACGCTATGAAGAGTTGGCACGAAAAATTGCGACTTTGAGAAATCAGAGAATCGAATCTTCTAAGGCACAAATAAAGGGTTTTAACTCAGATTCGGTCAATGTTGAAGCTGTTTATCACGTTTTGATGCCGACACCAAAGGGAGAAAATCCTAAGATTTTTGTTGGTGAAACATCTTATTTACCAGTCAATATTGATAATCTGGTCATTGAAGGATCAACTACCAAAAACAATCCAACCAATTTTCGATTTACGGATGGGCAACACCACTACAAGTACACGGCAGCTGACAGTCAGCTCCACATGACTTTTAATAATAAAGACATTGTGGTAGATACTTGGGACGTTCATTATATTGAAGATCCTTTTTCTCTCTTTGAAAATCTTCATTTGCTGACAGCTGAAAAAGATAAAACCGATGTCTTAGAAACAGTGTCTTGGGTTATTACAGATAAACATGGAAATGTGGAAGAAAACTCTGGTTTCAATGCCTTTAATGGTGGTTCAAAATTAGCTAAGAAAGATCGTCTACCACGGATTTTAAAGATTCAGGATAAATTTAAGGATAGTTTTGCTCCAGAAGAACTAGCTTTTGTGACCTTCTCTTTAGAAGAAATCCTGTTGAAAAAGTGGACTAGCAAGGAAGAAAAAGTTCAGATGAAGACCATTCGTGAGAATTTGATAAACTTTGTCCACGAGACTGGTAATGAAAAACTCAGTAAAGAAATTGAGCAGTTAGTGTACCGTCCAGTTAGCGAAGTTTACATTCCTCTGCCTGACTCGAAAAACTTTCACGACGAAAGACCAGACTTCTTTGGTCCTGGATTTGGGACTTTTGAACCTGGAACTAAAAAATTGGCTTTACCTAAAGAAGAAAGAACTTTTAAACTACGCTTTTTATCTTCTGGGGATGTTATTAACGCCTATATAAATCAAGAAGCTGGAAAGGCAATTCAGTCAACTGATAAGCAAGAAATCCTTGGGAATTGGATTTTACGTGGTGTGTTCCAGTTGAAAAAACGAGAAGTCTTGACGGGTCAACGACTCAATGAACTGGAAATCAACGGTATTCGTTTGACTAAGTTTAAAAATGGGGAAATCGGTATTGAATTTATTTGGATTGATACCGAAAATCCCCCAAGCGATGCCATCGGCTGGGTAGCAAAGAAATAAAAGTTTTCAAAGCTATTGTAACAAGTAAGGGATTTTATTTTCGTGTACAATTTCAGCTATTCTTGTTATAATCAGCCTATAGGAATCAAGGAGGTGACTCTTATGGCTGTTTTTGTGTCTTTGGATGGAATTGTGGTAGAAGTACTTGATGTCTTTTCTTCTTTTAATGGGGATAGTGAGTTTTTCTTGTGTAAACGTCTTAAAGACAAGAGTCAGTTTGTGATGGAACGCTCTCAGTTCGAGGAGATGTTCCAACTTCAAAGTAGTCACTTGACGACGCAAGAAAAATTACAATTGTTTACCTCTGTGTTTGCTGGCCGTTATGATGTTTATGCTAAGAGTTTTATCAATGATCAAGGGAAAATTCAGTATTTTCCATCCTATGATTATGGTTGGAAGCAGTTGCCGCCTGAAAAACGGAGTTTCCAGACATTGACGGATTCCGTTTTGAAATCTCATTTTCGTGGGGAGACAGCCATCGGTATCTTTCCTATGCACTTAGATGATAGCTGTTATTTTTTGGTACTGGATTTGGACGAAGGAGATTGGAAAGAAGCCGGTTTAACCATTCGAAGAATAGCCAGGGAACGCCAGATGGAAGTCCATCTAGAGATTTCTCGTTCGGGTCACGGACTCCATATTTGGTTCTTCTTTGAGGAAGCGATTCCGAGTCGAGAGGCTCGCTTGTTTGGAAAGAAACTGTTAGAACTGGCAATGCAGGAAAGTATGCAACTGTCCTTTGATTCTTTTGATCGCATGTTTCCAAATCAGGATGTTCTTCCTAAAGGTGGATTTGGTAATTTGATTGCCCTTCCTTTTCAAGGAGAAGCTTATCATCAAGGGCGAACGGTCTTTGTGGATGAACATTTTCAACCTTATGAAGACCAATGGAGGTATCTACAAGAAATCCAGAGGATTTCAACTGCTAAAGTGGCACTGTTAATTCAAGAGGAGTTAGGCAAGCAAGAATTGGACAAGGAGTTGCAGATCGTCTTATCCAATACTATCCAACTTAAAAAATCGTCTGTGACACCAAAGACACTGTTTTTCTTGAAAAATATGGCTTCATTTTCTAATCCCGAATTTTATTTAAAGCAGGCTATGCGACAGCCAACCTATCAAATTCCTGAGCGAATGTATTTATTTGGAGAATCCGATCATTATTTATGGCTGCCAAGAGGCTTGCTATATTCATTGCAAGATAAATTTAAGCAGGTATCTGTGGAAGATAGGAGAAAGGTACAAAGGTCTATTAGAGTGGAATTTAAGGGAGAACTCACTTTTGAGCAAGAGTTAGCCCTGTCAGATATGATTTCCAAAGAAAATGGTTTACTCCATGCGGAGACTGGTTTTGGGAAGACCGTTTTAGGTGCTGCTCTCATCTCTGAACGGAAGACCAAAACAATTATCCTAGTTCATAATAAGCAACTCTTAGACCAATGGCTGGATCGTTTAAACCATTTTTTGACTTTCGAAGAGGAAGAAGCTACCCGTTATACGGCATCAGGTCGTGAAAAGGTAATAGGCTATGTTGGGCAGTACGGTGGGACTAAGAAATGGCTGAGTAAACTGGTTGATGTTGTTATGATTCAATTTCTATTTAAGTTGGAAAATAGTCAAAGCCTTTTGGATGAGTATGAGATGATGATTGTGGATGAGTGTCATCATGTCTCTGCCTTGATGTTTGAAAAAGTTGTTGCTCAGTTTAGAGGGAAGTATCTTTACGGTTTGACGGCTACGCCTGAGCGTAAGAATGGTCATGAGCCTATCGTTTTTCAGAGAATTGGTGAGATACTCCATACTGCTGATAAGAGGGAAACGGATTTTAAACGGCAATTGCAATTAAGATTCACTTCTTTTGGTCATTTGGAGATTGAAAAGACCAAAGCAAGTAATTTTATCCAGCTTAGTGATTGGATTGCTACTGACTCAGTAAGGAATCAGATGATTCTCAAGGATATTCTAGACCAAGTGGCAGAAGGTCGGAATATCTTGGTTCTAGTAAATCGAATTCAACAGATAGATGTCTTTGAAAAATTATTGAAAGAGAAAGAGATTGATGATTTTTATATTATTAGTGGAAAAACCAAAGTCCGAGAGAGAACAAGTTTACTAGAGACGCTAGAACAGCTAGATAAAGGATTTGTTTTGTTGTCTACTGGAAAATACATTGGCGAAGGTTTTGACTTACCTCGGCTAGACACGCTTATCTTGGCAGCACCCTTTTCTTGGAAAAATAATTTGATTCAGTACGCAGGTCGGATCCATAGAAACTACAAGGATAAGTCTTTAGTGCGGATTTTCGATTATGTGGATATTCATGTTCCTTATTTAGAAAAGATGTTTCAGAAACGACAAGTAGCTTATCGAAAGATGGATTATCGTGCCATTGAGGGTGAGGAGAAACAATTCGTTTATGTTGATAGTAGATATGAGAATGTGTTGAAGGAGGACTTAGCAGGGGAAAGACAGGAATGTATGCTTATTTTACCTTATGTACACCAGACAAAACTGATGAATTTTCTAAAAGAATTTAGGATTAGTCAAATTGAGATATGTATACCAGAGACTGTTGCAAACAAATCATGGCTATTCCAGTTGAAGAGCAAGAAGATTAAAGTGTCTTTTACTCAATCAAAAATAGTCACGCCTATTCTATTGGTGAACAAGACCATTGTTTGGTATGGTGCAATGCCATTATTAGGGAAGGTAGATGAAATGACCATACTACGTTTGGAATCAGCTAGTATAGCTTCTGAAATAATAGCAGGTCTAGGATAGAGAAAATTTTAAAAAATTTCTATGTATGATTTTCATTTTGCAGGAACGAGAAGTCTTGACAGGCCAACGACTCAATGAACTGGAAATCAATGGTATTCGATTGACCAAATTTAAAAATGGCGAAATCGGGATTGAATTCATCTGGATTGATATTGAAAATCAACTTTACGATGTCATTGACTAGGTAGCAAAGAAATAAAAATCCGTTTTAGACTAATTTCCACTTTGGTCAGGCAAGTGGAAGTTACTTTGAGAAGTTAGCCAGTTCAAATCATCTCACTTTCTCCCCCTTAACCTTTGACTATTCCGCAAAATTATCGTAAAATAAAGAGTAAATGATAAAATGAGGTCAGAGTCTATTCGCTCTGGCGATAGTAGTATAAATGAGGAGAAACGCTTTGGAATTAGAAGTATTTGCTGGGCAAGAAAAAAGTGAACTATCTATGATTGAGGTAGCGCGTGCTATCTTGGAACTTCGTGGTCGCGATCATGAGATGCATTTTAGCGATCTTGTAAACGAAATTCAAAACTACCTTGGAACATCAAACAGCGATATCCGTGAAGCTTTGCCTTTGTTCTACACAGAGTTGAACTTTGACGGTAGCTTCATTTCACTTGGAGACAACAAATGGGGTCTTCGTTCATGGTATGGTGTGGACGAAATCGACGAAGAGATCATTGCTCTTGAAGAAAATGACGACGATGAAGTAGCACCAAAAGCTAAGAAAAAACGTGTCAATGCCTTCATGGATGGCGATTCAGATGCCATTGACTACAATGCAGATGATCCAGAAGACGAAGATGCATACGAAGCAGATCCAGCTCTTTCATACGATGATGAAAATCCAGATGATGAGAAAAATGAAGTTGAAGCTTACGATGCAGAAATCAACGAAATCGCCCCAGATGACTTGGGAGAAGACGTGGATCTCAACGAAGAAGATGATGAGTTTTCAGACGATGATTCTGAAAATATCGAGGAATAGAAATTAGCTATTGACAATTATCCTATTTTTAGGTATCATATTGTTCGGGCACCTCTTTTAGAGGTCGGGGCTCCCTAGTTCTTAGGGAGCTATTTTTGTTTTTTCAAGAAGTTATCTTCTTGTATTTTAGTTGTGAATCTGGTGCAGTCGTCCCAGATTATCTTATTAGTAGGGTCTTGTTTCCTATGTCCCCTCGTAGTTAACAAGGCCTTGAGCATTTTAGAAAGAGGAATCTATGTCAACGAAATATATTTTTGTAACTGGTGGTGTGGTATCGTCTATTGGGAAAGGGATTGTCGCAGCGAGTCTGGGCCGTCTCTTGAAAAATCGTGGTCTCAAAGTAACAATTCAAAAGTTTGACCCTTATATCAATATCGATCCGGGAACTATGAGTCCTTATCAGCACGGGGAAGTCTTTGTGACAGATGATGGAGCTGAGACAGATTTGGACTTGGGTCACTATGAACGTTTCATCGATATCAATCTTAACAAATATTCCAACGTGACAACTGGTAAAATTTACAGTGAAGTTCTTCGTAAGGAACGCCGTGGAGAATACCTTGGGGCAACTGTTCAGGTTATTCCTCATATCACAGATGCTTTGAAAGAAAAAATCAAGCGTGCCGCTGTAACGACCGACTCTGATGTCATTATCACAGAGGTTGGTGGAACAGTAGGAGATATCGAGTCCTTGCCATTCCTAGAGGCCCTTCGTCAGATGAAGGCAGATGTTGGTGCGGATAATGTTATGTACATCCATACAACCTTACTTCCATACCTCAAGGCTGCTGGTGAAATGAAAACCAAACCAACTCAACACTCTGTCAAAGAATTGCGTGGATTGGGAATTCAACCAAATATGTTGGTGATTCGTACAGAGCAACCAGCTGGTCAAGGAATTAAAAATAAACTAGCTCAGTTCTGTGATGTGGCACCAGAAGCCGTTATCGAATCGTTGGACGTTGAGCATCTTTACCAAATTCCATTGAACTTGCAGGCGCAAGGTATGGACCAAATTGTCTGTGACCATTTGAAATTAGACGCACCAGTAGCGGATATGACAGAGTGGTCAGCTATGGTGGACAAAGTCATGAACCTGAAAAAACAAGTTAAAATTTCCCTTGTTGGTAAGTATGTTGAGTTGCAAGATGCCTACATTTCTGTGGTTGAAGCCTTGAAACACTCTGGTTATGCCAACGACGCAGAAGTTAAAATTAATTGGGTCAATGCCAATGATGTGACAGCAGAGAATGTGGCAGAACTCTTGTCTGATGCGGACGGAATCATCGTACCAGGTGGTTTTGGTCAACGTGGTACGGAAGGAAAAATCCAAGCCATCCGCTATGCGCGTGAAAATGATGTTCCAATGTTGGGAGTCTGCTTGGGAATGCAGTTGACTTGTATCGAGTTTGCTCGTCACGTTTTGGGTCTTGAAGGTGCCAATTCTGCAGAACTTGCACCAGAAACAAAATACCCTATCATTGATATCATGCGTGATCAGATTGATGTTGAGGATATGGGGGGAACCCTTCGTTTGGGACTTTACCCATCTAAGTTGAAACGTGGTTCTAAGGCAGCAGCTGCTTATCACAATCAAGAAGTAGTGCAACGCCGTCACCGTCACCGCTATGAGTTTAACAATGCCTTCCGTGAGCAGTTTGAGGCAGCAGGCTTTGTCTTCTCAGGCGTTTCTCCAGACAATCGTTTGGTCGAAATTGTGGAAATTCCTGAAAATAAATTCTTTGTAGCGTGTCAGTATCACCCTGAACTTTCAAGCCGTCCAAACCGACCAGAAGAACTCTACACTGCTTTTGTCACTGCAGCAGTTGAGAACAGTAATTAGCTAAATCAAAACCTTTGAGAAGAATCTCAGAGGTTTTTTGATTGCATATTTAGGATAATATTTGCAAATTAAAAACATAGTGATATAATTAACATAATAAAAGTTAAGGAGGATTTACAATGAAAAAAATCACACTATTTGGTTTGTCTCTAGCAGGCCTAGCTTTACTGGCTTTTCCTCATTCAGGTCAGGCATTCGAGCTAAAAGAAGAATGGGTTGTTAAATGCGGCGTTCAGTATCAAGATGGCAAGATTCTCCGATTTAATAATGGCCATGAAGTGGATATTAAAGTATTGGATTTGCCAAAAACCGAGAAAATCGAGTGGACGGTTAGTCTCAATGGTCAAGATCAGACAGTCAATTTCCTAGGTCAAGAAAAGGACAAGTCTATGATCGGGGAAGAAGGGCGTTACCTGAATTTCTATGTTCCATATGGCTATAGAGGAGATATCAAGGTAGAGGCCAAGAGCGGAAACGAAGTGAAGACCTGGTCAACGAAAGTTGTGGATGATATTCATAATGATAGTGGAAAGAGAGGCTACTACCATATTAAAGAATCAAATGATCAATACACCTACCTTGATACAAAATGGGACTATCAAACCAAGACTTACACTGCTACCTTACCAGAGACTGTCAATGGTCAAAAAGTCTTTGCTTGGGCAGACTATGACAATAACGAGTTGAAACTTGAAAAACTAAAATCTATCAGTCACAAATATGATGGAGGAACTTTCAAAGAACTTTATCCGATTGTAAAAGCAGAAAGCTGGCTAAAATCAAACCAAAACTGGTACTATCAAAAACAAGGTCAATTAGTGCAGAACGATTGGGTTAAGGACAAGGGAACTTGGTACTTTATGAACGATAAAGGAGTCATGTTCAATCAAACTTGGCTCTATCAAGGTGGCAATTGGTATGCCTTTAAATTATCAGGGGCTATGATTGCTGGTGACTGGCTTTATGACCAAGGCAAGTGGTACTATTTATCAATTTCAGGATCCATGAAAGCAAGCACTTGGGTTTATGATAAGGGAGAATGGTATTATGTAAGTTCTTCTGGTGCCATGCTTGCGAATGATTGGGTCAAAGACAATGGTAAGTGGTATTATCTAGCTTCATCAGGTAAGATGCTTCGCAATACCTACACGCCAGATGGTTACTACGTTGGCAACTCAGGTGCTTGGCAATAAGAATAAGAAGTCCTTTTCCTTTAAGGAAGGGACTTTTTACTTGCTTTTCTGCTGCTTCCTCATTTGTCCTGAAGCGTTTTTTGTGTTAAAATGAATGGTATGAAAGCTAAAAAAATGTGGATGGCAGGCTTGGCTCTGCTTGGTATTGGAAGCCTTGCCCTTGCTACTAAGAAAGTTGCAGATGACCGCAAGCTCATGAAGACTCAGGAAGAGTTGACAGCGATTGTGCGAGACTATTTTTCAAACATGGGGGAAATTGCGACCCTCTATGTTCAAGTCTATGAAAGCAGTCTAGAGAGCTTGGTTGGTGGCGTCATTTTTGAGGATGGCCGTCATTTTACCTTTGTCTATGAAAATGAAGACCTAGTCTATGAGGAGGAAGTCTTATGATACAACCAGCAAGTTTAGAAGAATTAGCATCTTTAGTAGAAAAAGATGGCAAGAAGGTCTTTCTTTTTGTGGCGGACTGGTGTGGCGATTGTCGTTATATCTATCCTGCCTTGCCAGAAATTGAGGAGACCAATCCAGAGTTCACCTTTATTCGTGTGGACCGAGACCAGTATATGGATTTGGCCAAACTTTGGGATGTTTATGGAATCCCTAGCCTTGTTGTTCTAGAAAAGGACAAGGAAATTGGCCGTTTTGTTAACCGCGACCGTAAAAGCAAGCAACAAATTAACGACTTTTTAGCAGGATTGAAATAGGAGAAAAAGGAAACAATGATTTTTACATATAACAAAGAACATGTCGGTGATGTCCTTATGGTCATCGTGAAAAATAGCGGAGATGCTAAGTTGGATGTGGAGCGCAAAGGCAAGGTAGCCCGTGTTTTCCTTAAAGATAATGGGGAAACAGTGGCTTGGAATATTTTCGAAGTTTCAAGTTTCTTTGAAATTGCAGAGCGCGGTCAAGTCTTTTTGACAGATGAGCAAGTCGCTCGTTTGAACCAAGAATTGCAGGTGGAAGGTTTTACAGAAGAAATTGTCAATGACAAGGAACCTAAGTTTGTTGTTGGTGAAATTGTCGAGATGGTAGCCCATCCTGATAGTGACCACCTCAACATTTGCCAAGTTGCAGTCGCAAGTGACAAGACAGTGCAAATCGTTGCAGGGGCTCCTAATGCGCGTGTTGGGTTGAAAACCATTGTAGCTCTTCCTGGAGCTATGATGCCAAAAGGCAATCTCATTTTCCCAGGCGAGCTTCGTGGCGAAAAGAGTTTTGGCATGATGTGTAGTCCTCGTGAATTGCATCTGCCAAATGCTCCGCAAAAACGTGGTATTATTGAATTATCAGAAGACCAAGTTGTTGGAACTCCATTTGATCCAGCGAAACACTGGACTGCCTAAGAAGTTGTTAATATCTGATAGACCAGCTAGAAGGAAATAAGATGGCAAAAAATGTAGTAATTACAGGAGCGACCTCAGGAATCGGTGAAGCTATTGCGCGTGCTTATCTGGAGCAGGGGGAGAATGTCGTTCTAACAGGGCGACGGACAGCCAGACTAGAAACCCTCAAGTCAGAGTTTGCAGCAACCTATCCAAATCAAACAGTTTGGACCTTTCCATTAGATGTGACAGATATGACTATGGTGAAGACTGTCTGCTCCGATATTCTAGAAGCGATAGGGCAGATTGATATCTTGGTCAATAACGCCGGACTGGCTCTAGGCTTGGCTCCCTATCAGGACTATGAAGAGTTGGATATGCTGACCATGTTGGATACCAATGTCAAGGGTCTGATGGCGGTTACTCGCTGTTTCTTGCCAGCAATGGTAAAAGCTAATCAGGGGCATATTATCAACATGGGGTCAACCGCAGGAATCTATGCCTATGCAGGTGCAGCTGTCTATTCAGCTACCAAGGCTGCGGTTAAAACCTTTTCGGATGGTCTGCGAATTGATACCATTGCAACGGATATCAAGGTGACAACCATTCAGCCTGGAATTGTCGAAACAGATTTCTCAACCGTACGTTTTCATGGAGACAAAGAGCGAGCTGAGGCGGTCTATCAGGGAATCGAAGCCTTGCAAGCTCAGGATATTGCAGACACAGTGGTTTATGTGGCCAGTCAACCTCGTCGTGTGCAGATTACAGATATGACCATTATGGCCAATCAACAGGCAACAGGTTTCATGGTTCATAAAAAATAAAAAATTTTCTCGAAAAGTTACAAATTTCTGTAACTTTTTTTGATTTCCTACGAATAGATAAGTAGGAGGAAGAAAATATGTATAATAAAGTTATCTTAATCGGACGCTTAACGTCTACACCGGAATTGCACAAAACCAACAATGACAAGTCGGTAGCGCGAGCAACTATCGCTGTGAACCGTCGTTACAAAGACCAAAATGGTGAACGCGAAGCTGATTTTGTTAATATTGTCCTATGGGGCAGACTAGCAGAAACCTTGGCCAGCTACGCAACCAAAGGTAGTCTCATTTCCGTTGATGGAGAATTGCGTACCCGTCGCTTCGAGAAAAATGGCCAGATGAACTATGTGACCGAGGTACTTGTTACAGGATTCCAACTCTTGGAAAGTCGTGCCCAACGTGCTATGCGTGAAAACAACGCAGGGCAAGACTTGGCAGACCTAGTCTTGGAAGAGGAAGAATTGCCATTTTAAGCATTGAAAAGTCTGAGTTGGTCTCAGGCTTTTTTATCTTGCCAAAGTCAGACTTTTTTCTTGACTATTTCTGACCAAGTGATACAATAGAACTATGAATTAGCACTCGGATATAAAGAGTGCTAATAGTATCTATCTCATCATGGAGGAAATCAGATGTTGAAACCATTAGGAGACCGTGTGGTCTTGAAAATCGAAGAAAAAGAACAAACTGTTGGAGGTTTTGTCCTCGCAGGTTCAGCCCAAGAAAAAACAAAAACAGCCCAAGTTGTAGCTACTGGACAAGGAGTTCGTACCTTGAACGGTGATTTGGTAGCTCCAAGCGTTAAGCCTGGCGACCGTGTCTTAGTTGAAGCTCACGCAGGTCTCGATGTCAAAGACGGCGATGAAAAGTACATCATCGTTGGCGAAGCTAACATCTTAGCTATTATTGAAGAATAGAAGGAGAAAGTAAGTATGTCCAAAGAAATTAAATTTTCATCTGATGCTCGTTCAGCTATGGTCCGTGGTGTCGATATCCTTGCAGACACTGTTAAAGTAACCTTGGGACCAAAAGGTCGTAATGTCGTTCTTGAAAAATCATTCGGTTCACCCCTCATTACCAATGACGGTGTGACCATTGCTAAAGAAATCGAATTGGAAGATCATTTTGAAAATATGGGTGCCAAATTGGTATCAGAAGTAGCTTCAAAGACCAACGATATCGCAGGTGACGGGACTACAACTGCAACTGTTCTGACCCAAGCAATCGTCCGCGAAGGAATCAAAAACGTCACAGCAGGCGCAAATCCAATCGGCATTCGTCGGGGGATTGAAGCAGCGGTTGCCGCAGCTGTAGAAGCCTTGAAAAACAATGCCATCCCTGTTGCCAATAAAGAAGCCATCGCTCAAGTTGCTGCTGTATCTTCTCGTTCTGAAAAAGTTGGTGAGTACATCTCTGAAGCCATGGAAAAAGTTGGCAAAGATGGAGTCATCACTATCGAAGAGTCACGTGGTATGGAAACAGAACTTGAAGTTGTGGAAGGAATGCAGTTTGACCGCGGTTACCTTTCACAGTACATGGTGACAGATAGCGAAAAAATGGTGGCTGACCTTGAAAATCCATACATTTTGATTACTGATAAGAAGATTTCCAATATCCAAGAAATTTTGCCACTCCTAGAAAGTATTCTCCAAAGCAATCGTCCACTCTTGATTATTGCAGATGATGTGGATGGCGAAGCTCTTCCAACTCTTGTATTGAACAAGATTCGTGGAACCTTCAACGTGGTAGCGGTCAAGGCACCTGGCTTTGGTGACCGTCGCAAAGCAATGCTTGAAGATATCGCCATCTTGACAGGTGGAACAGTTATCACAGAAGATCTTGGTCTTGAGTTGAAAGATGCGACAATTGAAGCACTTGGTCAAGCTGCGAGAGTGACTGTTGATAAAGATAGCACTGTTATCGTAGAAGGTGCTGGAAATTCTGAAGCGATTTCTCACCGTGTTGCAGTTATTAAGTCTCAAATCGAAACTACAACATCTGAATTTGATCGTGAAAAATTACAAGAACGCTTGGCCAAATTGTCAGGTGGTGTCGCAGTCATCAAGGTCGGAGCTGCAACTGAAACTGAGTTGAAAGAAATGAAACTCCGCATTGAAGATGCCCTCAACGCTACTCGTGCAGCTGTTGAAGAAGGAATCGTTGCAGGGGGTGGAACAGCTCTTGTAAATGTTATCCCAGCCGTGGCTGATTTAGAATTGACAGGAGACGAAGCAACAGGACGTAATATTGTTCTCCGTGCCTTGGAAGAACCTGTTCGTCAAATCGCCCACAATGCAGGATTTGAAGGATCTATCGTTATCGATCGTTTGAAAAATGCTGAAGTTGGTACAGGCTTCAA
Organism: bacterium; assembly: GCA_905221125.1. Lineage (GTDB taxonomy): Bacteria > Bacillota > Bacilli > Lactobacillales > Streptococcaceae > Streptococcus. The sequence goes on along the minus strand of CAJNBY010000015.1, from coordinate 4,043 downwards.
CGCAGCAACTGGCGAGTGGGTCAACATGATTGAAGAGGGAATAATCGACCCAGTTAAAGTGAGCCGTTCAGCCCTTCAAAATGCAGCATCTGTAGCTAGCTTGATTTTGACAACAGAAGCAGTCGTAGCCAATAAACCAGAACCAGCAGCTCCAGCTCCAGCCATGGATCCAAGTATGATGGGCGGCATGATGTAAAAACTCTAAAAGGAGGGATGCGTATTCCCTCCTTTTATGGTTTTCTCTTCAAAATAGATTTGAGCTCTCCTAACTTATATGATAAAATAAGACTAGAAAAAGGAGAAGAACATGATCGATGTAGAAGAAATTCTGAGCAAGATGAACCCCAATCAGAAGATTAATTATGACCGTGTCATGCAGAAAATGGTACAAGTATGGGAGAAAAATGAGCAACGTCCAACTATTCTCATGCATGTTTGCTGCGCCCCTTGCAGTACCTATACTCTAGAATACCTGACCAAGTATGCAGATGTGACCATCTATTTTGCCAATTCTAATATCCATCCCAAGGCAGAATACCATAAGCGGGCTTATGTTACCAAGAAATTTGTCAGTGATTTCAATGAGAGGACAGGAAATACGGTTCAGTACCTAGAAGCGCCTTATGAACCCAATGAATACCGTAAATTGGTCCGAGGATTGGAGGAAGAGCCTGAAGGTGGTGACCGTTGCAAGGTTTGCTTTGACTACCGTCTGGATAAAACAGCGCAAGTGGCTATGGATTTAGGCTTTGACTATTTCGGTTCGGCTTTAACCATCAGTCCTCATAAGAATTCTCAAACCATCAACAGCATCGGAATCGATGTGCAAAAGATTTATACGACCCACTATCTTCCAAGCGATTTCAAGAAAAATCAAGGCTACAAACGTTCAGTAGAGATGTGTGATGAGTATGACATCTATCGTCAATGTTATTGTGGATGCGTCTATGCAGCCCAAGCGCAGAATATTGACTTGGTTCAGGTCAAGAAGGACGCCACAGCTTTCTTACTGGATAAGGATGTTGAAAAAGACTATTCCCACATCAAATTTACTGTTACGAAATTAGATATATAGAAATTAATCCAGCTGAAAAGCTGGGTTTTTCAAATAAAAAAACCAGGGCTCTCACCCTAGTTTGACAACTTTACCGATTCTTTAGTTCTACATAGCGCTTGTACCAAATGTTTACATAGGCTTCTGAGAAAGGACCACGTCCATTGTTAATCCAATCAACAAGAATTTTGACATGTTCTTTTAAAATATAGTCCAAATCATCAGAATAATTCATTTTGCGTTTGTGACGCTCATACTCCTCAACGTCCAAGAGACGTTTTTCCCCATCTGTAAAAATTTTAACATCTAAATCGTAATCAATATACTTCAGTGCTTCTTCATCCAGATAGTAGGGGCTAGCCATATTGCAATAGTAGGAAATTCCATTATCGCGAATCATGGCAATGATATTAAACCAATATTTCTTGTGAAAGTAAACAATAGCCGGTTCTCGAGTGACCCAACGACGACCATCACTTTCGGTAACCAGTGTATGATCGTTGACACCAATAATGGCGTTTTCTGTTGTTTTTAGTACCATGGTGTCCCGCCAAGTTCGGTGGAGACTCCCATCATGCTTATAACTTTGAATTGTAATAAAGTCGCCTTCTTTTGGAAGCTTCATAACTAACCAACTTTCTACAATTTATAAGTTTATCGTTTACTATTGTACCATAAAATTGACTAAAATCTGTGAATTTTACATGAAAATATTAAAGATATTCTCTGAGAGCGCTTGCTATATCCGAAAAATCGTAGCCCTTTCGTGCTAAAACTTGAGTTAAACGCTGTTTAAGTTCGTATCCTTCATACTTTAGGGCATACTTAGCATATTGCTTATCAAGTTCCTTAAAGATGAGTTCTTGAGTCGTTTCTTGGTCAACTTGACTATCCAACTCATCAAAGGCACTTTTAGCATCAGAGTAAGAGAATCCTTTGTTGGTTAAGTTTTGGATAATCTTATCTTGCAAGGCACGAGCTGGAAGTTTTCCTTCATATTTTATCAAGAGTTTATTAGCTACACGTTGAGCAACTTCCAAAAAATCAAATTCTTTCAGAATCTCTTCTATGGTAGATTTTGAAATTCCTTTTTGTGCTAATTTCTGAGTCAGTACATAAGGCCCCTTGTCTCCTGAAAGTTGATTGGCATTGATGATAGCATAAGCGTACTGGCTATCATTAATCCACTTATCTTCTTTAAGATTAGCAATGACTTGAGAAATTATGTTCTCATCAATATCGTATTTTTTCAGATATTCTCTGACCTCCTTTTCAGTACGTGCTTTAAAGGATAAGTGGTAGAGGGCTAGATTCTTACCATAAGAAAATTGGGCAAAGTCCTGAATTTCCTTCAATTCCTCTTCGCTTATCACCTTATCTCTCGATAACATAAAACGAACAATTGTATCTTCAGTAATGTAGCATTTGTCGCCATAATCAAGCTCTATCAGATAGAGTCTTTTTTTCTTTTCAAGTTTTGTAATTTTCATAGTTCTATTATAACTCAAAATGTGATAAGATAGGGGTATGAATCTGAAAGTGAAACAAAAAATACCATTAAAAATCAAGCGCATGGGAATTAATGGTGAGGGAATTGGTTTTTACCAAAAAACGTTAGTTTTTGTACCTGGAGCACTCAAAGGTGAAGATATCTATTGTCAGATTACTTCAATTAAACGCAACTTTGTTGAAGCAAAATTACTGAAGGTCAATAAGAAGTCTAAGTTCCGTGTTGTGCCAGCTTGTACTATCTATAATGAATGTGGTGGTTGCCAAATCATGCACCTGCATTATGATAAGCAGCTAGAGTTCAAGACGGACCTACTTCACCAAGCACTGAAAAAATTCGCCCCTGCAGGATATGAAAACTATGAAATTCGTCCAACTATTGGAATGCAGGAACCCAAGTACTATCGTGCTAAGTTACAATTTCAGACTCGAAAATTTAAAAATCAGGTCAAGGCAGGTCTGTATGCACAAAACTCTCATTATTTGGTAGAGTTGAAAGACTGCCTAGTACAAGATAAGGAAACCCAAGTGATTGCTAATCGCCTAGCAGAATTGCTTACTTATCACCAGATTCCAATCACTGATGAGAGAAAAGTTCTAGGTGTTAGGACTATTATGGTCCGACGAGCAAGAAAGACCGGACAGGTTCAGATTATTATTGTTACAAACCGTCAGCTTAATTTAACCCAATTAGTAAAAGACTTAGTTAAAGATTTTCCAGAAGTTGTGACAGTAGCTGTGAATACAAATACAGCTAAAACCAGTGAGATTTATGGTGAAAAGACAGAGATTATTTGGGGAGAAGAGAGTATTCAAGAAGGTGTGCTCGATTATGAATTTTCACTATCTCCTCGCGCTTTCTATCAATTAAATCCAGAACAGACAGAAGTTCTCTATAGCGAAGCGGTAAAAGCCCTGGATGTTACTAAAGAAGATCATTTAATTGATGCTTATTGTGGAGTTGGTACGATTGGATTTGCCTTTGCAAAGAAAGTAAAGACACTTAGAGGAATGGATATTATCCCAGAAGCCATTGAAGATGCCAAGCGAAATGCTAAAAGAATGGGATTTGATAATACTCATTACGAAGCTGGAACAGCAGAAGAGGTTATTCCTCGCTGGTACAAGGAAGGCTACCGAGCAGATGCTTTGATTGTGGATCCACCACGTACAGGTTTGGACGATAAGTTATTAGATACTATTCTTACTTATGTACCAGAAAAAATGGTTTATATTTCTTGTAATGTTTCGACCTTGGCTCGTGATCTAGTGCGCTTAGTAAAAGTATATGATCTTCATTATATCCAGTCGGTCGATATGTTCCCACACACTGCTCGAACGGAAGCAGTTGTAAAATTAATTAAAAAAATATAAAAAAGGTGTTGACAAAGTTTGAAAAGTCGGTATAATAGTAAGAGTTGAAAATAACAACTCTGGTCCGTTGGTCAAGGGGTTAAGACACCGCCTTTTCACGGCGGTA
>CAJNBY010000014.1 GCA_905221125.1 bacterium | reverse complement strand
TTTATCATTGAAAACACTCGTAAGAAAGAAGAACTGAATCCCAGCATTCTCAGTCAAAAGGGTTATTCGACCAAGGGAAACCACAGTGGACTGGGCTTAGCGACCTTGGAGGATATGGTTTTTCATTATGATTTGAACTTAGATACCCAGCTAGGAGAAACGACCTTTAGACAAGATTTAGAATTGCCATTTAAGGATGAGAAACGAGGGGGAGAGGAATGAGAATTTTAGTTTTGGAAGATGATAGAGTTCAGCAGGGACGGATAGAGCAGACTTTGCTAGATATCGGTCGCTCTCGCAATTTAAGATTGGAAATTGATATTGCCAAAAACTATGGAGATGTTGAGAAATATTCTCAGTATTTTGATCATTACCAGCGCTATTTATTGGATTTAGAGATTGATAGAGAGCGTGATTTGATAGTATGATTTTGACTTTTATTAAGGAAACTCTATTTGCTTTATTGTTGATAGTCTCCATTATAATTCCTCCAATCTATCTAGGTTACCAAATTACACCGGAATTTCGTAAAAAGAGATACGTAGTCTATTTACTAATGATGCAAGCAATAGCTGGTAAAACTTTTTTTGAAATCATGTATTTGGAAGTTTTAATCTTTTTTTACCTTATTTTCTATATGAATAGGAAGAAAAAAGGAGAATCTTTATTTCTTTCATTCTATCTTTTTAGTTTTTATCAGAGTATTCGCTATTTATTGGTATTGTTCTATATTCGGATGTTAGATATAGATATGCTATCAGAAGTAGGTAATGGGATTGTTAACTCTTCTTTTTCCCTATTAGCTATCGTACTGACAGTAGTTATGATGAAGCGTTGGTCTTTGGATTTGGATTTATTCTTTTCAGATGCTTTCAAACCCCACTATCGTAAGAGCTTTTTCATTATCCTACCTCTGACTGTATTTAGGATATTCTCTTCGTTTATGACCAATAGAAATAGTTCTTTCTACGTTCGTTTTGACACGACCATTTCCCTTCTGATTTTCATTCTCTTTTTCTCTTGGCTCTTTTACATCAAGCATTTGGAGCAGGTTTATCGTGATGAGCAGACCATTCAGAGACAGGAAGATGAAAATCGTTCCTTGCAAGGAATGGTGGATAAGCTAGGTCATCTCTATGATGAAGTTCGAGGTTTCCGTCATGATTTTGCAGGGATTGTCGCTAGCATGGAGCCTGCCATAGCGAATCAAGACATGACTGAGGTGTCTACCATTTATCAAGATGTCTTTCTAAAGACAAATGAAAAGCTGAGAAAGGCGGACTACACGGCCTTTAATCTTCACAATATCCATGACATAGCCATTCGCAATACCTTGGCAAAAGCCATGATTGTGGCTGATAAGCAAGGAATTCATTTTAGTTTGGAGACGGTGGGGGTCGTAGAAGAGCTGGCTTTGCCGATGTTGGAGGCTATCCGTATCCTCTCTATCCTTACGACAAATGCTTTAGAAGCAGCCAGTGAGGCTGAAAATCCACAGATTCGGGTTGCTTTGTTGGCAGGTGATAGGAGTGTCCGTTTTATCATTGAAAACACTCGTAAGAAAGAAGAACTGAATCCCAGCATTCTCAGTCAAAAGGGTTATTCGACCAAGGGTAACCACAGTGGACTGGGCTTAGCGACCTTGGAGGATATGGTTTTTCATTATGATTTAAACTTAGATACTCAACTGGGAGAGACGACCTTTAGACAAGATTTAGAATTACCATTTAAGAATGAGAAACGAGAGGGAGAGGAATGAGAATTTTAGTTTTGGAAGACGATAGAGTTCAGCAGGGACGGATAGAGCAGACTTTGCTAGATATCGGTCGCTCTCGCAATTTAAGATTGGAAATTGATATCGCCAAAAACTATGGAGATGTTGAAAAGTATTCTCAGTATTTTGATCATTACCAGCTCTATTTATTGGATTTAGAGATTGATGGAGAGCGTGAACGGGGCTTTCAGGTTGCTCAACAGGTTCGGGAGCGTGATCCTTTTACAAGCATTGTCTTTGTGTCCACGCACTCGGAGGCCTTGCCTCTAGCTTTTCGCTACCACTTGTCTGCCTTGGATTTTATTTCCAAGGATCAGCCTGAGGAGGATTACCGTCATCAGCTGGAGCGCTGTCTGGACTATGTACTGGCAGTGGATAAGAGGGAAAATATGCGTCTCTTTACCTATAGTTTTGAGGGGAGACGGGGCTTTACTCTGCCCTACCATGAGATTTTGGCCTTTGAAACTTCAGTGGAATCCCATCGTATCAAGGTCTATTATGCCAATCATTCTATCAAAACCATTTATGGCAGTCTCAAGGATATTGTTGCCAAGGCTGAAAAAGATTACTTTGTCTATGCCAATCGTAATACGTTGGTCAGTTTACAGGCCATTGAAGAGATGACTGCGACAGAAGTGACCTTGTTAGAAGGCTTGCATTTCCCTGTATCGCGAACAGCCAGAAGAACCCTTAAAAAACATCTCAATGTCTAATATCTGTTAGACTTGAATCAATTTATCAATAAGAATGTCGGAAAATTTTCTGATATTCTTATTTTTTTGAATTGTTTTTCGAATAGATAGGTAAGAGGAAAAGGAGGGAGTTTGGTTTATGTATCTACCGATTTTCTATTCATGGTACATTAAATTATTTTTCAAATAAAATTTAATTTAGTTGTACATTTTCGAAATTTTTTTCGAATAGATAAGTAAGAGGAAAAAGAAAGGAGCCTATTTCATGTATCTACCAATCTTGTATCCATGGTTTACTAAATTATTTTTCAAATAAATTTAATTTAGTTGTACATTTTCGAAAATTTTTTTCGAATAGATAGGTAAGAGGGAAAAGAAAGGAGCCTGGTTTATGTATCTACCAATTTTCTATCCATGGTTTACTAAATTATTTTTCAAATAAATTTAATTTAGTTGTACATTTTCGAAATTTTTTTCGAATAAATAAGTAAGAGGGAAAAGAAAGGAGTTTGGTTTATGTATCTACCAATTTTCTATCCATGGTTTACTAAATTATTTTTCAAATAAAATTTAATTTAGTTGTACATTTTCGAAATTTTTTTCGAATAGATAAGTAAGAGGAAACAGAAAGGAGTTTGGTTTATGTATCTACCAATTTTCTATCCATGGTTTACTAAATTATTTTTCAAATAAAATTTAATTTAGTTGTACATTTTCGAAATTTTTTTCGAATAGATAAGTAAGAGGAAACAGAAAGGAGTTTGGTTTATGTATCTACCAATTTTCTATCCATGGTTTACTAAATTATTTTTCAAATAAAATTTAATTTAGTTGTACATTTTCGAAATTTTTTTCGAATAGATAAGTGAGAAGAAGAGGAAAGGAGATTAGAAATGATTATTTCAGCTATTTATCCAACTTGGCTATTTAAGTGGCTTAGAGGCTAAACATTAAAGATATAACAAAACATAAAAATTGAGGAGAAAAAAAGATGACAAATTTTGACAAAATGGAACAGAACTTTGTAGCTCTTACAGAAGAAGAGTTGGTGAATGTAGATGGGGGGATTGCACCACTAGTAGTTGCGTTTGGAGTAGCTGCGTTTAAAGGTTTTTCTGTAACAGGAGGGGCTATTATACTAGGAGCAGGTCTTTATCAAGTTGGAAAAAATCTAAAATAAAACTTTGGGTAAGTTTTATGAATAGAATATTAAAAAAAATATATGTAGGATCTGCTTTAACAGCTTACAGCATATTATTAATTTATTCTCTATTTAATTTAGAAAAGGTATCGTTGGAGAGCTGTATTTTGTTAGTAGCATTGACATACTATATTAATAAAAAAGAAATATTTAAATCAAAAGTGAATAAGAACAAGGAGAACTTAAAATGAATATTTTAGTAAATGATCATCAATTTACAGCAATGACAGAAAAAGAACTAGCAACAGTTGATGGAGGAGTACTTCCTGCAGCGGTAGTAGCAGTTCCAGTAGGAATCAAGGTTGCAGGGTATGTTGTCGGTGGTTTATCCGCTGTAGGGCTAGCTGCATGGGGTTACTTCAGATAAGATAAAACACTGTGAAGAAATCAAAGAATTTTTCAAACGAATTTGCGGCTATTATTATATCAGCTTCAGGGATGGTAGGTTTATTAGTGGGACTCACTATTGGCTTAGCTAGTATTATTTAAAGAGGGGTATAACATGCAAAATTTGAATCAATTTGAAATCGTAGAGCAAAGTAAATAAGTTGAAGTAGGTTTATTGATTGTTATCGAAGGATTATTACTTCCTGCTGGTGGAGCAGCTTTAGGGTGTTATGTGAATAGACTATAATCTGATCGTTGTCAGAGAGGCATTTCTATGTTTTTAAAAAAATTCGTTAAATCAGTATTGAAAGTTTTGCCTGAAATCATGGTATTACTTAGTTCAATGTCTTATATAATCATCAGATTAGTAGCTGATATGAATAAAGTATCTTTACCTACTTGGTTTAATAGTTTCAATATACCAACGATTGCATTATTTGTGATGGTCTTCATTCTTTTATATAGAAGTAAAGAAAAAAAGAATAGATAGATTTGAAGCGGTAGACAATCTATGGGGAAATAGAAATCTTATAGTAACGAATCAAAAAAAGGAGTAACTATGAATCGTAATTTAGAACGGTGTTATCTATTCTAACTATGAATAGATCATACCAGAGGCGGCTTAGAAATAGCAGGGACATTGGAAATTGAAGTAACTTTAAATAGGATGTCGTAAATGTTGCTATCAATGATTTATTTGTCCCAAGCTTGCCTAGGGTGACAGTAAAAAATCAATTTCCTTTCATACCATATTTTTAGTAGGCAGGACATTTGTTCTGCCTATTTTTTGCCAAAAGTGTAGTTGAGGTGTTTATTTATATCGTTTGGAGTTTATTTGTATTGTTATTCGTGTTTTTTTTTGATAAAATGGTTATAGAAATTAGGAAAGTTGAAGAAAAGAAATGAAGAAGGTTTTAAAATATTTTTTAGTATTTGTTTTTCTATTTTTGATGAATATTTTCATCTTTAAGATACTAGCAACTCTGGGATTTCAGCTGACAATGAGTGAAAAGAGTTATATTGTTCCACCGCTGTTTTCGATTATCGTTTTGTACATGATTGACAAAAGAATTAGGAAGAAAAAGAAATAAATATATATTTTAGGTAGAACATTTGTTCTGCCTATTTTTTTATCCAAAAAGTGCATTTGGGAGGTAGATAGGCGCATTTGGGGAGGAAGTCCAGTTTTTGTTTGGGGATTGGGGTAAGATAGTTGTTATCAGATGAGTTTATACTCTTCGAAAATCAAATTCAAACCACGTCAACGTCGCCTTGCCGTGTAGATGTTACTGACTTCGTCAGTTCTATCTACAACCTCAAAGCCGTGCTTTGAGCAACCTGCGGCTAGTTTCCTAGTTTGCTCTTTGATTTTCATTGAGTATTAGGAAAAGGAGATGAATATGAAATTTGGGAAACGTCACTATCGTCCGCAGGTGGATCAGATGGACTGCGGTGTAGCTTCATTAGCCATGGTTTTTGGCTACTATGGTAGTTATTATTCTTTGGCTCACTTGCGAGAATTGGCCAAGACGACCATGGATGGGACGACGGCTTTGGGCTTGGTCAAGGTGGCAGAGGAGATTGGCTTTGAGACGCGAGCGATTAAGGCGGATATGACGCTCTTTGACTTGCCAGATTTGACCTTTCCTTTTGTTGCCCATGTGCTTAAGGAAGGGAAATTGCTCCACTATTATGTGGTGACTGGGCAGGATAAGGATAGCATTCATATTGCCGATCCAGATCCTGGGGTGAAATTGACCAAACTGCCACGTGAGCGTTTTGCGGAAGAATGGACAGGAGTGACTCTTTTTATGGCACCTAGTCCAGACTACAAGCCTCATAAGGATCAAAAGAATGGTTTGCTCTCTTTTATTCCTATATTAGTGAAGCAGCGTGGCTTGATTGCTAATATCGTTTTGGCGACACTCTTGGTAACCGTGATTAATATTGTGGGTTCTTATTATCTGCAGTCTATCATTGATACCTATGTGCCAGATCAGATGCGTTCGACGTTGGGGATTATTTCTATTGGGTTGGTCATCGTCTATATTCTCCAGCAGATCTTGTCTTACGCTCAGGAGTATCTCTTACTTGTTTTGGGGCAACGCCTGTCGATTGACGTGATTTTGTCCTATATCAAGCATGTTTTTCACCTGCCTATGTCCTTCTTTGCGACACGCAGGACAGGGGAAATCGTGTCTCGTTTTACAGATGCTAACAGTATCATCGATGCGCTAGCTTCGACCATTCTTTCGATTTTCCTAGATGTGTCAACGGTTGTCATTATTTCTCTTGTTTTATTTTCACAAAATACCAATCTCTTTTTCATGACCTTATTGGCACTTCCTATCTACACAGTGATTATCTTTGCTTTTATGAAGCCGTTTGAAAAGATGAATCGGGATACCATGGAAGCCAATGCAGTTCTGTCTTCTTCTATCATCGAGGACATCAACGGTATTGAGACTATCAAGTCCTTGACTAGTGAAAGTCAGCGTTACCAAAAAATTGACAAGGAATTTGTGGATTATCTGAAAAAATCCTTTACCTATAGTCGGGCAGAGAGTCAGCAAAAGGCTCTGAAAAAGGTTGCCCATCTCTTGCTCAATGTCGGTATTCTCTGGATGGGGGCTGTTTTGGTTATGGATAGCAAGATGAGTTTGGGGCAGTTGATTACCTATAATACCTTGCTTGTTTACTTTACCAATCCTTTGGAAAATATCATCAATCTGCAAACCAAGCTTCAGACAGCGCAGGTTGCCAATAACCGTCTAAATGAGGTTTATCTGGTAGCTTCTGAGTTTGAGGAGAAGAAAACGGTTGAGGATTTGAGCTTGATGAAGGGAGAGATGACTTTCAAGCAGGTTTACTACAAGTATGGTTATGGTCGAGATGTCTTGTCAGATATCAATTTGACTATTCCACAGGGTTCTAAGGTGGCTTTTGTGGGGATTTCAGGGTCAGGTAAGACGACCTTGGCCAAGATGATGGTTAATTTTTACGACCCAAGTCAGGGGGAGATTAGTCTGGGTGGTGTCAATCTCAATCAGATTGATAAAAAGGCCTTGCGCCAGTACATCAACTATCTGCCTCAACAGCCCTATGTCTTTAACGGAACGATTTTGGACAATCTTCTTTTGGGAGCCAAGGAGGGGACGACTCAGGAGGATATTTTACGGGCAGTCGAATTGGCAGAGATTCGGGAGGATATTGAGCGTATGCCCCTGAATTACCAGACAGAGTTGACTTCGGATGGGGCAGGGATTTCAGGTGGACAACGTCAAAGAATCGCTCTGGCGCGTGCTCTCTTGACAGATGCGCCTGTCTTGATTTTGGATGAGGCAACTAGCAGTTTGGATATTTTGACTGAGAAGCGAATTGTCGATAATCTGATGGCTTTAGATAAAACCTTGATTTTCATTGCTCACCGCTTGACCATCGCTGAGCGGACAGAGAAGGTTGTTGTCTTGGATCAGGGCAAGATTGTTGAAGAAGGAAATCATGCTGATTTGCTTGCACAGGGTGGCTTTTACGCCCATTTGGTGAATAGCTAGAAAGAGGAGAGGATGAAACCAGAATTTTTAGAAAGTGCGGAGTTTTATAATCGTCGTTATCATAATTTTTCCAGTCGGGTGATTGTACCCATGTCCCTTCTGCTCGTATTTTTGCTTGGATTTGCAACTTTGGCAGAGAAGGAGATAAGTTTGTCCACTAGAGCTACTGTTGAGCCTAGTCGTATCCTTGCAAATATCCAGTCAACTAGCAACAATCGTATTCTTGTCAATCATTTGGAAGAAAATAAGCTGGTTAAGAAGGGGGAACTTCTGCTTCAATATCAAGAAGGGGCAGAGGGTGTCCAAGCGGAAGCCTATGCTAGTCAGTTGGACATGCTCAAGGATCAAAAAAAGCAATTGGAGCATTTGCAAAAGAGCCTGCAAGAAGGGGAGAACCACTTTCCAGAGGAGGATAAATTTGGCTACCAAGCCACCTTTCGCGACTACCTCAGCCAAGCGGCTAGTCTTAGGGCTAGTACATCGCAACAAAACGAGACCATCGCGTCCCAGAATGCAGCAGCTAGTCAAACCCAAGCCGAAATCGGGAACCTCATCAGTCAAACAGAGGCTAAAATTCGCGATTACCAGATAGCTAAGTCAGCTATTGAAACAGGCGCTTCCTTGGCCAGTCAGAATCTAGCCTACTCTCTCTACCAGTCCTACAAGTCTCAGGGCGAGGAAAATCCGCAATCTAAGGTACAAGCAGTTGCGCAGGTTGAAGCACAGCTTTCTCAGTTAGAATCTAGTCTTGCTACTTACCGTGTCCAGTATGCAGGTTCAGGTATCCAGCAAGCCTATGCATCAGGATTAAGCAGTCAATTAGAGTCCCTTAAATCCCAACATTTGGCTAAGGTTGGTCAGGAATTGACCCTTCTAGACCAGAAAATCTTGGAGGTAGAATCAGGTAAGAAGGTACAGGGAAGTCTTTTAGACAAGGGGAAAATTACGGCCAGTGAGGATGGGGTGCTTCATCTTAATCCTGAAACCAGTGATTCTAGCATGGTAGCAGAAGGTGCCCTACTAGCCCAACTCTATCCGTCCTTGGAAAAAGAAGGGAAAGCCAAACTTACAGCCTATCTTAGTTCAAAAGATGTAGCAAGAGTCAAGGTCGGTGATTCTATTCGCTATACTATGACTCATGATGCCAAGAATCAAATTTTCTTGGACTCTACGATTACCAGCATAGATGCGACAGCTACCAAGACTGAGAAAGGGAATTTCTTTAAAATTGAGGCGGAGACTAATCTGACTGCTGATCAGGCTGAAAAACTTAGGTACGGGGTGGAAGGTCGCCTACAGATGATTACAGGTAAGAAAAGTTATCTGCGCTATTATTTGGATCAATTTTTGAACAAAGAGTAATGTTCGTGTTTTTAGAGTTAAATGATTTTAAAACTGTGAGAAAGATACTTCTTGCAGCTTTTTTCTTTACGATTCTTGCTTCACATTTGCTATTTATTCGGCTAAATTCTTGTAATTTTAGGTTTTTTGTGGTAGAATGTGCTCAAGTAATACGAAAGGCGAACTTTAAAATGTCAAAACAACTAATCTATTCGGGAAAAGCTAAAGATATCTATACAACTGAGGATGAAAATCTTATTATTTCAACTTACAAGGACCAGGCGACTGCTTTTAACGGTGTCAAGAAGGAGCAGATTGCGGGTAAGGGAGTGTTGAATAATCAGATTTCATCTTTTATTTTTGAGAAATTAAATGCGGCTGGTGTGGAGACTCACTTTGTAGAGAAACTTTCGGATACAGAGCAACTCAATAAAAAGGTTAATATTATCCCTTTAGAAGTCGTGCTCCGCAACTATACTGCTGGTTCTTTTTCAAAACGTTTTGGTGTGGATGAGGGAATCGCCTTGGCGACTCCGATTGTTGAATTTTACTATAAAAATGATGATTTGGATGATCCATTTATCAATGACGAGCATGTGAAATTCCTTAAAATTGCGGATGACCAGCAGATTGCTTACTTAAAGGAAGAAACGCGTCGTATCAATGAACTTTTGAAAAACTGGTTTGCCGAGATTGGGCTTAAATTGATTGACTTTAAGCTAGAGTTCGGTTTTGACAAGGATGGCAAGATTATCTTGGCAGACGAATTTTCACCAGATAACTGCCGTTTGTGGGATGCGGATGGCAACCACATGGACAAGGATGTTTTCCGTAGAGGTCTAGGTGAATTAACAGATGTTTACGAGATTGTCTGGGAAAAGTTGCAGGAATTGAAATAACAACCTCAAGGCTGTTTGGGAACATTGCAAGAGCTGAAATAAAGGAATAAGAATTGATGGATAAACGTATTTTTGTTGAGAAAAAGGCTGATTTTCAGGTCAAGTCAGAGAGCTTGGTGAGAGAACTCCAACACAACTTGGGGCTTTCAACTTTGAAAAGTATTCGCATCGTGCAGGTTTATGATGTCTTTGACTTGTCTGAGGACTTGTTTGCGCGTGCGGAAAAACACATTTTCTCTGAGCAGGTGACAGACCATGTTTTGGATGAAGCTGCTGTACAGGCGGATCTTGCCAACTATGCTTTCTTTGCCATTGAAAGCTTACCAGGGCAGTTTGACCAGCGTGCAGCTTCTTCACAAGAAGCCTTGCTTTTGCTGGGAAGTTCGAGTGACGTGACAGTCAACACCGCTCAACTTTACTTGGTCAATAAAGATATTGATGCGACTGAGTTGGAAGCAGTCAAAAACTACTTACTCAACCCAGTTGATTCTCGTTTCAAGGACATCACGACAGGGATTGCCAAGCAGGAATTTTCAGAGTCGGACAAGACCATTCCGAAATTGACTTTCTTTGAAAGCTATACAGCAGAAGACTTTGGTCGCTACAAGGCCGAGCAAGGGATGGCTATGGAAGTGGATGATTTGCTCTTTATCCAAGACTATTTCAAGTCAATCGGGCGCGTGCCGACGGAAACAGAACTCAAGGTTTTGGACACTTACTGGTCTGACCACTGCCGTCACACAACTTTTGAGACAGAGTTGAAAAATATCGACTTCTCAGCATCTAAATTCCAAAAGCAATTGCAGGCAACCTATGATAAGTATATTGCCATGCGTGATGAGTTGGGCCGTTCGGAGAAACCACAGACCTTGATGGATATGGCGACTATTTTCGGTCGTTATGAGCGTGCTAATGGACGTTTGGACGATATGGAAGTGTCAGACGAAATCAATGCTTGCTCGGTCGAAATCGAAGTGGATGTTGATGGTGTGAAAGAGCCATGGCTCCTCATGTTCAAGAACGAAACCCACAATCACCCAACGGAAATCGAACCATTTGGTGGGGCTGCTACTTGTATCGGTGGCGCCATTCGTGATCCATTGTCAGGTCGCTCATATGTTTACCAAGCCATGCGTATCTCTGGTGCAGGTGACATTACAGCGCCAATTTCAGAGACTCGCGCTGGGAAATTGCCACAACAGGTCATTTCTAAAACAGCGGCTCATGGTTATTCTTCATATGGGAACCAAATTGGTCTAGCGACGACTTACGTTCGTGAATACTTCCACCCAGGATTTGTAGCTAAACGTATGGAGCTAGGTGCTGTTGTCGGAGCGGCTCCTAAGGAAAATGTTGTTCGTGAAAAACCTGAGGCGGGCGATGTGATCATCCTTCTCGGTGGTAAGACTGGACGTGACGGTGTCGGTGGTGCGACAGGGTCTTCTAAGGTTCAAACGGTTGAGTCTGTGGAGACTGCTGGTGCTGAGGTTCAAAAAGGGAATGCCATAGAAGAACGCAAGATTCAACGTCTGTTCCGTAATGGCGATGTCACTCGTCTTATCAAGAAGTCCAATGACTTTGGAGCTGGTGGTGTCTGTGTGGCTATTGGTGAATTGGCAGACGGTCTTGAAATCGACCTCAACAAGGTGCCTCTTAAATACCAAGGCTTGAACGGTACAGAAATTGCTATCTCTGAATCACAAGAACGGATGGCAGTCGTGGTTCGTCCTGAAGATGTGGATGCCTTCGTTGCCGAATGTAACAAAGAAAATATTGATGCTGTTGTGGTGGCGATAGTGACTGAAAAACCCAATCTAGTCATGCACTGGAATGGTGAAACAATCGTGGACTTGGAACGTCGTTTCCTAGATACCAACGGTGTGCGTGTCGTTGTTGATGCCAAGGTTGTGGACAAGGATGTCAAGCTTCCAGAAGAACGTCAAACATCTGCTGACACACTTGAAGCAGATGCCCTTACGGTTCTATCTGACCTCAACCATGCGAGTCAAAAAGGATTACAGACTATCTTTGACTGCTCTGTTGGACGCTCTACGGTTAATCACCCACTTGGTGGTCGCTACCAACTTACACCAACTGAGGCTTCTGTGCAGAAGTTGCCAGTTCAACACGGTGTGACTCATACTGCGTCAGTCATGGCCCAAGGTTTCAATCCATATGTAGCAGAATGGTCTCCATACCACGGTGCTGCCTATGCGGTTATCGAAGCAACTGCTCGTTTGGTTGCTGCGGGTGCAAACTGGTCTAAGGCTCGTTTCTCTTACCAAGAGTATTTCGAGCGCATGGACAAACAGGCAGAGCGTTTTGGTCAGCCAGTAGCAGCCCTTCTAGGTTCTATCGAAGCACAAATCCAACTTGGATTGCCATCTATCGGTGGTAAGGACTCTATGTCTGGTACCTTTGAAGAATTGACCGTACCACCAACCTTGGTTGCCTTTGGGGTGACGACAGCGGATAGCCGTAAGGTCCTTTCTCCTGAGTTCAAAGCTGCTGGTGAAAACATCTACTACATCCCAGGTCAGGCCCTCTCTGCAGAGATTGATTTTGACTTGATTAAGTCTCACTTTGCTCAATTTGAAGCACTTCAAAAGGCTCACAAAGTAACATCTGCATCAGCTGTCAAATACGGTGGTGTCATTGAAAGCTTGGCTCTTGCTACCTTTGGGAACCATATCGGTGCAGAGGTGACCTTGCCTGAACTTGAAACAGCTTTGACAGCACAATTGGGTGGATTTATCTTTACGTCTCCTGAAGAAATCGCTGGAGTAGAGAAGCTTGGACAAACAAAAGCAGACTTTACACTTCTTGTCAACGGTGTGAAGCTAGATGGACAGAAACTTGACAGTGCCTTCCAAGGAAAACTAGAAGAAGTTTATCCAACAGAATTTACCCAAGCCAAAGAACTGGAAGAAGTTCCAGCTGTCGCGTCTAAGGGAGTTATCAAAGCTAAAGAAAGTATTGAAAAACCTGTGGTTTACATCCCAGTCTTCCCAGGAACCAACTCAGAATATGACTCAGCCAAGGCTTTTGAAAAAGAAGGTGCAGAGGTCAACTTGGTGCCATTTGTGACCTTGAATGAAGAAGCCATTGTCAAGTCAGTTGAAACTATGATTGACAATATCGACAAGGCCAACATTCTCTTCTTTGCAGGTGGATTTTCAGCTGCGGATGAGCCGGATGGATCAGCTAAGTTTATCGTCAATATTTTGCTTAATGAAAAAGTGCGTGTAGCTATTGATAGTTTTATCGCTCGTGGTGGCTTGATTATCGGTATCTGTAATGGATTCCAGGCCTTGGTCAAATCAGGTCTTCTTCCATACGGGAACTTTGAAGATGCCACTAGTACTAGCCCAACTCTCTTCTACAATGATGCCAACCAACACGTGGCCAAGATGGTGGAAACTCGGATTGCCAATACCAACTCACCATGGCTTGCTGGAGTGGAAGTTGGTGATATCCACGCCATTCCTGTTTCGCACGGTGAAGGGAAATTTGTCGTAACAGCTGAGGAATTTGCAGAGCTCCGTGACAATGGTCAAATCTTTAGCCAATACGTTGACTTTGACGGCAAACCAAGCATGGATTCTAAGTATAATCCGAATGGTTCTATCCATGCCATCGAAGGAATTACCAGCAAGAACGGCCAAATCATTGGTAAGATGGGACACTCAGAACGTTATGAAGAAGGTCTTTTCCAAAACATCCCAGGCAATAAAGACCAGCACCTGTTCGCGTCAGCGGTGCGTTATTTCACAGGGAAATAAAAGGTATAAAAAATGACATACGAAGTAAAATCTCTTAATGAAGAATGTGGTGTTTTCGGTATCTGGGGACATCCAGATGCTGCCAAATTGACCTACTTTGGTCTCCACAGTCTTCAGCACCGTGGTCAGGAGGGGGCAGGAATCCTCTCTAATGACCAAGGACAATTGAAGCGCCATCGGGATATGGGGCTTTTATCAGAAGTATTCAGAAATCCTGCTAATTTGGATAAATTGACAGGAACTGGTGCGATTGGGCATGTTCGTTACGCGACTGCTGGCGAAGCTTCTGTAGATAATATCCAGCCCTTCCTTTTCCGTTTTCACGATATGCAGTTTGGCTTGGCTCATAATGGGAATCTGACCAATGCTGCCTCTCTCAAGAGAGAATTGGAAGAACGAGGAGCGATTTTCAGCGCAACTTCGGACTCGGAAATCTTGGCTCATCTCATTCGTCGTAGTCACAATCCTAGCCTTATGGGCAAAATAAAGGAAGCACTCAGTCTTGTCAAAGGTGGCTTTGCTTATATCTTGTTGTTTGAGGACAAGCTGATTGCTGCACTTGATCCTAATGGTTTCCGTCCTCTTTCTATCGGGAAAATGGCCAATGGAGCGGTGGTTGTTTCCTCTGAAACCTGCGCTTTTGAAGTCATTGGTGCTGAGTGGATTCGTGATTTGAAGCCAGGTGAGATTGTGATCATTGATGACAGGGGCATCCAGTATGACAGCTATACAGATGAAACCCAGTTGGCGATTTGCTCTATGGAGTATATCTATTTTGCTCGCCCTGACTCTAATATCCATGGTGTTAATGTCCATACAGCTCGTAAACGTATGGGTGCTCAATTGGCGCGTGAATTTAAGCATGAGGCAGATATCGTGGTCGGTGTGCCAAATTCTTCCCTCAGCGCGGCTATGGGATTTGCGGAAGAGTCCGGTCTGCCAAATGAAATGGGTCTGATCAAAAACCAATACACACAACGCACCTTTATCCAACCGACCCAAGAATTGCGGGAGCAAGGGGTGCGGATGAAACTATCTGCTGTTTCTGGTGTTGTCAAAGGCAAGCGTGTGGTTATGATTGATGACTCTATTGTACGTGGAACAACCTCTCGTCGTATCGTTCAGCTCTTGAAAGAAGCGGGTGCAACTGAGGTTCACGTTGCTATTGGCAGTCCAGCGCTAGCTTATCCGTGCTTCTACGGGATTGATATCCAGACCCGTCAGGAACTGATTGCAGCCAATCATACGGTTGAAGAAACGCGCCAAATCATTGGAGCGGACAGTCTGACTTATCTTTCTGTTGAGGGGTTGATTGATTCAATTGGGATTGAAACGGATGCGCCGAACGGTGGTCTCTGTGTCGCTTACTTTGACGGTGACTACCCAACACCTCTCTATGACTACGAAGAGGACTACCGTCGAAGTTTGGAAGAAAAGACTAGTTTTTACAAGTAGGCGTCAGATTTTCCATTAAAGAAAAGGAAAAAACAAATGACAAATAAAAATGCTTATGCCTCACGTCTCACTACTGACTAAAGGCTTAAGCATTTAGTCAGTAGACGCTTTGTCCTATAGGATCAAAGCTAGAGCCCTGACTAGTATTCTTAGATAAAATAATTGTTTATCTAAAAATACGTCGCAGTCTTTCTCAAAAAAAGAAAAGGATTAAAAAATGACAAAAAATGCGTACGCTCAATCTGGTGTAGATGTTGAAGCGGGTTATGAAGTTGTTGAACGGATTAAAAAGCACGTGGCTCGTACGGAGCGTGCAGGTGTTATGGGAGCTCTGGGTGGCTTTGGTGGCATGTTTGACCTTTCAAAAACAGGTGTCAAAGAGCCGGTTTTGATTTCAGGGACTGACGGTGTTGGAACCAAGCTCATGCTGGCTATCAAGTACGACAAGCACGATACTATCGGTCAGGACTGTGTGGCCATGTGTGTCAATGACATCATCGCTGCAGGTGCGGAGCCCCTCTATTTCCTCGACTATGTGGCAACTGGCAAGAATGAACCAGCTAAACTAGAACAAGTGGTTGCTGGTGTGGCAGAAGGCTGTGTGCAGGCAGGAGCTGCCCTCATCGGTGGAGAAACTGCTGAAATGCCTGGTATGTATGGCGCAGATGATTACGATCTAGCTGGTTTTGCGGTCGGTGTGGCTGAAAAATCTCAAATCATTGACGGTTCAAAGGTGGCAGAAGGTGATGTTCTTCTCGGGCTCGCTTCAAGTGGGATTCACTCAAATGGTTACTCACTCGTTCGCCGTGTTTTTGCGGACTACACAGGTGAGGAAGTCTTGCCAGAATTGGAAGGCAAGAAACTTAAGGAAGTTCTTCTTGAGCCGACTCGTATCTATGTCAAGGCTGTCTTGCCCCTCATCAAGGAAGGGTTGGTCAACGGTATTGCCCATATCACAGGTGGTGGCTTTATCGAAAATGTCCCTCGTATGTTTGCGACTGACCTGGCTGCTGAGATTGAGGAAAGCAAGGTACCAGTTTTACCGATTTTCAAAGCCCTTGAAAAATACGGTGAAATCAAGCATGAGGAAATGTTTGAAATCTTCAATATGGGTGTGGGGCTTATGCTGGCAGTTAGCCCTGAAAATGTAAGTCGTGTCAAGGAATTGTTGGATGAACCAGTCTATGAAATCGGTCGCATCGTCAAGAAAGAAAACGAAAGTGTCATCATCAAATGAAAAAAATAGCGGTTTTTGCCTCTGGTAATGGTTCAAATTTTCAGGTGATTGCCGAAGAATTTCCGGTGGAGTTTGTCTTTTCAGACCATCGTGACGCCTATGTGCTCGATCGTGCAGACAAGCTCGGCGTTCTGTCCTATGCTTTTGAACTCAAGGAGTTTGAGAGCAAGGCAGACTACGAAGCAGCCCTTGTTGAACTCTTGGAAGAGCACCAGATTGACTTGGTTTGTCTAGCAGGCTACATGAAAATCGTAGGGCCAACCTTATTGGCAGCCTATGAAGACCGAATCATCAACATTCATCCAGCCTACCTGCCAGAATTTCCAGGAGCTCATGGGATTGAGGACGCTTGGAATGCTGATGTTGCTGAGAGTGGTGTGACCATTCACTGGGTGGACTCTGGAGTGGATACAGGAAAGGTCATCAAACAAGTACGTGTACCGCGACTAGCTGATGATACGATTGACAGTTTTGAAGCTCGCATTCATGAGGCAGAGTACAAGTTGTATCCGGAAGTAGTGAAGGCTCTATTTACAGATTGACTTTTTGTTGATTCATATGATATCTTTGATTTAAAATTGGAGTCAGTGATTGTTGAAGACGGCTTCAAGCGGAGGTATTTGTAATGTTAGAATCTAAAAAAACAACTCGATATGTATTTTATGTCTATCTGATGTTATTAACTTGGGGAATCTTATTTAAGTTTGAAACAAATCCTGAATTTATAGCATTTTTCTTAGCTCCAAGGTACATCAATTGGATTCCATTTTCAGAACCGCTAATAGTAGATGGAAAAATTGTTTTTGCTGAAATGTTATTTAATCTGATTTCCTTTATTCCATTAGGTGTTTGTTTCCCTCTGATAAAAACTAATTTATCTAGTTTAAAAATAGTCGGGACAGGTTTCTTGATTAGTTTATTGTTTGAGTGCTTACAATATATTTTAGCAATAGGTATAACAGATATAACGGATTTGACTTTAAATACGCTAGGTGTCTGTGTAGGCTTGCTGATTTATCAAATTTTTATAAGAGTGTTCAAATCACAGACTAGAAAATGGATCAATATCTTAGGTATGCTTAGCCTTGGTTTTGCTTATCTTGTTTTACTGTTACTGCATTTAATTGGTGTTTAACTAATGATTAAAAAGGAGAATAGAATGACTAAACGCGCCTTAATCAGCGTCTCAGACAAAGTGGGCATTGTTGAATTTGCCCAAGAACTCAAAAAACTTGGTTGGGACATCATCTCAACAGGTGGAACCAAGGTTGCCCTTGACAATGCTGGAGTGGACACCATTGCTATCGATGATGTGACTGGTTTTCCAGAGATGATGGATGGCCGTGTCAAGACCCTTCATCCAAATATCCACGGGGGACTTCTCGCTCGTCGTGACTTGGATAGTCACCTGGGAGCAGCTAAAGATAATAACATCGAACTTATCGACCTTGTTGTGGTCAACCTTTATCCATTCAAGGAAACCATTCTCAAACCAGATGTAACATACGCTGATGCAGTTGAAAACATCGATATCGGTGGGCCATCTATGCTTCGCTCGGCAGCGAAGAATCATGCCAGCGTAACAGTTGTTGTAGACCCAGAGGATTATGCTGTGATTCTTGACGAGTTGTCAGCCAATGGTGAAACTACTTACGAAACTCGTCAACGTCTGGCAGCCAAGGTTTTCCGTCATACAGCAGCTTATGATGCCTTGATTGCAGAATACTTCACAGCTCAAGTGGGTGAAACAAAACCTGAAAAGCTCACTTTGACTTATGACCTCAAGCAAGCTATGCGTTACGGTGAAAACCCTCAACAAGATGCCGACTTCTACCAAAAAGCCTTGCCGACTGACTACTCGATTGCTTCAGCGAAACAGCTCAACGGTAAGGAATTATCCTTTAACAATATCCGTGATGCTGACGCTGCCATTCGTATTATTCGCGATTTCAAAGACCTTCCAACAGTTGTGGCTTTGAAACATATGAATCCATGTGGAATTGGTCAGGCAGATGACATCGAAACTGCTTGGGATTACGCTTATGAGTCTGACCCCGTGTCTATCTTTGGTGGAATTGTCGTCCTTAACCGTGAGGTGGATGCTGCGACTGCTGAGAAGATGCACGGCGTTTTCCTTGAAATCATCATCGCACCAAGCTATACGGATGAAGCGCTAGCCATTTTGACCAACAAAAAGAAAAACTTGCGCATCCTTGCCTTGCCATTTGACGCTCAGGAAGCCAGTGAAGCGGAAGCAGAGTATACTGGTGTGGTTGGTGGACTTCTTGTGCAAAACCAAGACGTAGTTAAGGAAAGCCCAGATGACTGGCAAGTGGTGACCAAACGCCAGCCAACTGAGACAGAAGCGACAGCTCTTGAGTTTGCTTGGAAGGCTATTAAATATGTCAAATCAAACGGAATCATTGTAACCAACGACCACATGACACTTGGTGTTGGCCCAGGTCAAACCAACCGTGTAGCTTCTGTTCGTATCGCCATCGACCAAGCTAAAGCCCGTCTTGACGGTGCCGTCCTTGCTTCAGATGCCTTCTTCCCATTTGCGGATAACGTGGAAGAAATCGCCAAAGCAGGAATCAAGGCTATCATCCAGCCAGGTGGATCGGTCCGTGATCAGGAATCCATCGAAGCTGCTGACAAATATGGTCTGACCATGGTCTTCACAGGCGTGAGACATTTTAGACATTAAGAAGGTAAAGGAAAGAAAACAGTTTCTTTCCTTTTTGGCTTAAAATGCTAAGTGAAAGAAGATTAATACGAACGTTTGTGATATAATGTTATTAAATAATTCGCAAAAGAGGTTATAAGATGAAGCTGTTAGTTGTCGGATCGGGTGGTCGTGAACATGCCATTGCTAAGAAGTTGCTTGAGTCAAAAGACGTTGAAAAAGTCTTTGTGGCTCCGGGAAATGACGGGATGACTCTGGATGGTCCGGAATTGGTGAATATATCTATTTCCGAACATTCTAAGTTAATTGAGTTTGCAAAGGCAAACGATATTGCTTGGACCTTTATCGGTCCAGATGACGCACTGGCCGCTGGAATTGTGGATGATTTTAACCAAGCTGGGCTCAAGGCTTTTGGTCCGACCAAGGCTGCGGCTGAGCTGGAGTGGTCCAAGTATTTTGCTAAGGAAATCATGGTCAAATACGACGTTCCGACAGCAGCCTACGGCACATTTTCAGATTTTGAGGAAGCCAAGGCATACATTGAAGAGAAAGGGGCACCTATCGTGGTCAAGGCGGATGGCTTGGCACTTGGGAAAGGTGTTGTCGTAGCTGAAACGGTTGAGCAAGCGGTCGAAGCCGCTCACGAGATGCTTTTGGACAATAAGTTCGGTGACTCGGGGGCGCGAGTGGTCATCGAGGAATTCCTTGACGGAGAAGAGTTCTCTCTTTTTGCCTTTGTCAATGGGGACAAGTTCTACATCATGCCAACGGCTCAGGACCACAAACGTGCCTATGATGACGATAAGGGGCCTAACACTGGTGGAATGGGTGCCTATGCACCAGTTCCTCACTTGCCACAGAGCGTGGTTGCCACAGCGGTTGACACTATTGTCAAGCCAGTCCTAGAAGGGATGATCAAAGAAAGTCGTCCTTATCTGGGTATCCTTTACGCAGGGCTTATTTTAACAGCAGATGGACCTAAGGTCATCGAGTTCAATGCTCGGTTCGGAGATCCCGAAACTCAGATTATTTTGCCTCGTTTGACATCTGACTTTGCACAAAATATTACAGATATCCTAGATGGCAAGGAGCCAAACATCACGTGGACGGACAAGGGTGTGACACTGGGTGTAGTTGTCGCATCCAAGGGCTACCCGCTAGATTATGCAAAGGGTGTCGAGTTGCCAGTCAAAATCGAGGGCGACATCATCACCTACTATGCAGGAACTAAGTTTGCGGAAAATAGCAGAGCACTGCTATCCAACGGCGGACGTGTTTATATGCTCGTCACCACAGCAGCCACCGTCAAAGAAGCTCAAAACACCATCTACCAAGAACTATCCCAACAAAAAATAGAAGGACTCTTCTACCGAACAGATATCGGAAGCAAGGCGATTAGATAAAATAGAAAAGAGAGTTTTCATGAATTTTTCAACAGAAAATATAGCACTTATCACTAGTTTTTTAACTGCTTTAATTGCAATTTGTCAAGCAATATTTTCAATAAAATCATTCTATAAAGATAGGTTAGATAAAATTGTAATACTTAGGTATGAGAAACTTTATGATTTTTATCAATCTTATCTTGAAGAATTTTCTAAATTAGACATACATAATCCATCTGAAACTGTTATATATTCAAGAAAGCAATATGATGCTATAAAATTTTTACTGGATGAAGAATTTAGAATAGATGATCCATATAATGAGTTAACTAAATTGATAATTGAGTGTATTAAAAATAGAGACTCAGTAATTGAAGATTCTGATGAATATGAAGAGTTCAGACAAGAATTAAATAAAAAGTGTATCGAATTCGATGATTTATTTAAGAAAAGTTTACAAAAACAACTTTCAAAATTATATAACAAATTGAATTAGTTGGAGGAAAAATTATGATTAAACCAGTAATTTCCATTATCATGGGCTCAAAATCAGACTGGGCAACCATGCAAAAAACAGCAGAAGTCCTAGACCGCTTCGGTGTAGCCTACGAAAAGAAAGTTGTTTCTGCCCACCGTACACCAGACCTCATGTTCAGACATGCGGAGGAGGCTCGTAGCCGTGGTATCAAGGTCATCATCGCAGGTGCAGGTGGCGCAGCCCATTTGCCAGGTATGGTCGCAGCGAAAACAACCCTTCCTGTCATTGGGGTACCGGTCAAATCGCGTGCCCTTAGTGGCGTGGACTCGCTCTACTCTATCGTTCAGATGCCGGGTGGCGTACCGGTTGCGACTATGGCTATCGGGGAAGCTGGTGCGACTAATGCTGCCCTCTTCGCCCTCCGTCTTCTTTCAGTAGAAGATCAGGCTATTGCGACAGCATTGTCAGATTTTGCAGAAGAGCAAGGAAAAATCGCAGAGGAGTCTACAAATGAGCTCATCTAAAACAATCGGAATTATCGGTGGCGGTCAGCTTGGTCAGATGATGGCCATTTCTGCTATCTACATGGGGCACAAGGTTATCGCGCTGGATCCTGCTGCGGATTGCCCAGCCTCTCGTGTAGCGGAAATCATCGTGGCTCCTTATAACGATGTGGACGCCCTCCGTCAGCTGGCAGAGCGTTGCGATGTCCTCACCTATGAGTTTGAAAATGTCGATGCTGACGGTCTGGATGCGGTTATCAAGGATGGACAACTCCCTCAAGGGACAGACCTGCTCCGCATTTCTCAAAATCGTATTTTTGAAAAAGATTTTCTCTCAAACAAGGCCCAAGTAACGGTGGCTCCTTACAAGGTTGTGACTTCTAGCCAAGACTTGGCAGATATCGACCTGTCGAAAACCTATGTCCTCAAGACTGCGACTGGTGGCTATGATGGGCATGGACAAAAGGTCATTCGCTCAGAAGCAGACTTGGAAGAAGCCTATGCGCTAGCTGACTCAGCAGACTGCGTCTTGGAAGAATTCGTCAACTTTGACCTTGAGATTTCTGTTATCGTCTCAGGAAATGGCAAGGATGTCACGGTTTTCCCAGTTCAGGAAAATATCCACCGTAACAACATTCTGTCTAAGACCATCGTCCCAGCTCGCATTTCAGCAAGTTTAGCTGATAAAGCCAAAGCTATGGCTGTGCGAATCGCAGAACAACTCAACTTGTCTGGAACTCTCTGTGTGGAAATGTTTGCGACAGCTGATGACATCATTGTCAACGAGATTGCCCCACGACCACACAACTCTGGGCACTATTCAATCGAAGCCTGTGATTTTTCTCAATTTGACACCCATATTCTGGGTGTTCTCGGAGCACCATTACCAGCCATCAAACTCCATGCGCCAGCTGTTATGCTCAATGTCCTCGGCCAGCACGTCGAGGCTGCTGAAAAATATGTCGCAGAAAATCCAAGCGCCCACCTCCACATGTATGGTAAAATAGAAGCGAAGCACAACCGCAAGATGGGACATGTGACTTTGTTTAGTGATGTACCGAATAGCGTGGGAGAGTTTGGGGAGTAACAGAATGTTTGAGAAGATAAAGGGAATCAAGATTAAATCAGGTATCTTTGAGGAAGAGACGTACCTAGAATTATTTGACGGGAAGTTTGATGGAACAAATCGAACACAAAATGATAGAGTTAGTTTGTTGTTTGGGAGAAATGGCTCAGGGAAAAGTACGATTGCTCGTGGGATTCATCAATTAAAGGCTGATGAAGTTGGAATAGATGATAAAGTAGCACTTATTGATGCTCAGGATAGTGATATTATATTAGAAGAGGCGAGCAAGAAATCAATTTTTGTTTTCAACGAGGACTACATTGAGCAAAAAGTTAAAATTGCTCAAGATGGTTTGGACACAATAGTAATTTTAGGTGAGCAGGTTGATATTGATTGCAAAATTGATATAAAAAAAGAAGAGTTATCTGAAGCACAAATAAAACTTCAAAAATATGAATTGGAACTTGCAGAATATAACGATGCGAAAAACGAAAAATCTCCAGACTATTGGATGGATAAAATAAATGCTTCTTTAAAGGGACTGGGACATTGGGCTGAGAGAGATAGAGAAATAAAAGGAAATCGTTCAGCTTCTCCTGTACATAGGAATACATATCAAGATTTCGTCAGATTACAGCCAGCTTCTACAAAAGAGGAATTAGAAACTGTTTTTAAAACTAAGAAAGACAGGTATTTATCATTAGAAAATTCTGAAATTTCTTCACTTAAAAAGTTAATATTACCAGATATAAATTTTAACAATGACGATTTGGCTAATTTATTATCTCAAAAAATAGAGAATCCTGAACTAAATTCTCGGGATAAAAAGTTACTGTCGTTATTATCAGATGTTTCGAAAGGCGAGCCCCATTTAAGGCAAGTTGAAAAATTCTTTTCAAACAAACATAATAAGACTTGCCAATTTTGTACTCAACTGGTTTCGGAAGAAGTAAGAACAGAGCTTATTAGTGGTATAACTAAACTATTATCCAAAGAAGTTGAAGAACATCAAGAGAAGCTAACAAAAAGTAAGTTTCTTTTGATTGAAGAACTAGATATGTCAGCTTATGAACAGCTAAATTTAAATTCAATTAAGTCTTATCAAGATAGCATTAAAACTATAAATTGTAAATTAGAAGAAATTAATATAGTAATTGACAAAAAAATCAAAAATCCATATGTGATAATTGAGTTACCTGATATTGATATTTCTCAAGAATTGATTAAAGTTAGTAGTGATATTGAGAAAATTAATCAAGCTGTTGAAAAACATAATATAGAAATCTCCGATATTAAGAGTTTAAAAACTGACTTACTTAAAATCAATAATGAATTAGCATATTATGAAATTAAGGATGACTATCAAAAATTTCAAGATAAAACAAAAAGAAAATCGGCTTGTGAAACTGAATATAACACTTGTAAACAGCAATCAAAGAGTTATGAACAAGATATTTTTGATTTAGAAAATCAGAAACTCAATATAGATATTGCTGTCAACGAAATCAACAAAAGTTTAAATTACATATTTTTTTCACAAAATCGTCTAGCCATCAAAAATCAAAATAGTAAGTATTACCTGTTATCAAGAGGAAAATCTGTAGAACCTAGTAGAATATCAGTAGGTGAGAGAAATGCGTTAGCTCTATGTTATTTCTTTACAGAAATAATTCAAAAAAGGGAGCTAATAGAAGCTTATAGTCAAGAATATTTTATTGTTATTGATGATCCTATTTCGAGTTTTGATATGGAAAATAAAGTAGGAACAATATCATATTTAAAATACTGTTTAACAAGATTTCTTAAGGGCAATAGTCATACTAGAGTTATCTTAATGACTCACGATAAACAGATGATGTATGATTTTGAGAAATTTTTAAATGAGATAATGGAATTTTGTAAGGTAGAAGAAGGTGGACAAGTATCGAAATATAAGAAATTAGAATTAGTCTCTGGTGAATTACGGACATTTAATACGGGAACCCACGATTATACAGAACTTCTTGAATTAGTTTTTTCTTATGCAACAGGAAGAGATAGAAATAACTCAGAAAGTTTTATTGGAAATGCAATGAGAAAAATTTTAGAAGCATATGGGACGTTTAATTATAAGCAAAGCATTCATAAATTAACAACAGATCCAATGATTGTAAGTAAAATAGATGATCAATACAGAGATTATTTTGAAAACTTGATGTATAGACTAGTTTTACACGGTGAAAGTCATTTTGAAGATCCAGTCAAAGTTTTGAATATTGATTTCTTTGGTACTATTTCTGATGAAGAACGAGAAAAGACTGCTAGAGATTTATTGGTATTGCTTTATCTTTTAGATGAGGTACATGTTATGAAGCATCTATCAAAAATAGTAGATGCTAAAGAACAGTTTGAAAAATGGAAAAGTGAAATTTCCGTCTAATCAAATAAACTAATAGAAAGGAGAAGAAGGCTAGTTCAAGTATCTGAATTCGAACTAAAAGCGTCCATTCTCCTGTAAAATCTATAACAGAAAGGAACAAGGGTTCCCGTATTCCCCAAAACTGAATACGCGCTACAGATTTTCTAATTGTAAATAAAGAAAGGAAATGGGTATCTAGTTTGCAGAACTGAACCCGGGCGGAAAGCTCGGAATTTAGATAAACCTCCTAGTACGCAAGCGTCCGTTGTTGGTTTCCTAAAATTCAGTCGCTTTCTAGTTGCCCTTGGTATCTTAAACATGATCGAACGTTATTCTCGCCCTGAGATGGCGAACATTTGGAGTGAAGAAAATAAATACCGTGCTTGGCTTGAGGTGGAAATTCTCGCTGATGAGGCATGGGCCGAGTTGGGGGAAATCCCTAAGGAAGATGTGGCTTTGATTCGCAAGAAGGCGGACTTTGATATCGACCGTATTTTGGAGATCGAGCAGGAGACGCGCCATGATGTAGTGGCTTTCACGCGTGCGGTTTCTGAGACTCTTGGTGAAGAACGCAAGTGGGTGCACTATGGTTTGACCTCTACCGACGTGGTGGATACGGCCTATGGTTACCTCTACAAGCAGGCCAACGATATCATCCGTCGTGACCTTGAAAACTTCACCAACATCATCGCTGACAAGGCTAAGGAGCACAAGTTCACTATCATGATGGGTCGTACTCACGGTGTACACGCTGAGCCTACAACCTTTGGTCTTAAATTGGCGACTTGGTACAGCGAAATGAAGCGCAATATCGAGCGTTTCGAGCATGCGGCTGCTGGTGTAGAAGCTGGTAAGATTTCTGGTGCGGTTGGTAACTTTGCCAACATCCCACCATTTGTAGAGGAATACGTCTGCGACAAATTGGGGATCCGTGCTCAAGAAATCTCTACACAGGTGCTTCCTCGTGACCTTCACGCTGAGTACTTTGCGGTTCTTGCTAGTATCGCAACTTCCATCGAACGTATGGCGACTGAGATTCGTGGTCTGCAAAAATCTGAACAACGTGAAGTAGAAGAGTTCTTTGCTAAGGGGCAAAAAGGTTCATCTGCAATGCCTCACAAACGCAACCCTATCGGTTCTGAAAACATGACAGGTTTGGCACGCGTTATTCGTGGTCACATGATTACGGCTTATGAGAACGTTGCTCTCTGGCATGAGCGTGATATCTCTCACTCATCAGCTGAGCGCATCATCACACCAGATACAACTATCTTGATTGACTACATGCTCAACCGTTTCGGAAACATCGTTAAGAACTTGACGGTCTTCCCAGAAAACATGATTCGCAACATGAACTCCACGTTTGGTTTGATTTTTAGCCAACGTGCTATGTTGACTTTGATTGAAAAAGGGATGACCCGTGAGCAAGCCTATGACTTGGTACAACCAAAAACAGCCTACTCTTGGGACAATCAAGTAGATTTTAAACCACTTCTTGAAGCAGATTCAGAGGTGACATCACGTTTGACACAAGAAGAAATCGATGAAATCTTCAACCCAGTTTATTACACTAAACGAGTGGATGATATCTTTGAACGTCTTGGTTTAGGATAATTAAAATAAAATCGAAGTTCTATTACTTTATTTACTGGAGTAGAAGAACTTCGGTTTTTCTTGTTTATTAAAGCTTTTTTGCTAAAAAGATTCCCAATATTTTAGTAAAATTTAAACAAATTTAATCAATCTTCATTGACATATAGAAAATACAGTTTTGATGGGATATAATAATCATAGAAAAAAGCCCAAGCGATTAGGCTCAGGCTTTCTTCTTAGTGATCACGGTCACATGAGATGAATTTAATCTTGTAGTAATCAGATCGTTTGTAGGTTTCACTATATTCCAAAACTTGACCAGTAGATTCGAGTTTCGTAATCTTGGTCTGAAGGACAGTAGGGAATTGATCATTGATTCCTAGAATGGAAACCACGTGTTCTGGAGTTGGAAATGCTATTTCATTGATTTCTTCAAAGTGTTCATCATTCATGTGAATGTGGTAATCCAATTTGAAACGGCTATAGATAGAGCTATAGTATTCAAGGTTTGGATAATTTGCGTTGATGTATTGTTCTGGAATGTAAGATGTATGGTAGATGTACACAACACCGTTTGATTTACGTACGCGCTCAATCTTATAGTAGAACTGGTCACCACGCAATCCAAGTTTTTCTAAGTAGCTTAGTTTATTTCCGCGTTCAATAGAAAGGACGGTCACTTTATCATCTTTAGTTTCAAAAACTTCTACATCTGAAAACTCCACGAGTTTGTGTTTGCGTGCGCGTGAAACGAATGTACCCTTTCCTTGTTGGCGGACAATATAGCCATCTTTGGCAAGGTCGTTTAAGGCGCGGACAACTGTGATAGAACTCACATCATACATTGAAATCAATTCAGCTTCAGTGTAAAATTTATCTCCGCTGGCGAATTGACCAGAGATGATTTTGTTCTTTAATTCGTCTTTTATATATTGATATTTAGGAATTGCCATATTTTCACCTCGATTTTCCTTTTCCATAAAAGATTTTACCATAAAAAAGAAAAGAATAGTAGTCTTTTGAATAAAAAATTAAAATAATAGGCTAAAAGGTTAATTTACATCTAAATAATCAGGATTTTATACATTTTTATACAAGGTTTTTGGAGGAAAAGAGCGAAGTGCCAGGGCTTATACGATTTTATAAGTATTTTGCCTAAAAGTTAGTAAAAAAATAGAAAAATTTTAAATAATCTAGTTAAGACTATTGACAAACATGAATGATTGCGCTATATTTAATATAACAATAAATGAAAGCGCAAACTTTTGCAATCAAAAGGTAGTTTTATGACACGATTTGAGATACGAGATGATTTCTATCTCGATGGAAAATCATTTAAGATTTTATCTGGCGCCATTCATTATTTTAGGGTTCCTCCAGAAGATTGGTATCATTCGCTCTATAATTTGAAGGCTCTTGGCTTTAATACGGTAGAGACTTATGTGGCTTGGAATTTACACGAGCCTCGTGAGGGCGAGTTTCACTTTGAAGGGGCTCTGGATTTGGAGCGGTTTCTACAGATAGCACAAGATTTGGGTCTCTACGCTATCGTTCGTCCGTCACCCTTCATTTGTGCGGAATGGGAATTCGGTGGTTTACCAGCCTGGCTCTTAACAAAGAATATGAGGCTTCGTTCCTCAGATCCAGCCTATATTGAAACTGTCGGTCGCTACTATGACCAGCTCTTGTCACGATTGGTTCCACATTTGTTGGACAATGGTGGCAATATCCTCATGATGCAGGTTGAAAATGAGTATGGTTCTTATGGAGAAGATAAGGCTTACCTGAGAGCCATTCGACAGTTGATGGAAGAGCGTGACGTGACCTGTCCACTCTTTACATCAGATGGTCCATGGAGAGCTACTCTGAAAGCTGGAACCTTAATCGAGGATGACCTCTTTGTAACAGGAAATTTTGGTTCTAAGGCTCCATATAATTTTTCACAGATGCAGGAATTCTTTGATGAGCATGGTAAGAAATGGCCGCTCATGTGTATGGAGTTCTGGGATGGTTGGTTCAATCGTTGGAAAGAACCGATTATCACACGGGATCCCAAAGAGTTGGCAGATGCAGTTCGAGAGGTTTTGGAACAAGGCTCCATAAATCTTTACATGTTCCATGGTGGTACAAACTTTGGTTTCATGAATGGTTGCTCGGCTCGAGGAACTTTGGACCTACCACAAGTTACATCTTATGATTACGATGCCCTTCTGGATGAAGAAGGAAATCCAACTGCCAAATATCTGGCAGTCAAGAAGATGATGGCGACACATTTTCCAGAGTATCCGCAGTTAGAACCACTCTACAAAGAGAGTATGGAGTTGGATGCTATTCCACTAGTTGAAAAAGTTTCCTTGTTTGAAACCTTGGATAGCTTGTCTAGTGCTGTAGAAAGCCTTTATCCTAAAAAGATGGAGGAGCTGGGACAAAGTTATGGCTACCTACTCTATCGAACAGAAACAAACTGGGATGCAGAAGAAGAAAGACTTCGTATCATTGACGGTCGAGATAGGGCTCAGCTTTATGTCGATGGTCAGTGGGTCGAAACCCAATATCAGACAGAGATTGGGGAAGATATTTTTTATCAAGGTAAAAAGAAAGCGCTATCTCGATTGGATATCTTGGTAGAAAATATGGGGCGTGTCAACTATGGACACAAGTTCTTAGCGGATACGCAACGTAAGGGAATTCGGACAGGGGTTTGTAAGGATTTGCACTTCTTACTAAACTGGAAACACTATCCACTCCCTCTAGACAATCCTGAGAAAATTGATTTTTCAAAAGGATGGGCAGACGGACAACCAGCCTTTTACGCTTATGACTTTACAGTCCAAGAGCCAAAAGATACTTACCTAGACTTGTCTGAGTTTGGTAA
The DNA here is from genome assembly GCA_905221125.1 of bacterium. Classification (GTDB taxonomy): domain Bacteria; phylum Bacillota; class Bacilli; order Lactobacillales; family Streptococcaceae; genus Streptococcus. Next base: position 27,890 of record CAJNBY010000014.1, on the reverse strand, counting down.
GGGAGTTGCCTTTGTCAATGGGCAGAATCTAGGACGTTTTTGGAACGTTGGCCCAACCCTCTCGCTTTATATCCCTCATAGCTATCTCAAGGAAGGTGCCAACCGCATCATTATCTTTGAAACAGAAGGTGAATATAAAGAAGAGATTTATTTAACTCGTAAACCTACACTAAAACACATAAAGGGGGAAAACTTATGACAATTGTAGGATGCCGTATCGATGGACGTTTGATCCACGGACAAGTAGCCAATCTATGGGCTGGAAAACTAAATGTTTCACGTATTATGGTTGTAGATGACGAAGTTGTCAACAACGACGTTGAAAAGAGTGGTTTGAAACTTGCGACACCACCAGGTGTAAAATTGAGTATTTTGCCAATTGAAAAAGCGGCAGCTAATATTCTTGCTGGAAAATACGATAGCCAACGTCTCTTTATCGTGGCTCGTAAACCAGACCGTTTCCTTGGTTTGGTCGAAGCAGGTGTACCACTTGAAACCCTCAATGTTGGGAATATGTCTCAAACACCAGAAACTCGTTCTATTACACGTTCTATCAACGTAGTGGACAAGGATGTGGAAGACTTCCACAAACTGGCAGAAAAAGGTGTTAAACTTACTGCTCAAATGGTTCCAAATGATCCAGTTTCAGACTTTTTGAGCTTATTAAAATAGGAAAAAATTTTTAGGAGGTCATTGTTATGATACAATGGTGGCAAATTTTACTTCTCACTTTGTACTCAGCTTATCAAATCTGTGATGAGTTGACGATCGTTTCATCTGCAGGTTCCCCTGTATTTGCTGGTTTCATTACTGGTTTGATTATGGGAGATTTGACTACTGGTCTACTTATCGGTGGTAACTTGCAATTATTCGTTCTTGGGGTTGGTACCTTCGGTGGTGCTTCTCGTATCGACGCAACTTCTGGTGCGGTTCTTGCGACAGCCTTCTCTGTTTCACAAGGAATTGATGCATCACTGGCGATTACAACAATCGCTGTGCCAGTAGCAGCTCTCTTGACTTACTTCGACGTTCTTGGACGTATGACAACTACTTTCTTCGCTCACCGTGTGGATGCTGCAATCGAACGCTTTGACTATAAAGGTATTGAACGCAACTACTTGCTTGGTGCGATTCCTTGGGCTCTATCTCGTGCCCTTCCAGTCTTCTTTGCCCTTGCTTTTGGTGGTGCCTTCGTACAATCAGTGGTAGACTTCGTTGAAGCCTACAAATGGGTTGCAGATGGCTTGACACTTGCAGGACGTATGCTTCCAGGTCTTGGATTTGCAATCTTGCTTCGTTACCTTCCAGTTAAACGTAACCTTCACTACCTTGCTATGGGATTTGGTTTGACAGCTATGTTGACTGTTCTTTACTCATATGTAACAGGTCTTGGTGGCGCTGTTGCAGGTGTTATCGGTACTCTACCTAAAGATGTTGCTGAAAAAATTGGTTTCGTGAACAACTTCAAAGGATTGTCTATGATTGGTATTTCTATCGTAGGTATCTTCCTTGCAGTGCTTCACTTCAAAAATAGCCAAAAAGTAGCTGTAGCAGCACCTTCTACACCATCAGAAAGTGGGGAAATCGAAGATGACGAATTCTAATTACAAACTTACAAAAGAAGATTTTAATCAAATCAACAAACGTAGCTTGTTTACTTTCCAATTAGGTTGGAACTACGAACGTATGCAAGCTTCTGGTTACCTTTACATGATCCTGCCTCAGTTGCGTAAAATGTATGGGGATGGCACTCCTGAATTGAAAGAAATGATGAAAGTTCATACTCAATTCTTCAATACTTCACCATTCTTCCATACCATTATCGCTGGTTTTGACCTTGCCATGGAAGAAAAAGATGGTGTGGGTGCAAAAGACGCCGTTAATGGTATCAAGACAGGTTTGATGGGACCATTCGCTCCTCTTGGAGATACAATCTTTGGTTCACTTGTACCTGCTATCATGGGGTCAGTCGCAGCAACTATGGCTATCGCTGGCCAACCTTGGGGTATCTTCCTTTGGATTGCAGTTGCAGTAGCTTATGACATCTTCCGTTGGAAACAATTGGAATTTGCTTACAAAGAAGGGGTTAGCCTTATCAATAACATGCAAAGTACTTTGACAGCTTTGATTGACGCTGCATCTGTACTTGGTGTCTTCATGATGGGTGCTCTTGTAGCAACACTGATCAACTTTGAAATTTCTTACAAATTGCCAATCGGTGAAAAGATGATTGACTTCCAAGACATCTTGAACTCAATCTTCCCACGCTTGCTTCCAGCAATCTTTACTGCCTTTATCTTCTGGTTGCTTGGTAAGAAAGGTATGACTTCTACAAAAGCAATTGGTATCATCATTGCTCTTGCATTAGGTCTTTCATTCATCGGTAAATTCTTACTTGGAATGGGCGCATAATCTATGGCTAAATCATTAATTTTGGTGAGTCATGGTCGCTTCTGTGAAGAACTTAAAGGTAGCACAGAAATGATCATGGGTCCACAAGACAATATTTACACAGTAGCTCTTCTTCCAGAAGATGGCCCAGAAGATTTTACTGCAAAATTTGAAGCTGCTATTGAAGGATTGGATGATTTCCTAGTCTTTGCGGATCTTCTCGGTGGAACACCATGTAACGTAGTAAGCCGTTTGATCATGGAAGGTCGTGATATTGACCTTTACGCAGGGATGAATCTTCCAATGGTGATTGAATTTATCAATGCGAGCCTTACAGGTACAGATGCGGACTACAAGAGCCGTGCTACAGAAAGCATTGTGAAAGTTAATGACCTGTTAGCTGGCTTCGATGATGACGAAGATGAATAATACTCTTTGAAAATCTCTTTAAACTATGCAAGTGTCGCCTTGCCGTATAGATGTTACTGACTTCGTCAGTTCTATCTGCAACCTCAAAACAGTGTTTTGAGCAGCCTGCGGCTAGTTTCCTAGTTTGCTCTTTGATTTTCATTGAGTATACGATGTGACAACGTGAAAATCGTTAGAGCATTTTATATAGAATATACATGGGAATGGGGCTTACTCCCATTCCCATATTTAATAGAAAAAGAGGAACTCAATGCTACATTATACAAAAGAAGATTTGCTCGAATTGGGTGCAGAAATCACGACGCGTGAAATCTACCAACAACCAGATGTATGGAAAGAAGCTTTTGAATCTTATCAAGCACAACGTGAAGAAATTGCAGCCTTCCTACAAGGGATTGCTGATAAACATGATTATATCAAGGTTATCTTGACGGGTGCTGGTACTTCTGCTTATGTGGGAGATACCTTGGTACCTTACTTTAAGGAAGTCTATGACGAACGCAAATGGAATTTCAATGCTATTGCAACAACAGATATCGTTGCCAATCCAGAAACTTATTTGAAAAAAGATGTGGCGACTGTCCTTGTATCCTTTGCTCGTAGTGGGAACTCACCTGAAAGTGTGGCAACTGTTGATTTGGCCAAGGCCTTGGTGGATGAGCTTTATCAAGTGACGATTACTTGTGCAGCAGATGGTGAATTGGCTCTTCAAGCTCACGGAGATGACCGTAATCTCTTGCTCTTGGAACCAGCTGCTTCTAATGACGCTGGATTTGCCATGACTTCTAGCTTTACGTCTATGATGTTAACAGCTCTCTTGGTCTTTGATCCTACAGAATTTGCTGTTAAGTCTGAACGTTTTGAAGTTGTGTCTAGCCTTGCGCGTAAAATTCTAGACAATGCAGAAGATGTCAAAGAGCTTGTTGATTTAGACTTTAACCGTGTCATCTACCTGGGCGCTGGTCCTTTCTTTGGGCTTGCTCATGAAGCTCAGCTCAAGATTTTGGAATTAACAGCTGGTCAAGTGGCGACCATGTATGAAAGCCCAGTCGGCTTCCGTCACGGGCCAAAATCTCTTATCAACGAAGATACAGTTGTTTTGGTCTTTGGTACAACAACAGACTACACTCGCAAGTACGACTTAGACTTGGTTCGTGAAGTTGCTGGTGACCACATTGCTCGTCGTGTTGTGCTTTTGAGTGATCAAGCCTTTGGTCTTGAAAATGTCAAAGAAGTGGCCCTTGGTTGTGGCGGTGTTTTGAATGATATTTACCGTGTCTTCCCTTACATCGTTTATGCCCAACTCTTTGCCCTATTGACTTCGCTCAAGGTAGAAAATAAACCAGATACACCGTCTCCTACAGGTACCGTAAACCGTGTGGTACAAGGTGTTATCATTCACGAATATCAAAAGTAAGACAGTGTTTATGAATTCTTGACACGAGGATTTGTACATTATCAGATAAACCATAGATTGTCAAGGCGCTTTCTATGGTTTGTTTGCTTGAGAGAAATAGTAAAAGGAGAAGAGAATGAAAGCATACACAGAGCGTGTATTTGGAAATGTTGAGGGCAAGGATGTCTTGGCCTATCGCTTTGAGACTGACGGTGGTTACCAGCTTGAGGTCATGACTTATGGTGCGACCATTTTGCGCTATGTCACACCTGACAAGGCTGGAAATTTTGCCAACGTTATCTTGGGATTTGATGATTTTGATAGCTATGTAGGCAATAGTCCTAAGCATGGAGCTAGTGTGGGTCCTGTGGCAGGCCGTATTGCAGGTGCGACCTTTGAGCTCAATGGGCAGACTTATGATCTTGAAGTCAACAATGCTAGCAACTGTAACCACAGTGGTTCAACAGGTTGGGATTCGAGCTTGTTTGAACTAGTTGAAGTGAGCGACCATGGCTTGACCCTCTACACAGAGCGTACAGATGGGACAGGAGGGTTCCCTGGAAATCTCAAGATTTGGATCAGTTACTACTTGGAAGAAACTGGTGCCTATGAAATCAGCTACAAGGTGACGACAAATCAGGATACGCTGGTCAATCCAACCAACCACAGCTATTTCAACTTGTCTGGTGATTTTACGCAGACAATTGACCGCCACGTTTTCCAACTAAACACAGAGGGTATTTACCCAATAGCTCCCGATGGTGTTCCTGCAAAAACTCCAGATGCCAATCGCGATGTAGTGAAACACATCTACAATGGAGCTTTGTTGAAGGATATCTTTGCAGAGGAAGATGAGCAAATCCAGCTGGTATCTGGCTTGGATCATCCATTTGCTCTTCCTGCAGGTCATGACAATGCTGGTTTCCTTTATGACCAAAATTCAGGTCGCTTCTTGCTTTTCAAGACAGAGGCTCCTTGCTTTGTAGTCTACACAGCAAACTTTGTGGATGAGAGTGTACTTGTGGCTGGTCAGCCAATGGTACAGCACAATGGAATTGCCCTTGAAGCGCAAGCTTTACCAGATGCCATTCACAGTGACCTCAAAGACCAAGTTATTCTCAAAGCAGGTCAAATCTTTACAAGCAAGACACGTTATGAGCTTGTTGTGAAATAAAGAATGGGGTTTCTACTTAGCGGTGTGAATAGGATTTGCCTTATAACACTAGTAGAAACAGGCAAAGAATAGGAAAATATGATATAATTTAATATTGAAAATACCTGTCCTATTTAAAGGATAAAAGGAGAAAAAAATGAAGAAAATTGTATTTGCTAGTGCCTTGGCTTTGACCTTGGCTGGAGCAGTTTTGACAAATGATGTTTTTGCCAATGACAGATTGGTGGCAACGCAATCTACTGATGGTAATGTATTGACCTCAGAGGTGCTAAAACCTTCTAGTGGCAATGTTTTGGTTGGAATCAAAGGAGAATTTGTGGCTCCTCATCAACAATCTATTTTGGATGCCATTAATGCTATTCGTAAAGAAGCAGCGGACGAAGGTTTGGTAGATAAGTATGTCCCTATCAAATGGTCAACTGACCTAGAAAAGGCAGCTTTTGCCAGAGCTACAGAAGCATCTATAACCATGGATCATACCCGTCTTTCTAGCAAAGATCTTTGGAGTGCCTTTCCAACTTCTAATAGTATAATGGGAGAAAATTTGGCATGGAATCATGACGGTTTTCTAAAAGCTATTGAACAATGGCGTTCTGAAAAAGCAGATTATGTGAAGAAAAAAAATAGTGGTTCAGACAACGGGAAATCTGGTCACTATGAGTCGCTAATTAACCCTAAATTTACACATATGGGGATGGCAGCTTTTAAAAATCCTAATAATCAATACAAAGCTATTACAATTGCTCAAACTCTAGGTGATGATGCTTCTTCAGAGGAATTGGCTGGTGGATATGGTTCTGCTGTTCAGTATACAGAAGTGACTGCCTCAAACCTTTCAACAGTTAAAACTAAAGCTACGGTTGTAGAAAAACCACTGAAAGATTTTAGAGCGTCTACGTCTGATCAGTCTGGTTGGGTGGAATCTAATGGCAAATGGTATTTTTATGAGTCTGGTGATGTGAAGACAGGCTGGGTGAAAACAGATGGTAAATGGTACTATTTGAATGACTTAGGTATCATGCAGACTGGATTTGTAAAAGTTTCTGGTAGCTGGTATTACTTGAGCAATTCAGGTGCTATGTTTACAGGCTGGGGAACAGATGGTAGCAGATGGTTCTATTTCGATGGCTCAGGAGCTATGAAGACAGGCTGGTACAAGGAAAATGGCACTTGGTATTACCTTGACGAAGCAGGTATCATGAAGACAGGTTGGTTTAAAGTCGGACCACACTGGTACTATGCCTACGGTTCAGGAGCTTTGGCTGTGAGCACAACAACACCAGATGGTTACCGTGTAAATGGTAATGGTGAATGGGTAAACTAGGCTGAAAATGTCAGGCCATAGGTAAAGTATTCATCTTACTTAGCAAAAAGAATGAACGATAAGAAAGAGGTTGATGGCGAACATTGGCCTCTTTTGATTTATAAAGATTGGATTCTTGTCTCCTCAATTTCAGACTTTTCTATTGCGAGCTAATATTTTATAGCCCATTAAAAGCATAAGTGGTAATCTAATTTAAAAAATGCTGTAATTAATCTGAAGTCCACACTTATTTGTTGAGATCTTATCTCTGTTTTTTTATCGTTATAATTTACTGTATTTTTATAGTATGCAGAATATTTTTAAGTATATTTTCATAGAAATTTTTATCAATTTATTGTATAATGATAAGTAATTATTAGAAAGTTCTCAGAGAAATATTGATATAGTCAAGTTATTCTTTGAGAATTTATACTTTTATGCGTAAAATAGTTGATTGACATAAAGAGTATAGAAAATAAAGATGAGGTTAATATGGGTCGAAAAAGTATTGGTGAGAAACGCCAGAGTTTCTCAATGAGAAAGTTGTCAGTGGGATTGGTATCAGTTACTGTAGCTAGTTTCTTTTTGATGAGTCAAGGGATTCAATCGGTATCAGCCGATCATATGGAAAGTCCTATTCATTACAAGTATATGACAGAGGGTGAATTGACAGATGAGGAAAAATCCTTGCTGGTAGAGGCCCTTCCACAACTAGCTGAAGAATCAGATGATACTTATTACTTGGTTTATAGACCTCAACAGTTTTTACCGAATACAGGTTTTAACCCAACTGTTGGTACTTTCCTTTTTACTGCAGGCTTGAGCTTGTTAGTTTTATTGGTTTCTAAAAGGGAAAATGGGAAGAAACGACTTGTTCATTTTCTGCTGTTGACTAGCATGGGAGTTCAATTGTTGCCGGCCAGTGCTTTTGGGTTGACCAGCCAAATTTTATCTGCTTATAATAGTCAGCTTTCTATCGGAGTCGGGGAACATTTGCCAGAGCCTCTGAAAATCGAAGGTTATCAATACATTGGTTATATCAAGACTAAGAAACAGGATAATGCAGAGATCTCAAGGACAGTTGATGGGCAATACTCTGCTCGAAGAGATAGTCAACCAGACTCTACAAAAACATCAGATGTAGTTCATTCAGCTGATTTAGAATGGAACCAAGGACAGGGGAAGGTTAGTTTACAAGGTGAAGCATCAGGGAATGATGGACTTTCAGAAAAATCTTCGATAGCAGCAGAAAATCTATCTTCTAATGATTCACTCGCAAGTCAAGGTGAGCAGAATCCGGCTCACAAAGGAGAATCTGTAGTTCGACCAACATTGCCAGAACAAGGAAATCCTGTGTCTGCTACAACGGTGCAGAGTGCGGAAGAGGAAGTATTGGCGACGACAAATGATCGACCAGAATATAAACTTCCATTGGAAACCAAAGGCACGCAAGAGCCCGGTCATGAGGGTGAAGCTGCAGTTCGCGAGGAAAATCCAGTTTATACTAATTCGTCAGAAGCGAAAGGCACGCAAGAGCCCGGTCATGAGGGTGAAGCTGCAGTCCGTGAAGAGACTCCAGAGTACACTGATCCAGTAGCGACAAAAGGCACGCAAGAGTCAGGTCATGAGGGCGAAGCTGCGGTCCGTGAAGCCTTACCAGAGTACACAGAACCGTTAGCAACCAAAGGCACGCAAGAACCGGGTCATGAGGGTGAAGCTGCAGTCCGTGAAGAATCCCCAGCCTACACTAAACCATTAGAAACAAAGGGCACGCAAGAGTCAGGTCATGAAGGTGAAGCTGCAGTTCGCGAGGAAAATCCAGTTTATACTAATTCGTCAGAAGCGAAAGGCACGCAGGAACCGGCTCACGAGGGTGAAGCCGCAGTCCGTGAAGCCTTACCAGAGTACAGTAACCCCTTAGAAACCAAAGGCACACAAGAACCGGGTCATGAGGGTGAAGCGGCAGTTCGCGAAGAAACCCCAGCCTATACTAAACCACTAGAAGCTAAAGGCACGCAAGAACCGGGCCATGAAGGTGAAGCCGCAGTCCGCGAAGAAACCCCAGCCTATACTAAACCACTAGAAACCAAAGGTACACAAGAGCCAGATCACGAGGGCGAAGCCGCAGTCCGAGAAGAAGACGCAGAGTACACTAAACCACTAGAAACAAAAGGCACGCAAGAGGCAGGACACGAAGGTGAAGCTGCAGTCCGCGAAGAGACTCCAGAGTACACAGATCCAGTAGCGACAAAAGGCACACAAGAGCCAGGTCACGAGGGTGAAGTAGCAGTACAACCAGCGCTACCAGAATACACAGGAGATGCGAAGCTAGAACCTGCAGTAGAAGAAGAACTTCCGGCTTTAGAGGTCACTACACGAAATAGAACGGAAATCCAGAATATTCCTTATACAACAGAAGAAATTCAGGATCCAACACTTCTGAAAAATCGTCGTAAAACTGAACGACAAGGTCAAGCAGGAACACTTACTATTCAATATGAAGACTACATCGTAAATGGTAATGTCGTAGAAACGAAAGAATTATCACGAACTGAAGTAGCTCCGGTGAGCGAAATTGTCAAAGTAGGAACACTTGTAAAAGTTAAACCTACAGTAGAGATTGCCAACTTAACAAAAGCTGAAAACAAAAAATCGATAACTGTAAGTTATAACTTAACAGACACTACATCAGCATATGTCTCTGCAAAAGCGCAAGTTTTCCAAGGAGACAAGCTAGTTAAAGAGGTTGATATAGAAAATCCTGCCAAAGAGCAAGTAATATCAGGTTTAGATTACTACACACCGTATACAGTTAAAACACACCTAACTTATAATTTGGGTGAAAATAATGAAGAAAATACTGAAACATCAACTCGAGATTTCCAATTAGAGTATAAGAAAATAGAGATTAAAGATATTGATTCAGTAGAATTATATGGTAAAGAAAATGATCGTTATCGTAGATATTTAAGTCTAAGTGAAGCGCCGACTGATACGGCTAAATACTTTGTAAAAGTGAAATCAGATCGCTTCAAAGAAATGTACCTACCTGTAAAATCTATTACAGAAAATACGGATGGAACGTATAAAGTGACGGCAGCTGTTGATCAACTTGTAGAAGAAGGTACAGACGGTTATAAAGATGATTATACATTTACTGTAGCTAAATCTAAAGCAGAGCAACCAGGAGTTTACACATCCTTTAAACAGCTGGTAACAGCAATGCAAAGCAACCTGTCTGGTGTCTATACATTGGCTTCAGATATGACCGCAGATGAAGTGAGTTTAGGCGATAATCAGACAAGTTATCTCACAGGTGCATTTACAGGGAGCTTGGTCGGTTCTGATGGAACAAAATCGTATGCCATTTATGATTTGAAAAAACCATTATTTGATACATTGAATGGTGCTACAGTTAGAGATTTGGATATTAAAACTGTCTCTGTTGAGAGCAAAGAAAATGCTGCAGCAGTAGCAAAAACAGCAAACAATGCAACTATCAGCAATGTAGCTGTAGAAGGGAAAATCTCAGGAAGCAAATCTGTAGCGGGATTGGTCGTAGATGCAACAAATACAAGAATTGAAAACAGTTCATTCAGCGGAAAACTAGTCGCCAACCACGCAGATAATAATGCAAATTACGCTGGAGGAATCGTTGGTAAATTAACCGGAGGAAATTCTAAAGTTGATCGAGCGAAAGTAGATGCCGTCATCTCTACAGCAGCACGCAACAATAACCAGACAGCTGGAGGAATCGTTGGTAAACTGGAAAGTGGAGCGTTAGTGACACGTTCTGTAACAACAGGTAAAATCCTAAATGGTCGAGGATATCCGAGAGTCGGAGGAATAGTTGGATCTACATATCCGAGAGGTCGTGTGGACAATGTAGTCAGCAATATGATTGTTGGTGATGGATATGCCACTACAGGAGACCAATTTGGTGGAGCAGATGTGAAGAATGCTATTACCTCTGTTGAAAACAAAAAACAAGATAACTTCGTTCGAAAAGTAAGTAAAGAAGAAGTGGATGCTAAGATTGCTTCTTATGGAATCACAGTAACTCTTGATGATACTGGACAAGACTTAAAAGCAAACTCAAAAGAAATTGACTATACAAGATTAAGTCAAGCACAAGCAGAAAGAAGAGTAGCCTATAACAATATTGAAAAACTAATGCCATTCTACAATAAAGAGCTAGTTGTTCACTATGGTAATAAAGTAGCTCCAACGGATAAACTTTATACAACAGAATTGCTTGATGTCGTACCGATGAAAAATCAAGCAGTGGTAACAGATATCAATGCAAATAAAGACTCTATCAACAGAATCATGTTACATTACAAAGACAATACGGTAGAGTACCTGGATCTAGCCTTTAAAGAAAACTTTGCGAATGATCAAGTAGTTGAGTACAATGTTACAGGTAAAGAATACATATTCACGCCGGAAGCGTTTGTTTCGGATTATACAGCTATAACGAATAATGTACTAAGCGAATTGCAGAACGTAACGTTTAGCTCAGAAGCGACTAAGAAAGTGCTAGGTGCGGCAGACGATGCAGCATTAGATAACTTATACTTAGATAGAGAATTTGAGGAAGTTAAAGCTAATATTGGAGAGCACTTAAGAAAAGTATTAGCGATGGATAAATCCATCAACACTACAGGAGATGGTGTAGTTGAGTATGTAAGTGAGAAAATCAAACATAACAAAGAAGCCTTCATGCTGGGACTTACTTACATGAATCGTTGGTACAATATTAATTATGATAGTCTGAATACAAAAGATTTATCAGTGTACAAATTTGACTTTAACGGAAATAATGAAGCTTCAACGCTAGACACTATTATCGCTTTAGGAAATAGTGGACTAGAAAACCTACGAGGACCAAACACGACAGGTCTATATGCCAGCACACTTGCACCACTTAAAGGTGAAGATTCAGTCTTTGACTTCGTAGAAGCCTATAGAAAACTATTCTTACCAAACAAAACCAATAACCAGTGGTTGAAAGACAATACGAAAGCCTACATAGTAGAAGCGACATCAGATATAGAAGAAGTTCGTGAGAAACAAGTATCACCAACGGCTGATAAGAAATACTCAATAGGAGTATATGATAGAATATCAGCACCAAGTTGGGGATATAAGAGCATGTTGCTACCGCTATTAACGATGAAAGAAGAGAGTTTGTATGCAATATCTACTCTATCAACATTAGCTTTCGGTAGTTATGAACGTTATCGAGACAGAGGAGCTGATGGTGCGATTCTCTCAGGAGATGCCTTGAAACAATATGTTCGTGGGAAAGTAGACCAATCTGCAAAATGGCAAAGAGATCATTATGACATCTGGTATAAAGTCCTAGCGCCAGAATTTAAAGAAAGATTATACCGTGCTGTACCGGTAACAGATGCATTCTATGTAAAAGATACAAATGGTAGAGAATACTGGGCAACATTGAATGACAAAAACATAGACTCTGTCTATAGTTTCTTCGGACCAGCAGGTAAATACCATACAACAAGACCAGGAGCAGGGGCTTATGCAACAGGAGTAGAGGCCTACTTTGTAAGTGATAGATTGTTAGACCAATACGGAACATCGGTTTATAGTCATGAGATGGTGCATAACTCAGACGGAAGAGTCTACTTCGAAGGAAATGAACGACGTGAGGGACTAGGAGCAGAACTATATGCACTAGGATTACTTCAATCAGCCGACAGTGTAGACAAAGATGCAATAGTATTAAACACAATCTTCAAAGGAGATAAAGACTCAAGAACTCGTCTGCACACATACGATCCAACAGCGAGATTCACTTCTGAAGAAGAAATTCAACACTACTTACACGGAATGTATGATGTGCTATACACGCTTGATGCGATGGAAGCCAATGCGGTATTAGGTCAAACTGATGCTGTTAAGAAACAGTGGTTTAGAAAAATAGAAAACTACTACGTGCGTGACACGAAATATGACAAAGACACACACGCAGGAAACAAAGTTCGACCATTAACAGATGAAGAAGTAGCAAGATTAACAACGCTAGACTCATTAATCGAAAATGACATCATCAATAGACGTGGTTATCGTGATGAAGGTCAGTATGGAAGAAATGGCTATTATACTATCACTATGTTCTCACCTATCTATGCAGGGCTAAGCAATCCAAACGGTGCGCCAGGGGATGTCATGTTCAGAAAAACAGCGTATGAATTATATGCTGAAAAAGGATACCACAAAGGCTTCCTACCATATGTTTCAAATCAGTATGCAGCCGATGCGCTTGCAGAAGGAAGTAAAACATACTCAAGCTGGTACAAACGAGATGTTGCTCTAGTCACAGATGATTTAGTATTGAAAAAAGTATTTGATAATCACTATCCAAACTGGGTAGAATTCAAAAAAGATATGTTTAACCAACGTATCAATAAACAGGCAAACTTGAGGCCAATCACTATTCAATATGAACTCGATAAGCCGAACAGCACAAAAGAAGTAACCATTTCATCAGCACAAGAAATGCAAGCTTTAATTGATGCGGCAGTAGCGCACGATGTGAAAAACCTTAAACGTGCAACAGAAAATGTTCCGTCAAGTTGGGTTCACTTACTGAAACAGAAAATCTATAATGCCTACCTACGTAGCACAGATGATTTCAGAGAATCTATTTATAAATAAGATTGTAGAGTTTTATTGTTGAATAATATTTCTTGTAAGAATGAGGAGTCAGATGACCAATCTAATCCTTTTTCTTATGGAGTGATATTGAGATTTGATTGGATGCAGATTGCAGGAATCGTTTTCCACTCACCAACGACTAATGGTGACAAGATGTATCTCAATCCCACAGAAAACGTTGATTTGAGAAATAACTTTGCTAGTCTAGTAAAATAACTACAACACAATCCTAGAAGATTTTTTCTGGGATTGTTTTTTGCTGAGTGGGATGCTTCAAGTTGTTTGGCTTGACTTTCTTAATGGAAGTTATATAATAGTTGTAATAATTAAAGTTACAATAAAAGAGGAAATATTTATGACCTATGAATACAAGAGCCACATTTATTTAGCAGAGGCAGTTTTAAATGTAAAGGATTTAGCGAGTCAAACAGCCTTTTATCAGCAGATTATTGGTTTAGAAATCTTATCTCAAACAGAGACAGAGGCTATTCTGGGACTTGGTGGAAAAGCCTTGGTACACTTGATTCAAGCACAAGAGAGCGGTGAAGTAAGGGAACATTATGGTCTTTACCATTTGGCCATTCTTTTGCCGACACGAAAGGATTTTGCGGATGTCTTGAAGCACCTGACGGATTTACAGATTCCTCTTGTCGGCGGTGCAGATCACGGTTACAGTGAGGCACTTTACTTAGAGGACTTGGAGGGAAATGGCATTGAACTCTATCGAGATAAGCCGGTTTCTACATGGGATATTCGAGAAGATGGGCGTATTATCGGGGTGATGGAGGCCCTTGAGGCGCAGGATATCTATGAGTTGGGGGAAAGAGTAGAGCCTTTTATTCTAGCCGATGGTACGAGAATGGGGCATATTCATCTTTCTGTTAAGGATAGTCGAAAGTCCAGCCAGTTTTATCAAACGGTGTTAGGGCTCGAGGATAAATTCAGTGTACCTAGTGCTAGTTGGATTGCAGCTGGGGACTACCATCATCATTTGGCAGTCAACGAATGGGGAGGAAAAGGTCTGGCTCCGCGTAAGCAAGGCTTGCCAGGTTTGGCCTATTATGTCATTGAAGTTGCAAGTAAGGAAGAACTGTTAGTGATTGCGCAGCGCTCACAAGAAGTTGAGGCACCAATCAAGTGGCTGACATCTAGCCAGCTGGAAATAACAGACTCAGATGGAATTGTGACTCGTATCCGCTTAGACAGGATGTGATGACAATCAGAGTATAAATTGCAGGAAGTGTTCCTTATCCTAGTCAGATACGTAGAAAATTTGATATGATAGTAGGGAATAAGGAGAAGAATACAATGACTAGCGAATACCAGAAAATGATAGCAGGCGAGTTTTACCGTCCATCAGACCCAGAACTGAGAGCCTTAGCTCAAGCTTCTCGCCAAAAACAGGCTGCCTTTAACAAGGAAGAAGATCCCTTAAAAGGAGCCGAAATTATCAAGACTTGGTTTGGCTCAACCGGAAAAAATCTTTATATCAACACTCGCTTGATGGTGGACTACGGTGTCAACATCCATCTAGGGGAAAATTTTTACTCTAATTGGAACTTGACCATGCTGGACATCTGCCCTATTCGTATCGGGGACAATGCTATGATCGGTCCCAACTGTCAGTTTTTAACCCCACTCCATCCACTGGATCCACAGGAGCGCAATTCAGGTATCGAATACGGAAAGCCTATCACAATCGGAGATAATTTCTGGGCTGGTGGTGGGGTTATTGTCCTTCCTGGAGTGACACTGGGAAATAATGTCGTTGCAGGAGCAGGGGCCGTGATTACTAAGTCCTTCGGTGACAATGTTGTCCTAGCGGGCAATCCCGCGCGCGTGATTAAGGAAATACCTGTGAAATAAAGAGATTGGGACAAATTCAAGATAAGAAAAAGGCATATTATCAGGTATTGAAAAAGCTTGATAATATGCCTTTTGTTGTGGGAAGGTTTACTTCATTTTCTCCTGAAATTGAGTTTCCTAAGTCTTCTTGTAGTAAAGTTACTCTTCTTTACCATTGTGGAATTGATGCATCCTGTTGAGTAGTTTAGATGGTGGTGTTTTTCTAAATTTACAAAAATTTATAATGGATAGCGAAATAGATACGATGACACTTTGAGATATTGTTATAAATCTTATTTATGATTACAATAGAAAATATATATTAGTCAAGCTAGAGGAATCGTAGTAGAATA
Source organism: bacterium (assembly GCA_905221125.1). Classification (GTDB taxonomy): domain Bacteria; phylum Bacillota; class Bacilli; order Lactobacillales; family Streptococcaceae; genus Streptococcus. Next base: position 12,315 of record CAJNBY010000014.1, on the reverse strand, counting down.
ATTAGCAAATAAAAGCAAAGGGGTTATTTTATGAAATTAGTTAATTTATGGTCAAAACTTTCACTTGGTTTGCAATTATTGTTAGCTTTGATTTTAGGTGTTATTGTTGCAGTAATCTGGCCACAATTTTCAGGTTTTTATCAATTTCTAGGACAAGCATTCATCAAATTGGTAAACATGGTCATTATTCCACTAATATTCCCAATTATAGTAGTTGCAGTGGCCAGTGTCATTGGAAAAAAATCGTTTGGTAAAATTTTAACGAAGACCTTACTCTACTTTTTCGCTGTCACAACTGCAATCACTTTGTTATTTGTATTCTCTAGTTACTATTTGGGATTTGGTCAAGGTGTGAATATTGGTCAAACTGGAGGTAATATCGATGGGATAGCTAATAATGTCCAATTGAGTGAGTTTTTACTTGGTTTTATTCCATCAAATATTGTGAAGTCAATTTCAGAGGGCTCTCTTCTTCCAATTATTGTTTTTGCTATATTTCTTGGTTATGGAATTGGTAGCTTGAAGAGTGATAAGACCAAAAAAATTCTTGAAGGTTTCCAGATCTGGATTGAAGCCATTTATAACATTGTAACTGTTATTGTAAAATTATCTCCTATCGGAATCTTTGGCTTTATTGCAAAAGATGTCGCTAGTACAGGAATTGATAAGTTAGTTGGACTTGGTCAATTTGTTATCGGAACCTATTTGGCTTATGCAGTTCTCATTTTAGTTGTTTTCCCTCTGATTGCCTCGATCTTTAAAGTACCATATTTGACTGCTTTTCGTGAAAATTGGAGTCTCTTGACCTTAGCATTTATTTCAGGTAGTTCGAGTGTTGTGTTACCTTCCCTATTAAAGGATTTAAAAAAACAGGGGCATGATGAGAGTACGATTGATTTGGTTATTCCCCTAGGATATACCTTTAATCTAGAAGGAGCGGCGGTCTATTTTTCAGTAGCTAGTATTTTTATCGCACATGCCTATGGCATCCAACTTTCATTATCAAGTCTCTTCTTTACAGTTTTACTCTTGACCTTGATTGGGAAAACTGCAGCGACTGTTCCATCGGGAGCTATCGTAGTTTTGTTGGCAGCAGCCCCTCAGCTTGGATTGCCAGTAGAAGGAGTGGCCTTGATTTTTGCAGTTGATTTCTTTGTGAATGCTGGTCGTACAATGATCAATGTCTTGGGTCAAATCTTAACGGTCAGTGTCATTGAAAAAACCGAGGGTTATAGTTTAGAAGAAGACAAGCAACATCAATTGTCAGTTAACTTTTCTTAAAGGAGATAGGAGTTATGAGTAACGCAAAAGTTTATGTGATTCATGAAAATATTGAATGGACACAGCATTTAGTAAAATGGTTAGAGAAAATACAAGTACCTTATGAACTATGGGATCTATCAAGTGGGATATTAGACCTTCAAAGTCCGCCTCCACAAGGAATTTTTTACAATAGGATGTCCGCATCTTCTCATACGAGAGGCCATCGTTATGCACCAGAGTTTACGGAACAGGTACTTACTTGGTTAGAGGCTCATGGACGTAAAGTAGTTAATGGAACGGGAGCCATCAATCTAGAAATCAGTAAGGTGAAACAATATTTGAAATTAAATGAATCTGGTATTGAAACTCCAGCAACAGTTGCTGTTTTGGGCCCAGAAAATATCATTGAAGCAGCAAGAAAATTGAATATCTATCCTTTGATTACCAAGCATAATAGAGCAGGAAAAGGATTAGGAGTGCAACTTTTCCAAAATGAAGAGGAACTGGAAGCTTATGTTAATAGTTCTGCTTTTGAACCTTCAGTAGATGGTATTACCTTGTTGCAGGCCTATATTAAACCAAGTGATGGTCGTATCCGTCGTTCAGAGTTTATCAATCAGAAGTTCCTTTATACTGTTTCAATTGATTCTTCAGATGGTTTCCAACTGTGCCCAGCAGATGGTTGCCAAATCGGTAAGAGACCAGAGCAACTGGAAACATCTGAGAAATTTCAGATTACAGAACCTCTACCAGATGACCGAAGAGAAGCTTATGAAAACTTCCTTAAAAATGCTCATATTGATGTCGCAGCTATAGAATGGGTTCAATCAGAAAGCGGTGATATTTATGTGTATGATGTAAATACCAATACAAACTATAATCCTACGGCGGAAAAGAATGCTGACATCTTTGCTCATCAACATCTGGCTGAATATCTAAAAAGGGAATTAGAAGTTCTTTATAGTGAGTAATCATCTTAGAAGTTCACCTTTTTAAAATTTGATAATAACTTCTAGATAGAGTAAGACATAAATACTTTTCTTTTAAGGCGACAGTTATCAACAACAATTACTAATATATAACGCCCCCTCTGCAGATTGTAATTGTAGAGGGGTTACGTTTGTGATGTTTGCCTTAATTCTTTATGATTTATGGAATCACTTAGTATTGAGAATTCCAAGAATACTGAGATTTTTTCTCCACAGTTCATCAGTCCCCTCCTTGACACTGCGTCAGCTTTTGATACAATAGTACAAAATCAGAGGAGGTGGGTTATGATTCAGAAACATGCGATTCCTATTTTAGAGTTTGATGATAATCCTGAGGCAGTCATTATGCCGAATCATGAAGGCTTGGATTTAAAGTTACCAAAGAAGTGCATCTATGCATTTTTGGAAGAGGAGATTGACCGTTATGCGAGGGAAGTAGGAGCGGACTGTGTCGGCGAATTCGTTTCTGCCACCAAGACCTATCTAGTCTATGTTATCAACTACAAGGGCGAGGAGATTTGTCTGGCTCAGGCGCCTGTCGGTTCCGCCCCAGCGGCCCAGTTTATGGATTGGTTGATTGGCTACGGTGTGGAGCAAATCATTTCCACTGGGACCTGTGGTGTGCTAGCTGATATAGAGGAGAATGCCTTTCTCGTTCCAGTTCGGGCTCTGCGAGATGAAGGGGCCAGTTACCACTATGTGGCACCTTCTCGTTATATGGAAATTCAGCCAGAGGCTATTGCTGCCATTGAGCAAGTTTTGGAAGCCAGAAGGATTCCCTATGAAGAAGTCATGACCTGGTCTACAGATGGTTTTTACCGAGAAACGGCTGACAAGGTGGCTTATCGCAAGGAGGAAGGCTGTGCTGTTGTAGAGATGGAGTGTTCTGCACTTGCGGCAGTAGCTCAATTGCGTGGCGTTCTCTGGGGAGAGTTGTTGTTTACAGCGGATTCTCTAGCCGACTTGGACCAGTATGACAGTCGTGACTGGGGTTCAGAAGCTTTCGAGAAGGCCTTGGAACTCTGCCTTGAGATAGCCTCTCAGATCTAGCTACTCTCCTTCTTTTTATGGTACAATGGATGTATGTTATTCAAATTATTTGTGAAAAAACTTGAAAGGGCCTTGGGCGGACTTTCGCCCGCTCGTCGGATTTTTTTAAGTTTCGCTGGAGTTATTTTTATAGGTTCTCTCCTTTTGAGTTTGCCTTTTGTTCAGGCAAGTGGTTCTCAGGCTACTTATTTTGACCATCTCTTTACGACGGTGTCCATGGTCTGTGTGACTGGGCTTTTTACGCAGCCGGTGGCTACCACCTATAATGTTTGGGGTCAGCTGATTTGTATGCTCTTGATCCAGATTGGTGGTCTGGGGCTCATGACCTTTATCGGGGTCTTTTATATTCAGGGAAAGCAAAAGCTCAGTCTTCGCAGTCGTGAAACTATTCAAGAGAGCTTTAGTTACGGGGAGACTCGGTCACTGAAGGCCTTTATGCGATCCATCTTTTTGACGACTTTTCTGGTGGAGGGATTGGGTGCCTTTCTACTTAGTTTCCGTTTTATTCCTGAGTTTGGCTGGGGACGGGGCGTTTTTACCTCTATCTTTTTAGCTATTTCAGCCTTTTGTAATGCTGGTTTTGATAATTTCGGCAGTAGCAGTTTAGTGACTTTCCAGACAGATCCATTAATCAATCTGGTTATTGCTGGCTTGATTATCACGGGTGGTCTGGGCTTTATGGTCTGGTTTGACTTGGCAACCCAGCTAGGAAAGAAGAAAAAACGTCGTCTGCGTTTCCACACCAAGCTGGTCCTCTTCTTGACAGCAGGGATTTTGTTGTTTGGGACAGGAGCCACACTCTTTACGGAGTGGCACAATCCAGGAACCATTGGCAATCTTAGTGTCCCAGAGAAAGTGCTGGTTAGCTTTTTCCAAACTGTCAGCATGAGAACGGCTGGTTTTGCTTCTATTGATTACACCCAAGCTCGACCTGTGACCCTATTTATCTATATCCTACAGATGTTTCTGGGTGGGGCGCCTGGAGGCACGGCTGGGGGGCTCAAGATTACGACCTTCTTCGTCTTGTTGGTCTTTGCTCGTAGTGAGTTGCTGGGCTTGCCTCATGCCAATGTTGCGCAGAGAACCATTGAAGCTCGAACAGTCCAAAAATCCTTTAGTGTCTTCATTATCTTTTTGATGACCTTCTTGTTGGGCTTGATGTTGCTGGGAATTACGGCAGAAGGAACACCGCGCTTTATCTACCTCATGTTTGAGACCATTTCCGCCCTTGCGACAGTTGGGGTAACGGCAAATTTGACACCAGAATTGGGCAAGCTAGCCCTCAGCATTGTCATGTTGCTTATGTTTATCGGCCGTATCGGTCCCTTGACCTTGCTGGTTAGTCTAGCGGATTACCAGCCGGATAAGAAAGATTTGATTCAGTATATGAAAGCAGATATTAGTATTGGATAAGAAAGGAAGAACGATGTCAGATCGTACGATTGGAATTTTAGGCTTGGGGATTTTTGGGAGTAGTGTCCTGACGGCCCTCGCCAAGCAAGATATGAATATTATTGCCATTGATGACCACGCTGAGCACATCAATCAATTTGAGCCTGTTTTGGCGCGTGGAGTTGTGGGCGATATTACAGATGAGGAACTCCTCAGAACTGCAGGAATTGATACCTGTGATACGGTTGTAGTGGCAACAGGGGAAAATCTAGAGTCGAGTGTGCTTGCAGTTATGCATTGTAAGAGTTTAGGGGTACCAAGGGTTATTGCAAAGGTCAAAAGCCAGACAGCTAAGAAGGTGCTAGAAAAAATCGGTGCTGACTCGGTAATCTCGCCTGAGTATGAAATGGGGCAGTCCCTAGCACAGACCATTCTCTTTCATAACAATGTTGATGTCTTTCAGCTGGATAAAAATGTGTCTATCGTAGAGATGAAAATTCCTAGAGTTTGGGCAGGTCAAAGCCTGAGTCAGCTAGATCTACGTGGCAAATACAACCTCAATGTCCTAGGATTTCGTGAACAGGAAAATTCACCACTGGATGTCCAGTTTGGTCCCAATGATCTCTTGAAGTCAGATGCCTATATCTTGGCAGTCATTAACAACCAGTATCTAGACGACTTGGCAGAATTAAATTCGTAAGGAGGGGAATCCCCTCTTTTTTGATGTCCAAGAGAGCAAATAGAGACAGCAACCCTTGTATTCTAGTAAAAGTCCTTTAAAAACTGAACTTTATGGTAAAATAGAAAGAAATGACAAGAGAGAGTAATACTCTTCGAAAATCAAAGAGCAAACTAGGGAACTAGCTGCAAGCTACTCAAAACACTGTTTTGAGGTTGTGGATAGAACTGACGAAGTCAGTAACCATACCTACGGCAAGGAGACGTTGACGCGGTTTGAAGAGATTTTCATTGAGTATAAGAAAAAATCAGTCCCCTAAAGGAGTAGATTATGAAGTTATTGTCTATCGCCATTCCTAGCTATAATGCCGCAGCCTATCTTCATTACTGCGTGGAGTCGCTAGTGATTGGTGGTGAGCAAGTTGAGATTTTGATTATCAATGACGGGTCTCAGGACCAGACTCAGGAAATCGCTGAGCGTTTAGCCAGCAAGTATCCTAACATCGTTAGAGCCATTTATCAGGAAAATAAGGGGCATGGCGGTGCTGTCAATCGTGGTTTGGCAGAGGCTTCTGGTCGTTATTTTAAAGTGGTTGATAGTGATGACTGGGTGGATCCCCGTGCTTATCTGAAAATTTTGGAAACCTTGCAGGAATTAGAGAGTGAAGGTCAAGAGGTGGATGCCTTTGTGACCAATTTTGTCTATGAAAAGGAAGGTCAGTCTCGTAAGAAGAGTATGAGTTACGAGTCAGTTTTGCCTGTCCAGCAGATTTTTGGCTGGGACCAGGTCGGAAATTTCTCAAAAGGTCAGTATATCATGATGCACTCGCTGATTTACCGGACAGATTTGTTGCGAGCGAGTCAGTTCCAACTGCCTGAACATACTTTTTATGTCGATAATCTCTTTGTCTTTACCCCCCTTCAGCAGGTCAAGACCATGTACTATCTGCCTGTCGATTTCTATCGTTATTTGATTGGGCGTGAGGACCAGTCGGTCAATGAGCAAGTGATGATTAAACGTATCGACCAGCAACTCAAGGTTAATCGTCTTTTAGTAGACCAGCTTGATTTATCTAAAGTAAGTCATCCCAAAATGAGAGAATATCTGCTGAATCATATTGAAATCACGACGGTTATTTCCAGTGCCCTGCTCAATCGAGCTGGAACAGCGGAGCATCTGGCTAAAAAACGGGAGCTGTGGACCTATATTCAGCAGGAAAATCCAGAGGTCTTTCAGGCTATCCGCAAGACCATGTTGAGTCGTTTGACCAAACACTCCGTCTTGCCAGCTCGCAAACTTTCCAATGTCGTCTATCAAATCACCAAGTCTGTTTATGGATTTAATTAATATAAGTATTTTATAAGAGGGATTTAAGAAAAATTTTAACTTTTTCTTAATCCTTTTTAATTTTAGGAGATTATACTAGAGTCATCAAATAAAGAAAAACTCTAAGGAGAATCCTATGAAATTCAATCCAAATCAAAGATATACTCGTTGGTCTATTCGCCGTCTTAGTGTCGGTGTTGCCTCAGTTGTTGTGGCCAGTGGCTTCTTTGTTCTAGTTGGGCAACCAAGTTCGGTACGTGCCGATGTAGTCAATCCAACCCCTGCTCAAGTCGTACCAGACGCTGCTTCGGTGAGTGAAAAGAGCGACTTACCAGCAGAGGTTCTCAAGAAAGCAGTTGATGTAGCTCTTCCTTCAGAACAGGCAGAGTCAGCACCTAAAGCAAGCTTGGATACTACAAACTCTCCAGAGAAAGCGGATGTGGCTGCTAAAGACCAAGTAGTAGCATCAAAAGAAGAAGTGCAAGTAAAACCAGAATCTAAGAAAGAAACAGAAGATGCGGTTAAACCTGCGACAAATTCTGCTCCTGCAGTTACTGGACAAGACCGTGAAGCAAATGAAGCTCAACCAGCAACCACTCCAGCCGAAGTTCAAAAAGGCGTGGCTGACAATACCAAGGACACAGTAGACGTCCCAGCCACTTACTTGGACAAGGCTAACTTCCCTGGTCCATTTACAGCCGGTGTCAACCAAGTCATCCCATACGAATTCTTCGCCGGAGACGGTATGTTGACTCGTTTGATTTTGAAAGCATCAGACAAGGCTTCATGGTCCGACAATGGTTCAGCTAAAAATCCTGCTCTTCCACCAGTAGAAAACTTGGGCAAAGGTCTCTATTTCTATGAAGTAGATTTGGCAGGAACTCAAGGTAAATCAGACAAAGATTTGCTTGACCTCTTGAAACAAAATGGTACGCAAAGCTATAAAGCTACTATCAAGGTGTACGGTGCGAAAGACGGCAAGGCAGATTTGAACAATCTCGTAGCGACTAAAGATTTGAATGTCAATTTGAATGGCTTGACCACTCCAGCTGAAGTTCAAAAAGGTGTGGCTGACAATACTAAAGATACAGTGGATGTTCCAGCTACATACTTGGACAAAGCCAACTTCCCTGGTCCATTCACAGCCGGTGTTAACCAAGTCATCCCGTATGAATTCTTCGCAGGTGACGGCATGTTGACTCGCCTTATCTTGAAAGCATCCGACAAGGCTCCGTGGTCAGACAATGGTTCAGCTAAAAATCCTGCCCTACTACCAGTAGAAAAATTGGGCAAAGGCCTTTACTTCTATGAAGTGGACTTGGCAGGTACTCAAGGTAAATCTGACAAAGAACTTCTTGACCTCTTGAAACAAAACGGCACTCAAAGCTATAAAGCTACTATCAAAGTGTACGGAGCGAAAGATGGCAAGGCAGACTTGAGTAATCTTGTAGCGACTAAGGATTTGACAGTAAACTTGAATGGCTTGACCACTCCAGCTGAAGTACAAAAAGGTGTAGCCGACAATACTAAAGACACAGTGGATGTCCCAGCTTCTTACTTGGACAAGGCCAACTTCCCAGGTCCATTCACAGCCGGTGTCAACCAAGTTATTCCATACGAATTCTTCGCTGGTGACGGCATGTTAACCCGCCTGATCTTGAAAGCATCTGACAAGGCTCCATGGTCCGACAATGGTTCAGCTAAAAATCCTGCCCTACCACCAGTAGAAAAATTGGGCAAAGGCCTCTACTTCTATGAAGTGGACTTGGCAGGTACTCAAGGTAAATCTGATAAAGATTTGTTAGACTTGTTGAAACAAAACGGCACACAAAGCTACAAGGCAACTATCAAAGTCTACGGTGCGAAAGATGGTAAGGCTGATTTGAGCAATCTCGTAGCGACTAAGGATTTGACAGTAAACTTGAATGGCTTAACCACTCCAGCTGAAGTGCAAAAAGGTGTGGCTGATAATACCAAAGACACAGTAGATGTTCCAGCTTCTTATTTGGACAAAGCTAACTTCCCAGGCCCATTCACAGCCGGTGTCAACCAAGTTATTCCATACGAATTTTTCGCAGGTGACGGCATGTTGACTCGTTTGATCTTGAAAGCCTCAGACAAGGCTCCATGGTCAGACAATGGCTCAGCTAAAAATCCAGCTCTCCCACCAGTAGAGAAATTGGGCAAAGGTCTTTACTTCTACGAAGTGGATTTGGCTGGCACTCAAGGAAAATCAGATAAAGATTTGTTAGACTTGTTGAAACAAAACGGCACTCAAAGCTATAAAGCAACTATCAAAGTGTACGGCGCTAAAGATGGCAAGGCCGATTTGAACAATCTTGTAGCGACTAAGGATTTGACAGTGAACTTGAATGGACATCAGTCTCTTGCTCCGATGCAATCAGGCTTCGTCTCATCTTCTAATGGTTCAGCTATGCCGTCTCCAATGATGAATAGTCATCAAGATGCGTCTAAGATGAACGCTCAAATGCCAAGTGTCAATCAAGATGAGATGAAATCTCAAATGCCAGCTGCTAGCCAGGATAAGATGATGCCTAACAAAGAGCAGGACAAAACCATGAATGCTAGCCAGCCTATGGCAACACCAAGCATGAAACAAGATCAAGCTCCAACAGCCTCAAGCAAAATGTCTGATGAAGGCAAGATGGCAGCTAATAACAAGGCATCAAATCCAATGATGGCTGATAAAATGAAAGAGCAAAAAGACATGCTTCCATATACTGGTGAAGCCCAAACCTCAATGGCTACTCTTGGATTCTTTGGACTCGCCTTGGCTGGACTATTAGGTGGCCTCGGTTTGAAAGCTAAAAAAGAGGAAAATGACTAGTCTAGTTACAGACTTTCTATCTAGGATTTGAAAAATTCAGATAGCGATTAGAATGTTCGTAAAGCGATTAAAATAGTGTTATACTATTGTAGTATAGCACTGTTTTTTTCAAAGGAGAGACAGATGGGAAAGACAATTTTACTCGTTGACGACGAGGTAGAAATCACAGATATTCATCAACGCTATCTGGTTCAGGCAGGTTATCAGGTTTTGGTAGCTCATGATGGAGTAGAGGCCTTAGAAATCTTCAAGCGAAAACAGATTGATTTGATTATTACAGATATCATGATGCCTCGGATGGATGGTTATGATTTGATTAGCGAAGTTCAGTATCAGTCTCCGGATCAGCCTTTTCTCTTTATTACGGCTAAGACCAGCGAGCAGGACAAGATTTATGGCCTGAGCTTAGGGGCAGATGACTTTATTGCCAAGCCCTTTAGCCCACGTGAGCTGGTTTTGCGTGTCCACAATATCTTGCGTCGCCTTCATCGTGGAGGTGAGACAGAAGTCGTCAGTCTCGGGGATTTACGGATGAATCACGGTAGTCATGAGGTCCAAGTTGGAGATGTGGCGCTTGATTTGACAGTCAAATCCTTCGAACTTCTATGGCTTTTAGCCAGCAATCCAGAGCGCGTTTTCTCTAAGACAGACCTCTATGAAAAGGTCTGGCAAGAAGACTATGTGGATGATACCAATACCTTGAATGTTCATATTCATGCTCTTCGACAGGAGTTGGCTAAACATGCCAGTGCAGAAACGCCTACTATCAAAACTGTCTGGGGCTTGGGCTACAAAATTGAGAAAGCACGAGGTAGTCAATGAAATTAAAAAGTTATATTTTAGTGGGGTATATCATTTCAACACTCCTAACGATTATCGTGGTTTTTTGGGCTATCCAGCGCATGTTAATTGAGCAAAGAGAAATTTATTTCCTGATTGGCATGACTTTAATCGCAAGTTTTGTTGGTGCTGGGATTAGTCTCTTTCTCCTGTCGCCTGTCTTTACATCATTGGCCAAACTTAAGGAACATGCCAAGCGAGTAGCGGACAAGGATTTCCCTGCAAATTTAGAGGTTCAAGGGCCTGCAGAATTTCAGCAGTTAGGGCAAGCCTTCAATGAAATGTCCCATGATTTGCAGGCAACCTTTGATTCCTTGGAAGAAAGCGAACGAGAAAAGGGCTTGATGATTGCCCAGCTATCGCATGATATCAAGACCCCCATCACTTCAATCCAAGCGACGGTAGAAGGGATTTTGGATGGGGTTATCAAGGAAGGAGAACAGGAGCATTATCTAGCAACCATTGGGCGTCAGACGGAAAGGCTCAATAAACTGGTTGAAGAGTTGAATTTTTTGACTCTAAATACAGCTAGAAATCAGGCGGAGACGACTAGTAAAGACAGCATTTTTCTGGATCAGCTCTTGATTGAGTGTATGAGTGAATTTCAGTTCTTGATTGAGCAGGAGGAGCGAGATGTCCACTTGCAGGTAATCCCAGAGTCTGCTCGGATTGAGGGAGATTATGCCAAACTGTCTCGTATCTTGGTGAATCTAGTCAATAACGCTTTTAAATACTCGGCTCCAGGAACCAAGCTGGAGGTGGTAGCTAAGCTGGAGAAAAACCAGCTTTCAATCAGTGTGACCGATGAAGGACAGGGCATTGCACCAGAGGACTTGGAGAATATTTTCAAACGCCTTTATCGTGTTGAAACTTCGCGCAATATGAAAACAGGTGGTCATGGCTTAGGTCTTGCGATTGCGCGTGAGTTAGCCCATCAATTGGGTGGAGAAATCACAGTCAGCAGCCAGTACGGACGGGGAAGCACCTTTACCCTTCTTCTCAATCTATCTAGCAGTGAAAATAAAGCTTAAAACCCCTTTACAAATCCAGCCATTCATGGTAAAATGGATTTTGTGTGAAATATCAGCAGGAAAGCATGAAGCTCGTCAACAGGTGTCTTATGATAAGTAACCTTGGCTGTTTAGGCGAAGGGCATCTGCACGAATCAGGGCTTTCTAAGTGACTATTTCCACCGAAATATTATTTATATCAGGAGGACATTCACATGTCACGTTATACAGGACCATCTTGGAAACAAGCTCGTCGCCTTGGCCTTTCACTTACAGGTACAGGTAAAGAATTGGCACGTCGTAACTACGTACCAGGACAACACGGACCAAACAACCGTTCTAAATTGTCAGAATACGGTTTGCAATTGGCTGAAAAACAAAAACTTCGTTTCACTTACGGTGTAGGTGAAAAACAATTCCGTAACTTGTTCGTACAAGCTACAAAAATCAAAGGCGGAATCCTAGGTTTCAACTTCATGCTTCTTTTGGAACGTCGTTTGGATAACGTTGTTTACCGTCTTGGTCTTGCGACTACTCGTCGTCAAGCTCGTCAATTCGTAAACCACGGTCACATCCTTGTTGACGGAAAACGCGTTGATATCCCATCATACCGCGTAACTCCAGGTCAAGTGATCTCAGTTCGTGAAAAATCATTGAAAGTTCCAGCTATCCTTGAAGCAGTAGAAGCTACTCTTGGACGTCCAGCATTCGTATCATTCGACGCTGAAAAATTGGAAGGTTCATTGACTCGCTTGCCAGAACGCGACGAAATCAACCCAGAAATCAACGAAGCACTTGTCGTTGAATTCTACAACAAAATGCTTTAATTTTAAGATATATCGGCTCTTTGTCAACTGTAGTGGGTTGAAGAAAAGCTAAGATCGAGAAAGGACGAATTTCGTCCTTTCTTTTTTGATG
>CAJNBY010000013.1 GCA_905221125.1 bacterium | reverse complement strand
CTTATGGGACTTTTTTTCTACAACAAAATAGGCTCCATAATATCTATAGGGGATTTACCCACTACAAATATTATAGATCCGATATATCTTACAGAAAGCCTACAACAGTGGGCTTTTTGCTTTGTCTTAAAAGCTTGATTTCTGGATTTGCTTAGAGATTTGCTAGTAAGGTTATTTGTGTATCTAAGTCTATCTATTCCAAGAATTACACGATGTTGATGATATAAATCTGGTATGATATAATATTTTGGCCCCCTCACTTTAAGGAAGGGAGGTGTTACATATGTTAGAAACTTTACTCACAGTGTTTCTAGCTCCGTTACTTATTAACGTGTTATCTGAGCTTTTCAAGTTATGGCTTAAGAAACGTAAAAAGTAATGGTTAACCCTTTTAGAGGGTAGCAAAAAACCCCATCGGTGGCACGGTGGGGCTTTTTTAGTTACATATGCTGTAACTTTACTCACATTGTAAGATTATTCTAACATATAACACCTAATATTTCAAGCTTTTGTTTCTATATTTCCTCAGAGTGTGTTTGTGTCTTGAATCCATTTCACTTAAATTAGAACCCGTGTCACCAATCCCCATTTTACAGGTTAAATGATGAAAAAACTATTTTCCACATCATGTATAATACAGGTAAATAATGATGACATCGATTAACTAGAGTGCAGAAGAGTCCTAAAATTACCTGAATCAAATCAGTTTTACAAAAAAGATTGTAGGATAAGAAGAGTTTGAATTGAAATATAAGGTAGTTGACAAAAAGAAAAAACGCTTGAATGCGTTTTTCTTCTGTATTGATTCGTATTGAATGCTTACTTAACTTCTGTAAACACAACGTGTTTGCGAAGTTTTGGTGAGTATTTCTTCAATTGAAGACGGTCTGGAGTGTTACGTTTGTTTTTAGAAGTAAGGTACAAGCGTTCACCAGATTCTTTGTGTTCAAGTGTAATATTTACGCGCATGGTATCTCCCTTCTATTATTCAGCTGATGCAGCTTTAGCGATTTTACGTCCTTTGTAGTATCCTTTAAGTGATACACGGTGAGAACGTGAGTAATCTCCAGTAGTTTCGTCAAAGTTTACAGATGGAGCTGTTACTTTGTAGTGTGTACGACGTTTGTTTTTCTTCGCTTTTGAAGTGCGACGTGCAGGTACTGCCATTTTGATTTCTCCTTTAGGTATTTATATTCGATTCAATCTACTGATTTTCATCAACCATACTAGGATAACACATTTTTTTTGTAAAGTAAAGTTACTTGACAAAAAAAGATGAAAAAATTCTCCTGTCCGACCTAGCAGACAAGAGAAGGTCTTAAATATCAATCTCAAATGGTTCGTCAATGGTTTCTGATACGTATTTTCCGTCTTTCTTCCGTTGTTTGACACATTCTGTTAGGAGATATTCGATTTGTCCATTGACTGAACGAAAGTCGTCTTCTGCCCATGATGCGAGTGCAGCGTATAACTTTGTTGAGAGTCGAAGGGGGATCTGCTTTTTTTTAGCTTCAGCCATCTTTAGTAAAGACTTCCTGTGTTGACAATTGGTTGTGCATCATGATTGCCGCAGAGGACGACTAGGAGATTTGAAACCATGGCAGCTTTTCGTTCTTCGTCAAGTTCTACCAATTCCCCTTCATTGAGACGTTCTAGTGCCATTTCAACCATACCCACAGCGCCGTCTACAATCATCTTACGGGCATCAATAATGGCAGATGCTTGTTGACGTTGGAGCATGACAGCAGCAATTTCTGGAGCGTAAGCTAGGTAAGTAATACGTGCTTCAAGGATTTCCAAGCCAGCATCCTCAACACGACTTTGAATTTCCTCACGAATACGGTTAGCTACAATTTCGCTAGAGCCACGAAGACTTCCTTCATCTGCTTGCCCGTCACCTGTAGTATCCACATTAGGAGACACATCGTAAGGATAGATGCGGACAATATTACGGAGGGCGCTATCACATTGCAATGAAAGATATTCTTTGTAGTTGTCAACGTTGAAGACTGCCTTAGCAGTATCGACAACTCTCCAAGTTACCGCAATACCGATTTCTACAGGATTTCCTAGACAATCATTGATTTTTTGGCGAGAATTGCTCAAGGTCATAACCTTGAGGGAAATCTGTTTCTTGCCAATTTCAAGATTTACATCATTACCATTTGATGATTTCATCCCTGAAAAAGGAGATTTCGTGCTAACGTCACCACTTTGTCCAAGTCGAGTGTGGTTTGCAGGGTTAACTGCTACGCTGAAGGGATTGACAAAGTAAAAACCAGGTTCTTTGATGGTACCTGTATAGTTACCAAAGAGTGTAAGAACCAGAGCCTCCTGAGGTTTGACAACTTTTAAACCAGCATGAGCTAGGCCTGCAATTAAGCTTAATAAAAGTCCGATAATAATTCCAAAAATGTTTTCCGAACCAGCACCCATTATAAGTATAAAGACACCAAGTACGAGTGTCAACTCAATGAGAATCAATGCGAATACACCATTTGGTTTTGAATTGATGAGTTTTTCAGTCATAAGAATGACCTCCTGTTGTATGATATCTAAATGATATCACTTTGTTTTTAAAAGTCAATAGAAAGTTGAAAAATAATTACTAAAAAGTTTCAGCCCAATAATTACTTGTAGGAGGTGAGATTATATTGTGCTGAAATACTCTTTTATTCTTATAACTTTTACACTATAATTGTAGTTAGAAAGGAAGAGAAATGTTTGATTATAGAGCACTAGTTATTTTGATGACTTTGATGGATCATTGTGAGCTATCATTATATGAATTATCTGTTAAGGTGAGCTTACCTATAAAGGAAGTCAAAGAAGGAATAGATTATTTAGTGCCTTATCTAGCTAATAAAGGGATAGTGCTGGATAAAAAACAAGGTCGCTATAGTTTATCAAATCGTACGAAGCAGTCTTTGACAGATATTATTAAGTCGGATGAATTGGTTTTACCAAAGTCGACTCGCTTAGCATTAATCTATCTTTACACTTTTTGCCGATTAGATTTTATATCGAATAATCATTACCAAGACTTTTTGAAAGTAAGTAAGAATACAACCTTATCTGATATTCAATCATTAAGAAAGATTATGTTAGATAATGATTTGGAGCTAGGGTACAGTAGAGCAAAAGGTTATACTTTACACGGTTCAGAGTGGAATAAGCATCGTTTAGCTTTTCAAATGGTTAGTGAGCTGCTGGAATCCTCCATAGGGATTTGGGGTTTGGATTATGTTTTATCTAGTTGGGGGTATTCATTAACTTATGATTTGATTGATCAGGTGGTTAAAGATTATTATGAAAAGCTACAGATAGTACCTATTGTTAATCAATTAAAAGTTTGTCTTTTTGGGTTAGTATTCATTATATGTAGGTATCAAAGAGATGTTGAAAGAGTATATCTTTCAGAGACATTAGTATCTCCTATTATTCAAGATATAACGACTATTTTATTGGATACAGTAGTTGATTTGGGAATTATAGATACGGTGTTTTCAGAGGATGATTATCGCTATATCACAGTTTTATTATCAAGTTGCTTTGAAGGTGAAGTAGATGTTGCTCCGGTTTATTTTAGTCAATTAACAGAGGCTATTATAAGTAGAATGGAAGATATTTCTTTGTTACATTTTAAACAAAGGGAAGTATTGAGAGAAAATCTTCGCCGCCACCTTATACCGGCTTACTATAGATTAAAGTTCGGCTTACCTAGTTCAAATGAATATGTGTTGCATGTTAAAGAACATTATCCTGATTTATTTGAACTAGTAAAAGATTCTTTGACTCCCTTGATGGACGCTATTGACAAGCCCATACCTGATAGTGAAACAGCATATTTTGTTATCCATTTTGGAGGTTATTTAAAGAAAGCAGATACTTTGCCTCAAAAATGTTATAAAGCAGCAATTATCTGTCCTAATGGGATTAGTTCTTCATTGATGTTAAAAGAGAATCTATTAGCATTATTTCCTCAAATTGAGTTTATAGGAACCTCAAAGATTGATGATTTACAGGCGAAAACTAGTAGTGACTATGATATGGTTTTTTCTACTATAAAGGTGGAAACAGAGAAGCCAAATTATCTAGTTTCTGTTATGATGACGGAAGAACAAACAACGCAGTTAGTTGAATTGGTATCAAAAGATTTCCCAGATACAGGTTATCGAGATATTGAGCTTAATCAGATAATTAGCATAGTAAGACGATATAGTATAATCACACAAGAATTAGAGTTAAAATTAGCATTAAAGAGGTATCTCTATCAAGAAATGAACAGAAAGGAAGTGTTACCATTGTTAGAAGAATTAATTACAAAAGAAACTTATCAGGTTAGTTCGGAAAAATTAGGATGGAAGGAGGCAATTCGTTTAGCAGCTAAACCACTTTTGGATCAAGATAAGATAACTGAGAACTACCCTGAGGCAATGATTCAAAAAGTAGAAGAGTTTGGGCCTTTTATTAATTTAGGGAAGGGAGTAGCAATTCCTCACGCTCGACCAGATGAAGGTGTGAATGAAATAGGAATGTCAATGTTAGTTTTGGAAGAACCGATTTATTTATTGGATGATCCAGAACAAGAGGTAAGATTGTTGATTTGTATTGCAGCCATTGATAATGAGAGTCATTTAAAGGCTTTGTCACATTTAACAACAATTTTAAGAGATAAAAATCATGTTCAAACTTTAATATCATCAAAAAACTATGATGACATTGAAATGATAATTAAACAGGAGGATTAGATAATGTTAAAAATTGGTACAGCTTGTGGTTCAGGATTAGGTTCAAGTTTTATGGTACAGATGAATATTGAATCTGTATTGAGTGATTTGAATGTTTCAGATGTAGAAGTTGAACACTATGATTTAGGTGGAGCAGATCCAAATGCAGCTGATATTTGGATTGTTGGTCGTGATCTAGCTGATTCAGCTAGTCATCTTGGAGATGTTCGTATCTTAAATAGTATTATTGATATGGATGAACTACGAGAATTAATTACTAAACTTTGTGAAGAAAAAGGACTTATATAGGAGGCTAGCGTCATGATGAAGTTCATATTGGATATTGTTAGTACACCAGCTATTTTAGTAGCTTTAATTGCAATCTTAGGATTAGTTCTTCAGAAGAAGAAATTACCTGATATTATTAAAGGTGGAATTAAGACATTTGTTGGTTTCTTAGTTGTATCTGGTGGTGCAGGAATTGTACAAAATTCTTTAAATCCATTTGGTACCATGTTTGAACATGCTTTTCATTTATCTGGAGTTGTACCGAATAATGAAGCAATTGTAGCAGTAGCTTTAACCACATATGGCTCAGCTACTGCAATGATTATGTTTGCAGGTATGGTATTCAATATCTTAATTGCTCGTTTTACTCGATTCAAATATATCTTTTTAACAGGACACCACACTCTATATATGGCGTGTATGATTGCGGTCATTTTATCAGTTGCTGGCTTTACAAGTTTGCCTCTTATCTTACTAGGAGGATTAGCACTCGGTATTATTATGAGTGTTTCCCCGGCATTTGTGCAAAAATATATGGTTCAATTAACTGGAAATGACAAGGTGGCTTTAGGTCATTTCAGTTCTTTGGGATATTGGTTAAGTGGTTTCACTGGTAGCCTTATCGGTGACAAATCAAAATCAACAGAGGACATTAAATTTCCAAAGAGTTTAGCTTTTTTACGTGATAGTACTGTTAGTATTACTTTATCTATGGCAGTTATTTACATTATTGTAGCTATCTTTGCAGGGTCAGAATATATAGAAAAAGAAATCAGTAATGGTACAAGTGGTCTAGTTTATGCTTTACAATTAGCAGGTCAATTTGCAGCAGGTGTATTTGTTATTTTAGCAGGTGTTCGCCTTATTTTGGGTGAAATTGTTCCAGCCTTTAAAGGTATTTCAGAGCGTCTTGTACCTAATTCAAAACCTGCTTTGGATTGTCCGATTGTTTATACTTATGCACCTAATGCAGTCCTAATTGGATTTATCTCTAGTTTTGTTGGTGGTTTAGTAAGTATGGCAATTATGATTGCTTCAGGAACGGTTGTCATCTTACCAGGCGTTGTGCCTCATTTCTTCTGTGGAGCGACTGCAGGTGTCATTGGGAATGCATCTGGTGGTGTTCGTGGAGCCACTATTGGAGCATTTTTACAAGGTATTTTAATTAGTTTTCTTCCAGTCTTTTTAATGCCAGTTTTGGGAGGACTTGGTTTCCAAGGGTCAACTTTCTCAGATGCAGATTTTGGTCTATCAGGAATTATTTTAGGAATGTTGAATCAATTTGGCTCGCAAGCAGGCATTGTTATTGGTCTTGTTCTTATTCTAGCAGTTATGTTTGGAGTATCCTTTATTAAAAAGCCATCTGCAAAGGAGGAATAAGGGATGATTTTAAGTGAAAATAGAGAAGATGAGTTAAGAAAATTTGCAACAAAAATCCGATTAAATACTCTTAGAACATTGAATCATCTTGGATTCGGCCATTATGGAGGGAGTCTGTCTATAGTAGAAGTTTTAGCAGTGCTTTATGGTGAAATAATGCCGATGACTCCAGAAATATTTGCGTCACGAGATAGAGATTATTTTGTTTTATCCAAGGGACATGCTGGACCAGCTTTGTACAGCACACTCTATTTGAATGGTTTCTTTGACAAAGAATTCTTACATTCTTTAAATACAAATGGAACCAAATTACCGTCTCATCCTGATAGAAATCTAACGCCGGGCATAGATATGACAACTGGCTCTTTAGGACAGGGAATTAGTGTTGCAACCGGACTTGCATATGGTCAGAGAATAAGAAAAAGTCCCTTTTACACCTATGCTATTGTTGGAGATGGTGAGTTAAATGAGGGACAATGTTGGGAGGCTATACAGTTTGCTTCTCATCAACAGTTATTTAATTTAATTGTATTTGTAGACGATAACAAAAAACAATTAGATGGTTTTACAAAGGATATTTGTAATCCAGGTGATTTTGTAGAAAAATTCTCAGCATTTGGATTTGAATCCATTAGGGTCAATGGTTCAGATATTAGAGAAATTTATGAAGGGATTAACCAATTAAAACAGTCAAATAATTCATCACCTAAGTGTATTGTATTAGACACTATAAAAGGTCAAGGAGTTCGAGAGCTGGAAGAAATGAAATCCAATCATCATCTTCGCCCTACTGTAGAGGAGAGACAAATGTTAACTTCAGTTGTAGAAAGATTAAGTCAGGAATTGGAGGAAACAGAATGATGAGAAGTACGAAAGAATTACGACATGTGTATAGAGATTTCCTTCTAGAGGCTAACCAAAGTTATTCTGATATAGTAGTTTTAGAAGCAGACTTGTCAAGTTCGATGGCTACTAATAATCTTGAAAAGGACTTTGGAGACCGTTATGTGAATGTTGGGATCATGGAAGCAGAAATGGTCGGGCTTGCAGCAGGTTTATCTATTCAGGGGTTTAGACCTTATCTTCATACATTTGGCCCTTTTGCTTCACGAAGAGTATTTGATCAATTATTTATTTCTCTTGGATACGCACAATTGGATGCCACTGTGATTGGATCAGATGCAGGAGTAACTGCAGAAATGAATGGTGGGACACATATGCCATTTGAAGAAATTGGATTGTTACGTTTAATTCCTAAATCAATCATTTTCGAAGCAACTGATGATATCCAATTTCGTGAAATCTTGAACCAGACATTATACTTAAAAGGACTAAAATATATTCGAACAATTAGAAAAGCTCCAGAGGCTGTATATCAAGGTGGAGAAGATTTTTCTAAAGGCTACATTGAGTTAAGACACGGTGAAGATGTTGTAATAGTTGCTTCTGGCATAATGGTTGCTCCAAGTATTCGAGTTGCGGATGAACTGTCTAAATTAGGTTATTCAGTAGGTGTGATAGATTTATTTAGAATCAAACCAATACCAGAACAGATAAAAACAATGTTAAGTGGAAAAACTGTATTTACTGTAGAAAACCACAATCAGATAGGTGGAATTGGCAGTGCTTTATGTGAATTATTCTCTGATGATGGAACAACAAAAATTCATCGGATGGGTGTTCAAGAAAGATTCGGTCAAGTAGGGAAAATGGATTATCTTCTTAATGAGTATGGTTTGAGTGAATCGAATATAAAAGAGAAGGTTCTAGAGTTTTATAATGCAAGATAGATGTTAAATACACTTATCTGAAAGAATTTCTGTAAAAATTACATTACGTTATTTAAAGCAAGCGGATTAAAAAGCATATTCTGGTCATCAGAAAGTGCCCTGATCCGCTTTGTTGTTTTTAATTTTAAATATTTCATATGTGTATAGAATTTTCTGAAAATTCAAGAATTTTCTTCTGTTCATTGCTTTTAAAATGTGCTATAATAGTAAAAACTGAACTGGGAGGGATAAGATGACTGAATTAGATAAACGTCACCGCAGTAGCATTTATGACAGCATGGTTAAATCGCCAAACCGTGCTATGCTTCGTGCGACTGGTATGACAGATAAGGACTTTAAAACACCGATTGTGGGAGTGATTTCGACTTGGGCGGAAAATACACCATGTAACATTCACTTGCATGATTTTGGGAAATTGGCGAAAGAAGGTGTCAAATCCGCAGGTGCTTGGCCTGTACAGTTTGGGACTATTACTGTAGCGGACGGGATTGCCATGGGAACGCCTGGTATGCGTTTCTCTCTAACATCTCGTGATATCATTGCGGACTCTATTGAGGCGGCTATGGGTGGTCACAACGTGGATGCCTTCGTCGCTATTGGTGGCTGTGACAAGAACATGCCTGGTTCTATGATTGCCATTGCTAATATGGATATCCCAGCTATTTTCGCCTATGGTGGTACTATTGCACCGGGAAATCTTGATGGCAAAGACATTGACTTGGTTTCTGTCTTTGAGGGAATCGGAAAATGGAACCACGGTGACATGACAGCTGAGGACGTGAAACGTCTTGAATGTAATGCCTGCCCTGGCCCTGGTGGCTGTGGTGGTATGTATACAGCTAATACCATGGCGACTGCTATCGAAGTTCTCGGTATGAGTTTGCCAGGTTCTTCATCTCACCCAGCTGAATCAGCTGACAAGAAAGAAGACATCGAAGCAGCAGGACGTGCTGTTGTTAAGATGTTGGAGCTTGGTCTCAAACCATCAGATATCTTGACTCGTGAAGCCTTTGAAGATGCCATTACTGTGACTATGGCTCTCGGTGGTTCTACAAATGCCACTCTTCACTTGCTTGCTATTGCCCATGCGGCTAATGTTGATTTGTCACTTGAGGACTTTAATACAATCCAAGAGCGCGTACCTCACTTGGCCGACTTGAAACCATCTGGTCAGTATGTCTTCCAAGACCTCTATGAAGTCGGTGGTGTGCCTGCGGTTATGAGATATCTCTTGGCAAATGGTTTCCTTCATGGCGATCGCATCACATGTACTGGTAAGACTGTTGCTGAAAACTTGGCTGATTTTGAAGACCTTACACCAGGCCAAAAAGTTATCATGCCACTTGAAAATCCAAAACGTGCAGACGGTCCGCTTATCATCTTGAACGGGAACCTCGCTCCTGATGGTGCGGTTGCCAAAGTATCAGGTGTGAAAGTGCGTCGTCACGTTGGACCAGCTAAGGTCTTTGACTCAGAAGAAGATGCTATTCAGGCTGTTCTGACAGATGAAATCGTTGATGGCGATGTTGTCGTTGTTCGTTTTGTTGGACCTAAGGGTGGTCCTGGTATGCCTGAGATGCTGTCACTTTCATCAATGATTGTCGGTAAAGGTCAAGGAGACAAGGTTGCCCTCTTGACAGATGGTCGTTTCTCTGGTGGTACTTATGGTCTGGTTGTTGGACATATTGCTCCTGAAGCTCAGGATGGCGGACCGATTGCCTACCTCCGTACAGGTGATATCGTTACGGTTGACCAAGATACCAAAGAAATTTCCATGGCCGTATCGGAAGAAGAACTTGAAAAACGTAAGGCAGAAACAACCTTGCCACCACTTTACAGCCGTGGTGTTCTTGGTAAATATGCCCACATCGTATCATCTGCTTCTCGTGGAGCCGTGACAGACTTCTGGAATATGGACAAGTCAGGTAAAAAATAAAATCAAAAAGCAAGCCAATTTCGGCTTGCTTCTTTTTATCTTCAAAAGTGATTTGCCTGCTTATACTCAATAAAAATCAAAGAGCAAACTAGAAAGCTAGGCGCAGGTTGCTCAAAGCACAGCTTTGAGGTTGGAGATAAAGCTGCCGTGGTTTGAAGAGTATTAACGAGGTGGCAGTCCAAGGGCAATACGGCCGTAGCGACTGATTCGTGTGATCTTCCAGGCAGGCGACCAGGTAACTTCAACCTTGACATCTTCGATACCCTCGATTTGTTTTAGACCTGCGACGATTTCAATAGGCAGGCTTTCGGCACAATCGCAGGCGGTGTCGGTGAAGGTCATGACAATCTTGCATAGACCCGTTTCATCCAGATTAATTTCATAAATCAGTCCTAGATTGTATACATCCAATTCCACATCTGTATCAAAAACCTTCTCTAGTCTTTCGATAATTTGGTCTTGTAAGGCCAAAGCACGGTCATTGATTTTGATATCGTCTCTCATAGCAGTCCCTCCACGTGATAAATATCCTCTATTTTCTCATAATTCTGACAATTTGGCAAGTTTTTGATGAATTTTCTGAAAAATATGATAAAATGAAGAAAATACGGAATCAAGGGGAAGACTATGGAGCAGATTGGAAAAGTCTTTAGACAATTACGAGAGTCAAGAAATATCTCGCTAAGACAAGCAACTGGGGGACAATTTTCGCCGTCTATGTTATCTCGATTTGAAACTGGTCAGAGTGAGCTTTCGGTGGAAAAGTTTCTATTTGCCCTAAAAAATATATCTGCCAGTGTGGAGGAAATCCTCTTTCTTGCGAGAGGTTTTCAGTATGATACTGATTCTGAGTTGAGAAAAGAAATCACAGATGTCTTGGATATAAAGAATATAGCACCTCTTGAAGACCTGTATCGCAAGGAATATCAAAAGCATGCCCATTCTCAAAACAAACAGAAACATATTCTAAATGCCATTATTATCAAGTCTTATATGAAGAGCATGGATGAAACAGTAGAGTTAACGGCAGAGGAAGGGAAAGTCCTTCATGATTACCTGTTTTCTACCGAGATTTGGGGAATCTATGAACTCAATTTGTTCTCAGTCAGTTCTCCGTTCTTATCTGTTTCCCTTTTTACTAGATATGTACGAGAAATGGTCCGAAAATCTGATTTTCTAATGGAAATGTCTGGTAATCGAAACCTGTTTCATACTATGCTATTGAATGGTTTTTTAGCCAGTATTGAGTGTGAAGAATTTACCAATGCCTCTTATTTTAAGCGTGTCATCAAAGAGCATTTCTACAAGGAAAATGAGACCTATTTCCGAATTGTCTATTTGTGGGCGGAAGGTCTTCTTGATAGCAAGCAAGGCAGAGTCAAGGAAGGTCAGAAAAAGATGGAAGATGCTGTCCGTATTTTTGAGATGCTTGGCTGTAACAAATCGGCCGAATACTATAGAAAAACCTCCGATTGTTGAATATCTGCAAACCAAGAAAAAAATTTGAAATTTGAAGCGATAGAACTCTTGCCCTCTCTCAGGTCATCAAAGAAGTTTTATCGTTGTTTTGCTTATTTTGTGTGTTGCATATATTCAAAAAAATTTCTCGCTAATTCATAAGTGCTATACTATGGTCATACTTCATATTGAACTTATAACAAGAAGGGAGATTACCTATGAAACTATTGTTTAGAAATCAAGCTTATCGTCTCTTGACTTTGTCACGCTTCTTCAATGCCTTTGGTGCTTCGATTTTTAACCTGGTATTTATCGTCTATGCATCGACCTTGCCACAAGCATCTTTTGCGGTTGCTATGGCGAATATTGTCATGATTATTCCGACTCTCTTTACAGTTTTTGTAGGAATTCGGGCAGATTACACAAGAGACAAGGTCAAATGGATGGTCTATAGCGGTTTGTTTCAGGCGGTTTTATTTTTTCTAGCAGCCCTAGTTGTTCAGCAAGCTAGTCTCTTTGCCTTTTCTAGCCTGTGTTTAATCAATGTCATTAGTGATGTCATCAGTGATTTTGCAGGTGGCTTGCGCATGCCTCTTATTAAGGAAAAAGTAGCTGAAGATGATTTGATGGAAGCTTACTCTTTTTCCCAATTCATCACCTATATTTCAGCTATTGGTGGTCAAGCTTTCGGAGTTTGGCTCTTAGGCCTATCGGTCAATAATTTTTCTCTCGTTGCGGGAATCAATGCCTGTTTTTTCCTCGTATCAGCCGTGATCCTCTTTTTAGGAAAAAGCAAATTAAGCCTGTCAATTTCAGCTGCTGATGGTGAAATCCTAAAAAATGAGAAGCTTTCTATTAAAGAGCAGTTCCTAACAATTTACCGAAATTTACGCCTCGTTTTTCTTAAAAGTGGACAGAAAAACTTTGGTTTTATGCTCTTTGCAGTCTTGCTTATCAATGCCTTGGGTGGCGCTTTAGGAAGCATCTATAACATCTTCTTTTTGAGCCATTCTCTTTTGGACTTTTCTTACACAGAGGCATTATTTATCAGTCAAGTCTGTGCTTTGTTAGCAATCATCATCAGTAGCCTTACGGGCAATGATTATTTTGGGAAGCAGTCCTTGCCTAGATTGATGATGTGGGTGACCGTAGGACTCAGTCTAGTTGGTTTGGCTAATGTATTCAATCAAGTCGTACTTGGTTTACTATTTCTCTGTTCAACTCTGTATGTGTCTGGTAAAGTTCAACCAAAGATTAGTGCCTTACTCCTGAAAAATCTAGCTCCAGAGGTTCTAGCTCGTACCAGTAATTTTTTAGGTTTATTGTTTACCTTATCCATACCTGTGGGAACAGCTTGTTTTTCACTTATAGCTGTATGGAATATACAGTTGACTTGGATGCTATTTGTTGGTCTTTCCTTGCTAGCTATTCTTTTGACAGTTATTAATCTCAAAAATGATATCTAAATCCTAATTTTTTTCTTACTGTTTTAATCCCTCTATTTATGGTAAAATAAGACTATTAAGTTTAAAGAGGATTCCCTATGAAATTACAAAAACCAAAAGGAACGCAGGATATTTTACCTGCTGAATCTGCCAAATGGCAGTACGTTGAGGGCTTTGCCCGTGAGATTTTCAAGCGCTACAACTATGCAGAAGTGCGCACGCCTATTTTTGAGCATTACGAGGTTATCAGCCGTTCTGTCGGAGATACAACGGATATCGTAACCAAGGAAATGTATGACTTTTATGACAAGGGTGATCGCCATATTACTCTCCGTCCAGAAGGAACAGCGCCCGTTGTCCGTTCCTACGTGGAAAATAAACTCTTCGCCCCAGAAGTACAAAAGCCAAGTAAGTTCTACTACATGGGCCCTATGTTCCGCTATGAGCGTCCACAGGCAGGGCGTTTGCGCCAGTTCCACCAGATTGGTGTTGAGTGTTTTGGCTCTAGCAATCCAGCTACTGATGTGGAAACCATCGCTATGGCAGCCCATTTCTTGAAAGAAATCGGCATCCAAGGTGTCAAACTACACCTCAATACTCTTGGAAATCCTGAGAGCCGTGCAGCCTACCGTCAAGCCTTAATTGACTATTTGACACCGCTCAAGGAGACCTTGTCTAAGGATAGCCAACGTCGTTTGGAGGAAAATCCTCTCCGTGTCTTGGACTCTAAGGAAAAAGAAGACAAGGTGGCAGTAGAGAATGCACCGTCTATCTTGGATTTCCTTGATGAAGAAAGCCAAGCTCATTTTGATGCTGTCCGTCAGATGTTGGAAAATCTTGGAGTAGACTATATCATCGATACCAATATGGTGCGTGGTCTGGACTACTACAATCACACCATTTTCGAGTTCATCACAGAAATCGAGGGCAATGACTTGACAGTCTGTGCGGGTGGTCGCTACGATGGTTTGGTTTCTTACTTTGGAGGCCCTGAGACTGCTGGATTTGGTTTTGGGCTTGGTGTAGAGCGCCTGCTTCTCATTCTTGAAAAGCAAGGTGTGGCCCTCCCTATCGAAAACGCCCTAGATGTTTATATCGCAGTCTTGGGCGAAGGAGCAAATGTCAAGACTTTGGAATTGGTGCAAGCCCTTCGCCAACAAGGTTTCAAAGCAGAGCGTGATTACCTCAACCGTAAACTCAAAGCTCAGTTCAAGTCAGCCGATGTCTTTGCTGCTAAGACCCTTATCACCCTAGGAGAGAGTGAAGTCGAAAGCGGACAAGTGACGGTCAAGAACAACCAAACCCGAGAAGAAGTGCAAGTGTCACTTGAGGCAATCAGCCAAAACTTCTCAGAAATCTTTGAAAAACTAGGATTTTAATTATTAAATATAATGGAATAAAAGAAGAGCATTTCTCATATTTTTAGAGGAGTAAATTGATATTGATAGATATTATTAGCATAATCTACAAGATTATTAGACCTATTGGAGAAAGTTATGAATACTAAAGACTATAACGGGATAAATATAAGAGATGAAATAAATAAAAAAATAAATGGATATAATAGAACGAGAGATAATCGAATTCATGCAAGCGAACGTTTATATTCTTATAGTAGTAAATGGGATACAGTGTTCTTTATTATGAATGTTATAGCAGTAAGTTTAGTAATTGGTTCTCTGATGAATATAGGCTCACATGTTGAAATATTTGTATCTAGTTGTTTTTCGTTATATACAGTTATTTTACAGTATTATTATAATTGTTTAAATTATAAGGAAAGAGCATTGAAATATCATTATCAACAATTAGAAATTGAAAAATATATTTTAGAATTAAAAGAACTACTTAGACTTGATAAGACCAATTCAGAACTAGAAGAGACATATAAAGTAATTTGGAATCGGTATATTTCAACTTTATCTGCTACGGAGAATCACTCTAAATTTGACGATGAAACAGTGATTTTTAATAAAGAAGGAAGTGGGAAGCGGCCTCGCGATTTTTCGGCGGATAACATTTTATATTATCTAAATATAGTGGTGATTATTTTGATTATTACACTTTATGTAGTAGATGTAGTAGGGACTATAATATGACAGAGGATGAAATTCTACAGTATGCATTTGACTATATCATGAGTGTAGCCAGAGAGAAGGTGTATAATTTACAATTTATTGCTATAATGAATTACTTTAAAATAAAGGATAATTTTCCTCGAATAGAGAATTATGGTTTGAATTATGAGGATTTTAGCAAAAAATACAAAAAATTCTGTGTAAGAGATTTTGTGTATAAGAAAGACTATTACTCTACCAGAGAGATGTATCTGATTGCTCCTTCATACTATCTTTATTATACTTTTAATGTTTTTAAATATTTTTATTATAATCAAGAATTTTTAAATTTTTCTCAAAAGAATATAAAAGTATTTTATTCGGGTGAATTATCCTTTGATAACCAAAATAAAATTTCAATAAATAGTAACTTTTCTAATTCTTATAAAAATTTTCAGCTTGAAAAAAGAAGTTTTATTGGTGGGAAGGCTTTAGTGATTGATATTCAGGACTTCTTTAAAAGTATTTCTACAGATAGACTTATTGAGATGTTAAATATCAAAAATAAAAATTGTTTTTGTAGACAAAGTATTGATAATTTAAAATTATTTTTTAATAATAATAATTTTGAAAGTTTACCCCAGTTGCATTATTCAATAGCTTCTTCAGTTCTATCACAATTCTATCTTATAGATTTTACTTGTGAAATGAACAGAATACTAATTAGAGAAAAATGTCAGGCTGTGAGGTTTGTTGACGACATGGTAATTAGTCTCCCTACGTATAAAAGATTGAAAAAAGTAAATGAAGTGCTGAATGAATTAAGTTATTTTTTATGGGAGAATCACCTCAATTTAAATTCTTCTAAAACTCAAATTCTTAAAAATAATGATTATAAAACTAATGTTGATATTATAGAAGATTCTTACTCTAATGAATCTAAGTCAAGCTATACTGTAAATAAAATAATTAATGATAAAGTAGATTGGTTATTAAAAAATCAGGCGGAAAATCTTATAAAATTTATTGAGGAATTAAGAAAATGTTTCTCGTCCAAAAGTGTGGATTTGAAAACATATCATAAATGTATAAAAAAGTATATATCTATAGACGGTGAGCATGCAACAAAAGTAATTAATCATTTAAATTACAGTAAAAAATGGAAAAATTTAGATAAAAAAATTCTAATTAAATTAATTGAGGACAATACATACATATTTTTCAATCCAATGCAATTTACAACATTTTTTCTGCTTATTTTTAAACATTTGAGGACATTGGGGTGTGAAAACCAATTTATTTTAGATAAATTTTTAAATGATTTAAAAAAGAAGAACCAACTCACTTTTCGAGAGGGGGTAATGACTATACAGTATTTCCTCCAAACGAAATATAATGATAAAGAATTGTTAGAAAAGATGAAAGATATAAATAAAAAATATGTTGAATTCTTAGATGAATTTTATAATGTATAGAATTAACGGAACGGATTTATAAAAAATTGTATCACAATGAAGTAGTTTAATTTATTTTAAAGGTCAAACTTGTATATTTAATTGATATCATTTCTATACTTGCAGGAGGAATTCACTGATTAACTCTTTTTGTTGCGACTGTATTCCACATTTTTATCAAGATGATGCAAATAACAATGCTAAGTCTTCATTCCAAATAGGAGGCCCATATGAAATTACTTAAAAACCTTGGCTGGTTTCTTCTAGCCATTCTATCCTTTTACTTTATCTATGGTCTGGTTCAGAGCATGGCGCTGTCAGCTCTTGGACTAGGGGCTTCAATCTTTGGAGTCTTACCACTTTATGTCGTCCTGTCAGGGGCCTATGTTTATGGAGTTTACAGATGGTATCAGACAGAAAAGGTTAGCATCCAGACGACGGTTTTTAATCGTTATATCTGGTTGCCTGCTCTGGTTTTGCTAGTGGCGATTACAGCCCAGTTCTTTTTACCAGATGATCCGTCGGTCAATCAACAAATTGTATCACAGCTGACAGTTGCTCAGCCTGTCTTTGGTTTCTTTATGGTAGTGGTCTTTGCTCCTCTGACGGAAGAACTTATCTTTAGAGGGATGTTAGCACGCTACCTCTTTCCTAAGCAGGACAATAGTAAACAAACTCTGATTTTTCTTCTGGTATCCAGTGTTCTGTTTACCTTGATTCATTTCCCAGGTGATGTGCAACAATTTTTTGTCTATTTTAGCCTTGGTTTTAGTTTGGGCTTGGCTTATATTAGCAGAAAAGGTCTGGTCTACAGTATTTCTCTCCACGCTTTAAATAATTTAGTCGGCTTTTTGATGATTCTCATGCTATAATAGAGTCAGGAGGTCACATGAAACGAGTAATTTTATTAGCAGTGATTCAAGCAGTCGTTCTATTTTTCATCATTGGGGGCTTAGCTTATGCCTTCAAGGGTGATTTCTTCTACAGCCATCTAGCAGTGGTCTTTGCCCCTATTGCCGGTATCTGGCGTTTTGGGACAGCCTACACAACGGAAATTGTCTTGCCTCGAAAGGCAGCTGAAATCGCTGAAAAGCGTAAAGCAGGCAAAAATTCAAAATAAAAGAGTCCGGTGAACTTCATCGGATTTTTGTATGGGCGTTAATTTTTAAAGACTGGCAAACTTTTCTGATGATTTTCATGAAGAGCCTGCGCTTTTATGGTAAAATAGTAACAGAATAAAAGAGGAGAGAAAACATGAAACGTAGTATGTATGCTGGTCGTGTTCGTGAGGAACACATCGGACAAGAAATGACCTTGAAAGGATGGGTTGGCCGTCGTCGTGACCTTGGTGGTTTGATCTTTATCGACCTTCGTGACCGTGAAGGAATCATGCAGTTGGTTATCAACCCTGAAAAAGTATCTGCAGAGGTCATGGCAACAGCTGAAAGCCTTCGTAGCGAATTTGTTATCGAGGTGACTGGTCAGGTCGCTGCGCGTGAGCAAGCCAATGATAAGTTGCCAACTGGTGCAGTTGAGTTAAACGTGACTGCTCTGACAGTGCTTAATACAGCTAAGACAACCCCATTTGAGATTAAGGATGGCATTGAGGCCAATGACGATACACGTTTGCGATACCGTTACCTTGACCTTCGCCGTCCAGAAATGTTGGAAAATCTCAAACTTCGTGCTAAGGTGACCCACTCTATCCGCAACTACTTGGATGAGTTGGAGTTTATCGATGTGGAGACACCATTCCTTTCTAAGTCAACTCCTGAAGGGGCGCGTGACTACTTGGTGCCATCTCGTGTTAATAAAGGGCATTTTTACGCACTTCCTCAAAGTCCACAAATCACGAAACAGCTCTTGATGAATGCTGGATTTGACCGTTACTACCAAATCGTCAAATGTTTCCGTGACGAGGACTTGCGTGGTGATCGCCAGCCTGAGTTCACTCAGGTCGACTTGGAAACGTCTTTCCTTACTGAGCAAGAAATCCAAGATATCACAGAAGGCTTGATTGCGCGCGTGATGAAGGAAACAAAAGGAATTGAGGTAACTCTTCCATTCCCTCGTATGAAATACGATGACGCTATGGCTCTTTACGGTTCTGATAAGCCAGATACCCGTTTTGACATGTTGCTTCAGGACTTGACAGCAGTGGTCAAAGGTGTAGACTTCAAAGTCTTTTCAGAAGCACCTGCTGTGAAAGCGATTGTGGTCAAAGGAGCTGCGGACAACTATTCACGTAAAGACATCGACAAGATGACTGAAGTAGCCAAACAATATGGTGCCAAGGGTCTTGCTTGGGTCAAGGTCGTTGATGGAGAATTAAACGGACCAGTTGCTAAGTTCTTGACTGGTATCCAAGCAGACTTGACAACAGCGCTTGCTCTTGGAGAGAAGGACTTGGTTCTCTTTGTGGCGGATACGCTTGAAGTGGCCAATGCAACGCTCGGTGCCCTTCGTGGACGTATTGCCAAAGAGCTTGGCTTGATTGATAACGATAAATTCAATTTCCTTTGGGTAGTTGACTGGCCAATGTTTGAATGGTCTGAAGAGGAAGGCCGTTACATGAGCGCCCACCATCCATTCACACTTCCACAGGAAGAGACAGCTCACGAATTAGAAGGTGATTTGGCTAAGGTTCGTGCCATTGCTTACGATATCGTCTTGAACGGTTATGAGCTTGGTGGTGGTAGCCTTCGTATCAACCAAAAAGACCTTCAAGAACGTATGTTCAAGGCTCTTGGTTTCTCAGCTGAAGAAGCAAATGACCAGTTTGGTTTCCTTCTTGAAGCCATGGACTATGGTTTCCCACCACACGGTGGTTTGGCTATCGGACTTGACCGATTTGTTATGTTGCTTGCAGGAGAAGAAAATATCCGTGAAGTTATTGCCTTTCCTAAGAACAACAAGGCAACTGACCCAAT
The DNA here is from genome assembly GCA_905221125.1 of bacterium. Classification (GTDB taxonomy): domain Bacteria; phylum Bacillota; class Bacilli; order Lactobacillales; family Streptococcaceae; genus Streptococcus. The sequence continues at coordinate 43,496 of CAJNBY010000013.1, read as the reverse complement.
GACACAAGCTCCATCAACAGTCGCTCTTAAACAACTAGAGGAACTCAGCTTACAAGTAGAAGAAGATGAAACAAGCAAAACGAATTAAGCGGTGGCGCTATTATCTGCGCCGCTTTGCTTATCAGATAAAAATTTTACGTGTCTTACAAAGCATCTCTCGAGAGAAGTATGATGAGAAGATTTCGGCCTCTCTGGTCTATGGTTTTCTATCAGCAGTAGCGGTCAATTTCTTTTTCCAACCAGGGCATGTGTATTCGAGTGGTGCGACAGGTCTGGCACAGATTATCTCTGCCTTGAGTAATCACTGGTTTGGTTTTCATATTCCGATTTCGCTGACCTTCTACGCTATTAATTTTCCTTTGATGGTCTTGGCCTGGTATCAGATTGGGCATAAGTTCACTATTTTTACCTTTATCACGGTATCCATGAGTTCCTTCTTTATCCAGTTTGTCCCTGTGGCAACCTTGACTGAGGATCCTATTATTAATGCCCTTTTTGGGGGAGTTGTCATGGGCTTGGGGATTGGTTTTGCTCTTCGAAACAATATCTCCAGTGGTGGAACGGATATTGTCAGTCTGACCATTCGTAAGAAAACAGGTAAGAATGTCGGCAGTATTTCTTTCTTGGTAAATGGGACCATCATGCTGATAGCTGGTTTGACCTTTGGTTGGAAATACGCTCTTTACTCTATGATTACCATCTTTGTCTCTAGCCGTGTGACAGACGCTGTCTTTACTAAGCAAAAACGCATGCAGGCCATGATTGTGACCAATCATCCAGAGAAGGTAATTGAAAAAATTCATAAAAAATTGCACCGCGGAGCAACCATGATCCACGATGCAGAAGGAACCTATAATCACGAGAGAAAGGCAGTTTTAATCACTGTCATTACACGTGCAGAGTTTAATGAATTTAAACAGATTATGAAACAGGTGGATCCAAGTGCCTTTGTCTCTGTATCGGAGAATGTTCATATTCTGGGACGATTCGTTGAAACAGAAAATTAGTGATCAAAAAAACCAGCGCGAGCTGGTTTTTATTTTTCAATAATTTTGTGGGCGATCAACTGGCGGTAGCAAATTTGTTTATTGCTTTTAGCATCGTTGATAATCTGAAGAATGGTTTCAAATGATGTTCGACCAAGTTCTAGGCTATTAATATCGACATAGGCTGCCAAGTTGAGCTTGGGATTGACCGAGTCAAAGCTGAGAACTGGAACATCCAGTTGGTGCTTAGCAATGTAGTCACAGACCCCTTCAGCTAGGAGGCTATCAGTTGTGATGATAGCATCAATCATAGGATCGTGTTTAAATAAACGCTTACTGAATTGATAACCTTTTTCTTCTAGGAATTCGTTCGCAAAATAGGTCAAGTTACTATCAAGAGGCAGTTGGTACTGTTTGAGTGCTGACTCATAGCCTGTTAAACGGTCTTGTGTTACGAAGAGTCTCTTAGTCCCTCCAATAAAGGCAATTCGTTTGCAGCCTTTTTTGATGAAATATTCAGTCGCATCAAAGCCAGCTTGGACATTGTCGTTATCGACAAGTGGAATAAAGGGGGACAGAGATTTTCCGAGGATGAGGAAGGGGAACTGCTCATCAGCCACCAGTTTGACTAAAGGATCTTCCTCTTCGGCATAAAGGAAAATTAAACCGTCTACACGTTTACCATAGACCATTTGTGAGATGGCAGTAAGACGCTCCTTCTCATCTTTCCCTGTTGCTATCTGAATGGCATAGTGGTTTTCAGATGCGACTTGAGAGATGCCACGTAGGACTGATGGAAAGAAAGGATTCTGGTAGAAGGCATCTGAGTCATCAGGAAGCACCAAGCCAATAACTTGGGTATAACTACTTACCAAGCTACGAGCGTTGAGGTTGGGGTGGTAATTAAGCTCCTTCATCGCCTTGCGAACGCGTTTTTTTGTTTCGTCGCTAATGGTTGATTTATTTTGAATAACACGGGTTACGGTTGAAGGCGAAACACCAGCAGCCTTGGCCACGTCTTTAATCGTAACGGGCATAAAAATCTCCTATTTATGGTAATCTGGATCACGGAAATGCGTTTTATAAAAGATAGTGACCAGATATAGAACAAAAAGAATGTTTTGTACAGTAATCAGAGTTGTCATATTTTGGCCAAATAATCCCAAAATAAGCGTAATCAGAGTTGGTAATCCTAAACAGTTCAAGATAAAATGGTAGCACTCTTTAAAGGTTCTAAATGAAAAGAGGCGTGATTTCTTAGTGATATAAAGGAGAAGACTAGCTCCTAGAGAGACGATAAAGAAATTCAAACCAAAGAGGAAGCTAGCACCGAGAACTAGGAAGAGACTGATATAGACACGATTTTGTTGGTACCAGTCTTTAGAAATTGCTTGGGTCAAGCTATCCTTGTTTTTGAAACTCTCGGTCTGAATGGCTCGGTAAGAGATGCGGGTCAATTCCTTACTTTCCTTGCTGATGACCAGTTCTTTTGTATCGAAATGCAGTTGCAATTCCTTAGGCAACTCCTTGCTTTGACTTGGACCGATCACAATAGAAGGCGCTTGACTAGCTGTTCCTGTATAAGTAAATTTGCCATCAACAATTCTAGCATGTTCAGAGAGATTCTGAACAACCTCATTTGTCAGAGGTTCATAGACATTATCGATAAAGGTGTCTAGCGGATATGTCTCCTGTGAGCTGTTTTGGATGGCAATGGGTACCATAGACAAACTGATAAGGAAGATACTGGTAAAGAGCAGTTGAAACCAGTTGAGCCCGAAACGTTTGGACAGGGGCTTACGAAATCCCCAAATACTTGAAAAATAAGAAAATGGATATGGAAGCATAGGTATCTTTCTAAAAGGTGTTTTCTATATGAGTATTATTATATAGAGAAATGCGCTTTATTTCAAGTCTAGGAGAAAAATTGCTTGTTGTAAGAGCATTGCTTACAGTAACAATCGCTAATACTCAATGAAAATTAAAGTGCAAACTAGGAAGCTAGCCGCAGGTTGCTCAAAACACTGTTTTGAGGTTGTGGATAGAACTGACGAAGTCAGTAACCGTACTACGGCAAGATAAAGCTGACGTGGTTTGAAGAGATTTTCGAAGAGTACAAAATGAAAAAGGGTGGCGGGGATATATTATCCCTTGTCGCCACCACTTGTAAGTCCTGAAACAAAGTTCTTTTGTAGGAAGAAGAAGAGAATACAGATTGGAAGGGCGATGAGGATAGCACCTGCTGAGAAGTAGGCGATCTTCATGTTTTTCGCATTGTTAACGAAGGTTTGGAGACCTACGGCAACAGTAAAGTATTCTTTCTCACGAAGCAAGAAACTAGAGAGGATGTAGTCCCCGAAAGGCCCCATGAAGGCCCAGAGAGCTTGTACGGCAACCATTGGGCGAACAAGTGGAAGAACAATTTGCCAGAAGCGGCGGAAGTGTCCTGCACCGTCTAGTTTTGCAGATTCGTCTAGAGACATTGGCACTGTATCGAAGTAGCCCTTCATGAGCCAAGCATTCATTGGGATACCTCCACCAACGTAGAGGAAGATGAGGAACCAGCTGTGGTTAAGGGCGTTCAACATAAGCGCCATAACGAAGAAGGCTGTCAAAGCGGCCATAGTTGGCACCATTTGGATGATCAAGAAGAAGACCAAACTTTGTTTACGAGCCAAGAAGTTGTAACGGCTGTAAGCATAACCAGCAAGTACGATGATACTTGTTTGAACAGCCATGGTAATCAAGGCGATAATCAAAGTGTTGAGGTACCAAGTACCGTACAAGGTTTCAGAGAAGAGCCCTTGGAAGTTAGCAAAACTAAAGTCGACGTTGCTGTCTAGTTTAAAGGCTACTACGTTACCTGTCTTGAAGGCTGACATAATGGTAATCAAAAGTGGATAGATAATCACGATTGAGAGACCAATCAAGTAAAGGTAAGTAAGGGTTTGAGTCAGTCTACGTTTGAGTTTAATTGAGTTATTCATCTTAGACGTCCTCCATATCAAATGCGTGTAGTTTCTTGAATGCGATCATAGAGATTGAGATGACAATGATAGAGATAATCAAGGTAACAGCTGCCGCCATAGAGTATTGAGGAGATGTACCTGTTGTCAAACGGTAGATCCATGAGATCAAGATATCGGTTGAACCAGCTCCACCACCGACACTACCAGGTCCTCCAGCATTGAAGAGGTACATGATAGAGAAGTTGTTAAAGTTGAAGGTGTATTGACTAATCAAAGTAGGCGCAGCAACAGCCAAGATCATTGGGAAAGTGATGTTGCGGAATTTTTGCCAAGCATTGGCACCGTCAATATAAGCTGCTTCGTAAAGGTCGTTAGGAATAGATTGCAAGATACCCAAAGTCAAAACGTAGATGTATGGGAATCCGAGCCAACCTTGCATCATAATCAAGGCAATTTTTGTCCAAGTTGGGTCTGTTTTCCAAGGAATAAGAGCACCATCAAGGAAAGGAAGGAATTTAGCCAAGATTGGCAATACTTGAGTGTTGATAGCTCCGACACTATCGTTAAACATGTTTGAGAATGTCAAGATAGTGATGAAGGCTGGGACAGCCCAAGGAAGAAGGAAAATAACACCGAAGATACGTTTTCCTTTGATAAACGGTTGGTTAGCAATGATAGCTGTGAAGATACCGATGACGATTTGTAAAGTAGAAGCTGCCAAAGCCCAGATGATAGTCCAAGAAAGAACGGCACCAAAGGCAGAACGGAAGGTACTTAAGCTCCAGATATTTGTAAAGTTTGTCAAACCAACCCAGTCCAACAATTTGTTTGGTGGCAAGTGTTGGAAGTCGTAGTTAGTAAAGGCGATCATCAAGGTTACTATAACTGGGAAGATAATCGCGAATGTCATAGCAACATAAGATGGGATGATCAAGAGGTAAGGGAAGCCATTTTCATAGATTCCTTTGATCATATCTTTGAGGCTACGTGGAACTGGAATTCCATTGTTAATGCGTTTTGCAATTGTATGTGCATCTTTAATATTTGAGAAATAAAAGAGTACATAAACGACTACAAAGATTAAATGGAAGGCACCACGAATCAGCATAAAGAGGGAATTATCACGACCTGGTTTGTCACCAAGAGTGATGAGGTTGCTCAATTCAGGGGCTGCAAGTGATAGGAAGTAAAGGACAAATACAAGGGTTACACCAAGGAAGATAAAACCTTTTGCTTTTTGTTTATTGTAAATCTGTCCTAACCCAGGAATGATAGACAGCAGGGCTGCTTTACTAGGTTGTTGCTTTTCCATAATAACTCCTTTCATAGAATACTGGTTTTTAGATAAAACCTAAACTATTTATGTTTCTATTGATAAATTCAAAGGGGGATTTGATTTCCACCCCCCTTGAACAAATTTTTTATTCACCAAATTTTTGTTTGATTGTTTCTTTGATCAATGTTACAGCATCGTTAGCAGCTGTTTTAGCATCTTTCTTACCACTTACAGAGTCAAAGAGCATGTTAGCAGCTGGTTCCCAAACTGCAGACATTTGAGAGATGTTTGGCATTGGTTGAGCGTTCTTGAACTGTTTGATAACAGCTGTTGTCAACTCATCGTTTTTACCTTCAGCGTATGAACGAGCTTCAGTGTTAGCTGGGATTTCGTTAGTTGCATCGTAGAAGGCTTTTTGTTGTTCAGTTGAAACAAGGAAGTCTACAAATTTTTGTGCGCCTTCAAGGTTCTTAGTGCTTGATGGGATGATCCAAGCTTTACCACCACCGAATGCTGCGTAGTCTTTTCCATTTGGAAGAGTTGGGATAGTTGCAACACCGTAGTTTACTTTAGCATCTTTGAATGCTTGAGCTTTCCAAGGTCCGTCGATGATAGCAGCTGTTTTACCTTCTTGGAATTGAGTTTGGATTAAGTTTCCAGCAGCTGTACCATCTTGCATACCTTTAGGCCATTTTTCGTACCAAGATTTAGCGTAGTTGATACCTGCGATAGAACCGTCGTTAGCAAGACCGATGTCTTTAGCATCTTTACCGTTTTGACCGAATACGTAAGCACCGTTACCAGCAAGAAGTCCGTATGCATAGTAGAAGTTTGTCCAGTCAGCTAGGAAAGCAGAAGTTTTTCCATCTTCTCCAGCGAATGCATATTTGCTATCTTTAGCAAGGTTTTCCAAGTCAGCAAATGTTTTTGGAGCTTCTTTTACCAAGTCTTTGTTGTAGTACATAACAAGTGACTCGATAACGGCAGGAGCACCGTAAACTTTACCGTCAGCAGCTGTTACAAGAGATTTAGTTTTATCATCTGTTTTAGCGCCGTCGCTCAATTTAACTTCTGAAAGTTGTCCGTCAGTACCAAGGCTACCTACACGGTCGTATGGAGCCATCATAACGTCAGCAGCTTGACCTGATTGGTTGTCAAGAGAAAGTTTGTCAAGACCACCAAGTTGGTCACCAGATTTGATGTTAACTTTTGTTCCTGATTCTTTTTCATAAGCTTTAGCAACTGTTTCAGCATAAGCTTTGTATTGGTCTTCAACGTAAAGAGTGATTTCTTTCGCTTCAGATGAACCAGAATCAGCAGGTTTATCAGCAGTTTTGCTTCCGCAAGCTACCAAAAGCAAGCTAGCAAGTGTAGCAGTTCCAAGCACAGCAGCGCTCTTCATGAATTTAGATGACATAGTGTATTCCTCCTAAAGAATAACAAATTTTATAATGAGGAAACGCAAACGTTTTCCTTTATGGGACTAGTATAGCACAAATAGAAAACGGTTGCAAGTGTTTTTTGTAAAAATTTTAAAAAAATTTCACGAAAAGAGTAAGCGTTTTATTTGTTTATAATAGAAGAAAAGTCAGAAAATATATTTTCATGATTTTACTGAAATTATTTAGGGAAACGATTGCCTAAATTTTGAACAAAAAATAAATTGCTCTAGACCAAAAGTAAGCTAAGTTGGGCCTTCGATTTGTAGTTGAAGAAAATTTTGTAAATAGAAAAGGAAAATGTATATGTATACATAAAGAAGGACAAATTTTTTTAAAAAAATAATCAAAAGTTTTTTTAAAAACGCTTGCAATTATTCCAAAAATGAAGTATACTTATCTTAACGCAAACGTTTGCGTCCAAAAATGAAAATTTAAACTACAAATACACGAGGTGTTGTTTATGAAAAAACGTCAAAGTGGTGTGTTGATGCACATCTCTTCTCTCCCAGGAGCCTACGGAATCGGATCATTTGGTCAAAGTGCTTATGACTTCGTTGATTTCTTGGTTCGTACCAAACAACGTTACTGGCAAATCCTTCCATTAGGAACAACTAGTTACGGGGATTCTCCTTACCAATCTTTCTCAGCCTTCGCAGGGAACACTCATTTTATCGATTTGGATATCTTGGTGGAGCAAGGTTTATTGGAAGCAAGTGACCTTGAAGGAGTTGACTTTGGTAGCGATGCATCTGAAGTTGACTATGCTAAAATCTACTATGCACGTCGTCCTCTTTTAGAAAAAGCGGTGAAACGTTTCTTTGAAGTCGGAGATGTTAAAGATTTTGAGAAATTTGCTCAAGACAATCAATCATGGCTTGAGCTCTTTGCTGAGTATATGGCTATCAAAGAGCATTTTGAAAATCTTGCTTGGACAGAATGGCCAGATGCAGATGCTCGTGCTCGTAAAGCTTCAGCACTTGAAAGCTATCGTGAGCAATTGGCAGATAAGTTGGTTTACCACCGTGTGACTCAATACTTCTTCTTCCAACAATGGTTGAAATTGAAAGCTTACGCTAACGACAACCACATCGAAATCGTTGGGGACATGCCAATCTATGTAGCGGAAGATTCAAGCGATATGTGGGCAAATCCACATCTCTTCAAGACAGATGTCAACGGTAAAGCAACTTGCATCGCAGGATGCCCACCAGATGAGTTTTCTGCAACTGGTCAGCTTTGGGGTAACCCAATCTATGACTGGGAAGCAATGGACAAAGACGGCTACAAATGGTGGATTGAACGCTTGCGTGAAAGCTTCAAAATCTACGACATCGTTCGTATCGACCACTTCCGTGGTTTCGAATCTTACTGGGAAATCCCTGCTGGTTCCGATACAGCAGCACCTGGTGAGTGGGTGAAAGGTCCTGGCTACAAGCTCTTTGCAGCCGTTAAGGAAGAACTTGGTGAGCTAAACATCATCGCTGAAGACCTTGGTTTTATGACAGACGAAGTTATCGAATTGCGTGAACGTACTGGCTTCCCAGGAATGAAAATCCTTCAATTTGCCTTCAACCCAGAAGACGAAAGCATCGATAGCCCACACTTGGCACCTGCTAACTCAGTTATGTACACAGGAACTCACGATAACAACACGGTTCTTGGTTGGTACCGTAACGAAATCGATGATGCGACTCGTGAGTACATGGCTCGCTATACTAACCGTAAAGAATACGAAACAGTGCCACACGCTATGCTTCGTACAGTCTTTTCATCAGTTAGCTTCATGGCAATTGCAACTATGCAAGATTTGTTAGAATTGGATGAGACAGCTCGCATGAACTTCCCATCTACCCTTGGTGGAAACTGGTCTTGGCGTATGACTGAAGATCAATTGACACCAGCTGTCGAGGAAGGCTTGCTTGACTTGACAACAATCTATCGACGAATTAATGAAAATTTGGTAGAATTAAAGAAATAATACAATATCAGGAGACACCTTAAACATGTTATCACTACAAGAATTTGTACAAAATCGTTACAATAAAACCATTGCAGAATGTAGCAATGAAGAGCTTTACCTTGCTCTTCTTAACTACAGCAAGCTTGCAAGCAGCCAAAAACCAGTCAACACTGGTAAAAAGAAAGTTTACTACATCTCAGCTGAGTTCTTGATTGGTAAACTCTTGTCAAACAACTTGATCAACCTTGGTCTTTACGACGATGTCAAAAAAGAACTTGCTGCTGCAGGTAAAGACTTGATCGAAGTTGAAGAAGTTGAATTGGAACCATCTCTTGGTAATGGTGGTTTGGGACGTTTGGCTGCCTGCTTTATCGACTCAATTGCGACTCTTGGTTTGAACGGTGACGGTGTTGGTCTTAACTACCACTTTGGTCTTTTCCAACAAGTTCTTAAAAACAATCAACAAGAAACAATTCCAAATGCATGGTTGACAGAGCAAAACTGGTTGGTTCGCTCAAGCCGTAGCTACCAAGTACCATTTGCAGACTTTACTTTGACATCAACTCTTTACGATATTGATGTTACTGGTTATGAAACAGCAACTAAAAACCGCTTGCGTTTGTTTGACTTGGATTCAGTTGATTCTTCTATCATTAAAGATGGTATCAACTTTGACAAGACAGATATCGCTCGCAACTTGACTCTCTTCCTTTACCCAGATGATAGTGACCGTCAAGGTGAATTGCTCCGTATCTTCCAACAATACTTCATGGTTTCAAACGGTGCGCAATTGATCATCGACGAAGCAATCGAAAAAGGAAGCAACTTGCATGACCTTGCTGACTACGCAGTTGTACAAATCAACGATACTCACCCATCAATGGTTATCCCTGAATTGATCCGTCTTTTGACTGCACGTGGTATCGAGCTTGACGAAGCAATCTCAATTGTTCGTAGCATGACTGCCTACACTAACCACACAATCCTTGCTGAAGCCCTTGAAAAATGGCCTCTTGAATTCTTGCAAGAAGTGGTTCCTCACTTGGTACCAATTATCGAAGAATTGGACCGTCGCGTGAAAGCAGAATACAAAGATCCAGCTGTTCAAATTATCGACGAGAGCGGACGTGTTCACATGGCTCACATGGATATCCACTACGGATACAGCGTTAACGGGGTAGCAGCACTTCACACTGAAATCTTGAAGAACTCTGAGTTGAAAGCCTTCTACGACCTTTACCCAGAAAAATTCAACAACAAAACAAACGGTATTACTTTCCGTCGTTGGCTCATGCATGCTAACCCAAGCTTGTCTCACTACTTGGATGAGATTCTTGGAGACGGTTGGCACCATGAAGCAGATGAGCTTGAAAAACTCTTGTCTTACGAAGACAAAGCAGCTGTCAAAGAAAAATTGGAAAGCATCAAGGCTCACAACAAACGTAAATTGGCTCGTCACTTGAAAGAACACCAAGGTGTGGAAATCAATCCAAACTCTATCTTTGATATCCAAATCAAACGTCTTCACGAGTACAAACGCCAACAAATGAACGCTTTGTATGTAATCCACAAATACCTTGACATCAAAGCTGGTAACATCCCTGCTCGTCCAATCACAATCTTCTTTGGTGGTAAAGCAGCTCCAGCCTACACAATCGCTCAAGACATCATCCACTTGATTCTTTGCATGTCAGAAGTTATTGCTAACGATCCAGCAGTAGCTCCACACTTGCAAGTAGTTATGGTTGAAAACTACAACGTTACTGCGGCAAGCTTCCTTATCCCAGCATGTGATATCTCAGAACAAATCTCACTTGCTTCTAAAGAAGCTTCAGGTACTGGTAACATGAAATTCATGTTGAACGGAGCTTTGACTCTTGGTACTATGGACGGTGCTAACGTGGAAATCGCTGAGTTGGTTGGCGATGAAAACATCTACATCTTCGGTGAAGATTCAGAAACTGTTATCGACCTTTACGCAAAAGCAGCTTACAAATCAAGCGAATTCTACGCTCGTGAAGCTATCAAACCATTGGTTGACTTCATCGTTAGCGATGCAGTTCTTGCAGCTGGAAACAAAGAGCGCTTGGAACGTCTTTACAATGAATTGATCAACAAAGACTGGTTCATGACTCTTCTTGACTTGGAAGACTACATCAAAGTCAAAGAGCAAATGCTTGCTGACTACGAAGACCGTGACGCATGGTTGGATAAAGTCATCGTTAACATTTCTAAAGCAGGATTCTTCTCATCTGACCGTACAATCGCTCAGTATAACGAAGATATCTGGCACTTGAACTAAGATACAAATTTATACTAATACATTTTGTAAAAAAGCGAGTTTCGATTGAAATTCGCTTTTTTGAGGTTGTGGATTTGAGTCAATCATGTCTTAAAAGAAGAGAAATCATAGACGAATTGAAAGTTTAACACTCTCTTTCAACCTCATCTTTCTTTGTAGATGATTACCTCATATTTCTTGTATTCGCTTACATAAAGTATTATAATATGATTGTAGGAAAGAAGGTGTTTTTATGTGGAAAAAATATTTTTCAAAATATAGATGGACTGATTTATTTTGGATTTTATTTATCATTTTGACCTGCCTCTATATAGGTAACCATGATTTGTTTCCTCTTAATCATCAAGAAATCTCTTTTCGTGGTAGTTTCTGGGGATTTGTACTTGCCTTATATCAATTGCTATTTATTGATAAGTTTGTTATTTCAAATCGAAAATAAATATGAGGTATATGCCTGACTGCCCACTGTTAGGATTGATTTTGTAGGAAAGATTTTGTCTCTATTATTTATTGCTTTAAATTTATTTATTTTGTACAAGATTTATTCTTTGAGACGGGAGAAATCGAAATACTTGATTTATACGGCCTATATCATATTTGGGGTAAATGTACTATATGGTATTCAATGGTTATTAAGAGAACTGATTTCAACTAATTCCCCTTAATGTGTATGGAAACTATAACAAAACGCATAAGATTAAGGTTTTGAGCACCTGTTCTTATGCGTTTTTGTAATATTGAGGATTTTCAGTAAGTTTTCTACCTTTGCGAAGTCTAGTTTAGAATACTTTCCCAACAAGGATCTCCGCTTCAATGGTAATCTTTGTCAGTTGGCTCCAGTCAATCTTGCTCTGATCAACATGAAAGAGAAGGGGTGTCATGCTGAGTAGGGCTTGGAGTTGTTCTGCTGTGATAGTCTTAGTCAGAGAGGCCGTTTGGCTAGATAGGATGGAAAAGTGTTCTTGGAAATGATTTTTGATATTTTGGTTAGAATAAGCCTTGTTTGTCAGCTGGTCTTGTACCCTTTGACGGATTTCTTTGAGGTGATTTTCAGTTGGGATAACCTTTATCAAGATACCGTCTTTGGATAAAACGCGACGAAATTCTCCATAGTTAGCAGGCGAAAAGATATCAAGTAGAATATCCATGCTGGCGTCTTTTATAGGAAGACGAGCTAGGTCGCCAACGAACCAATTGACTGCCCAGTTGGGTTCACTCTTGGCAGCGATTTGGACGGAATCTTTGGAAATATCAAAGGCATAGAAGGTTTTGTCAGGATGACTTTCTTGGAGTTTGCGAGAATAGAATCCTTCGCCACAACCTATATCTAAAATTGTTTTGGCATTTTTTGAGTTTGAAAGTAAATCAGAGATGGTCTCTAAGATAGCTTGGTAAAAGCCGGCTTCTAGGATTTGTTGGCGGTTTTGAAAATTCTCCTTGTCGTAGTTGGCAGATTGCTTGATTTGAGGTGTCAGATTGACATAGCCGAATTTTGCCAGATCAAAAGAGTGGCGATTGCTACATTTGAGACTGCTCTCTACCAGAGTCAGATTTTCTTGGCAGATAGGACAGGCAAAGGCAGTCGCAGAAGCGAAGCGCTGAAGTTTGGGTTTGAGATTTGTATTCATAGTTTAAGTGTATCAAAAGAGGCAAGTGAAAGCAACTTTAGGAGTAAGTAGATGGGAGATTCAGTAGAAATAAAACTAATACTCTTCGAAAATCTCTTCAAACCACGTCAACGTCGCCTTGCCGTAGGTATGTTTACTGACTTCGTCAGTTCTATCTACAACCTCAAAGCAGTGCTTTGAGCAACCTGCGGCTAGTTTCCTAGTTTGCTCTTTGATTTTCATTGAGTATAATTCTCCAATTTATAAAATGGAATTGCTTTTATATCTAAATTGCTATATAATAATGATAAGGAGGAAATAAGTATGTTAAAAGAAGTATTAAGCGTCGCAAAAGTTGCGAAAAAATCTTCATTATTTTTGGGTGGTGTCGCATTTGGTACCCTTGGTTTGAAAATCTTAGCAAGTAAGGAAGCTAAAAAAGGTTATTCTAAAGCTTTGGCTAAGGCTTACAAGTTGAAAGACGAGCTAGATGCATCTGTTTCTGTTGTGAAACAACATGGAGACGATGTTTTGCAAGATGCTAAATATTTGTATGAGCAAGAGAAAAAAGAAGAGCAATTAGATAGCCTTATAGGAGAATAATATGTCTTTTAAAGTGCTACATAGAGGATACCAACATATCCGCCTATCATCTTCTTTTTCACTCACCTTGGATATTCAAGACTATCTTCGTTCCTTGGCGAGAGATGAGAAGGGAATTGAGTCTATCCAGTTTTACATGGATCAACAGCACTTTACCCTACGTATAAAAGAAGGCTTCTCTGTATTAGACAATGCAGAAGCCTTTTTAAAAAGAATTGATAAAGGGAAAGTTTCTGAGTTGATGACTCTTCCTGTTCGTAGAGAAGAGAGTGCCTATTCTATCGTTTCAGGTGCAGCGATTAAGCGTGTGCTTTTTCGTAGTCTTGTGCCGTCTCCTATTCGCTATATATGGACTTGTTATCAGGCTTTTGGATATGTTAAAGAAGCCTATCAAACACTAGCGCGTAAGGAACTAACGATGGAAGTCTTGGACTGTTCGGCTATTTTATTGTCTTTGTTTATGAACCAATCCAAGACTGCCAGCAACATCATGTTTATGCTTGATTTGGGGAATCATTTAGATCAGTGGTCCTTGAAAAAAACTGCAACAGATTTAGAACAGAGTCTTCTTGCAAAAGAGAGCGATGTATTCTTGGTACAGGGCGATACGGTCGTTAGTATCAAGAGTTCCGATGTTCAAATAGGAGATGTCTTGGTCCTATCTCAAGGAAATGAAATTCTGTTTGATGGACAAGTAGTTTCAGGTTTAGGTATGGTCAACGAAAGTTCCTTGACGGGAGAGAGTTTTCCAGTTGAAAAAAGAGAGTCTGATTCGGTTTGTGCAAACACCGTCTTGGAGACTGGGGAGCTACGCATTCGTGTAACCGATAATCAGATGAACAGCCGTATTTTACAGCTGATTGAGTTGATGAAGAAATCTGAAGAAAACAAGAAAACTAAACAACGCTATTTCATCAAGATGGCGGACAAGGTCGTCAAATATAATTTCTTGGGGGCTGGTCTGACTTACTTATTAACAGGTTCTTTTTCTAAGGCTATTTCATTCCTATTGGTTGATTTCTCCTGCGCTTTGAAAATCTCTACTCCTGTAGCTTATTTAACAGCTATCAAGGAGGGGTTGAACCGTGAAATGGTGATTAAGGATGGAGATATTCTAGAGAAATATCTGGAAGTTGACACTTTCTTGTTTGATAAGACAGGAACAATCACAACTAGCTATCCTATAGTTGAAAAGGTGTTACCTTTTGGGGACTATAGCGAGGAAGATATTCTCAGAATCAGTGCCTGTCTTGAGGAACACATTTATCATCCTATTGCTAATGCCATTGTCAAGCAAGCTGAGATAGAGGGAATTGAACATGAGGAAATGCATGGGAAACTCCAATATATCGCAAGTAAGGGAATCAAATCCCATATTGATGGCCAACCAGTTGTTATTGGGAATTATGTCTTGATGCAGGATGAGCAGATTCATATCAGTTCAGTACAAAATGCTTTAATTGAAGAGTACAAGAGTCACTACAATCTCTTATTCTTGGCTTATCAGAATGAATTGATTGGAATGTTCTGTATTCATACTCCTTTGAGAAAAGAAGCTAAGGCAGCCTTGGAGAAACTTAAGAAACAAGGGAAAAAATTGATTCTGGCAACAGGGGACACCCTGGTTAGAACAGAGGAATTAGTCAAAGATTTGCCCTTTGATCAGGTCTACACAGACTTGAAACCTGATGGGAAATTTGAGTTAGTAGAGGAACTGCAGAAAGCAGGTCACACTATTTTGATGGTTGGAGATGGATTGAATGACTCAGCGGCTCTAACCCTATCAGATATCGGTGTGGTGATGAATGAGAGTGCAGATATTTCTAAGCAGATGAGCGATATCTTATTGTTAGATAATCGCTTGGATTTCTTCCAAGAGTTGGATTCGCTATCCTCATCTTTGCAAACACTCATCAAGAAGAATATTCAAGATACCGTTATCGTAAATAGTAGTTTGATTGGCTTTGGCTTGTTTAATTGGCTCAGTCCTTCAAATCTGTCTATCTTACATAATCTAACAACCTTACGTATTGTACTGCGTAGCCTGTCTATTAAAAATAGATAGATGAGAGTTATTAACAGCAAAAAGGAGTTACCTTTCTCGAGGTTAACTCCTTTGTTTATAGATAAATGTTGAACAGTTTAGTAAGTCAATACAAAGTATTTTTTCTTACCGCGACGGATAACAGTTAGTTCGTTCTCTAACTTATCTGCATCACTCAAGACATAGTCAAGGTCTTGGATACGGTCGCCATTGACGTAGATAGCTCCATTTTGGACATCTTCACGGGCTTGGCGTTTTGAGTTGACTACGCCAGATGACACAAGAAGTTCAACGATGTTGAGATTTTCGTCTGCCTGTACTTGGTAGTTTGGCACTCCACGAAGTCCTTGTTTGAGTTCTTTGACAGAAAGGTTTTTAATGTTTCCTGCAAAGAGTTGCTCAGTGATGTTGAGGGCTTCTTTGTAGGCTTCTTCGCCGTGAACAAGTGTAACAACTTCACGAGCCAATACTTTTTGAGCCAAGCGTTCGTGTGGAGCGGCTTCAAACTGTTTGCGGATGTCTTCAATCTCCTCAAGTGACAAGAAAGTAAAGATTTTCAAGAAGCGAACAGCGTCAGCGTCCATCACATTCATCCAGAATTGGTACATTTCGTATGGGGAAGTCTTTTCAGGATTGAGCCAGACGGCATTTCCTTCTGATTTACCAAATTTCTTACCAGTTGCATCTGTAATCAATGGAACAGTGATAACGTGACCAGTCTTGTCAGCCTTACGACGAAGCAATTCCGTACCAGCTGTCATATTTCCCCACTGGTCAGAACCACCGATTTGTAGCGTTACGTTGTGGTCTTGGTTAAGGACGAAGAAGTCGTAACCTTGCATGATTTGGTAGGCAAACTCAGTGTAAGAAATCCCTGTTTCGATCCGTTTTTTCACAGATTCCTTACTCATCATGTAGTTGACAGTGAAGTATTTTCCGATATCACGGAGGAAGTCAATGAAGCTGATGCTGCCAAACCAGTCGTAGTTGTTGACCATGACAGCTTTATTTTCGCCATTTTCAAAGTCAAGAAAACGAGAAAGTTGTCCTTGGATAGACTTGACCCAGCCATCTACTGTGTCTTTTGTTTGGAGACTACGTTCAGCATCTTTGAAGGACGGATCTCCGATGAGACCTGTAGCACCGCCAACGAGCGCATAAGGTTTGTGACCTGCTAGTTGCAAGCGACGACTTGTCAAGATTGCGACAAGGTGGCCTAGGTGAAGGCTGTCAGCAGTTGGATCGTAGCCAGTATAATAAGAAACTTGACCTTCTTCTAGGGCTTTACGCAAAGCTTCTTCATCAGTCGTTTGAAAAATCAAACCACGCTCTTTTAGCTCATCAAAAATGTGCATGTGTCTTTTCTCCTTTTTAAAATTATTGTTTCTACCTATTGTATCACAAACTTGGGCAATAGCCTAGCAGAATAGGGAAGAAAGTGGCTATTTTATTGAAAGTTTCCCTTTTGTGGTATAATAGATAGAGTGAGGAAATCCATGCAAAATCAATTAAATGAATTAAAACGAAAAATGCTGGAATTTTTCCAGCAAAAACAAAAAAATAAAAAATCAGCTAGACCTGGCAAGAAAGGTTCAAGTACCAAAAAATCTAAAAGCTTAGATAGGCCAGCCATTTTTCCAGCTATTTTACTGAGTATAAAGGCTTTATTTAACTTACTCTTTGTGCTCGGTTTTCTAGGAGGAATGTTGGGAGCTGGGATTGCTTTGGGGTACGGGGTGGCCTTGTTTGACAAGGTACGGGTGCCTCAGACAGAAGAATTGGTGAATCAGGTCAAGGACATCTCTTCTATTTCAGAGATTACCTATGCGGATGGGACGGTGATTGCTTCCATAGAGAGTGATTTGTTGCGCACTTCTATCTCATCTGAGCAAATTTCGGAAAATCTGAAGAAGGCTATCATTGCGACGGAAGATGAACACTTTAAAGAACATAAGGGTGTAGTGCCCAAGGCGGTGATTCGTGCGACCTTGGGGAAATTTGTAGGTTTGGGTTCCTCTAGTGGGGGTTCAACCTTGACCCAGCAACTGATTAAACAGCAGGTGGTTGGGGATGCGCCGACCTTGGCTCGTAAGGCGACAGAGATTGTGGATGCTCTTGCCTTGGAACGTGCCATGAATAAGGATGAGATTTTAACGACCTATCTCAATGTGGCTCCGTTTGGCCGAAATAATAAGGGGCAGAATATTGCAGGAGCTCAGCAGGCAGCCGAGGGGATTTTCGGTGTAGATGCGAGTCAGTTGACGGTTCCTCAAGCAGCATTTTTAGCAGGACTTCCACAGAGTCCCATTACCTATTCTCCTTATGAAAATACTGGAGAGTTGAAGAGTGATGAAGACTTAGAAATAGGCTTGAGAAGGGCTAAGGCAGTTCTTTATAGTATGTATCGCACAGGTGCCTTAAGCAAAGATGAGTATTCTCAATACAAGGATTATGATCTTAAACAGGACTTTTTACCATCGGGCACGGTCACAGGGATTTCACGAGACTATTTATACTTTACAACTTTGGCAGAAGCTCAAGAACGTATGTATGACTATCTAGCTCAGAGAGACAATGTCTCTGCTAAGGAGTTGAAAAATGAGGCAACTCAGAAGTTTTATCGCGACTTGGCAGCCAAGGAAATTGAAAATGGTGGTTATAAGATTACTACTACCATAGACCAGAAAATTCATTCTGCCATGCAAAATGCGGTTGCTGACTATGGCTATCTTTTAGACGATGGAACAGGTCGTGTAGAAGTAGGGAATGTATTGATGGACAACCAAACAGGTGCTATTCTAGGCTTTGTAGGTGGCCGCAATTATCAAGAAAATCAAAATAATCATGCCTTTGATACCAAGCGCTCACCAGCTTCTACTACCAAACCTTTGCTGGCCTACGGTATTGCTATTGATCAGGGCTTGATGGGAAGCGAAACGATTCTGTCTAACTATCCAACAAACTTTGCCAATGGCAACCCGATTATGTATGCTAATAGTAAGGGAACAGGAATGATGACCTTGGGAGAAGCTCTGAACTATTCATGGAATATCCCTGCTTACTGGACCTATCGTATGCTCCGTGAAAAGGGTGTTGATGTCAAGGGTTATATGGAAAAGATGGGCTACGAGATTCCTGAGTACGGTATTGAGAGCCTGCCTATGGGTGGTGGTATTGAAGTCACAGTTGCTCAGCATACCAATGGCTATCAGACCCTGGCAAATAACGGAGTTTATCATAAAAAACATGTAATTTCTAAAATTGAAGCAGCAGATGGTAGAGTGGTGTATGAGTATCAGGATAAACCGGTTCAAGTCTATTCAAAAGCTACTGCGACAATTATGCAAGGATTGTTGCGAGAAGTTCTATCCTCTCGTGTGACAACAACCTTCAAGACGAATCTGACTTCTTTAAATCCTAGTCTGGCTAATGCAGATTGGATTGGGAAGACTGGTACAACCAACCAAGACGAAAATATGTGGCTCATGCTTTCGACACCTAGATTAACCCTAGGTGGCTGGATTGGGCATGATGATAACCATTCATTGTCACGTAGAGCAGGTTATTCCAATAACTCTAATTACATGGCTCATCTGGTAAATGCGATTCAGCAAGCCTCCCCAAGCATTTGGGGGAATGAGCGCTTCGCTTTAGATCCTAGTGTCGTAAAATCCGAAGTCTTGAAATCAACAGGTCAAAAACCAGGGAAGGTTTCTGTTGAAGGAAAAGAGGTAGAGGTTACAGGTTCGACTGTTACCAGCTATTGGGCTAATAAGGCAGGGGCGCCAGCGACCAGTTATCGCTTTGCTATTGGTGGAAGTGATGCGGATTATCAGAATGCTTGGTCTAGCATCGTGGGGAGTCTACCAACTCCATCAAGCTCCAGCAGTTCAAGTAGTAGCTCTAGCGACAGTAGCAACTCAAGTGCTACACGACCTTCTTCTTCAAGGACGAGACGATAAGTTCTATGAACTGTGCTAAATGAAGTGGCTAATCAATGGATTGCCACTTTTTTCTTTTTTCCTTTCGTGTTACAATAAAGGTATGAATCAGTATCAGAAAAAGATTGTTAAAGGAACCATTTATTCGCTCCTATCCGGCTTAATCTGGGGAATCTGTGGGATTTTAGGAGAGTACTTCTTCACCCATTACCAGGTATCCTCTGGTTGGATTACCTCTATGCGTTTGACACTAGCAGGAAGTCTTGTACTCATTTGGTCTGCAATGCAATTAAAATCGCAAGTGTTAGATATCTGGCGAGACAAGAAAAATTACCTTCCCTTTTTGGCCTACGCTATTTTAGGGATTTTTTCAGTCCAGTATTTTTTCTACCTCTGCGTAGAATACTCAAATGCTGCGACAGCGACTATTTTACAGTTTATCAGTCCTGTCTTTATCCTCTTTTACAATCGCTTGGTTTATCACAAACGAGCGTCAAAAAGCGCTATTTTTTATGTTTTGGTTGCCATGTTGGGTGTTGGCTTGATGGCGACAAAGGGGGATCTCTCTCAGTTATCCATGACACCACTAGCCCTTATAACAGGTCTGTTGAGTGCTATGGGTGTTATGTTTAATGTTATCCTACCCCAGCCCTTTGCGAAGCGCTATGGTTTTGTTCCCACCGTTGGTTGGGGGATGATTTTGGCAGGTTTATTTAGCAATGTCCTCTCGCCAGTGTATCAGCTTTCCTTTACTCCTGATATTTGGAGTATCTTGATTTGCCTTATTATCGCTTTCTTTGGGACGGCTTTTGCCTTTTTCATTTCCATGAAGGCAGTGTCCTTGGTTTCTCCCTTGGTGGTTTCTGTCATTAGTGCCAGTGAACCTCTCTCTTCTGCTCTCTTGAGTGTTTTGTTTTTAGGCTTAGTGGTGGACTGGTCCCTCCTTCTAGCTATGGCCTTGATTATTTTACCCATGATTTTCCTATCGATAGAAGAAGCGAAAGAAAGTAAATAAAAAGTCTTTTCTTAATTCTAAAAGTGTGCTATACTAGAATAGTCAATAAAACACGGGGAGATAGTTGTGAAGATTGTTTTTAGGTTGTATCGGTAGGGGCTTGCTTTTACCGACAGCACGTTTTATCTCACATCCCTAAAAATCATACCTAAAAACAAACAAAAAGGCTTCAAATTTGAGGCCTTTTTTGGTAGAATAGTTATCATTATAAAGAATGAGAGGCCTTTTATGACTGCTACAAAAATGAATGCTCAAGAAATTATCCAATTTATCGCCAATGCTGAAAAGAAAACCAGTGTGAAAGTAACCTTTGATGGACAACTCGCAACTGCTGTACCAAGCTCTGTTGTTAAACTAGGGAATGTCCTATTTGGAGACTGGAAAGATGTTGCTCCGCTTCTCGAAGGTTTGGTAGAAAATCAAGACTATGTTGTTGAGCAAGATGCTCGCAATTCTGCAGTTCCTTTGCTAGATAAACGTGATATCAACGCTCGTATCGAGCCAGGTGCGATTATCCGTGATCAGGTTGAAATTGGTGACAATGCTGTTATCATGATGGGAGCAGTTATCAATATCGGTGCTGAAATCGGTGCAGGAACCATGATTGACATGGGTGCCATCCTTGGTGGCCGTGCTATCGTTGGGAAAAACAGCCACGTTGGTGCAGGTGCAGTTTTGGCAGGTGTGATTGAGCCAGCTAGCGCCGAACCAGTCCGAGTTGGAGACAATGTTCTTATCGGTGCCAATGCAGTGGTTATCGAAGGGGTCCAAATCGGTAGTGGTTCAGTTGTCGCAGCAGGAGCTATCGTTACCCAAGATGTCCCAGAAAACGTGGTAGTAGCAGGTGTTCCAGCTCGTATCATCAAAGAGATTGATGCCCAAACTCAACAAAAAACAGCGCTAGAAGATGCGCTTCGTACCTTGTAATTTGTAAAAGAAAAATAGAGGCGGAACTCTTTTCCAGCCTCTTTCTGCTATATAGGAGGACAGATAGATGTTAGATTTGATTCAGACTAGACGAGATTTGCACCAGATTCCAGAGATTGGCTTGGAGGAGTTCCAGACTCATGCTTATTTGATGGATGTGATTGAGAAATTGACTGCGGGCAAGGATTTTGTGCAAGTTCGAACTTGGCGTACAGGTATTTTGGTCTACTTACAGGGAAGTCAGCCAGAGCGTACCATTGGTTGGAGAACAGATATTGATGGTCTGCCTATCGTTGAACAAACAGGCCTACCTTTTGCTTCCCAACATCAAGGTCGCATGCATGCTTGTGGCCATGATTTCCACATGACCATTGCCTTGGGTTGTCTTGAGCGTGCACTGGAGGAGCAACCAAAGAACAATCTGCTCTTCCTATTTCAGCCTGCTGAAGAAAATGAAGCTGGTGGGATGCTCATGTATGAGGACGGCGCTTTTGGAGACTGGTTGCCAGACCAATTTTATGGCCTCCATGTCCGTCCAGATCTTAAGGTTGGACAGATTGCGACCAATACACACACTCTCTTTGCAGGGACCTGTGAAGTGAAGATTCGTTTCAAAGGAAAAGGAGGACATGCAGCCTTTCCACATGAAGCCAATGACGCTTTGGTAGCGGCTAGTTACTTTGTTACCCAAGTGCAGTCAGTGGTCAGCCGCAATGTCAACCCAATCGAGGGAGCGGTGGTGACCTTTGGAGTTTTCCAAGCTGGAACAACCAACAATGTCATCACAGACACAGCCTTTTTGCATGGAACCATTCGTGCCTTGACACAGGACATGAGCCTCTTGGTGCAAAAGAGGGTTAAAACAGTTGCAGAAGGCGTTGCAGCTGCCTTTGATATGGAAGTCGAAGTCGAACTTAAACAAGGGGGCTACTTGCCTGTGGAGAACCATCCAGCCTTGGCGCGTGAACTGATGGACTTCTTTGAAGAAAAAGAGGGGATTGATTTGATTGATATCGAGCCTGCTATGACAGGTGAGGACTTTGGTTATCTCCTTTCGAAGGTAGATGGCGTTATGTTTTGGCTTGGTATTGATAGTCCCTATGCCCTTCATCACCCTCAGATGACTCCTAAGGAAGAGGCTTTAGCTATTGGGGTGGACGCAGTTTCTAGTTTCCTGAAAAAGAAGGCAGCAGAGTAGAGGGTTTGTCTATGAAAGCAGAACTACGCAAGCAAGTCTTGCAGGAAATGAAGGCTATCCCTCGAGAGCAAAGACAGGCTATGGATCAAGCTTTAACCGAGCGATTTTTAAATCACCCCTTTTACCAAGAAGCCAAGGTTATCGCAACCTATCTCTCTTTTCCTCATGAGTTTCAAACGCAGGAACTGATTGAGCGGGCGCTGAAGGACGGCAAGAAGGTTCTGATACCCAAAACCTATCCCAAGGGGCGCATGGACTTTGTGGTCTATGATCCGCAACAATTGGTCAAAACTTCCTTTGGCTTACTGGAACCACAAGGAGATTTGGAAGTGGTGGAACCGTCTCAGATTGATTTGATTCATGTTCCGGGCTTAGCTTTTACGACAGAGGGCTATCGGATTGGCTATGGCGGAGGTTATTATGACCGCTATCTGGAACATTTTACTGGTCATACTTTGAGTACGGTTTATCATTATCAAGTTCAGGACTTTATCCCTGAAAACCATGATATTCCTGTTCAGGAGGTACTGATTGATGAAGGAAATCTTTGATAGGCGTTACCCTGTGACGAGTTTCTTCCTCTTAGTGACGGCCTTGGTATTTCTACTAATGTTGGTGACCACAGGAGGAAACTTTTACAGGGCAGATACCTTATTTCGATTTGGAGCCATGTACGGACCTGCCATTCGCCTCTTTCCTGAGCAGATTTGGCGTCTCTTTTCGGCCATTTTTGTCCATATTGGGTGGGAGCATTTCATTGTTAATATGCTTTCGCTCTATTATCTTGGTAGGCAGGTAGAGGAAATTTTCGGTTCTAAGCAGTTTTTCTTTCTCTATCTCTTATCAGGAATGATGGGTAATCTCTTTGTTTTTGAGTTTAGTCCCAAATCCTTAGCAGCAGGAGCTTCTACTTCTCTCTATGGACTATTTGCCGCGATTATCATTCTTCGCTATGCCACTCGCAACCCCTATATCCAGCAGTTGGGGCAATCTTATCTGACACTTTTTGTGGTTAACATTATTGGAAGTGTTCTGATTCCAGGAATCAGTCTAGCAGGTCATATCGGAGGTGCAGTTGGTGGCGCATTTCTAGCAGTTATCTTTCCAGTTAGAGGAGAAAGACGGATGTATAGCGCTAGTCAGAGACTGGTAGCGTTAGTCTTGTTCGTAGGACTCGCAGTTTTACTTTTCTACAAGGGAATGGGATGAAAATTTGTGTAATGAAAAAAGATAAGGAATTTTTTGAACCTTATCTTTTTATTTTATTCCTTCTCAGCTAATTCTTTTCCAAGTTGGATGAGGTAATCTTTCAAGTCATCTTTGACTTGTGGGTGCTTGAGGGCGTAGTCAATAGATGTTTTCATAAAGCCAAACTTATCCCCAACGTCGTAACGAGCTCCTGTAAATTCACGGGCAAAAACACGCTGTGTTTTATTAAGCGTATCGATAGCATCGGTAAGCTGGATTTCATTTCCAGCACCGGGAGCTTGATTTTCGAGGATCTCAAAAATTTCTGGTGTGAGCAGATAACGACCGATAATTGCTAGATCACTTGGTGCATCTTCAGGAGCTGGTTTTTCAACGAAAGTTTCAACGCTATAGAGTCCATTGATTCCTTCTCCTTGAGGAGCAATGACTCCATATGATGAAACGTCTTCGTGTGGTACGGGCATGACAGCAATGGTTGATGCGTGTGTCTTTTCGTAATCATTCATCAGTTGTTTTGTCAAAGGAATGGCATTCTCGTCTGTGATGTCCATAAGGTCATCACCCAGCATAACAACGAAGGGCTCATTCCCCACAAAAGCTTTGGCTTGTAAGACAGCGTCTCCAAGACCACGAGGGTGAGTTTGGCGGATGAAATGAAGGCGCATGCCAGTTGCTTCATCTACTAATTTTAACAGATCCGTTTTACCTTTTTCTTTGAGGTTGTACTCAAGCTCAAAATTTGAGTCAAAGTGGTCCTCAATAGAACGTTTTGACTTACCAGTGACAACCAGAATATCTTCGATACCTGATTTAAGAGCCTCTTCTACGATAAATTGGATAGTTGGTTTGTCTACGATTGGCAACATTTCTTTGGCAAGGGCCTTGGTTGCTGGTAAAAATCGAGTTCCTAGTCCAGCGGCAGGAATGACTGCTTTTCTAACTTTCAGTACCATAATAATCCTTTCTATAGAGGGTTAAGACCACTCATTTTCTGCTTTAAATTCATTGTTCATGATGTCATAAATAGCATCTTTGATATTGGTTCCGTTGTAGATAACTTGGTAAATGGCTTGTGTAATGGGCATATAAACTCCAAGTTCTTGCGCTAGTTCATAGGCTGCTCGAGTCGTTGAAATTCCTTCAATCACCATGCCCATATTGGCCTCGATATCAGCTAGGGATTCTCCACGACCAAGAGCATCTCCAGCTCTCCAGTTACGAGAGTGGATGGAGGTTCCTGTTACGATCAAGTCTCCTACACCAGATAAGCCACTATAGGTCAATGGACTGGCCCCGAGTGCTACTCCTAGGCGGGTAATTTCTGCTAGGCCTCGAGCGATGATGGCCGCCTTGGCATTGTCACCAAATCCCAGACCATGTAAAGCTCCGGCACCGACAGCAATAATATTTTTAAGAGCACCAGCAGTTTCAACTCCAATGACATCCGTATTGGTATAAAGTCGGAAGTAGTGATTGCTAAAGAGTTCCTGAACGTATTGAGCTGTTTGTAAGTCTTTAGAAGCAGCAGTGATTAAAGTCAGGTCACGCACAATGGTTTCTTCTGCATGACTAGGACCTGAAACAACGACGATATCACTGCGGAGATGTTCAGGAATTTCTTCTTCAAGGATGGTTGATAATCGTTTATGGCTATCGGGTTCTAATCCCTTTGATGCGTGCATGATGATAGCCTTATGATTCAAGGTTTTTGCGACTTGTTGGGCAACAAGTCGTGTCACTTTTGTTGGGACAACAAACAAAATCGCATCCACATCTTTCAGTGCCTCTGCTAAGTCAGTGTAGGCAATGATTTTGTCATCTAGAACAACATCTTTAAAGTAATGTTTATTAGTATGGTGTGTATTAATTTCATTGATTTGTTCGGGAATATTTCCCCAAATACGTACCTCGTGTCCATTGTCATTTAAGACTTGTGAAAGGGCAGTCCCCCAAGAACCAGGCCCCAAGACGGCGACGGTTTGTTTTTCCATGATTTCCTCCTTAATAGAGTCCTTTTCATTATTCTATCATATTCTAGAGGATTTTGCACTTGCATTGCTGGGATAGTGGTGGCTTTGTTGCTTGAAAAACATACAAAAACCGAGACTCAGTATTAAAGTCTTAGTCTTTAGTTAAAGTGAGAAGAAATCTGATAGATAGTTTGATTCAGTATATGCTATAATAGAGGTAAACAACTCAGGAGGTTCTTGTAGGTTGCGAGAGTTTGGCGAAAAAATTAAAAGATTACGTTTGGCTAAAAAAATCAGTCGTTCAGAATTTTGTGGTGATGAGTCTGAATTAAGTATCCGTCAATTAATTAGAATTGAAAATGGAGAATCCAGACCAACACTAACAAAGTTAAAATATATCGCTGAACGTTTGGGGGTTGAAGATTACAAGTTGATGCCAAGTTATATAGAGTTGGATAAGGAATACCTAGAATTGAAGTATTTCTTGATGAGGACTCCTACATACGAAGATGAAACTATCGCCCAAAAGAAAGAGAGTGTTTTTGATAAGATTTTTGAAGAGTATTATGATAGGCTACCTGAGGAAGAAAGGTTTATCATAGATGTTTTACAAGCATATGATGACTTTGGTTGGTGGAATGATGATAGCAATTTAGGAATGATTTTACAAGAGTATTTCGATCACATTTTGTTGAAATCAAAATATGAAGTTAACGATATTTTAATCATAAAGCTATTTTTGATAAGATTAGTACACCAAGATACGATAATAGATGAGATTGAAGTGAATACCTTCTTAGTAATAGCTGATAAAATTTTACAACAAGTTGAGATGTTTGATATTGAATATTCATTTCTAATCAGAGATTCATTACTTTTGTTGTTAGGAATATTTGAAAAAATTGCTAATTACAGTCAATTTGAAGATATTCTTTACAAATTAAATGAAATTACCTCAAAATCATACGACTATCAGAAAAAACCAATTATTCGACTATGGGAGTGGCGCTATGCATTATTTGTAAAAAAAGATTATCCAGTAGCTGAAAATTATTTTCAAGAAGCAAAAATATTTGCTAGAATGATTGATAATAGTCATTTGATAGAACAGCTAGAAAAACAATGGCAATATGACCTCCAGGATTTTTTTAAAAATAAACATTAGAAAATAAAAAAGTGACAAAAATGTCACTAGTTAAAAAGACCGAGAGAAAGTTTTCGAAATCATAAAAACGCATGATATCAGGTGTTTAAAAACTTGATATTATGCGTTTTATCATTTAAAGAGTTATTATGTTTTTCCCTTAGATTGAGTTCGTATCGAGTTCCTTTTTATACTAATTGAGTACTTATTAGTAGATAAGTTGTTGAAATTAGTGACATTTATGACCTTGGAGAATGTGTAACATAGAAGTATAATAATCCTGTAGAAAAAATAAGGAGAGAACATATGTTAGTGCTAGTTGTTGCCATTTTTTGGATTTATAAATAATAAAGATAGAATGGGAAGGTCTATGTTAGAACTAAAAAATATTAGTAAAAGTTACGGACAAGGGACGCTAAAAAATAATGTCTTAAGAGAAATAAATTTTAAGGTAGTTGAAGGAGAATTTGTATCGATAATGGGACCATCAGGTTCGGGCAAATCGACATTTATCAATATTTTGGGACTGATTGATTCTGAATTTGAAGGAGAATATATATTAGACGGAAAAAGTATTGAGAAGTTAAATGAAAATCAACAAGCAAGTTACCGTAATCGTGATATTGGATTTGTTTTTCAACAATTTCATCTTATTGATGAATATACTGTTAAAGAAAATATTTTATTATCATTCCTATATTCTGACCAACAGCCAGATATAGAATACATTGATAGTTTATTACAAGACTTAGGACTTATAGATAAGATGAATGAGTACCCAAGTCATTTATCAGGCGGACAGAAGCAACGAGTTGCTTTAATTAGAGCTCTTGCTCATAAACCTAGATTTCTTATAGCAGATGAACCTACAGGTGCATTAGATGAGAAAAATAGGAATGAGATATTGCAAATCCTACAAAATTTGAATCATTCTGGAACGACAATTATTGTAGTAACTCACGATGAGTTTGTTGCCAGTCATTGTAGAACAAGGTATCGAATGAAAAATGGGTATCTAACACTTGAGGGAGAAGGATTACATGAAGTTTAAAAAGCTGTTAATAGATACTTTAAAGCTGTTAAAGAGGAATAAAAGACAGAGTATTCTGACATCCCTAGCCATCACAGTGGCAACATTTGTTTTATTAGTAATACTATCAAGTTCTTCCTATACAACTTCTACATTAGGAAATGATTTAAAGATAGAAGAAGACACAGCAACAATGACTTATACTCCTCAAAATATGTTGGATATTAGAGGGTTTACACAGGAAGATAAACAATTGGTTGAGCAAACTATTGGAAAACATGCAAGACTTTCTTCCAGCTCTTATGCTTTGTATGCTGAAACGTATTTTAATGATTCTAAGCAGAATCTTAGTTTTCGAACATTGGGCGATTTGAATAAGAATGGTTTAGTTATGCCTGCTTTATTAAAAGGAAGAGCCTTAGAGGAACTAGATGGCGGTGTAGCTATTAGCGATAAGGCTCTCATGTCATTGACTCGAAAGGAAAATATTGAAACTTTTTTAGGAGAGACTATCAATATATCTGGAAAAGAATATTCAATTCAGGCAATATATTATGGATCAGCTGTTAATGAAAGATTACCTTCTTTATTGGTTACCAATGAAATCAAAGAGTTACTTTTAGGAAAAAGGGAATATTTTGATGAGTTAGTGGTAGAAACTAATCAGTTAGAGAATATAAATAAGGCTTTATCTGCTTTAGATACTTATGGAACATTCCGCAAGGAAGGAACCTATGCATATATAGATAATAGAAGGGTATATGAGGAAACAAAGGCCCAAGCTACTACAATATTAAATTTCATTGCACTTTTATCAAGCATTTCAATTTTTGTAGCTGGTTTTGGGGTTATGAATGCTATGTTGTCTTCTGTTAGCGAACGTAGCAAGGAGATAGCGATTCGTCGAGCTTTGGGAGCTAAAAAATCTGATATTTATCAATCATATATGATGGAGGGGACTCTTTTATCGCTTCTGGGAGCTATAACTGGTATTGGAGTAGCGACATTATTTGTTGTTTTAATGAACATGAGTGGTTTTGTTACGACATTAACTCTGGATCATATTTTGATTACTCTATTCACAGCGGGTGTATTTGGAATTGTATTTAGTATTATGCCTGCAATGGTTGCAGCAAATAAAAATGTTATTGAAGGTCTAAGGTAATGATGGATGTGAATTTAAAGGAGGTAAAATGAAATTTACAAAAATAGATAGAGTATTTTCTCTAGTGTTAATTGTGGAATTTACAATATGTTTTTTTACACTAGATAATTTTAATCTTTTTCAATTTATGTTATTCGTACAAATTATACCCTCAATATTATTAGCTTTGTTATCGGGAAGTATTTCCTCTAGGAGTAAGCATAGCTGGGTGCTATTAATTATTTTTGGAATGATCTATGCTTTAATGATGTTTGGAATTTTCAGAGTTACTCCTATGACGCTTATAGAACAAAATACGATTCAATCTGAAACTTCTGTATTTACATTCAATAGAAATTTACAGTTAGGAACTTATTTTGGATTTTTCTTACAGGAATTTTTACTAGGAGCTTTTATTTGCACTATTTCAAAAATTTTTGGGAGAATTAAACAAGGGAAATTTTAATGAAGACTGCATTAAAAGAAGAATTGCTTCTGCAGTTATTTAGAAAATGATATTATTGAAATGGTGTAACATTTGGAGAAAATTATTTTTGAACGAAAAAGATTTGAGTATGTCGGTCCTAAGAGAAAGCAAGTAAAGGACTTTATGATTCTAAAAAATTTCATGTCTAAGACAATTCAAGTTGAAATCAGAGTGGAGGGCTACTTGTTAGACCTTCTTATTTTAAAAGAGATGAGTACAGAGTTTTATAATTTAGATTTTCTTTCTTTGCCCTATGATGTCAATATAGATGTGAAAGAAGTTGTAGAGGATGTTGATTTAACAGTCTATAAGAATAGTAAATATAGGGAGTTTGATTTCTTTAAAAATATTTGTAAATGATATTTTTGAAAGGATATCCATCCCTATATTAGAATTGCTACAACAAATTTTCAACACTTGTTTCAATTGAACATACGAAAAACCGAGGCTAAGTATTAAACTCTTAGTCTCGGTTTTCATATTTCTTAAAGAATGGCTAGGTTTATTTCAATTGATCTGTAATGTCTTTTGATAGCAACATTCCCAGATGATAAGTTTTATTGATGTAAGCAATGACATCATTGATATTTTCAGTCGTGTGAATTTTTTCTTTGATGTCAGCCCTAAATGTTTCATCCTTCAAAAGTTGTTCTTGGTAGAGCCTTTGCAGTCTCTCCTTCTCGTACTTATTGAGCAGAAAAAGGAACACCAAGCTAATTACAACGAGGATATAAGCATATTGGCTCATAGGAAATCTCCCTGTATGGTAAAAAAATAGTAGTGAGTAGATTGAATTAGTGAAGCGCCTAGCCAAAGCCCGTATAGGATTTGGTCTTAGTTACTTAGATTACTTTACAATAAAGTGATTAAAAGATTACGACATGAGCCTAACCAAATCGATATTATTTGGTTAGGTGAATTAGTGAAGCGATTAGACAAGTGTCTCTGATTACGACGTCATGGCCTCTAAATCGATTATATTTAGAGACCATGACTAGTGAAGCAGTTAGCTAGTCCGCATATACGCGGCTAGCGTCTAACAATTAGGAACTTTAGTTCCAATAACTTTAAGATTACGACGTTTTAGGACATAAATCGATCATATTTATGTCCTAAAACTAGTGAAGCGCCTAGCCAAATACCTGATAGGATTTGGCGTTAGTTACTTAGATTGCTTTGCAATCAAGTAACTTTGGCGATTTACATCTTCTCTGGTGCTTCTACTCCAAGCAAGCGAAGGGATTCTTTGAGAACGACTGCGGTTGCGTAGCTAAGGGCTAGACGGCTGTCGCGTTCTGGACTTTCATCCAAGATGCGCGTATGTGCATAGTATTTGTTGAAGGATTGAGCCAGGCTAATTGCAAATTTAGCAATGATAGAAGGCTCAAAGTTATCCGCTGCACGGTTGATAATACGTGGGAAGTCTTGGATGAGCTTGATGATTTCCCAGCTTTCAGTATCATTCAAGCTATAGTTACCAGCTGTTTCTGGTTTGAAATCGGCTTTGCGTAAGATAGATTGGATACGAGCGTAGGCGTATTGAACATAAGGTCCAGTTTCCCCTTCGAAGGATACCATAGCCTCTAGGTCGAAGTCGTATCCATTTGTACGGTCGGTCTTGAGGTCATAGAATTTAATGGCTCCAACTCCAACAGCATGCGCTACTTGATCTTTGTTTTCAAGTTCAGGATTTTTAGCTTCGATTTGGGCTTTGGCACGACTAACGGCCTCTGCAACAGTAGGCTCTAGTAAGATGACATTCCCTTTACGAGTAGAGAGTTTTTTCCCTTCTTTTGTGACTAAACCAAAAGGAACATGAGTAATGTCTTCACTCCAGTCGTAGCCCATTTCTTTCAAGACAGCTTTGAGCTGTTTAAAGTGGGCAGATTGTTCTTGACCAACGACGTAGATAGATTTAGCAAATTGGTATTCGTTTTTACGGTAAAGAGCTGCAGCCAAGTCACGAGTGATATAGAGAGTTGCACCATCAGATTTCTTGATAAGGGCTGGATGTTCAATTCCATATTTCTCAAGATTCACAACTTGGGCACCTTCTGACTCAACAAGAAGTCCTTTTTCAGAAAGAATGTCTACAACTGCATCCATCTTATCATTGTAGAAGGCTTCTCCGTTATAGCTGTCAAATTCAACTTGTAATTCATTGTAAAGGCGGTTAAATTCCACCAAACTTTCGTCACGGAACCATTGCCAAAGAGCGAGAGCTTCCTCGTCGCCATTTTCAAGTTTACGGAACCATTCGCGTGCTTCTTCATCCAAGCTAGGGTCATTTTCAGCTTCAGCGTTGATGCGGACATAGAGTTTAAGGAGTTCATCGATTGGATGAGCTTTTACAGCTTCTTCGTCGCCCCATTTTTTGTAGGCAACAATCAACATCCCAAACTGTTTACCCCAGTCTCCCAAATGGTTGACCTTGACCGTTTGATAACCGATTTTTTGGAAAATATGTGACAAGCTATCTCCGATAACAGTTGAGCGTAGGTGGCCAATAGAGAATGGCTTAGCGATATTGGGACTAGACATGTCGATAACAACATTTTCTTGTTTGCCAATAGTTTGGTCAGCATAGTGTTCTTTTTCAGTGATAACAGCTTGCAATACTTGAGCAGAAATGGCAGATTTATCAAGGAAAAAGTTAACGTAAGGTCCTGTTGCAACAACTTTTTCAAAGGCTTGGCTGTTAATTTTTTCAGCCAGTTCAGCCGCAATCATTTGAGGTGCTTTACGTTCGACTTTTGCAAGAGAAAAAGCAGGGAAAGCAATGTCTCCCATTTCTGAGTTTTTAGGGGTTTCCAGTAAATTTAAAATAGCCTCTTGGTCCAGGCTATCAATGACGCTAGCCAATTCGCTAGCAATCAATTCTTTTGTATTCATTAAGAGCTCCTTTTTGGACTTTTCTACTATTTTATCACAATTTTAAAGAAAGAAGAAAAAATTTTTGAAATCTCCTATTTTTTTGGTATAATATAGTTATAAAAATAGTTATAAATATTCACATAAGAGGATTTTATGAGAAAAAGAGATCGTCATCAGTTAATAAAAAAAATGATTACTGAGGAGAAATTAAGTACACAAAAAGAAATTCAAGATCGGTTGGAGGCGCATAATGTTTTTGTGACGCAGACAACCCTGTCTCGTGATTTGCGCGAAATCGGCTTGACCAAGGTCAAGAAAAATGATATGGTGTATTATGTACTAGCAAATGAGACAGAAAAGATTGATTTGGTGGAATTTTTGTCTCATCATTTAGAAGGCGTTGCAAGAGCAGAGTTTACCTTGGTGCTTCATACCAAACTGGGAGAAGCCTCTGTTTTGGCCAATATTGTAGATGCAAACAAGGATGAATGGATTTTAGGAACAGTTGCTGGTGCCAATACCTTATTGGTCATTTGTCGAGACCAGCACGTTGCCAAACTCATGGAAGATCGTTTGCTAGATTTGATGAAAGATAAGTAAGGTCTTGGGAGTTGCTCTCAAGACTTATTTTTGACAAGGAGAGACGGAAAATGGCGACAGAAAAGCTATCACCCGGCATGCAACAGTATGTGGATATTAAAAAGCAATATCCAGATGCTTTTTTGCTCTTTCGGATGGGTGATTTTTATGAATTGTTTTATGAGGATGCGGTCAATGCTGCGCAGATTCTGGAAATTTCCTTAACGAGTCGCAACAAGAATGCGGACAATCCGATTCCTATGGCGGGTGTTCCCTATCATTCTGCCCAACAGTACATCGATGTCTTGATTGAGCAGGGCTATAAGGTAGCCATTGCAGAGCAGATGGAAGATCCCAAACAAGCAGTTGGGGTTGTTAAACGAGAGGTTGTTCAGGTCATTACACCCGGGACAGTAGTCGATAGCACTAAGCCAGACAGCCAGAACAATTTCTTGGTTGCCCTAGACCGTGAGGGCAGTCAGTTTGGCTTAGCCTATATGGATCTGGTAACGGGAGACTTTTATGTGACGGGTCTATTGGATTTCACGCTGATTTGTGGGGAAATTCGTAACCTCAAGGCTCGAGAAGTGGTTCTGGGTTATGATTTGTCTGATGCAGAAGAACAGATTCTCAGTCGCCAGATGAATCTGGTGCTCTCATATGAGAAAGAAGGCTTTGAGGACCTTCATTTACTGGATTCACGATTAGCAGCGGTGGAGCAAGCAGCCTCTAGTAAGCTGCTTCAGTATGTCCATCGAACCCAGATGCGGGAATTGAACCACCTCAAGCCTGTTATCCGCTATGAAATCAAAGATTTCTTGCAGATGGATTATGCGACCAAGGCTAGTCTGGATTTGGTTGAAAATGCCCGTTCAGGCAATAAACAAGGCAGTCTTTTCTGGCTTTTGGATGAAACCAAAACAGCTATGGGGATGCGTCTCTTGCGTTCTTGGATTCATCGTCCCTTGATTGATAAGGAGCGAATCGTCCAACGTCAAGACGTAGTGCAGGTCTTTCTTGATCATTTCTTTGAGCGCAGTGATTTAACAGATAGCCTCAAGGGTGTTTATGATATCGAACGCTTGGCTAGTCGGGTTTCTTTTGGCAAGACCAATCCCAAGGACCTCTTGCAGCTGGCGACTACCTTGTCCAGTGTACCACGGATCCGAGCGATTTTAGAAGGGATGGAGCAACCTGCTCTGGCTTATCTTATCGAACAATTAGATGGAATCCCTGAGTTGGAGAGCTTGATTAGCGCAGCGATTGCTCCTGAAGCTCCTCATGTGATTACAGAAGGTGGTATTATCCGCACTGGCTTTGATGAGACTTTGGACAAGTACCGTCGCGTTCTCAGAGAAGGGACTAGCTGGATTGCTGAAATTGAAGCAAAGGAGCGAGAAAACTCTGGTATCAGCACGCTTAAGATTGATTACAATAAAAAGGATGGCTATTATTTCCATGTGACCAATTCACAACTGGGGAATGTACCTGCCCACTTTTTCCGCAAGGCAACGTTGAAAAACTCAGAACGTTTTGGAACTGAGGAATTGGCCCGTATCGAGGGCGATATGCTGGAGGCGCGTGAGAAGTCAGCCAACCTAGAGTACGAAATCTTTATGCGTATTCGTGAAGAGGTCAGCAAGTACATCCAGCGTTTGCAGGCTCTAGCTCAAGGAATCGCGACAGTTGATGTCTTGCAAAGTCTGGCAGTTGTGGCTGAAACCCAGCATTTGATTCGACCAGAGTTCGGAGAAGATTCACAGATCGATATCCAGAAAGGGCGTCATGCTGTCGTTGAAAAGGTTATGGGGGCTCAGACCTATATTCCAAATACGATTCAGATGGCAGAAGATACTAGTATTCAGCTGATTACAGGGCCAAACATGAGTGGGAAGTCAACCTACATGCGTCAGTTAGCCATGACGGCGGTTATGGCCCAGTTGGGTTCTTATGTGCCGGCAGAAAATGCTTATTTACCGATTTTTGATGCGATCTTTACCCGTATCGGAGCAGCCGATGATTTGGTTTCAGGCCAATCAACCTTCATGGTGGAGATGATGGAGGCCAACAATGCCATTTCGCATGCGACTAAGAATTCTTTGATTCTTTTTGATGAGTTAGGTCGGGGAACTGCAACTTATGACGGGATGGCTCTTGCTCAGTCTATCATCGAATACATTCATGAACATATCGGGGCCAAGACCCTCTTTGCGACCCACTACCATGAGTTGACCAGCCTAGAGTCTAGTTTACAACACTTGGTCAATGTTCACGTGGCAACCTTGGAGCAGGATGGGCAGGTCACTTTCCTTCATAAGATTGAACCAGGCCCAGCTGACAAATCCTACGGTATTCATGTTGCTAAGATTGCTGGTTTGCCAGCAGATCTTCTAGCAAGGGCGGATAAGATTTTGACCCAACTAGAGAGTCAAGGAACAGAAAGTCCTGCTCCCATGAGACAAACAAGTGCCGTCACTGAACAGATTTCACTCTTTGATACAGCAGAAGAGCATCCTATCCTAGCAGAATTGTCTAAACTGGATGTTTACAATATGACACCTATGCAGGCTATGAATGTCTTGGTCGAGTTAAAACAGAAACTATAAAGAGAAAATTACTAGTCATTCTAGCTGTATCAAGGAGACTTCTTTGACAATCCCCCACTTTTTTGCTAGAATAACATCACACAAACAGAATGAGAAGGAGCTGACGCATTGTCGCTCCCTTTTGTCTATTTTTTAAGGAGAAAATATGCTGATTCAGAAAGTAAAAACCTACAAGTGGCAGGCCTTGGCTTCGCTTCTGATGACAGGCTTGATGGTTGCTAGTTCACTTCTGCAACCGCGTTATCTGCAGGAAGTGTTAGATGCCTTACTTGCTGGTAAATATGAAGCTATTTATAGTATAGGGGCTTGGTTGATTTGTGTGGCCTTGGTTGGTCTGGTTGCTGGTGGGCTCAATGTTATCCTTGCAGCCTATATTGCCCAAGGAGTTTCATCTGACCTTCGGGAGGATGCCTTCCGTAAAATCCAAACCTTTTCTTATGCCAATATTGAACAATTTAATGCGGGAAATCTAGTCGTTCGAATGACCAACGATATCAACCAGATTCAGAACGTCGTCATGATGACCTTCCAAATTCTGTTCAGACTTCCTCTCTTGTTCATCGGTTCGTTCATCCTTGCGGTTCAAACTTTGCCCTCTCTGTGGTGGGTGATTGTTCTCATGGTTATCTTGATTTTTGGTTTGACTGCTGTCATGATGGGAATGATGGGACCTCGTTTTGCCAAGTTTCAAACCCTTCTTGAGCGTATCAATGCTATCGCCAAGGAAAATCTGCGCGGTGTTCGTGTGGTTAAGTCCTTTGTCCAAGAAAAAGAGCAGTTTGCTAAGTTTACAGAGGTCTCAGACGAGCTTCTTGGTCAAAACCTTTACATTGGTTATGCCTTTGCGGTAGTGGAACCCTTTATGATGTTGGTCGGTTACGGAGCAGTCTTCCTCTCTATTTGGCTGGTTGCGGGGATGGTTCAGTCGGATCCTTCTGTTGTGGGTTCCATTGCTTCCTTTGTCAATTACCTAAGCCAGATTATCTTTACCATTGTTATGGTTGGATTTTTGGGAAATTCTGTCAGCCGTGCCATGATTTCCATGCGTCGTATTCGAGAAATTCTTGACGCAGAGCCAGCTATGACCTTCAAGGATGTCCCAGATGAAGAGTTGGTCGGAAGTCTTAGCTTTGAAAATGTGACCTTTACCTATCCAATGGATAAGGAACCAATGTTGAAAGATGTGACCTTTACCATCGAGCCTGGTCAAATGATTGGTGTAGTTGGAGCGACTGGTGCAGGGAAGTCAACCTTGGCTCAATTGATTCCACGTCTCTTTGACCCACAGGAAGGCTCTATCAAAATTGGAGGAAAGGATATTCGAGAAGTGAGTGAAGGAACCCTGCGTAAAACAGTGTCTATCGTTCTCCAACGTGCCATTCTCTTTAGTGGAACGATTGCAGATAATCTAAGACAGGGTAAGGGAGATGCTACTCTATTTGAAATGGAGCGCGCAGCCAATATTGCTCAGGCTAGCGAATTCATTCATCGTATGGAGAAAACCTTTGAAAGTCCAGTTGAGGAACGGGGAACCAACTTCTCTGGTGGGCAAAAGCAAAGGATGTCGATTGCCCGTGGGATTGTTAGCAATCCACGTATTCTGATTTTTGACGATTCGACCTCAGCCTTGGATGCCAAATCAGAGCGCTTGGTTCAGGAGGCTTTGAACAAGGACTTAAAAGGTACGACAACCATTATCATTGCTCAAAAGATTAGCTCAGTTGTTCATGCGGATAAAATTTTGGTTCTAGATCAAGGACGATTGATTGGTCAAGGGACACATGCAGACTTGGTTGCTAATAATGCCGTTTACCGTGAAATCTATGAAACACAGAAAGGAAAGGAGGAGTAAAATGAAAACAGTTCAATTTTTTTGGAATTATTTTAAAGTCTATAAGCTATCATTTGTAGTTGTCATCTTGATGATTGTTCTGGCGACTCTTGCCCAAGCCCTCTTCCCAGTCTTTTCTGGACAAGCAGTGACGCAGTTAGCTAATTTAGTTCAAGCTTATCAAGATGGTAATCCAGAACTTGTTTGGCAAAGCCTATCAGGAATCATGGTCAATCTTGGTCTGCTGGTTTTGGTTCTCTTTATCTCCAGTGTCATATACATGTGTCTCATGACGCGCGTGATTGCAGAATCGACCAATGAGATGCGCAAAGGCCTCTTTGGCAAGCTTGCTCGATTGACGGTTTCTTTCTTTGACCGCCGACAAGATGGGGATATCCTGTCTCGTTTTACCAGTGATTTGGATAATATCCTCCAAGCCTTTAACGAAAGTTTGATTCAGGTCATGAGCAATATTGTTTTATACATTGGTCTGATTCTTGTTATGTTTTCGAGAAATGTGACGCTGGCCCTCATCACCATTGCCAGCACACCAGTGGCCTTTCTTATGCTGATTTTCATTGTGAAAATGGCACGCAAATACACCAACCTCCAGCAAAAAGAGGTAGGAAAACTCAACGCCTACATGGATGAGAGTATCTCAGGTCAAAAAGCTGTCATTGTCCAAGGAATTCAAGAGGATATGATGACAGGATTTCTTGAACAAAATGAGCGCGTGCGCAAGGCAACCTTTAAAGGAAGAATGTTCTCAGGAATTCTTTTCCCGGTCATGAATGGGATGAGTCTGGTTAATACAGCCATCGTCATCTTTGCGGGTTCAGCTGTACTTTTAAATGATAAGACTATTGAAACAAGTACAGCCCTCGGTTTGATTGTTATGTTTGCACAATTTTCTCAGCAGTACTACCAGCCTATTATTCAAGTTGCAGCTAGTTGGGGAAGTCTTCAGTTAGCTTTTACTGGGGCTGAGCGGATTCAGGAAATGTTTGATGCAGAGGAAGAAATCCGACCTGAAAAGGCTCCAATCTTCACTCAGTTGCAAGAAGGTGTTGAAATCCGTCATATTGATTTCTCGTATTTGCCTGACAAGCCGATTTTGAAAGATGTCAGCATTTCCGCTCCGAAAGGCCAGATGACAGCGGTTGTTGGTCCAACAGGATCAGGGAAAACGACTATTATGAACCTCATAAATCGCTTTTATGATGTTGATGCTGGCGGTATTTATTTTGACGGTAAAGACATTCGTGACTATGACTTGGATAGTCTCAGAAGCAAGGTGGGGATTGTCTTGCAAGATTCGGTTTTATTTAGCGGAACCATTCGAGACAATATCCGTTTTGGTGTGCCAGATGCCAGTCAGGAAATAGTTGAGGCAGCAGCCAAGGCAACCCATATTCATGACTATATCGAAAGCTTACCTGATAAATACGATACCCTTATCGATGATGACCAGAGCATCTTCTCAACAGGGCAGAAACAATTGATTTCCATTGCTCGAACCCTGATGACAGATCCAGAAGTTCTCATTCTCGATGAAGCCACTTCAAACGTAGATACGGTGACAGAAAGCAAGATTCAGCATGCCATGGAGGCAGTTGTAGCAGGCAGAACCAGTTTCGTTATTGCCCACCGCTTGAAAACCATTCTCAATGCAGATCAGATTATTGTCCTTAAAGATGGCGAAGTCATTGAACGCGGTAACCACCATGAACTTTTAAAACTAGGTGGATTCTATTCAGAACTCTATCACAATCAGTTTGTTTTCGAATAAGAAAGAAGTTGTCCTATGTGGGCAGCTTTTTCTTGTCCATAAAAAATTTTTATCACAGCCTTAAAAAAAACATATTAGACGAAAGTCATTTTGAGTGATATGATAGGACTATCGTTAATATTTGAAAGGAGAGACATCATGGCTAGAACGGTTGTAGGAGTTGCTGCAAATCTATGTCCCGTAGACGCAGAAGGCAAAAACATTCACTCATCTGTATCTTGTAGATTTGCAGAGAGTATTCGTCAAGTCGGTGGTCTCCCTTTAGTCATTCCTGTTGGCGATGAGTCCGTTGTACGCGATTATGTGGAAATGATTGACAAGCTTATTTTGACAGGCGGGCAAAATGTCCATCCTCAGTTTTATGGAGAGAAAAAGACCATTGAGAGCGATGATTACAATCTAGTCCGTGATGAATTTGAATTGGCACTCTTGAAGGAAGCGCTCCGTCAGAACAAACCAATTATGGCAATCTGCCGCGGTGTTCAACTTGTCAATGTTGCCTTTGGTGGAACCCTCAATCAAGAAATCGAAGGTCATTGGCAAGGACTACCTTTCGGGACATCTCACTCTATTGAGACAGTGGAAGGAAGTGTGGTGGCTAAGTTATTCGGAAAAGAAAGTCAGGTCAATTCCGTCCATCGTCAGAGTATCAAAGATTTGGCACCTAATTTCCGTGTAACTGCTATTGATCCCAGAGACCAGACCATCGAAGCGATTGAGTCTATCGATGAGCACCGCATTATCGGTTTGCAGTGGCATCCAGAGTTTCTGGTCAATGAAGAAGATGGCAATTTAGAATTATTTGAGTATTTATTGAATGAACTGTAACGACTGGGACATCTGGTCGTTCTTTCTTTTATTTTTTAAAAATTTTCAGAATGTGATATTTTTACGCAAACGTTTGAATTCTGATAAAAATTGGAGAAATTCGACAAAAAAACTTGAAAAAAACGAAGGTAAGCGTTATGATAGAAAAGAAGAAATATTGGAGGAATAACATGTCACATATTAAATTTGATTATTCAAAAGTTTTAGACAAATTTGTTGCACCACATGAAGTGGAATACATGCAATCACAAGTAACAGCAGCAGATGAATTGATCCGTAAAGGAACTGGTGCTGGTAGCGACTTCTTAGGATGGTTGGACCTTCCTGAAAACTACGACCGCGAAGAATTTGACCGCATCTTGAAAGCTGCTGAGCAAATCAAATCAGACAGCGATGTTTTGGTTGTGATCGGTATCGGTGGATCTTACCTTGGTGCTAAAGCAGCAATCGACTTCTTGAATCACCATTTTGCTAACTTGCAAACAAAAGAAGAACGCAAGGCTCCACAAATCCTTTACGCTGGAAACTCAATCTCATCTACTTACCTTGCTGACTTGGTAGAGTATGTTTCAGACAAAGACTTCTCAGTAAACGTGAT
The DNA here is from genome assembly GCA_905221125.1 of bacterium. GTDB lineage: Bacteria > Bacillota > Bacilli > Lactobacillales > Streptococcaceae > Streptococcus. The sequence goes on along the minus strand of CAJNBY010000013.1, from coordinate 3,137 downwards.
TTCTAAATCAGGTACAACAACTGAACCAGCGATTGCTTTCCGTGTCTTCAAAGAACTCTTGGTTAAGAAATACGGACAAGAAGAAGCTAACAAACGTATCTATGCAACAACTGACCGCCAAAAAGGTGCTGTTAAGGTTGAAGCAGACGCTAATGGTTGGGAAACATTTGTGGTTCCAGATGATATCGGTGGCCGCTTCTCAGTATTGACAGCAGTTGGTTTGCTTCCGATCGCAGCATCAGGAGCTGATATCAAAGCCCTTATGGAAGGTGCTAACGCAGCTCGTAAAGATTACACTTCAGATAAAATCTCTGAAAACGAAGCTTACCAATACGCAGCAGTTCGTAACATCCTTTATCGTAAAGGCTATGCAACTGAAATCTTGGTAAACTATGAGCCATCACTTCAATACTTCTCAGAATGGTGGAAACAATTGGCTGGTGAATCAGAAGGAAAAGACCAAAAAGGTATCTACCCAACTTCAGCCAACTTCTCAACTGACTTGCACTCATTGGGTCAATTTATCCAAGAGGGAACTCGTATCATGTTTGAAACAGTTGTTCGTGTTGACAAACCTCGTAAGAACGTGATTATTCCTACTTTGGAAGAAGATCTTGATGGACTTGGTTACCTTCAAGGAAAAGACGTTGATTTTGTAAACAAAAAAGCAACTGACGGTGTTCTTCTTGCCCACACAGATGGTGATGTACCAAACATGTATGTAACTCTTCCAGAGCAAGACGCTTTCACTCTTGGTTATACTATCTACTTCTTCGAATTGGCTATCGCCCTTTCAGGTTACTTGAATGCTATCAACCCATTTGACCAACCAGGTGTTGAAGCTTACAAACGTAACATGTTTGCCCTTCTTGGAAAACCAGGATTTGAAGAATTGAGCAAAGAACTTAACGCACGTCTATAATAGAAGAAAAGAGTGGTTTGTCCACTCTTTTTACTCTCTTTATCCATAGAAATTGGACTCAGCCAAGACTTGTGATATAATATAGAGAGCAAAAAGGCAGACGCCTAGAGACTTTATAGGAGAAACTATGTCAAAAGATATCCGCGTACGTTACGCACCAAGTCCAACAGGACTACTACACATCGGAAATGCCCGTACAGCATTGTTCAACTACCTTTACGCACGTCATCATGGTGGGACTTTTATTATTCGTATCGAAGATACTGACCGTAAACGACATGTCGAAGATGGTGAACGTTCACAGCTTGAAAACCTTCGTTGGTTGGGTATGGATTGGGACGAAAGTCCAGAAACACATGAAAACTACCGTCAGTCTGAACGTTTAGACTTGTATCAAAAATACATCGATCAACTGTTAGCTGAAGGAAAAGCTTACAAATCTTACGTTACAGAAGAAGAATTGGTGGCTGAACGCGAACGCCAAGAAGCAGCTGGTGAAACACCACGCTACATCAACGAATACCTTGGTATGAGTGAAGAAGAAAAAGCGGCTTACATCGCAGAACGTGAAGCTGCTGGTATCATCCCAACGGTTCGTTTGGCTGTCAATGAATCAGGTATCTACAAGTGGCATGATATGGTCAAAGGCGATATCGAATTTGAAGGTGGCAATATCGGCGGTGACTGGGTTATTCAAAAGAAAGACGGTTACCCAACTTACAACTTTGCCGTTGTTATCGATGACCACGATATGCAAATCTCTCATGTAATCCGTGGAGATGACCACATTGCTAATACACCAAAACAGCTTATGGTTTATGAAGCACTTGGTTGGGAAGCTCCAGAGTTCGGTCACATGACCTTAATTATCAACTCTGAAACTGGGAAAAAATTGTCTAAACGTGACACCAACACCCTTCAGTTTATCGAAGACTACCGTAAAAAAGGTTATTTACCAGAAGCGGTCTTTAACTTTATTGCTCTTCTTGGTTGGAACCCAGGTGGGGAAGACGAAATCTTCTCTCGTGAAGAATTGATTAAACTTTTCGATGAAAACCGCCTCAGCAAGTCTCCTGCAGCCTTCGACCAGAAAAAACTTGACTGGATGAGCAATGACTATATCAAGAATGCAGACCTAGAAACTATCTTTGAAATGGCAAAACCATTCCTAGAAGAAGCAGGTCGATTGACTGACAAGGCTGAAAAATTAGTTGAGCTCTATAAACCACAAATGAAGTCAGTTGACGAAATCGTCTCATTGACAGATCTCTTCTTCTCAGATTTCCCAGAATTGACCGAAGCAGAGCGCGAAGTCATGGCGGGTGAAACCGTCCCAACAGTTCTTGAAGCCTTCAAAGCAAAACTCGAAGCGATGACAGATGATGAATTTGTGACAGAAAATATTTTCCCACAAATTAAAGCAGTCCAAAAAGAAACAGGTATTAAAGGAAAAAATCTTTTTATGCCTATTCGTATCGCTGTTTCAGGTGAAATGCATGGACCAGAATTGCCAGATACTATCTTCTTGTTAGGTCGTGAAAAATCAATCCAGCATATTGAAAATATGTTAAAAGAAATTTCTAAATAAGAAGGGTACAATAATGGACATCTGGGAAAAGATGTACGAAGAAGCACAGAAACTATACGATCCACATGAAGTATCTGATTTTGTTTATGCCAACCATGTTGTAGCCGCAGTAGAAGCAGAAGATGGACAAATATTTACAGGTTTCTGTATGGAGGGAACCTGTGGTGTTTTCCATCTCTGCGCAGAGCGTGCGGCACTCTTTAATATGTACCAATTTTCAGGACAAACTAAGGTTAAGAAAGTATTAGCCTTTCGAGACAAACCGCCGTATGGTGGAAGTTCGGGTATGCCTTGTGGCGCGTGCAGAGAATTTCTATTAGAGTTGAACGCTGAAAATAAAGATGCAGAATTCATGATGGATTACAATAGAAGAAAGACTGTGAGAGTCGCAGAACTAATGCCCTATTGGTGGGGAGAAGAACGTGCTTCTAAGTTTGATAAATAATAAAAGAGTCAGTTTAATTCTGGCTCTTTTATTATAAGTTGAAAAAGTCGATTTGAAAAAAATGAAAAAAATATAAAAAAGGTGTTGACAAAGTTTGAAAAGTCGGTATAATAGTAAGAGTTGAAAATAACAACTCTGGTCCGTTGGTCAAGGGGTTAAGACACCGCCTTTTCACGGCGGTA
>CAJNBY010000012.1 GCA_905221125.1 bacterium | reverse complement strand
TTTCTTCAGCTGGTTTACTTGGAGCTGGAGTTTCTTCAGCTGGTTTATTTGGAGCTGGAGTTTCTTCAGCTGGTTTACTTGGAGCTGGAGTTTCTTCAGCTGGTTTACTTGGAGCTGGAGTTTCTTCAGCTGGTTTACTTGGAGCTGGAGTTTCTTCAGCTGGTTTACTTGGAGCTGGAGTTTCTTCAGCTGGTTTATTTGGAGCTGGAGTTTCTTCAGCTGGTTTATTTGGAGCTGGAGTTTCTTCAGCTGGTTTATTTGGAGCTGGAGTTTCTTCAGCTGGTTTACTTGGAGCTGGAGTTTCTTCAGCTGGTTTACTTGGAGCTGGAGTTTCTTCAGCTGGTTTATTTGGAGCTGGAGTTTCTTCAGCTGGTTTATTTGGAGCTGGAGTTTCTTCAGCTGGTTTACTTGGAGCTGGAGTTTCAGTACTTTCAGCCTTTTCAACTTCTGCTAAAAGAGCTTCTTTTTCTGCAATTTTTTTCTCTAATTCAGCTTTTTGGCTATCATCAGTTGTTTTTTCTTTTTCTTCTCTAAGCTTATTAATTTCTGCTTTTAACGCTTGTGATGCAGTTGGCAGAGCATCTACTTTTGGAAGTAAAACTGCATATACTAATGCATCCGGATTTTCTTTAAGGTCTTTTTCAGCTCTTGCTAACGCAGAACGCATTGCATTTAATTTATCGCTAATTTCCTCATTGTCTTTGTCTTTAGCAAGCTCTGCTTCTAAATCTTTAATTTCTACTTTTAAAGCATCTACTTTCTTCTCTGCTGCTTTAGCTGCTTCTAAATCTTTAAGAGTTTGATTGTACTCGTCAGTTAGCTTGTTGATTTGTTCTGTGTAAGCTTCCAATGGCACTAGAATTTTAGCTAGTTCTTGTTTCGCAGTGTCACGATCCAGTTCTAGATTATAAACAACTTTCTTCAATGCTTCAAGAACTTCAGGATTAGAATTAGCTTCTTCTGCTGCTCTTTCAGCTTGTCCAGCTTCTAGTAATACTTCTTTAGCATGATTGAATTTTTCTAACAGAACTTCAGCTGCAGCTTTATCTTTTTCAGCGATTGCTGTTAAGTAGTTGATTTCTTTTAGTAATTGATCTGCTCTGTCTTGAATTTTTTCTGATTCAGGACGAGCAGCTTCTTCATCTGCTGCTTTCTTGTCTGCGTCAGCAAATGCTTTTTTATCTGCTTCAGAAACTTTAGCTCCATCTTTGATAGTTGGAGTTGTTGCTCCAATATTATCAGCTTGAGGATCTTGGTTTTTATTAGCTTCAGCAGTTGCAGCTTGATCATCTAAATCTTTTGCAGCTTCAGAAGCTGAAATTTCACCATTTTCGATAGCTTTTAATAGATCTTCTTTACCGATTGCAGCTTTAGCTTTTTCAATAGCTGCATCTTTGTCAGTGATTTTATCGTCTTTGTTGATTTTTTCGATAGCATCAGCTTCCATTTTTTCTAAAGCATATTTAAGACCAGCTAAACTATCTGCTTCATCTTTTTTAAGCTCTTCAACTTTAGCTTGAGCTTTTGCAGCTTCTTCTTTAGCTTTAGCTAATTCAGCATCTGCATCAGCTTTAGCTTGGTCTGCTTCAGTTTTTGCTGTTTCAGCAGGTTGAACATCCGCTTCTTCTTTAGTAGCTTTAGTTGTAGCTTCTTCAAGAGCTTTAGTTGTTTCGTTAACTTTTGCATCAGCTTCTGCGACTTTAGCTTCTGCAGCTGCTACTTTTTTATCCGCTTCTGCTTTAGCTTCAGCAGCTTTTTCAGCTTCTGTTTTAGCTTTTGGTTTAGCAGGAGTTTCTTCTTTAGCTTTAGGATTTTTAGCTTCTTCTTCTTTAGCAACTTTCAAAGCAGCTTCTGTTTTATCGTACTCTGCTTCTAGTTTTTTACCTTGTTCTGCATAATATGCAGCAGCTTCATCAGCTTGTTCAAATTCAGAATTAGCTTCGTTACGATCTTTTTCGATTTCTGTTACAACATTTTTTAATGGTTTAACAATCTCATCTTTAAGGTTGTATTTTTCTGCAATATCAGCAGCTTCTTTAGCTTCTTTAAGAGCTTTTTCTTTTTTGTCTAAAACAGCAGCTTTTTCTTCAGCAACTTTTTTAGCTTCGTTAAATTGATTTTCTACACGATTCAATTGATCGTCTAATTGATCTGCTTTGTCTTGAAGTTTTTCTGATTCTGGACGAGCAGCGTCAGCTTTTTCAGCCTCATCAATCTTAGCTTTTAGATCTGCAGGCATGTCTTTTTTGTCTGTTTTAGCTTCAGAAGTAGCCCCAGCATCCGCAGCTGTTGATTTAGCAGCTTGCTCTTTATCGCGCATTTTTTTATCAGCAGCTTCATTCGCTTCAGCTTTTGCAGCATCATCGTTTAACTCAGCAGCAACTTGATCAATTGAGATTTCGCCTGCTTCAATTGCAGCTAATAAGTCTTCTTTACCAATTTTTTCTTTTAATTCTTTAATAGCTTTATCTTTATCAGTGATTTTTTTGTTATCATTGATAGCTTTTTCAGCATCTGCTATTAATTTATCTAGAGAGTCAGAGATAGCTTTTTTAGTATCAGCATCTTCTTTAGCTTTAGCTTCAGCTTTTGCTGCTTCTTCTTTAGCTTTAGCGTCTGCTTGTTTAGCTGCTTCTTTAGCTGCAGTTAATTCACCGTCAGCAGTTTTCTTAGCTTCGTCAGCTTTAGTTTTAGCTGCTTCAGCTTCTGCTTTTGCTGCTTTAGCATCAGCATCTTCTTTTTTCTCTGCTTCTAGTTTAGTCGCAGCAGCAGTTGCTTGTGTTGTTTTAGCTTCTACTTTTGCTTGAGCTTCAGTAACTTTTTCTTCAGCCTTCTTAGCATCAGCTTCAGCATCTTGAATCACTTTTGGCGTTGCTGGTTTAGCAGCATTTTCGTCAGCTTTTACAACTGATGGTTGAACCGTAGTAAAACCTGCTCCTAAGACTGCCGCACTTGCCAAGCTCGCCAATATCATTCTTTTCTTATCCATTTGGACACCTCTATTTTTATATTTGTAGTGCACAGTGTAGAACACTCCTACCGTAATTATACCCCCCCCCTAAATCCTTGTCAAGCGTTTCATATTAAACTTTTGTTACGTTTTTGTTCGGAATTTTATTTGTTTTATCAAAGTTTTTATGAAAATTGTTTTGAAAATTTCTTTTTCTCCTTACATTTTTAATATTAAAATTCTATTTTTTGAATAAGGGGAGCGGAGCTTTGTATTTTTCTTACTAAGGATAGGCGCAAGCCTATCGCACGGTTGACGTGTTTTTGAAGAGCATATCGCCTGCTCCCTGGATGGTATGCTAGAGGATTATAAAAGGGAAAATTCATTTTCTAGACTGTGGCTAACCATTGTAAAAAAACAGATTTCTCCTTTTGTATAAAGGAAAAATCTGTTTTTTTAATTAATTACAACAGCGCCTCAAACTCAGCGACTGACATACCCAACTGTTGACTGGCAACCTCCGAAGTCAGAAGACCTTGGCGGACCATATCCAGAAAGGCAAAAAGTTTCCCACGCTCTAAACCTTTTTCAAGACCTTCTGCCCTGGCAGTTTCCAAGGCATAATCATGAGCCAATAACGCTTGTTCTTCACGCCTGCGCTGTTCACTAAACATTTTCCTGTCCTCCTCGGACCAGCTCTTATAGTCCAGCAGTTGGTCTGCCTGGCTGATGGCTCGCTCTGGTTCTTGAGTAAAGGGTTTATTCCCGAAAAACTCCAACCACGGCTTGCGAACCTCGTCTTTGCTGGTTTCTCTGTATTTTTTAAGTTCCAAGAACGCCATCTTGACTAAATGGTTTTGCTGACCATTGTTGGTAATGGTTAAAACCTCACCTGTCGAATCCTCGCGCATGCTAAAGCTATGAAAAGCCAAATCATCTTGGAAATAATTACTATCGACAATTGCGATAGCATATACTGGTGCGATATACTTGTAACTCTGATGAGTGTTCCCTTCTTGCTGGCGAATTTTTTCTAGATTTTGATTGACCTGACTACACAGGTAAGCCCACAAACGATTGATGAAAAAATTCTGATGATGCACCTGAATCTCAATGATAACTTGAGTTCCATTATCTAGTTCAGCTAAAACGTCTATACTGGTATAGAAATCCTGCGCCGAGTACGGTAGGGAAGGCAAAACATGAATATTACTTCCCTCCAAAATGGTCACATTTTTTGCTGGCAAGTCCAGCATATCGCGAATAAATTGACAAGTGATTTCTGGATTGCTAAAGATTTTCTTAGCAACCAAATCATTGGTTGGGCTGATGCCCGGATGTCTTAAAGCCATCCATTTCCTCCTTCTATTATACCATATTTTTAAATCTAATTTTGCTAGATTCGATGGTTCTATCTATTTATTCGGAAAAGAAAGGAGAAAATGAACAACGATTAATGAAATTTTATCAAAATGATACAACTCGATCTCATCAATTAAATTCCAGATAGATTAACGACTTTAATCAATAGAAAGTAATCAGCATCACACAGGACGTATATCTTATATGGTATTGTAGTCTATTTATATGGTGTCTGATAGAGCTGCTTTCTAATCATCTCTAAATCTTCCATATCCAAGTCGTTTTTTAAATAATAAACTGGTGTCTGTTCCTTCTTATGAATCGGGTTATTGGTAACCAGCAAATCATAATGCCGAGTTCGATCATAGGCTTCAATGGTAATAAAACGATTGTATTCCAAATACCGTTTCAAAATGGCTGCCATCCTTGAAAAGACAAGAAAACCAGATGTCAAATCCAGACCAATTCGCATATGCTGACCACCATTTTCAGCCATATATTCTATCAACTGGAGCCATTCCCAGAGAATTTTCTTATCCAAATCCGTCCCCTGCTGAAAGGCAGGTAAAGCATGAAAAATCTCCGCCGCTATCTCTTTAAAATCATGTTCCATCAACAAATAAGGATGACGATTCTCTGTCTGGTATCTGTACTGATCCTGTAAAATATAGCCCTTATATAGATAGACTTGAGCACAAAGCTGACTGAGTTCATAGGTGACATGGTCCTCTGTGTAGTCCCCCAGCAGCTCCTCTTTCTTCATCTCTTGAATTAATTGCGTCAGCAAATCTGCCAACTGCCCTCCAAAACCAAGGATATATTCCATAGTATGAAGAGGAAGAATGCGATGAGATATGAGGAAAGAGAAGAAAATCATCATCTCCCCATCCTCAGTTCCTAGAGGAAGGTGTTGCCCAGCGAAAAAGGACGGAGCCTTTCGATGCAAACGAAGGTAGAAAATATTGTCAAAATACCCTCGCATTTTTTCTTCTATGACTTGAAACTGACAGGCATTGACCCGGAGACGCTGTTGACTGATGTGAGCCCAGAGAACCAAGTCCAGTTTCTGCCCCGAAGACAAGCTTGCACCACAGATTTCTTCTAGTGTAGTAATTTCCTGCTTTCTCTCTGGTTTCTGCATGTGACCTTCCCACTCCTGACTCGACCAGACCTTGCGGAAAAGACAGAAATAGAAGTAACGAATCTGATGCTCTGGACCTCGCCAACGGCCATTTTGGATGGATAAGTCAAATTCTAACAAAATCTGATTTAAACCAGCTAAGTGACGGCCAAGCGTTGCCTCACTAATCATCAATTCTTGAGCCAGCTGATGGGCTAAAAACTGTTGGTGGTAGAGAAGATAAACAAGAATCTGATATTTAACCGCATTCTCTAAAAACAAACTCCGAATATCTCTCCCCTTGGTAGCTGCACCGATCGACAGGCGCAGATTTTCATCTTCTAAGGAGATGTTCAGCTCTAAACCACTGTCCAAAGCCTTGTCATTGAGCAGGGTGACATATTTGGTTAGGGTTGCTTTTGAAAATCCTGTTTCCTCCATTACAGCCTTGACAGTCGTCTGAGACTCTTGTAATAGAAAGGAAAGGATTGAAAATTGGCCAGATTCAGCCTTTTCCATCAAGTCTCCTAAATACATTTGTTACCCCTTTCATGTTCTACCTTAAGCATAGCATAAATCTTACAAATGCTGAAATAATCTGTTTCTCTTTTTATTTTCATGCAGATTTCATGGTTCATTATCCTAAAAATCAGCAAACACACGGCTCCCCCTTTGGGCATTTTTATGCTAAAATAGTAGCTATGGATAAAATTATTAAAACTATATCAGAAAGCGGAGCCTTTCGTGCTTTTGTCCTTGACAGCACAGAAACCGTCCGCACTGCTCAAGAAAAACATCAAACCCAAGCTAGCTCAACAGTAGCGCTTGGTCGAACTCTTATCGCTAGCCAGATTCTCGCAGCCAATGAAAAAGGAAATACCAAACTAACAGTTAAGGTGTTGGGATCTAGCTCTCTAGGTGCTATCATCACCGTCGCTGATACCAAGGGAAATGTCAAAGGTTACGTTCAAAATCCCGGTGTAGACATCAAAAAGACTGCAACTGGTGAAGTTCTAGTCGGACCTTTTGTTGGAAATGGTCAATTCCTCGTTATCACAGACTACGGTACTGGAAATCCTTACAACTCTATGACTCCCCTCATCTCTGGAGAAATCGGTGAAGACCTTGCCTTTTACCTGACTGAAAGCCAACAAACGCCTTCAGCAGTCGGTCTCAATGTCCTTTTGGATGAGGAAGACAAGGTAAAAGTTGCAGGTGGTTTCCTAGTCCAAGTCTTGCCAGGAGCCAAGGAAGAGGAGATTGCTCGCTTTGAAAAACGCATCCAAGCAATGCCAGCTATCTCAACCCTTCTGGAAAGCGACGACCATATCGAAGCCCTCCTCAAGGCAATCTACGGTGACGAAGCCTACAAGCGTCTTTCTGAAGAAGAAATCCGTTTCCAATGTGACTGTAGCCATGATCGCTTTATGAACGCTCTTGCTAGCCTTCCAAGTTCAGACTTACAGGAAATGAAAGAGGAAGACCACGGAGCAGAAATCACCTGTCAATTCTGCCAAACAACTTATAACTTTGATGAAAACGACCTGGAGGAACTCATTCGTGACAAATCTTAATACACCTTTTATGATTGGCAATGTTGAGATTCCCAATCGTACCGTTCTAGCGCCCATGGCTGGTGTGACCAACTCAGCCTTTCGTACCATTGCAAAGGAGCTCGGAGCTGGACTCGTTGTCATGGAAATGGTATCTGACAAGGGAATCCAATACAACAATGAAAAAACCCTGCATATGCTTCATATCGATGAAGGCGAAAACCCAGTCTCTATCCAACTTTTTGGTAGTGATGAAGACAGCCTCGCACGCGCAGCAGAATTCATCCAAGAAAACACCAAAACTGATATCGTCGATATCAACATGGGCTGCCCAGTTAACAAAATCGTGAAGAACGAAGCTGGCGCTATGTGGCTCAAGGATCCTGACAAGATCTACTCTATCATCAATAAGGTCCAATCTGTCCTTGATATCCCTCTCACCGTCAAAATGCGTACAGGCTGGGCTGACCCATCTCTCGCAGTAGAAAATGCCCTCGCTGCTGAAGCTGCAGGTGTTTCTGCCCTCGCCATGCATGGCCGTACCCGTGAACAAATGTACACAGGTCACGCAGACCTTGAGACCCTTCACAAGGTCGCCCAAGCTCTGACCAAGATTCCATTCATCGCCAACGGTGACATCCGTACAGTTCAAGAAGCCAAACAGCGTATCGAAGAAGTCGGTGCTGACGCAGTCATGATTGGCCGCGCTGCCATGGGGAATCCTTACCTCTTCAACCAAATCAACCACTACTTTGAAACAGGAGAGATCCTACCTGATTTGACCTTTGAGGATAAGATGAAAATCGCTTACGAACACTTAAAACGCTTGATTAACCTCAAAGGGGAAAATGTCGCAGTTCGTGAATTCCGTGGCCTCGCTCCTCACTACCTCCGTGGAACATCTGGCGCTGCCAAACTCCGTGGAGCCATTTCACAAGCTAGCACCCTAGCAGAGATTGAAGCCCTTCTGCAGTTGGATAAGGCTTAAAATGGTTCATACTGCTCTACTGATTATCGATATGCAAAAAGCATTTGATAGACCTATTTGGGGAGAACGAAACAACCCTCAAGCTGAACAACAAGCATTGAGGGTACTGGCATACTTTCGTAAACACGCTCTTCCAGTCTTACATGTTCAACACATATCTGACAATCCCCAGTCGCAATTTCATAACAAACAAAATCAGGAGTTTAAAAGTGGATTTGAACCATTTGCTTCAGAACCTGTCTTTCAAAAAACGGTTAATAGCGCCTTTATTGGAACAAATCTTGAAACCTATTTACGAAAAAATCAGATTTGTCATTTAATCGTTATTGGTTTGACTCTGCCTCATTGTATATCTACGACGACACGAATGGCAGCAAATCTTGGTTTCGAAGTCACTTTACTAGCAGATGCTACTGCCAGTTTTACCCTGTCTAACAAAAACGGTCAGGCCATCTCTCCTGATACTATCCATGAGATTAATCTCCTTTCTCTACAAGATGAATTTGCTCAAATTCTTACTACAAAAGAATTTTTAACCCAAGTACAAGTATAAAATAATCCGTCAACTCTTATTTGAGCTGACGGATTTTCTTTGATTGTAAAAATTCAAATACTAATCGTTATTATTGAGTCAAAGCAACACTGGAAACCTTACCATCCGCTCCTGTTGTAATTTGGATGACTTTTCCTCCACCGATTTTGGCATTATACTTGCCATCATCAAGAGTATAAGAATAACCTCTGATAGAGTAGTTTTCTTTCTTTCCATCAGCAGATTCTACTGTGAATTGACCACCTGATGAAACTGTGATAGTTTCGCCATTTGCTCCCTTCCAATTGCCCGCTGCAGCTGAGAAATCACCGTCTACCATGGTTAAAACACCCTTGTAGCGTTTATTTTGCTCTGCTTGTTTGTCTTGAAGTTTGCGGTCAGTTGTAGGATCATAGCTTGATTGGTTAGACTTGGATTGAGGTGCCTGTTTAGTTGAAGGAACTTGAGCAGGAGTTTGTTGACTAGCCGCCTGTTGATTAGCCACTTCTTGACCTTGTCTTTGCTCTGGTGCAGGTGCCGCTTGTGATGGTGTTGCAGTTGCTGCAGACTGGTCGGTAGATGCCTTGGCCTTTTCAGATGAAGCTGAACTTGAGGACTTCTGAGTCTTACTTTCTTTGCTAGAAGAAGCTGCTTTAGAACTTGATGATTGACTTATCTTAGCAGAACTGCTTGCTTGAGTTGTTTCCTTTTTATTTCCACAAGCTCCCAGTAATAAGGTAGAAGCCAATACAGTTGCTGTCATCAATTTGATATAGGTTTTCTTTTTCATTTTTCTACTCCTTTGCAACGTTTTTTGAAACATTAAGAAATATTTTTGTAATATAATTGTAACATTGAGACTTAAATATGACAACAATTTCTCTAAACTATTTTAAAAATCTCACATCATTTAGATACATTTACTCCTCCTACTTTTCTATTCGTAATAAAACAGAAAAACAGGAGATTTTTCTTTTAAAATTTGAATTTGCTTTTTGTGTAATCGCTTGCATTTTGTTGAATAAATGAATATAATAATATTAAAATAGAATATAGGAGGTACACTCTTATGCCAAATGAGTATTACAAGTATCTTCCTTGGTTAATTTTGGGAGCTATTGGCTCTTTTAAATCCGCAACTCACTATGGACAAACTACATTTGATGTCTTCTATCTGACTATAGTTTTCATGATTTTTTATATCGCTTTGTTAGTTTTACATGAGAACTATCTCAAGTATCGATACAAAGACTTCTTTACTCACATGTTGAGTAATCCTAAGAAAGATAGGCACATCTAAAAACAGTCGCAACAGCAAAGCCATCTCACGATGGTATATAAAGAGGTCGGGAACTTTGTCCCGACCTCGTTTTTATGCAATATCAAATTTTAACTGGCCTGCTTTGACACCAATCTTAAGTGTGCTGCCTGCCACCAAATCTCCCTTAAGAAGAAGTTCTGCCAACTTGTCCTCCACTTCTGTTTGCAGAGTTCTACGAAGTGGGCGAGCTCCCATCTCTGGGTCATATCCTTGATTTGCCAACAATTTCAGAGCTGAAGCTTGTAATTTCAAGTCAATACCTTTTTCAGCCAAACTTGCCACTAAAGGTTTGACCATAATCTTCACGACTTCCTGCATATGGTCGCTAGACAGGCTATGGAAGACCACCTTTTCATCAATACGATTAATAAACTCAGGTCTATAAGCCTTTTTCAACTCTTCAAACATGCGTTTTTCCATGTTTTCCTGATCAAAACGGATATCCTTAGCTCCAAAGCCGACGGTCTTATCATCACGAAGGGCAGTCGCACCAAGGTTTGACGTCATGATGATGATGGTATTCGAAAAGTCAACCTTGCGGCCCTTGCTATCGGTCAAGACACCGTCATCCAAGACCTGCAATAGAACATTAAAGATGTCTGGATGGGCCTTCTCTACCTCGTCAAAGAGGAGAACGGAATATGGTTTATTGCGAACCTTCTCGGTCAACTCCCCACCTTCTTCGTAGCCCACATAGCCCGGAGGAGCTCCATTAAGACGGCTAGCTGCGAATTTCTCCATATACTCACTCATATCAAAGCGGATAAGGGCTGATTCGTCGTCAAAAAGAACTTCTGCCAGAGCCTTGGCCAATTCGGTCTTCCCGACACCCGTAGGCCCTAGGAACATAAAGGAACCAATCGGACGCTTGTGACTGCGAATCCCTGACTGATTGCGGCGAATGGCACGGCTAATGCTTGAAACTGCTTGATCTTGACCGATGACACGTTTGTGCAGTTCTGCTTCCAAATTCAGGTATTTCTTAGCATCCGTTTGAGTCAGTTTTTGGACTGGAATACCTGACAAGCGACTCAAGGTGGTCAAAATATCAGACTCTGTCACCAAGTCTTTGTAGACAGGGACTTCCTCTTCTTTTGCGATTAGCTGGGCTGCCTGTTTCCACTTGCCATCCATCAGGGCCTTATCAGCTGGACTCAAGCCAGAATCATCTGCTTTCACATGCTTAGCCTTATTTTGCACTGTTGCTGCCGCTTCATCCAAGAGGTCGATGGCAGAGTCTGGCAAGTGACGGCTAGTCAAGTAACGATGAGCCATCTTGACGGCTGTTTCAACCGCTTCATCTGTGATTTGCACACGGTGATGCTTCTCATAAGTCGCCTTCAAGCCTTGCAAAATGGTCATGCTGTCTGCCACACTTGGTTCTTCAATCGTCACTTTAGCGAAACGACGAGAAAGGGCCGCATCTTTTTCGATGTGTTTTTGGTATTCTTCCTGAGTGGTCGCACCAACCGTTCTCAAAGTTCCACGCGCCAAGGCTGGTTTCAAGATATTGGCCGCATCCAGAGTTGAGTCAATTCCACTACCAGAACCCATGATAGTGTGGAGTTCATCGATAAAGAGGATGACTTGGCCATCTTCTTCAATATCCTTGATGATATTGTTCATGCGCTCTTCAAAGTCACCACGGAAGCGTGTCCCTGCAACGACATTCATCAAATCAAGCTCTAACACGCGCATCTTAGCCATTTCCGCAGGTACATCACCACTAGCAATACGCTGAGCAAGACCAAGCGCCAGAGCTGTTTTCCCGACACCAGCATCCCCAACCAAGACAGGATTGTTCTTGGTCTTCCGACTCAAGATTTGAATCATACGCGAGATTTCCTTGTCCCGACCGATGACTGGTTCTAACTTGCCAGAACGCGCTTGCTCTGTCAAATCATGCGTATAGTCCTCGAGACCACCGCTCGGAGTCTGGGGCATGCCCATCATATTAGCCATAGAATTTTGCTTGTCAGCTACTGTACGATGGCGCTGGCGTAGAGCCTTGAGGTCTTCACGAGTCCAGCCTGCTCGTTCTTCTAAATTTCGACGAAGGGCTGCAATCTTGACCTGATCTTTCTTGTCTTCATAAGAAAAACCAGCCCTCTCCAAGATACGAGTCGCTAAGGCATTGCCATCATGCAAAATCGCATAGAGGACGTGCTCCGTCCCTAACACCTTAGCATGGACCACTGACGCTACATATTCGGCTTCATCAAAGAGAACCTGCAAACGATGAGAAAAAGGCAATTCCGTAAAGGTTTCATCCTGACTGTAGTCCGTTTCAGTCAGTTCCAAAGCCACCTCTTCTAAACGGTCCATCTCATATGGATAATCATTTAAAGTAGCCCCTGCCACACTATAGCTGTGATTGGACATGGCAATCAACAAGTGCCAAGACTCTAGGTAACGAGCTCCAAAATGGCCAGCAACCATGTAGGCACTTTCGATACATTCATTCAATGCTTTTGAATAGTTCATTTTACTTCCCTTTTCTATCTACCTCTTGTATGACCTGTCGTAGCATGTTAGCACGATGGACTGGAGCTTCTTCTCCTAGAACGCGATCCAAAGCTACTGATACTAGCAAATTCATCTCCTGCTTGGTCATCAATTCCTGCTCAACCAAAAGTTGCAGAATATCCTCATAAATTTCTTGACTGACCCGCTCACCAATTGAGTAAAGCAAATCGCGGAGCATTTCATGATGACTAGAAAATTCAATCCGCCCTATGCGAATGTAGCCTCCGCCACCACGCTTACTTTCAACCAAATAGCCTCTACTTTCCGTAAAGCGTGTCTTGATCACGTAGTTAATCTGACTAGGAACAACCTGAAAAGTATCTGCCAACTGACTCCGTTGTAACTCCACGATACCAGATTGATCTAAAATCGCCTTGATGTAGGCCTCAATATGATCCGATGTATTTTTAAATCTCATTACAAACCCACCTCTCTCTTTAAACCTTGACTATCTTTGACTATTATACCGAAATTTTCTCATTTTTAAAAGAAAAAGGGCGCTGGTAAAGGATAATCTTCACCAACTCCCTATTTTTCTACTTATCTAAGCCTAATTCTGCCAAGATTTGACGTTTATAGGCAATCTTTTGGACTTCCTTGTCCTCATCTTCAGACCAATCTAGTTTAATTTCTGAAACAATCTGCCCAGGGCGGTTTTTCAAGATATAGATGCGATCGCTGAGATTGAGGGCCTCTTCGATACTATGCGTGATAATCAATGTTGTTAGCTGCAACTGCTTGTGAATCTCCAGATACCAAGCGTGGAGTTCCATCTTTGTCATCTCATCCAAGGCGCTAAAGGCCTCATCCAAGAGAAAGAGCTTGTGCCCGAAAAGGTAGGTTCGGAGTAAGGCTACACGCTGGCGCATCCCCCCACTCAGTTCATGAGGGTATTTATCTCTTACAGCTGTCAACTGGAAGGTCGCAAGAATTTCATCTGCGCGAGCAATAGCTTCTGCCTTATCTACCTTTTGAATCAAGAGGGGCAGAATGATATTACCAAGCACCGTTTTGTGCTCCAAGAGCAGATCCTTTTGCAACATATAACTCACGCGCCCCTTAGGATTCTCCTCGCCATCAAGGACAATTCGCCCTGACTGGACTTCTAAAATCCCAGCGATTAGATTAAAGAGGGTGGTCTTTCCAACACCACTTGGCCCTAGGATAGAAACCACTTCACCTGAAGTCACCTGCAGGTTGATGTCCTCTAAAATCCTCTCCTCACCGTATGCATAACTTACGTGTTCTAGTCTAATTTCTGTCATTATTTTACAAATTCGTTAGTGAAGCCTTTGTCTGTCAAGTCTTCTTTAAGGATACCATTTTCTTTATCCCATTTGTAAAAGGCATTCCAGCGAGCTGCATCAAATTGTCCCCATTTTTCCTTGTCGCTTGCGTATTCTTTTGACAAGTATTTTTGGGATTCGATGACAAAGTCACGTTTTTCCTTGAGTTCAGGTGCATTCTTGATGAGGATATCGGCTGCTTCCTCTGGATGCTCCATGGCATATTGGTAGCCTTTTTTGATGGCTTGGATAACTTTGCGAGCTTCTTCCTTGTTGTCTTTCAAATAGTCATTGTTTGCGATGATAACTGGTGAGTAGTAGTCAAACTCCTTGACATAGTCTTTCAAATACATGAAGTTAGCGTCTACGCCTTGAGATTTAGCAAGGATTCCATCCCATCCATAATAGATCCAAGCAGTATCAAAGACGCCATTGGCAATCGGTGTGATTGAGTTTGAGTCGTTGTTTGGTACTTTTTCGACCTTCTCAAAGTCTCCACCTTGAGATTCTACCAAGGTTTTCAACATAGCAAGTTCGGTTGGGTCATTCCAAGTTCCGTATTTCTTACCAACCAAGTCTTTTGGACTAGCTACATTGTCAGATTTACGAGAAATGATTCCTGATGTATTGTGTTCTACGATAGCTGCAACGGCAGTAATTCCTGCCCCTTTTTCCAATTTTTTAGCCATATAGTCTTGGAAATACACTGCAAATGGTGCCTTACCATTGATAACCAAGTCAGAAGAACTTTCTTCTGGTGGCAATTTCAAATCAACATCCACTCCAGCTTCTTTGAAATAACCTTTTTCCTTGG
The DNA here is from genome assembly GCA_905221125.1 of bacterium. GTDB lineage: Bacteria > Bacillota > Bacilli > Lactobacillales > Streptococcaceae > Streptococcus. The sequence goes on along the minus strand of CAJNBY010000012.1, from coordinate 55,261 downwards.
CAACATAAAGCCCTGTGTGGTTGGTATTTGGTGTCCAGTCTAGGATAAAGTCAATCTTCTTGAGTTCTGCCTCTTTGTTGTCTTTAGAAGCAGTTCCTTGACCACAAGCTACAAGCACAACAGCTACAAGAGCTGTTAAAACAGTTAAAAACACTTTCCATGTTTTTTTCATTTTCATTTCCTCTTTTCTTTTTTGAAACATTCTAATTTTACGAACGTTTCCATTTAATAACATATTTTTCACTGACATCAACCAGCTTCATACCCAGAAGACTGATAATCGATACCAGAATAATAATCGCAAACATGGTATCATACTGAAACAGTTTCTTGGACTGAATCATGTAGACACCTAGTCCTTCAAAGCCTCCCAACCACTCAGATACCACTGTTGTGATAAAGGCGTAGGAAACACTGACCCTCAGACCTGCATAAAAGTAAGGCAGGCTGACTGGGATTTTAAAATGCCACAGGATTTGCCAAGGCTTGGCCCGCATTAGACTAAATAAGGTCAGCATATCCTTGTCACAATGCCTAAAACCGTCCAAAATGCTGACGATGATAGGAAAGGTTGTCGTCAGGATAATTAAGACAATCTTGGGTAAAATCCCATAACCTAGCCACAAGACCAGAATAGGCGCTATGGCAATGGTCGGAATGGTCTGGACAACCACCATCATAGGGTAAATCAAGTCATTAATCCAAGTCAAACTGTCCATAAGTACAGCCATGAGACAGGCAATCAAGACTCCCAAAACCAGCCCCAGTAAAGCCACTCTCAAGGTGGCCCAGCTATGGTGCCAGAGAAATTCTCTATCACGAACAAAGGCCTGGAGAATTTCAAGAGGTGTCGGCAAGATAAACTTGGGGAGAAGTTTAAGAAAACCTGCTAACTGCCAGATTGACAAGACTCCTAGAAAGCCCAATAGACTAATATGTCGTCTCAGTATACTTTTCAAGCTTCTCATCAATACTTAAAATCTCTCCTACATTTATTTTGACATTGGCAAAGACATTATCTGCCTCCTGCCCTGCCACTTCCAGCGCTTCTTTGAGAATGCGCATGAGCTCATCAAACTCCCCTTCCAAGACCGTTTCAAATGGTGTCACCACCATGGTCACTTCTTGAGCTTGCAGATAAGCAATGACCTGATCAATAACAGCAATCCGATCAATCCCCTGTGATAGGGGTAAAACTTGCAAGGCAATGCTTGCTTTCATAAAAACCTCCTCTTCTCGTTTTCCTCTTTATAAAAAGAAAAACCTTTACCATATATGGAAAAGGTGCAGAATTAGACTAAGTATCGTTCCCTACGCTGGCATTACCCAGATCAGGTGCGGTCGAAGTTTAACACTTCCTCTCAGACTGTACACAGACTCCCATATATTATATGGACATATGATAGCGCAAAACAAAAAAAAAGTCAAGGAAACTGCTTACAGAAAAGAGCAGGAAATTTTTCCTGCCCCAATTTTCTATACTCGTACTCCATCACTGTTTACTCTGTAGCCATCCACCGTCGTATTAACAGCTAAAGCGCCTGAAGAGTAAGAATAATACCACTTACCAGAGACTTGATACCAACCTGTTTTCATTGCCCCTGAACTATCCAGATAATACCACAGACCATTTTCCTTTATCCATCCTGTCTGCATTTCACCAGATGATTTCAAATAATACCAGCTAGAACCATCTTTCAGCCAGCCCGTTGATTTAGACCCATTTGATTTGAAATGATACCAACTACCATTTATTTTCTTCCAACCGACAGTCGATCCAGTATTTGAGCTATAATTAGAGCTATTTCCTGATTGATTCTGATAATTCTGTGAAGAAGCCACTCCTTCTAACTGGATATAGCGACGACTTCCGTTATAAGCCGTATAACTCAACCACTTGTATCCATCTTTTTCGAGAATTTGATCATAATGAACATTCTCCCCAGGATAATAGTAATCAATCACAGTTGCGCTTGCTAGTGGCTGATTTTTGATAGCTGACTTAGTCTTAAAATAATGTGTTCCCCCTGTTGAAACTGAGGTTTGACTATTCCCAACGCTGCCACCAGCCAAATCTTTAAAATGAATAAATCCTGTCATCGTATTTGCTTTTATAATTCGTTTATTATAGGCTTCTGTATAACCATAGTTATATTCCTCAATCTCAATCTGATCTCCCATTACATTTGACACCCAGGCAACATGCCCATAAGTTCCTGCAGTAGACCAAGCAATGGAGCCAATCGTCGGTGTATTATCTACACGATAGCCTTCACGACGAGCACGGTGCCCCCATTCATTCGCATTTCCATAAGCCCTTGGAATCTCAAAACCATTGACACTACTCAAACGAAAGGCTGCAAAAGAAGTACACTGACGAGAATACATGCGCCACTGATCAATCTCCTGGCTCCCATTTTTATAATAAGCAGGATAATCATCTCCACGCGCAATTGACCCATTCCCTCCAGAATAGGCATAGACACTATCACCCGCTGCTAGCATCAATCCTACTACTAAAAAAGGAACAACCTTTTTAACTGACATCTTCAAACAATAACTTGTTCCTCTTGCTATAAACGGTAAAATTTTCATTCTTCCTCCTTGAAAATAATATAGTACTCAATGAAAATTAAAGATCAAACTAGGAAGCTAGGCGCAGGCTATACTTGAGTATGGCAAGGCGAAGCTGACGTGGTTTGAATTTGATTTTCGAAGAGTATAAATCGAAGATTACCTTCACTTAAACTATTCGGAGAAAAAAGAAAAAGTGAGAAAATTTCTCACTTTAGTCCAGATAATGAATCAAATTCTTTTCAGTAAGGATATCTGAGTAAGTAAAGGACTCAACATAAACATTAGCTTGTTTATCTCCTTCAACATTCCCAAATTCCACGATAAATAGGGATGGATAAACTTCAATTAGCTTACCCAATCTATTTTTTTGGCGCTTACGCCCATTTTCCAAAGTCATTTCAACTACATGACCCTCATGCGCCTTGATTTCTTCTTTAATTTTTTTCATCTTGGCTACATCTGTAAATGCATCTGTCATTTTATGCCTCCCTTTTTGAGATACTTGAAAATTTATTGTATTCTTTTTGGAAAATTAATTCCACCGTTCCACGAGCTCCACTACGGTTTTTCTCGATAATAACTTCTACCTTATTATTTGGTATACCTTCCTCTTCTTCACCACCACGCTCATAGTAATCGTCACGATAAAGAAAGGCTACGATATCAGCATCCTGCTCGATAGATCCCGATTCACGAATATCAGACAAGACTGGCCTCTTATCCTGACGTTGTTCTACACCACGAGACAACTGACTCAGAGCAATTACGGGAACCTTCAGTTCCTTTGCTAGGATTTTCAACTGACGTGAAATTTCTGAAACTTCTTGTTGGCGGTTTTCTCGACCAGTTCCCGTGATCAATTGAAGATAGTCTATCAAAATCAAACCAAGATTTCCAGTTTCTTGAGCCAGTTTGCGTGAACGTGATCGAATCTCTGTAATCCGAATCCCTGGTGTATCATCGATATAGATACTTGCGTTGGCTAGATTCCCTTGGGCAATGGTATACTTTTGCCATTCCTCATCGGTCAACTGACCCGTACGGATAGAATGCGACTCCACCAAACCTTCTGCTGCTAACATACGGTCCACTAGACTCTCTGCACCCATTTCGAGCGAAAAGATAGCAACCGTTTTGTCCAATTTAGTCCCAATATTCTGAGCAATATTCAAGGCAAAAGCTGTCTTACCAACCGCCGGACGGGCTGCTAGGATAATCAACTCCTCTTCATGCAGACCAGTCGTCATATGATCCAAATCACGATAACCTGTCGCAATCCCTGTAATATCAGTCGTTTGTTGCGAGCGAGCTTCCAGATTTCCAAAGTTGACATTCAACACATCTCGAATATTCTTAAATCCACTTCGATTAGCATTTTCACTGACATCAATCAAACCTTTTTCTGCCTGAGCAATGATTTCATCAGCTGGTTGTGAAGCCTCGTAAGCTTGATTGACAGACTCTGTCAACTTGGCGATTAACCGCCGTAGCATGGCTTTTTCTGCAACAATCTTAGCATAATACTCCGCATTAGCAGAAGTTGGCACAGAATTGACAATCTCAACCAGGTAAGACAAGCCACCAATATTCTGTAAGTCACCTTGATTATCGAGAATAGTACGAACCGTTGTTGCATCTATAGCATCGCCACGATCTGATAAGTCAACCATGGCTTGGAAAATCAAACGATGGGCATACTTAAAAAAGTCCCGAGACTCAATATATTCTCGTACAAAAACAAGCTTACTCTCGTCAATAAAGATAGCCCCCAAAACGGATTGCTCAGCCAAGATATCTTGAGGTTGTACTCGTAACTCTTCTACTTCTGCCATCAGACTTCCCTTCCTTTTACAATCTTGTCAAGAAGGTGTAAATTTATCCTTCTTTCACACGAAGATTGATTACACTTGTGATATCTTGATAGATTTTCACTGGTACATCAATTAAACCAACTGCTCGAATCGGAGCTTGTACTTGGATATGACGTTTATCAATCTTAATTCCAAATTGCTTTTGCAATTCTTCTGCAATTTTCTTATTGGTAATAGAACCAAAGGTACGTCCATCTGGACCAACTTTTTCAACAAATTCTACAACAGTTTCTTCTGCCTCTAATTGGGCTTTAATTGCTTTTGCTTCTGCAATCATCTCAGCGTGAGCTTTTTCTTCAGATTTTTGTTTACCACGAAGTTCACCTACCGCTTGAGCAGTCGCTTCTTTGGCTAGATTCTTTTTGATAAGAAAGTTTTGCGCATACCCTGTTGGTACTTCCTTAATTTCGCCTTTTTTACCTTTTCCTTTAACATCTGCTAAAAAGATTACTTTCATTCTTCTTTCTCCTTTTCCTTTATTTCATTTAATACAATTTCTGTCAGTTTTTCACCTGCTTCTGACAAGGTTAAATCTTTAATTTGAGCTGCAGCCAAATTAAAGTGGCCTCCACCTCCCAGCTCTTCCATAATCCGTTGTACATTCAGTTTACTACGACTTCGAGCTGAGATAGAGATAAATCCTTGTGTATTTTTCGCAAGAACAAAACTCGCTTCAATACCTGACATAGCTAACATGGCATCTGCCGCCTTACTAATAACAACTGTATCATAGCATTTCGAGTCCGTAGCCTCTGCTATTAGTACATCTGAACCTAATTTACGTCCCTGTAAAATCAGTTCATTGACCTCACGATATTCTTCAAAATCCGTCGCAGCGATTTCCTGGATAGCAATACTATCACTTCCTCTCGTTCTGAGATAGCTAGCAACATCAAATGTCCGACTAGTCACTCGTGAGGTGAAATTTTTAGTATCCAGCATCATACCAGCCATCAAGACACTTGCTTGCATACGACTCAAACGATTTTTCTTAGAATTCTGGAACTGAATCAATTCCGTTACCAGCTCACTAGCACTGCTTGCACCACTTTCGATATAAGTGATAACTGCATTATCAGGAAAATCCTGATCCCTTCTGTGGTGGTCAATAACGATGGTCTGTGTAAATAAATCATAAAAATCTTTTGATAAAGTTAATGCAGTCTTTGAATGGTCTACAAGAATCAACAAAGACCGATTAGTCACCAAGCCCATTGCCTCCTTGACAGACAACAACTTTGTAACTCCTTCTTTTTCTAAGAATGAAACAGCTCGTTCAATATCCGGCGACATTTGTTCTTCGTCATAAATAGCATAACTATTTTCAGTCACATTGCTAGCAAACAACTGCATACCTACAGCAGAGCCAAGAGCATCCATATCTAGATTTTTGTGACCAACTACAAAAACCTGATCCACACTTCGAATCTTATCTGAAATAGCTGTCATCATAGCACGCGTACGAGTCCGTGTACGTTTGATTGAGGCAGCAGACCCACCACCAAAATAAACTGGATTTTTAGTTTCGTCATTCTCCTTGACAACCACCTGGTCGCCACCACGCACTTCAGCCAAGTTCAAATTGAGCAATGCAACTTTCCCGATCTCATCATGATTTCCATCACCATAAGAAAAGCCCATACTTAAGGTCAAAGGCAACTGTCTCTGTTTCGACTCTTCTCTGAAAGCATCGATAACAGAAAATTTATCATTCATCAAACCCTCAAGCACCGTGTAGTCCGTAAATAGATAAAAACGGTCCATACTCACTCGACGGGAGAACATGGCATGTTTCCCAGCAAATTCTGAAACAAAGTTGGCTACAAAACTGTTAATATGACTGATATCAGACTCGGATGTTTCATCTTCTAAATCATCGTAGTTGTCAACAGAAACGATCCCAATCACAGGCCGACTCGTGACTAACTCAACAGTCGCTTCATATTCTCCAGACACATCAAAAAAGTAAAGAACTCCAGACATCTTGTCCATATGAACCGAATAACGGGTCTCACCCAAGGTGGCATAAGAACCTGGATTCCCTACAGAAGCCTTGATAATTGTTTGAATTAATGCCACATCAATCTCGCCCACTTCATTAGTCAAAATCAATTCAGCATAAGGATTAAACCATTCAACTTCACCTGAAGACAAGTCTAATTTAATAACTCCAACAGGCATCTGCTCTAACAAGGTTGTCAAACTTTCTTCAGCTTGGTGGTTTACATACTGGATTTGTTCTACTTCACTCCTTGAGTAGTAGTCTCTCTGATGTATGAACAATAAAATATATGAACCCAAAATAAGTAGCAAAAGAAATAGCGTTACCAGTGTATTCGTTACAAAAACAAGTTGCACAGATAGCACTCCGAACGCCACTATTCCTAATATTAAGGGGAAAATAGGACTTACATAAAATTTTTTCATTCCAAACCTCTTGGCACCCATTATACCATAATAACCACCAAAAAGCGACTTTTTAAAAGTGTAATCAGTAATTCTATCCATTGTAATAAAAAGGAGGTTTACAATTCAGTAAACCTACCTTTACACATATTGAAATTAAGATTCTTTAACTTCTAACAAACCAATTTCGCCATCCTCACGACGATAAATCACATTAGTTGTTTGATCTTCAACATCCACATAGATAAAGAAATCATGTCCCAACAAATCCATTTGTAGAATAGCTTCTTCCAAATCCATTGGTTTTAAATCAATTTGTTTTGAACGAACAACTCTAGACTGGACAACATTTGGATCTTCCACCAAAGCATCTGTAAATAATTGACTAGTTGCCACCTTATTTTTATTTTTACGCTCGATTTTTGTTTTATTTTTACGAATCTGACGTTCAATTTTATCGGTTACAAGGTCAATTGAACCATACATATCTTGAGACACATCTTCTGCACGAAGAGTAATAGAGCCCAGCGGAATCGTTACTTCCACTTTAGCAGTTTTTTCACGATACACCTTCAAGTTAACTCGAGCATCCAACTCTTGTTCAGCTTGAAAATACTTTTCGATCTTTTCGAGTTTAGAAACTACATAATCACGAATTGCTTCTGTTACTTCTAGGTTTTCACCACGGATACTATATTTAATCATATGAGTACCTTCTTTCTAAACATTTTTGTTTTTTCTAATTTCATTATAACGCTTTCATTTTATTTTTGCAAATTTTTTCCTCATCTTACAAGGGAAAATGTTTTTACATCCTCAGCACCAGCTTCTTCCAGCAGTTTCTTCACACGATTTATAGTTGTTCCAGTAGTATAAATATCATCTATAAGTAGGATTTTCTTAGGAATGCTGACTCCACTTTTAATAAAGAAAGGAAGTTCTGTCGTCAAGCGTTCTGAGCGACTTTTAGAAGAGCTAGCTCTCTCTTCTCTTTTCTCTAATAAATCCAGATACTTGAAACCTGCTGCTTCAACTAAACCTTCAACCTGATTAAATCCTCTGTCAAGCAATCTTTCAGGACTTAGGGGAATTACAACAAATTGATACTCTTTATACTTTTTCAACCCCTCACTTAAAAATGAAGCGAAAACTTTTCTTAAAAGGAAGTCTCCATCAAACTTATACCGACTAAAAAAATCTTTCATAGCTTGATTGTAAGTAAAAATCGCTCTATGGGAGACCTCAATTCCCTCTTTACACCAAAATTGACAATCTTGACACTTTGTTGACAAATCTGTTTTCATACAATTTGGACAGTTCTCTTCTCCAATCCTCTCAAAAGTAGAATTACAGTCTGAACAAAGACAAGAGTCATCATTCTTCAAAAGCAAGAGACTACTAAAAGTTAAAACAGTCTTCATAGTCTGCCCACATAACAAACACTTCATAAGCCTGCCTCCTTATTCATCTGCTGAATTTCCTTAATTGCCTTCTTAATTGAAGCATTTAACCCGTCATGAAAGAAAAGCAAATCTCCTGTCGGTCTATCCATGCTTCGTCCAACTCGTCCACTAATCTGAATCAAACTAGACTTGGTAAACAAACGATGATTGGCCTCTACTACAAAAACATCCACACAAGGGAAGGTAACTCCACGTTCCAATATCGTCGTACTGATAAGTATTGTCAATTCTCCATCTCGAAAAGCTTGTACTTGCTCTAATCGATCTTCTGTTACGGAAGACACAAAACCAATTTTCTCATTTGGAAATTGCTCCTGTAAGATTTCTTTTAGTTGCTCTCCTTTCTTAATTTCTGAAGCAAAAATGAGTAACGGATAAGTTGTCTTTCTCTGTTTCTCAATATAAAACTTTAACTTTGGTGACAAACGACTCTTATCTAAATAGCGATTAAAATCCGATAACCAAACTGGTTTAGGAATAATCAACGGATTCCCATGGAATCGTCTAGGTAAGCTCAGCCTTTTTAATTCTCCTAAACGGACTTTCCTATCTAACTCATCTGTCGAAGTCGCTGTTAAAAAGATTCTCAGCCCATTCTCCTTTACACTATTATTGACAGCATAGTAAAGTGTTGGATTATCAACATAAGGAAAGGCATCTACTTCATCAACTATAAGCAAATCAAAAGCTTGATAAAATTTCAATAACTGATGAGTCGTCGCAACAACTAATGGTGTTCGGAAATAAGGCTCTGATTCTCCATGTAGGAGGGCTATCTCACAAGCAAAATCATCTTGTAGGCGCTTGTACAGCTCCAAACAAACATCTATGCGAGGACTGGCCAAACACACTGCACCACCCCTATTAATCACCTTAGCCACAACTTGATAAATCATTTCCGTCTTTCCAGCCCCTGTCACCGCATGAACTAAAGTTGGCTCTTGCTTGTCTACTGCTTGAATCAGTCCCTCTGACACCTTCTCTTGAAAAGGAGTTAATTTACCACGCCATTTAAGAACGTCTTGTTTAGGAAAATCCTCCTGCGGAAAATAGTATAAAGCTTGATCACTCCTAACTCGCTTCATCAGCAAGCACTCTCGACAATAGTAAGCACCGATGGGCAAATACCATTCTTCTAGAATAGCACTATTACAACGTTGACAGAAGAGTTTCCCCTTCTCCCTTCTCATTGCTGGAAGTTTCTCCGCCAACTGACGGTCTTCTTCTGTTAATTCATTCTCCGTAAACAAACGACCGAGATAATTTGGATTTACTTTCATACTTCTTTATTCGTAAAAACCTAGCGCTTTAGATGATTTTTTAGTACAATTAAATCATGGAATTTAGAACAATTAAAGAGGACGGACAAGTCCAAGAAGAAATCAAAAAATCCCGCTTTATCTGTCATGCCAAGCGTGTTTATAGCGAAGAAGAGGCTCGTGACTTCATTACTGCCATCAAAAAAGAACACTACAAAGCGACACATAATTGCTCTGCATTTATTATTGGAGAACGTAGTGAAATCAAACGTACAAGTGATGATGGTGAGCCCAGTGGTACTGCTGGCGTTCCCATGCTTGGGGTACTAGAAAATCACAATCTCACCAATGTCTGTGTGGTAGTGACACGCTACTTTGGTGGTATTAAATTAGGCGCTGGAGGACTGATTCGTGCTTACGCTGGCAGTGTTGCCTTAGCTGTCAAAGAAATTGGCATTATTGAAATAAAGGAACAGGCTGGCATTGCTATTCAAATGTCTTACGCTCAGTACCAAGAATACAGTAACTTCCTTAAAGAACATAATCTCATGGAGCTAGATACAAATTTTACAGATCAAGTCGATACGATGATTTATGTTGATAAAGAAGAAAAAGAAACTATTAAAGCTGCACTTGTAGAGTTTTTTAATGGAAAGGTCACTTTAACTGATCAAGGTTTACGAGAAGTTGAAGTTCCTGTAAACTTAGTGTAAACAATGGAGAAAAATATGGCATTTGGTAAATTCATTCAAGGACTCGCTGGTAACTTTAGCGAGCAAAACAAAGAAACTCTTATCAAAGAATATGGAAAATATTTACTAGAAAATGAAGAAATTCAAAGTGGATATAAACTGATTCGTGACTCAATTATATTTACAAATATCCGTATTATCTTTACAGATAAACAAGGCACTACTGGTCGTAAGATGTCTATTAAATCAATCTTTTTGATGAACATTGTTAACGTTGAAATGGAAACTGCTGGAGCAGGTATAGATGATAGTGAAATTACTATTACTTATTTAGAAAATGTCTTTCTAAAAGCACATAATGAGCATTTTAGTGCTCATAAATTTGAATTCCCTAAGAAAACGGATATCATTCCACTTTACACCTATTTATTAGAATTAGCTTATCACAATCGCTTAAAAATTAATAGCTTAGACCTATGATATAAAAAAATCCTATCGCTTCGATAGGATTTCTATATTTTACAAATGGTATAGATAGCGTTATACTAGAGATATCTTATACAAAGAGGTATTCATATGTCTATTTATAACAACATTACTGAACTAATCGGACAAACACCGATTGTTAAACTCAACAACATTGTGCCAGAAGGTGCTGCGGACGTCTATGTAAAGCTTGAAGCATTTAACCCTGGTTCATCGGTAAAAGACCGTATTGCCCTTAGCATGATTGAAAAAGCTGAACAAGACGGTATTCTGAAACCTGGTGCTACTATTGTCGAAGCAACAAGTGGAAATACTGGTATTGGACTCTCATGGGTAGGTGCTGCTAAAGGGTATAAAGTTGTCATCGTTATGCCTGAAACTATGAGTGTGGAACGACGTAAGATTATCCAAGCCTATGGCGCTGAACTCGTCCTTACGCCTGGTAGCGAAGGAATGAAGGGTGCTATTGCCAAGGCCCAAGAAATCGCTGCTGAGCGCGATGGTTTCCTTCCTCTTCAATTCGACAATCCAGCAAATCCAGAAGTACACGAAAGAACAACAGGAGCTGAGATACTAGCTGCTTTCGGTAAAGATGGATTAGATGCCTTTGTTGCTGGAGTTGGTACTGGTGGTACAATTTCTGGTGTTTCTCATGCACTCAAAACAGCAAATTCAGGTATTAAAGTTTATGCAGTGGAAGCAGATGAATCTGCTATTCTATCTGGTGAAAAACCTGGTCCTCACAAAATTCAAGGTATCTCAGCTGGATTTATTCCTGATACACTGGATACAAAGGCTTATGATGGTATCGTTCGTGTAACATCAGACAACGCTCTCGCACTCGGCCGTGAAATTGGCGGAAAAGAAGGCTTCCTTGTAGGGATTTCTTCAGCTGCAGCTATCTACGGAGCCATCGAGGTTGCTAAAAAATTAGGTACAGGTAAGAAAGTCCTTGCTCTAGCACCAGATAACGGTGAACGTTATCTATCTACAGCACTCTATGAATTTGAAGTTTAGTCTCCTAAATACAATTAGCCCTTATTATAGGGCTTTTTGTTTTATACTCAATGAAAATCAAAGACCAAACTAGGAAGCTAGCCGCAGGCTGCTCGAAACACTGTTTTGAGGTTGCAGATAGAACTGACGAAGTCAGTAACATATACCTACGGTAAGGCGACGCTGACGTGGTTTGAAGAGATTTTCGAAGAGTATTAACTATTTCTAATTGAGTGATGCTAGGTAAAAAACAATTTGAGGAGAAATCTAATCCCTATACAAAAAAGGAAGCAAATTTGCTTCCTTTCTATGATTAGTTATTCAAGGCTGCTGCCATTGTAGCTGCAACTTCAGCTTCAAAGTCGTTTGCAGCTTTCTCGATACCTTCACCAACTTCAAAGCGAGCGAACTCAACTACTGAAGCGTTAACTGATTCAAGGTATGCTTCAACTGTCTTGCTGTCATCCATGATGTAAACTTGTGCAAGAAGTGTGTAAGCTTGGTCAACTTTAGTGTTGTCAAGCATGAAGCGATCCATTTTACCTGGGATGATTTTGTCCCAGATTTTTTCTGGTTTACCTTCTGCAGCCAATTCAGCTTTAATATCAGCTTCAGCTTGCGCAATTACTTCATCAGTCAATTGAGCTTTTGATCCATACTTCAAGTGTGGAAGAGCTGGTTTGTTGACCATTGCACGACTTTCGTTGTCTTGGTCGATTACGTGGTTCAATTGTGCCAACTCATCTTTAACGAATTGCTCATCCAATTCTTTGTAAGAAAGAACTGTTGGTTTCATCGCTGCGATGTGCATTGACAATTGTTTAGCAAGTGCTTCGTCTCCACCTTCAACAACTGAAATAACACCGATACGTCCACCGTTATGTTGGTATGCTCCAAAGTGTTGTGCATCTGTTTTTTCAATCAATGCAAAGCGACGGAATGAGATTTTTTCTCCGATAGTTGCTGTTGCAGATACGTATGCAGCTTCAAGAGTTTCACCTGAAGGCATTGTCAAAGCAAGAGCTTCTTCATTGTTAGCAGGTTTTCCTTCAGCAATAACTTTAGCTGTAGTATTTACCAATTCAACGAATTGAGCGTTTTTCGCAACGAAGTCAGTTTCAGCGTTTACTTCAATAACTGCTGCAACATTACCGTTAACATAAACACCAGTCAAACCTTCTGCAGCAACACGGTCAGCTTTCTTAGCTGCCTTAGCCATACCTTTTTCACGAAGCAATTCAATCGCTTTTTCGATGTCACCGTCTGTTTCTACAAGCGCTTTTTTAGCGTCCATAACACCGGCACCAGATTTTTCACGCAACTCTTTTACAAGTTTAGCTGTAATTTCTGCCATTTTGATTCTCCTATATTTTTTTAAAAATAGGAGAGCCGGGCTAAGCCCCGCCCTCCTAGGTAATTACTATTTATATGAATTAAGCGTTGTCGCCTTCTACAACTTCAACGATTTCTTCAATTGAATCTGCTTGAGTTTCTGAAGCTGCAAATTCTGCTTCAACTGCTGCTGCATCTTCACCTTGACGTCCTTCGATGATAGCGTCAGCCAATTTAGCTGTAATCAATTTAACAGCGCGGATAGCGTCATCGTTAGCTGGGATGATTACATCGATATCATCCGGATCAGTGTTTGTGTCAACCATCGCTACAACTGGGATTCCCAATTTTTTAGCTTCTTTAACAGCGATTTGCTCTTTATGTGGGTCAACTACGTACATCACATCTGGAATACGAGGCATATCTTCGATACCACCCAAGAATTTTTCAAGACGTGCACGTTGTTTGTTAAGAAGTGCAACTTCTTTCTTAGGAAGAACTTCGAAAGTTCCATCTTCTTCCATACGTTTGATTTCTTTCAAACGAGCGATACGTTTTTGGATTGTTCCCCAGTTTGTAAGAGTTCCACCCAACCAACGGTGGTTGATGAAGTATTGACCTGAACGTACTGCTTCTTCAGCAACTGCATCAGCTGCTTGTTTCTTAGTACCAACAAACAATACAACTGCATCGTTAGCTGCTGCATCACGCATGAAGTCGTATGCTTGGTCAGCGTATTTTACAGTTTGTTGCAAGTCGATAACGTGGATTCCGTTACGCTCAGTAAAGATGTACTTAGCCATCTTAGGGTTCCAGCGACGAGTTTGGTGACCAAAGTGTACACCAGCCTCAAGAAGTTGTTTCATTGAAATTACTGCCATGAGTATTTCTCCTTTTTGTTTTTTTCCTCTTCTTGACTTCAACTCGCAAAACGACCCAAGGGCAACTGTCTCACAATTCATCAAGAATGAGTATTATCGTTCACACGACAAGTTTCATTTTACCATACTTTTCCAATATTTTCAAGCTATTTTGATATAATTTTTAATAGGGATTGTCACGGTAAAACATGAAAAAGAGGGCTCTATTCGAGTCCCTCTGTAAATTAATCTGCGTAAATATATGTAACAAAACCTTCAGAAGTTGTTGTTGGATTGAACCATCCACGGTGATTTCCAATTGTACGATTACCTGCATAATTTGATTCTGATACTTGAATACTTGTTGATGATGAAACAGCTGTAACTACCGCTACGTGTCCATATCCACCATCGTTCCAACATGCAATCGCACCAACTTGAGGTGTTGAACCTGTACGGAATCCTGCAGCAGCTGCGCTTGTAGCCCACTGTGCTCCATTACCCCAATAGTCTCCAGCCCAAGGTGCTAATGTTTTAACTCCCCATGTACATTCTCCAATTGGATAACTTGAAGCATTTGTACTGTATGTTGGACGAACTTTTGCACGGACAGGTGCTGCCGCAGATTCAGATACTGCTTGCACTTGAGCTGTTAAGTTAGTGTTTGCTGAAGCAAGTACTGATTGTTGTTGGCTAGCTTGTTTTTCTTTATAAGCTGTCTCTGCAGCTGCTGCTGCTTTTGCTGCCGCTTCTGCTTCTGCTTTTTTCTCTAGCAAACTTGCTTTTTCATCTTCTGCTGTCGCTTTTTCAGCAGCAAGATTTAATTCTGCAGCCTTCAACTCAGCTTGTTTCGTTGTTAGGGCTTGTGCATCATCAGACAATTTCTGTTGATTTGCAATAACTGTATTAATTGCGTCATTGTTCGCCACTTGTTTCTCAGAAATTGCTTTTTTATCTGCTTTTTGTTGTTCTAACATTTTGTTATTAGCAGATACGATTTCATTCATTGCTGCAACACGCGAAATAGCTTCTGTAATTGATTTTGAGTTTACAATTGTATTGATGTAGCTAGTTGCAGCTCCATTTGTTTGAGCACTGCGAGCTTGTTTTTCCAAAGAATCATTGCGAGATACAATGTTTTTAGAAAGTTCTGTAATCTCACTCTCAAGTTTTTTGGATTCTGCTTGTAATCTATCATTTTCAGCTTGCAAGTTAGATTGCTCAGCTTGGATAGCTGATACTTGCTCCTGAATTTGGTCAACTTGTTTTTGGGCTTCTTGTTGTTGTGCTGTTAAGTTACTAATTTTATTATCTTGAGCAGCAATTTTGTCATCAGTCGTTTCTGCATGCGCAGTTGTTAAAACAGCTACTTGAGAAACCATTACTGTACTTAATAAAAGTGACGCTAAGATTTTTTTCTTCATAATTACGTAGATACTCCTTCTTTTAAAGACAATACTAGTATACCAAAAAAAGGCCTAATGAATATTACGCCTTTGTTACATTTTTGTTTCTTTCTCATAGATAATATTTTTCAAAAATAAACTGAAAAATAAGCATCCACACAAGATTTAAAATCATGGATGGTACTAGGCTATAAACGATAAAAATCGGCAGACTATCTACAGTTAAACCTACCACTAATGCAAAGAGATAAGCTCCCATATCAAATAGAAAACTCATAACAATCATAGCCAAGATTCTTGTCCAACGATTCAACAAAATAACACTATTCAATTTATGAAGAAACGCTCCCAATAAGATAAATAAGAGAGTTGCAATCCCTATTAGATGGAAAAAGTAAACATCGTAAACCAAGCCTATCACAAAACAATAGACTAGGTAGAGATACTCTGATACTTCTATCGTCTCAAATAAGAGAAATAGAAAAAGAAAATGACTAGCCAAATGTACATGGGGGAAAAATGAGCCCAGAAGCTGGCTAATATGGGCGTCAATTAGAACCAAGAAAGGTAGCAATAAAAACACTCCAACCCGCTTTAACTGTCTCATTATGAATTCCCCACTAATTCTATCACATCCACATTATGAGTATCTGCACTCAATTTAACAGTTACTTCTCGTGTCAAATAGTCTGTACTATGCGTTGTGGCAACCACTTCACCAACAGGAATATCCGCAACGTTAAAGTTTCCTAATCCACCAGTGGTCACCTTATCTCCTGCACTAATATCGCTATTGCTATTTAATTGGCTAATTTTAAGAACTTCATTTTCCTTGTCATAGCCAACAATAATTCCATAAATTGTGGTAGTGCCGTGTTGAATTTTAACAGAAATCTTATCAGCATTTTCCGTATTTGTCAGAAGGTTGACCATAGTAGAGTTCTCCTCCACTTTTGAAACACTCCCAATCAAACCACCATTTGCAATGGCTAACATGTTCTCAGAAGCCCCTTTTGATTTACCTACATCTAAGGTCAATTCCTGCTTCCAAGATACTGGAGAACGCATAATAACATCTGCTGCTAAAGTCTTTGTGGCTTGCAATTTAGACTTCATATCAAGCAATTGGCGCAGTTGTTCATTTTCTGTCTTTAAACTTTCTGCCTCATTTGATTTAACTTCTAACTGGTAAATCTGTTTCTTCAAACTTTCATTTTCATTATATGTTCGTGTCAAATGAGCCAAATCTGATTTGACAGAATCAAACCACCGAAAAGGTTTTTGCACAACTCTATCAACCAATGAAATTCCATCTCCTAATTTTGTCACCATTGTACTTGAATAAGTCGTAGCTAAGAGAGCTGAGACAAGCAGAACAGTGACAAAAACAATAATGACATATTTTGATTTTTTAAAACGGTTCATATCCCTACCTTTATATCAAAAACTGTTACAGTAACTTTTTTATCAATTCCTGAAAGCTACTAAGATTTTAAGAAAAATAAGCAACAACCAAGTACGAGAATAACAAGGATTGCTAGCGTATCCTTTCG
This sequence comes from bacterium, assembly GCA_905221125.1. GTDB lineage: Bacteria > Bacillota > Bacilli > Lactobacillales > Streptococcaceae > Streptococcus. The sequence goes on along the minus strand of CAJNBY010000012.1, from coordinate 38,360 downwards.
AGTCCATTTCAATTGTCTGTATTGACTTCTGCCTTTTCCACCCTGATAACCACGCGCTTCCATGGCGATAGCCAAGGAATCGGCACGTTTTAAACTTGTCGCAAAAAGAGGAATCAAAATAGGAATCATCGCCTTTACTTTTTGAACGATGCTTCCTTCACCAAAATCCACTCCACGCGCTTTCTGAGCATTCATAATCCGCGTCGTATCATCCATCAATGTTGGGACAAAACGTAGACTCATGGACAGCATCAATCCAATTTCATGAACTGGAACTCTCACACGTTTTAAAGGCGCTAACAAAGCTTCGACAGCTGAGGCCAAACTTAAGGGCATGGTCGTTAAGGTTAACAAAGTTGAAAAGAAAATGATCAATACAAAGCGACAAAAAATAATTCCAGCTTGTTGCAAAGCATAATCTGTGATTCTCACAAACGAAAACTCAAATAAAACATTCCCATTAGAAATGAAAAACAGTTGAAAAATAGTTGTGAAGGCAATCAAGAAAAACATAGACTTCAAACCCTGAATAAAAAATGAAAGAGATACTCCTGACAAGGCAATAAATATCCCTGTCGCTATAAAAAGAATCAGATTCGTCAAGGGATTATTAGCCCAAAAAACGATTAAAATCAGTAGCATCATAGCCAGCAATTTGCTACGTGGATCCAATCGGTGAACAATCGAATCCCCTGGGATATAACGCCCCAAAATCATACTATCCATTTAGCGACTCCTTGAACTCCTCTATCTTAATCGGTAATCGTTTAAATGACACGCCTCTATCCACCAATCGTTTACAAAAGGCCGTAATTTTAGGTACTCCCAACTGAACTTCTTCCATAAAGACAACATCTTGAAAGACATCACTTGGTTTACCGCCCTTCACCAAACGTCCCTTTTCCATCACATAGACTTGATTCGCATATTCAGCAACATCATCCATCAAATGCGTTACCAAGACAATGGTCATCCCTGACTGGTGGAGTTTTTTGAATAGGGTCATCAACTCTTTTCTCCCTAGAGGATCTAGGCCAGCTGTTGGCTCATCTAAGACTAATATAGCTGGCTCCATGGCAAGTATGCCTGCAATGGCGACACGTCTCATTTGTCCACCTGATAGCTCAAACGGGCTACGATTAAAAAGTGATTCATCAATTCCAACTAGAGCCAGTTTCTCACGCGCAATCTGCTCCGCATCTTCTTCAGAAACTCCAAAATTTTGCGGTCCAAAAGCAACGTCCTTCAAAACCGTTTCTTCAAAGATCTGATTTTCAGCAAACTGAAATACCAAGCCAACCTGTTTTCTAATTTGACGAATATCTTTATTTTTAGAAGTCGAAGTGATTAAGGTATCAAAAACTCGTACACTCCCTTGACTTGGCACCAATAAACCATTTAAGAGTTGTAAAATAGTTGATTTACCACTACCTGTGTGCCCAATTAAAGCTGTATAAGAACCATCTTCAATCGTCAAAGAAACATCCGACAAAGCTGCTGAAGCTAAGGGAGTACCTTCTTGATATGTAAAACTCACATTTTCTAGAGCAATTCCCATAGCTTATCCTCTAGCTCACTTTCTGTCAAATAATTTTCAGGCAAATCATAGCCATTCTGGCTCAAAGAATTTTTTAATTGATTGGCAAAAGGATCGTCTAATCCAATTTGATCTAAATCATTTCGAGAGAAAAGATCTCTTGGACTACTAGTTGATTCAATTTCCCCTTTTTTCATGACCAATACGCGATCACTCATGGCAACTTCTTCCAAATCATGTGTAATGGAAATGACCGTCATATCATAGTCTTTTCGAATCCCTTTTACTGTCTCAATAAGTTCTCTACGACCCTCAGGATCCAACATACTCGTTGCTTCATCTAGGATTAAAATAGCTGGTCTTAGAGCTACAACACCTGCAATAGCCACACGTTGCTTTTGCCCACCCGATAGACGCGCTGGCTCTCTCTTTTTAAAGTCCAACATGCCAACCAAATCCAGAGCTTCTTCCACTCTCTTTTTCATTTCTTGACGAGAAAGTCCTTGATTTTCCAAACCAAAGGCAACGTCATCTTCAACAGTCGCTCCAACAAATTGATTGTCTGGATTTTGAAAAACCATACCTATTTGACGACGTATGCTCCAAACATTTTCCTCAGTCAACCGTTGGCCATCGATTACAATATCTCCAGATTCTGCTTCCAGTAAGCCATCAATTAATCGTACGGTCGTTGATTTACCACTACCATTGTGCCCTACAATCGAAAGCCATTCTCCACGTTTCACGTGAAACGTAATATCCTTCACATCGTAGTATTTCTGATTTTCTTTATAGCGAAAAGAAAGATTTTTTACATCAATTATTGATTTCATTTCGAACCAAGTGTCCCTTTAAATACATAGGCACTACCCTTGAAATAGTCATAGCCAGAGTAGATAGTGAAAAATAAGGCTACATAAAGTAGAACTTGACCAATCAAAGTCCAATGTAATAGCAAGAAAATAATCGCAAACATCTGACTGAAAGTTTTAATTTTCCCAGGCATTGCCGCTGCTAAAACTGTTCCTCCAGTTTCAACCAGTAAAAGCCTTAAACCTGTCACAGCCAACTCACGACAGATAATCACTGCAACAATCCAAGCCGGAGCCATACCTAACTCAATCAGCATAATAAAAGCCGACATAACTAGTAGCTTATCCGCCATAGGATCTGCAAATTTACCAAAATTACTGACCACATTCCATTTACGAGCTAAATATCCATCTAAATAATCTGTAATACTGGCAATCGCAAAGATAATAGCTGCTACTATATGACTCTCTATCGAATTTCCTACTGTTAAAATAAAGATAAAAATAGGTATAAAAAGAATTCGACCTATTGTTAAGAGATTTGGAATTTGTTCTTTTTTCATTCGTTTTTCCTTAATTTTTAGTAAAGGTTACAGTGATTTGTCCAGTCTGCGCTGTTAACTTCGATAAATCAACAGTCTGATTATCTACTGTCAAAGTAACACCTTTTACAACACCTAACGTAATTGTTACAGGACTTTTAGTTGCAACTGTTGTTTCCGCACTTTTCTTCTCTGGCGATAAGGTTACACCGCCATCAAGTTCGCTTTCTGAAACGCTGACCCAACTTGTAACATCTGAAACTGCCAATTGCAATTTAACTGTTTCCTTACTTGTCTTATAAGCGATTTCTACATGATTTCCTTCACCCGATACCGTTATAGATGGTTCTGCACTAGAAGAACTGCTAGATGAACTACTACTTGAAGAGTGGGGAACAGAGCTAGTTGAACTTATTGAACTTGTTGATTGAACCACACTGTAATTAGAAAGAGAAGGCCCCTCTGGTTGAGTTTGAATATAGTTCCAAACATAATAGGTTACAAAAATTAAAATCGATAAGGCAAAAAGGATAAAATAAAATAAAGGTAAAAATGATGTTTTTTTCTTATTTTTCTTACTTGAACGTCTACGACCTGTCAACTCATCTTCATCAACATCTACTTCCTCATAAGTAATCATACTCCCAGAATCATAAGCATCCAAAACAATTTGATCATCTAACTCAACAGCCCATGCATATTTTTTCAAGAAAGAACGCGTGTAAAAAGGACTTGGAAGTTGATCGAAATCATCTGCTTCCATTGCTTCCAACATATCTAACTGGATGTCTGTCTTTTTCTGCAATTCATCTAAACTCAATCCCTGATTGATTCTAGCTAAACGTAAAACCTCACCAATTGTTTTTTTCCTCATACTTGTCATCCCTTCTTTCTAGTGTCTATTATGATAGGTTACTACGATGGGAATATTGTAAAATCAACTATATCCCCTTCATCTATTAAGTGATGTCCTGCTTCAAGGACATCCTCTAAAGTAATTTCCTGTAAAATCTTTGGCAAATCAAAAATTGTCTCACCATGTTCAAAAGCATCATATTGTGTTGCAATAAATTCAAGAGAGTTCATGCTACTGAAAAATTCCCCAAACATCTCTCTTTTGATAATATCTAAATGATCCTCTGTAATATCCAAATCCTTTGTAAAATTACGAATGGCCTTCCTAAACTGATGAGATAAAGCAACTGGCTCTTTCGTATCCATTGTCAACATAACAAAATGAAAATGACTTGTTACTTCAATTTCAAGAGATAAGGAAGCATCTATTTTACCTGATTCATATAATTTTTGAAAACGATCTGAAGTCCAACCAAACATCATTGCAAACAATAATTTTAATAAAATATGATGTCGATAGCAATCCCCCTCAGCAACTTCTCGATTACCTCTAATCCCAATCGCTAGTTTGGGAGAAGATACTTCCATTCTCCTACTGTCTGTTGACTTCACATTTTGTAAAAGCAATTTTTCTCTTGCTACTTCCTGAAGATCTGAATCTTTCAGTTCTTTGCTTTCAAAATAGTCCTGTACTTGCTCCACATCAAAATTACCAACTAAAAACAGAGACATATTTACAGGTTTGTAAAACCTTGTAAAATTTTCTTGCAAATTAGTTAGATTTATTTGGGAAATGGACTCCTCACTTCCAACTATATCCGTTGCTAAAGGTGTACCAGGATACAAATTCGATAAAGTTGAAAAGAATAAACACGAATCTGGATCATCTTGATACATTTCTCGTTCCTGCTGGATAATATCCTGCTCTCTTAAAATGGAATCTTCAGTAAAATGCGCTGATGTTACCAATTCATCAAGTAAATCTAAATTCTCTAAAAGATAATCCGTCGATGAAAAAAGATAGTTTGTTTTTGTAAAGCTTGTAAAGGCATTACTGTCTGCACCTAGACTCGTAAAAGCCGACATCAAATCGCTAGAATCTTCTCTCTCAAATAATTTATGTTCAAGAAAATGAGCAATTCCTGCAGGATATTGTTTTACACCTCTGTCAACTCCTGTAACAAGCGTATCTACCGAGCCAAACTGTACAGTGACACTCCCGTAAACCTCTTTAAATTCCTTTTTAGGTAGAAGAGCTACTGTCAATCCGTTTGTCAAACGAGTTCGATAAACCATTTCTTTTACAGCTGGATAGTATTTTTCTTCAAAAACAACCTTTGTCATTCTATTCCTTCCATAAAGTAAATCGCCTGTAGTTTCACATTATTAGCTGCTCTACAAATAGCATCTTTGTCAACTTGCTCGAGTTTTGCAATCCAACTTTTAAAGTCTGCTGAAGATTTTCCAAGTAAGGCATTTTGATAAGCACGTTCAATCAATGAACCTTGATTATCTTGAGAAAGCAACAAAGACCGACGAATCATTTCCTTGGTCTGCTCTAGCTCAAGCTCTGTAAAATATCCTTTTTTTAAATCAAGCAGTTGATTATTCATCATTTTTCGAGCCTGATTCCGATTTTCTCGATCAATGCCAGCATACATCCTCAAGAATCCACTAAACAAATCAAGCTGACTTGAAATAGTATAAGCTAATCCAGCATTTTCACGGACATTTGTAAAGAGCTTAGAATGAGCAAAGCCACCAAGTAAACCATTCATTACAATCATGGGTAAATGTTGCTCATCGCCATATTCAGCAGAGCAATAATATCCCAACTCTAAAATAGACTGTCCCACATTTTTCCGAACCATACCTTCCTGAAGGATATTGGAATAAGGTTGACGATACTGAACCTTCACATCTCCTTTTCGACCTTTAAAGCCAAATGATTCTAATACATTTTGAATTTCAACCTCATTAAAATCACCTAAGAAAAAGAAATCTATTCGATCATTGACCAAAAATTCTTGGAAACAAGAATAAGAACTTTGTGGAGTTTCAGCTAAAATACGATTTCGTAAATCACTGTATTCCAATTGGAGACGTTCATCATGAAAAAATAATTTATCTAATTCTTTATGTGCAAAATAAAAAGAATCATCCATATCAGCTACTAAACTTGCTAGCAATTGCTTTTTCTCAATTTCAAATAAGGCAGAATCAAACCCATTATCAACTACAACGGGTGAAAAAAGAGTTTCTTTTACTAGTTCCAAAACCTGAGAAGTTAACACATTTTTCTTACTTAAAAACTCATCACGAACATATGTGAATGTCAATTCTACAATGTGGCTTTGTCCTCTTCTAAAACAATGGGTTGACATATCTGTACCATATAGACTAGCCAAGTGTCTTCTCAAATCTTGAGAAGTAGGGTACATCAGATTAGCAGTCTCTAGCATACTCGCACTCAACATGCGACCTGCAATCGTATCAAGAGATAATGGAGCTGTAAAACGCACGGTGATTTTGTTCGTTTTAAACTTCTTTGATTGGATAAAATGTGTTGAAATTCCATGCACTAACTCCATGATTTACCTCCTTATGTACAGACTTCTATTATATCACGAAAACCTGAAATTTTCTTGTTCTCTGTAATACTTTTGAAATAAAAAACGCTTACAATTCTCCCTGTTTCTCTCACTATTTTTAGGAAAATATGGTATAATACCAAAGATTGAGGTGAATTATGGAATACAAATTATTTGAAGAATTTATTACCCTCCAAGCACTACTCAAAGAACTTGGAATTACACATAGCGGAGGAGCTATCAAATCCTTTCTCTCTGAACATTCTGTTTACTTTAATGGGGAATTAGAAAGTCGTCGTGGTAAAAAACTTCGTATTGGCGATAAAGTTGACATCCCTGACATGGACATTGACATCTTGTTGACACAACCTACTTCTGAAGAACAAGAGGAATACCAAGCTGATAAAGTTGAAAAAGAACGGATCGCTAAACTTGTCAAAGAGATGAATAAGGGAGTTAAAAAAGACAAATCCAAACCTGCTTCATCACCTAAAAGCAAACAAGCTCCACGATTCCCTGGTAGATAATCATGTGGCTACAAAACCTATCTCTCAAGACTTTTCGTAATTACAAAGAGACAAAAATAGACTTTAATCCTAAATTGAATGTCTTTTTGGGACATAATGCACAAGGAAAAACAAATATGCTAGAGGCTATCTATTTTTTAGCCTTAACGCGTAGTCATCGAACTCGAACAGATAAAAATCTCATTCATTTTGATGAGGAACAACTTCATCTTTCAGGTCTCGTTCAGAAAAAAACTGGATCCATTCCCCTAGAAATCGAACTAACACAAAAAGGCCGTGTGACAAAAGTTAATCATTTAAAACAAGCACGCCTTTCAGATTATGTAGGACACATGAATGTTGTCTTATTTGCTCCTGAAGATTTACAACTAATTAAAGGAGCACCTTCGGTTCGACGAAAATTTATTGATATGGAGCTTGGACAAATTAAGCCAATCTATCTATCTGACTTAACCAATTATAATCACATCCTAAAACAAAGAAATACTTATCTAAAATCAGATCAAAAAATAGATGAAACCTTCCTTTCTGTGTTGGATGATCAGCTAATTGATTATGGATGTCGTGTAATGAATCACCGCTTAGATTTCATAAAAAAACTAGAATCATTTGGGCGTAAGAAACATTTTGAACTCTCTAACCAGATTGAAGAGTTGTCAATATTCTATCAATCTTCTGTCAAGATAACTGACAAAGAAGACTTATCCGAATTTTTCAAAATTGCTTTAGAAAAAAGTAGATCCAGAGATTTATTTAAAAAGAATACTGGTGTCGGTCCTCATCGAGATGACATTTCTTTTTATATAAATGGGATGGATGCTAGTTTTGGAAGTCAAGGCCAACATCGTAGTCTCGTCCTTTCTATAAAATTAGCAGAAATCGAACTAATGGAAAGTGTTACTACAGAATCCCCAATATTACTACTTGACGATGTTATGAGTGAACTTGACAACACTAGACAGTTAAAATTATTAGAAACGATTTCTCAATCAATCCAAACCTTTATTACAACAACAAGCTTAGATCATCTTCAAAATCTACCAGAAAATCTAAGTATTTTCACTATCCAGGATGGTAAAGTTACTGTAAACAAAGATTGACAACATTGTAAAAGAACTCCTGTTTTTCGCAGGAGTTCTTTTTATTTCTTTTACATAGAATAATTTGGTGCCTCATTAGTAATTTGTACATCATGAGGGTGGCTTTCTTTCAAACCAGCACCAGACATTTCAATAAATTGAGCATTATCATGTAGTTCTTTAAGGTTAGCTGCACCACAGTAACCCATACCAGATCGGATACCGCCAATCATTTGGAAGACAATATCAGCTGCTGCTCCTTTATAAGCAACACGACCTTCAATTCCTTCTGGAACAAGTTTATTTGCTTCATTGACAGAACCTTGGAAGTAACGATCGCTTGAGCCTTTTTTCATAGCAGCAATTGATCCCATACCACGGTAAGTCTTGAACTTACGTCCTTGGAAGATTTCAGTTTCTCCTGGAGCTTCATCAGTTCCAGCAAACATTGATCCAAGCATAACAGCATTTCCACCAGCCGCAAGTGCTTTTACAATATCTCCAGAATACTTGATTCCACCGTCAGCAATGATCGTTTTACCATATTCACGCGCAACAGCTGCAGCATCGTAGATAGCTGTTACTTGCGGAACACCAACACCAGCAATCACACGAGTAGTACAGATAGAACCTGGTCCAATACCAACCTTAACAACGTCTACACCCGCTTCATAGAGGGCACGTGCACCCTCAGCTGTTGCAATATTTCCAGCAATCAAAGTACGATCTGGGAAGTGAGCACGAATCTCGGAAATTTTACGCAAGACACCTGCAGAATGACCATGTGCAGTATCAATAACAATCGCATCCGCTCCTGCCTCAAAAAGAGCCTCTGCACGTTCAAATGTATCTGAAGTAACACCTACTGCACCTGCAACTAAGAGACGACCAAACTCATCTTTAGCAGCATTTGGAAACTCAATAACTTTTTCAATATCTTTGATAGTAATCAAACCAGAAAGACGACCTTCTTCATCTACTAAAGGAAGTTTTTCAATACGGTGTTCTTGAAGAATGCTCTCAGCTGTTGCAAGATCTGTACCCACAGGAGCAGTAACAAGATTTTCACTAGTCATATGATTTGAGATTGGTTGGTTATAATCTGAAATAAAACGAAGATCTCGGTTTGTCAAAATACCAACCAATTTACGATTTTCAAGTGTTTCAACAACTGGAACACCACTGATGCGGTAACGTCCCATAAGCTCATCAGCTTCAGCAATTGTATGTTCAGGCGTCAAGAAGAAGGGATCAATAATAACTCCATTTTCAGAACGTTTTACCTTGCGAACCTCGTCTGCTTGTTGAGCAATAGACATGTTTTTATGGATAACTCCGAGACCACCTGCACGAGCAATAGCAATAGCCATTTGACTCTCTGTTACTGTGTCCATAGCAGCGGTAATAATTGGGATATTTAAAGTCAAATTATCTGCCAATTTAGTTGTTAAATCTGCATCGTTAGGCAACACATGACTTTCAGCTGGAATAAGCAATACATCATCAAAGGTAAAACCTTTTTTCAAAAATTTAGTGTCCCAATTAGACATTCGAAGTTTCCTCTTTTCTTTCTTTTTGAGCTTGACTCTTTTTATATTGTATCTATCATACCATTCTATAAAAATTTGTCAAATGTTACAGGGGTAAATAAAAAACTATCTTTTCTTCGAAATAGAAATGATAGTTTCTTGTAAAATAAACTTAGTTAAAGTAATGAAGTCCCATTGCTCCTTTAACCTCAGATAGGGTTTGACCTGCAACTTCACGCGCTCTTTCACTACCTTTTTGAAGCATATTATAAACTTCTCCCATATCCTTAGCAAATTCGATACGGCGCTCACGAATAGGACCCAGTTCACGTTCTAATATTTCAAGTAGATAACGTTTGGTTTTCACATCACCAAGACCACCTCGTTGATAATGTTCTTTCATATCAGCAATTTCTTGAGCATCTTCTGGACGACCAAAAACATCTAGATAATGGAAAACCATATTTCCTTCAATTTTACCTGGATCCTCAACGCGGATATGATCTGGATCTGTATACATACTCATTACTTTTTTACGCAAAGTATCCGCATCATCAGCTAAATAAATACCGTTATTAAGTGATTTAGACATTTTAGCATTTCCATCTAAACCAGGCAAACGACCTGCTCTCTCATTTTCTGGATAAATACCTTCCGGTTCCACCAAAACATTACAGTTATATGCATTGTTAAAAGAACGAACAATTTCACGAGTTTGCTCAATCATTGGTTTTTGGTCTGTTCCTACAGGAACATAATTAGCCTTGAAAGCTGTGATATCAGCTGCTTGAGCGATTGGATAGACTAAAAAGCCTGTCGGAATACTTTCTCCAAAGCCTTTCTGAGCAATCTCTGTCTTGACAGTTGGATTGCGCTCCAAACGTGCTAATGAAACTAGATTCATATAATACATAGACAACTCAGCTAATTCTGGAATTTGACTTTGAATAAAGATAGTTGACTTACTTGGATCCAATCCAACTGCAAGATAATCCAAAGCCACATTTCCGATAGACTCTACAATGGTTTGAGGATCTTTGGCGTGATCTGTCAAGGCTTGTTGGTCAGCCAAGAACACAAACATATCATACTTACCCTCTTCCTGTAATAATACTCGATTTTTGAGACTTCCAACATAATGTCCAATATGCAATTTTCCTGTTGGACGGTCTCCTGTTAAAATAATGGGTTTAGTCATTTTGTTCTCCTTCGATATAGTCCCTTCAATTATAGCATTTTTTTAATGAAATAACCGCAATTTATCAAAATAAATCAACCTTGCTATTCACGGTTTTGTGTAAAGTGTACTGTAAATGTAATTTACACAAAATTAACAGATAAAAATTTGAATATTTCCGTATTTTCTAGTAGAATAAATATATTACATATATAGGAGAAAAACATTGCTTACAGTATCTGATGTTTCACTACGTTTTAGTGATCGCAAACTTTTTGATGATGTCAATATCAAATTTACAGAAGGAAATACTTATGGATTAATTGGTGCTAATGGTGCCGGAAAATCAACCTTTTTAAAAATTTTAGCCGGAGATATCGAACCTACTACTGGTCACATCTCTCTTGGTCCAGATGAACGTCTCTCTGTTCTTCGTCAAAATCACTTTGACTATGAAGATGAACGTGCCATTGATGTTGTTATCATGGGAAATGAAAAACTTTATAGCATCATGAAAGAGAAAGATGCCATCTACATGAAGGAAGATTTCTCAGATGAGGATGGAGTGCGTGCTGCCGAACTCGAAGGAGAGTTTGCCGAGCTTGGAGGCTGGGAAGCAGAAAGCGAAGCCTCTCAACTACTTCAAAACCTAAACATTCCAGAAGAATTGCACTATCAAAACATGAGCGAATTGGCCAACGGTGAAAAAGTAAAAGTTCTCCTCGCCAAAGCACTTTTTGGTAAACCAGATGTTCTTCTCTTGGACGAGCCTACCAACGGTTTAGACATCCAATCTATTACTTGGTTAGAAGACTTCTTGATTGACTTTGATAACACAGTTATCGTAGTATCCCACGACCGTCACTTCTTAAACAAAGTATGTACTCACATGGCCGACCTTGACTTTGGAAAAATCAAACTCTATGTCGGAAACTACGACTTCTGGAAAGAATCTTCTGAGCTCGCTGCTAAATTGCTAGCAGACCGTAATGCCAAAGCAGAAGAAAAAATTAAACAATTGCAAGAGTTCGTTGCTCGTTTCTCTGCTAATGCTTCTAAATCAAGACAAGCAACATCACGTAAGAAAATGCTTGATAAGATTGAACTTGAAGAAATTGTACCATCTAGTCGTAAATATCCATTTATCAACTTTAAAGCGGAACGTGAGATTGGTAATGATCTCTTGACAGTAGAAAATCTAACTGTAAAGATTGATGGTGAGACTATTTTAGATAATATCAGCTTTATCTTGCGTCCAGGTGATAAGACAGCGCTTATTGGACAAAATGACATCCAAACGACTGCATTAATTCGTGCAATCATGGGAGACATTGACTATGAAGGAACTGTCAAGTGGGGAGTGACCACTAGTCAATCTTACCTGCCAAAAGATAACTCGGCAGATTTTGCAGGAGGAGAGTCAATCCTTGACTGGTTGCGTCAATTCGCAAGTAAAGAAGAAGATGACAATACTTTCCTACGTGGTTTCCTCGGCCGTATGCTCTTCTCTGGAGATGAGGTTAACAAACCTGTAAATGTCTTGTCAGGGGGAGAAAAAGTTCGTGTCATGCTTTCAAAACTCATGCTCTTAAAATCAAATGTCCTTGTACTTGATGATCCAACCAATCACTTGGACTTGGAATCTATCTCAAGCTTGAATGATGGATTGAAAAACTTTAAAGAATCAATCATCTTTGCCAGCCATGACCACGAGTTTATTCAAACTCTAGCCAACCATATCATTGTCTTGTCTAAAAATGGCGTCATTGACCGTATCGATGAAACATATGATGAATTCCTAGAGAATGCAGAAGTACAAGCAAAAGTTAAAGAACTTTGGAAAGACTAAAAAAATTCAAAACTCAGTTGGGCTAACCAGCTGAGTTTTCTAACATTTTATGAGGTAAAATGAAATTATTTTTTAAAACATATTGGACCTATTTTGTTTCTTTCATCATTCCCATAATCATTATGATAGGAGTATATCTATCTCAAGGTATCTACTGGAATAGCGATACATCTCCACTATTAGGAGATGGGTTTCATCAATACGTTATTTTTGATATAGCTCTAAGAAATATCCTACATGGAAATGGTAGTTTGTTCTACACCTTTACAAGTGGCCTCGGATTGAATTTCTATGCCCTATCTAGTTATTACTTGGGTAGTTTCCTTTCACCACTAGTTTACTTTTTTGATCTAACTAATATGCCAGACGCTGTCTATCTGACAACTCTCTTAAAATTTGGATTGATTGGACTGTCAACTTACTTTAGTTTAAATAAATTATTTCAATCGATTCCTAAGCCTTTAAAACTAGCTTTATCTACTTCCTATGCTCTGATGAGTTTCACTGTCAGTCAATTAGAGATAAAAACCTGGCTAGATGTTTTTATCTTGATTCCTTTAATTATAACTGGTTTACAGCTACTTATCACTGAAAAGAATTTCCTATTGTACTTTACAAGTCTGTCAATCTTATTTATCCAAAACTATTATTTTGGCTATATGACAGCATTGTTTCTTATTTTCTGGTATCTCTGCCAAATTTCTTGGGACTTTAAAACTCGAAAATCATCTTTTCTTGATTTCATAATCACCTCCGTTTTAGCTGGTATGGCTAGTTTGATTCTAACTCTTCCTACTCTGTTTGATTTACAGACACATGGGGAAAAATTAACTGAAATTACAAAGTTTCAAACTGAAAGTAGCTGGTATCTTGATCTCTTTGCTAAACAATTCATCGGTTCCTTTGACACAACAAAGTATGGGGCCATCCCAATGATTTTTGTTGGACTACTTCCCTTTATTTTGACTATTTTATTTTTTACGATGAAATCTATTAAGTTTCACGTGAAACTTATCTATGCAATCTTCTTTGCATTTCTAATTGCAAGCTTTTATATTGAAGCTCTTGATTTATTTTGGCAAGGCATGCATACTCCAAACATGTTTTTACATCGTTATGCTTGGATTTTCTCTACCTTGTTAATTTATACAGCAGCGGAAGTCTTAAATCGTCTGAAAGAAATCAAAGTCTGGAATTTTTTAGCTTCGCTTTTTCTTGTTATAATAGGATTTTTAGCCACCATCTATCTAAAATCATATTATTCTTTTTTAACAGATTTGAATATTCTACTTACTCTTGAATTTTTAGTTGTCTATTCTCTTTTACTCCTTGCAGTTATCAAAAAGTTTATCTCTGTAAAACTGTTTGCCATTCTAATCTCTTTATTTATACTGGTTGAAATGAGTTTAAATGCTTCATCTCAAATGGACGGAATTGCTAAGGAATGGGGATTTGCTTCTCAAAGTGCATATAGTAGAGATATACCAGCTATGGACTCTTTCTCAACATATATTGGAAATTCATTTACTCGTACTGAGAAACTAGAGACTCAGACAGGAAATGACAGTATGAAATTCAACTACAATGGAATCTCTCAATTTTCTTCTGTTCGAAATCGTTCAGCAAGCTCTACTTTGGATAAACTTGGGTTTAAATCCTCTGGGACCAATCTCAATCTCCGTTATGCCAATAATAGCATTTTAGCTGATAGTTTATTTGGAATTCAGTACAATATCTCAGAAAACCCTATTGATAAGTATGGTTTCCAAGATGTATATCAAAAAGATAATCTTACCCTATATGAAAATCAATTCTCTCTTCCGATTGCCTTTGCTAGTCAATCTGTTTACAATGATGTCAAGTTCAATGAACATACCTTGGATAATCAGGCCTCATTTTTAAATCAACTTGCTAACGTCAATTTTGATTATTTTTCTCCAATACCCTATGAAAAAACAGAGAATACTGATGATTTGATTAGTGTTACAAGTTCTTCAAATGAGGATGCAGCAATCCAGTATCAAATTGAAGTACCAGAAAACAGCCAAGTTTATCTTTCTTTCACAAATCTTCACTTTTCTAATGATAAACAAAAGAAGGTTGACATCCTTGTAAATGGTGAAAAAAAGACTTTTACAACTGATAATGTCTTCTCCTTCTTTAATCTAGGCTATACAAAAGAGAAAAAAACTTTCAATATCAATGTTAGTTTCCCTGGAAATTCACAAGTATCATTTGAATCTCCTACTTTCTATAGTTTAGATACCCAAACTTTAACTGAGGCAATTCAAAAAATTAAAGAACAGCCTGTAACAGTATCAACTTCTAAAAACAGGGTTTTTGCTAGATATGATGTCAAACAAGATACATCTATTTTCTTCACCATTCCTTATGACAAAGGTTGGTCTGCCTACCAAGATGATAAGAAAATAGAAATTAAACAAGCTCAAACTGGATTTATGAAAGTTGATGTTCCCAAGGGAAAAGGAACTATTACACTTTCCTTTATTCCCAATGGTTTTATTACTGGAGCAATCTGTTCCTTTACTTCACTTTTACTATTTGGAATTTATAATCACAAACGAAAGTCATCTAAGATATAAAAAAAATCGACCAGTTGGTCGATTTTTTTAATCTTCTTCCATTTTCTTAGGTTGATAGGCTAGCATACCTAAACAAATAAATAGTACTAGTATAATGACAAGGAAAATGACTTGATGATGAATATTTCCTGTCATAGAGATTGTTTGTCGTAATCCAGAAACTGAATAACTCATTGGTAACCAAGGATTAATGGCTCTAAAGAAATCATTTGTCAAAGCAAGTGGGTAAGTACCTGCACTTGATGCTAACTGTAATAAAAGCAAAATAAGAGAAAAGAAAGCTCCTATACGGCTATTCCATGTTGTTAAAGCGGTCACCATGGACATAAATACTAAACTTGTTAGGATAATGAGAATAAGTGTTCTCATCTCATGATTAGCAGTTAAACCAATAAGATGAACTCCTCCATATACCAAAATCCCTGCTAAAACAGCTATAATACCATTTATTTCAGCTCGAGATTTCAACCAAGCCCAACGGCTCTCTGGATGACGTCCTGAAGGTAGCTTCGCAAAGATCATATTCGTTGATATTGCTGCAACAAAGAGAGCAACTGATATCATATAAGGAGCCATTGCAATTCCATTTACAGGAACTTGGTCATTGTCAGTTTTGGATAGACTGAGAGGATTTGACAAAATCTCTGCATTTTTAGATTCTGTTGATGCTGACTTGAGTTGATCACTAGCATTACCTAATCCTTGTCCCAAAGAAGCAACTCCTGTCTGTAAACCTTCCAATCCAGAAGTTAACTTTGTTCCACCTTCTGCTAGTTTCCCAGCTCCATCTGCCAATTTATTAGCTCCACTTTCTAATTGAGAAGCACCTGAAAGTAACTGACTAGATTTGTCAGCTAGTTGGCTAGAGCCTGACTGCAATTTATCAACTCCTGCTATCAATTCTTGACTCTTGTAATTCAATTGGTTAGAGCCAGTTGATAATTTTTCAATACCAGACACTAATTCTGGAGTTTTTTCAACTAATTGACCAACTCCTGCTGTCAAGTTAGAAGATTTTTGTGTCAAGGTAGTTGAGCCTGAAACTAGTTGATCCAAACTACCTGTCAAGGTGGAATTCTTTTCACTTAGTTGACTTGCTCCCTGAGAAACTTTATCAACACCTATAGTATATGCGTTTACACCTGATGCAATCGACTGACTGGCAGGAACTAATTTACTAGTAACAGCTCCTTGTATCTCTGTTAATCCACTTGACAATCCTGTCAAAGAAGTAGAAGCAAGCGGTAATACTTGATTAGCTTGATTTTTTAATGTCGAAAGATTTGAAGATTGATTTTGTAAGTTTTTTAAACTTCTCTGTAAACCTTGTACTAAAGCTACAATTGACTGAGCCGATTGAATACTATCAGTCGAATTTTGAGATACAGAAGCGCTTATCTCAGCTTGTTGCTCACTTGTCAATGATTGATAAGCTGCTGTCGATTGAATATTAGCTAATGTAGTCGCTTTATCAGACTGCGCACGTGCTAACATTTGATTAGAAAGAGATACTATACTTGATAAAACAGAATCTAATTGTTTTGTATCTCCAACATCAATATTTTGAATAACTTGATTTAACTGATTTAGACCAGAAGATAATTGATTAATTTGATCTTTTTTCCCAGACGAAGCATCTAACTTACTAGAAAGTTGTTGAATCCCTTCACTTAATTGCTCCACACCCATTCGAAGTGTAGCTGATTGACTAGATAACTGATTAGCACCTGTTGCAAGATTTCCCACTCCGTTTGTATAGGCACTAACACCAGATGAAAATTGATTAAGACCAGTATTGAGTTGTGAAACACCGCCAGTATAGGCCTCTACACCAGTATATAATTGATTGATTCCTCCTACTAATTCAGGACTTTTAGAAGCTAATTGACCTAATCCGCTATCTAATTTACTCACTGCACCAGTATATGTAAGCAATCCACTATTAAAAGTCCCTAAGCCAAGATGAAGTTGTTCAACACCAGAAACATAAGCAGATAATCCTTTAGTAAACTGCTCCGTTCCATTTGAAAATGTTAAACTTGAATCTGCTAAAGAGTGCAGGTTGGTAGTTAATGTTTGACTTCCTGTCACTAATTGATTCGCTCCATCAGTTAATTTTTCACTACCAGAAGCTGCTTGACTCATACCATCCTTTAATTCGACCATCTTGTTAAATAAAGCTTTAGTATAGGTCTCGGTTACATTGGTAGAAACATTCTGCTTCAATTGTGTCATCGCAGAATCGCTCATCTTGCTAGCAATAAAACTATGACCACTTGAAGTCTGATAATCGATTTGCATTTGCTCTGGATGATTCGTTAAAATCGAAGCTGCTTTTTCAGATAAATCACTTGGTAAAGTCACTACCATATAGTAATTGCCATCTTCCAATCCCTTCTTTCCTTCATCTTCATCTACGAAATGAAAATCTAAGCTTTTATTTTCTTTTAAATTGGATACCATGTCTTTTCCTATAGCCATGGTATTACCATTATAGGAAGCCTCTTTATCATGATTGACAACTGCCACAGGTAAGTCAGACAATTGCCCATATGGATCCCACATTGATGACAAAAATATGATATTGTACAGAGCTGGAATAAGAGAAATCCCTATCATGACAATAATAAAGGTTGGTTTTTTAAAAATTGCTTTCCATTCTTTAAACATAGATTCTCCTTTTTTAAACATATTGTCTAAAATTTTGATATAATAGATTATACATTAAAAAATCTAAATTACAAGATAAAAAATCCATTTTTAGACAGATAGTCTAATTTGTTTACAAGGAGGAAATATGCAAGAAAGTAATAAACGCTTAAAAACAAAGAGAACTATTGAAAATGCTATGGTACAATTACTGATGGAACAGCCATTTGATCAAATTTCTACTGTCAAGTTAGCAGAAAAAGCTGGAATTAGTCGTTCCAGCTTCTATACTCACTATAAGGATAAGTATGATATGATTGAGCACTATCAAAGTAAGCTATTCCATACATTTGAATATATTTTTCAAAAACATGCTCATCACAAAAGAGACGCTATTTTAGAAGTATTTGAATATCTAGAATCAGAACCACTTCTAGCTGCCCTTCTTTCTGAAAACGGGACCAAAGAAATCCAAAATTTCTTACGAAATAAACTTCATATCATGCTCAGTACAGATTTACAAAAGCAATTTATGCAACTAAATCTAAATACCATTGAATTAGAATATAGTAGCATCTATCTAACTCATGCACTTTTTGGTGTCTGTCAAACTTGGATTGCACATGGAAAAAAAGAAAGTCCTCAAGAAATAACAGACTTCCTTATGAAGATGCTTGGTGATGCAAATTGACATAAAAAGAGGAACACAGCTGTGTTCCCTTTTATCTATACTCCGCCAGTAGGACTCGAACCTACGACATCATGATTAACAGTCATGCGCTACTACCAACTGAGCTATGGCGGATAAAATAGTCCGTACGGGATTCGAACCCGTGTTACCGCCGTGAAAAGGCGGTGTCTTAACCCCTTGACCAACGGACCTTCTATCTGTAGCAGATATAACCATTATATCAATTTCTTACTAATTGTCAATCACTTTTGAGATTTTTTCTCTAAAATATCTTTTAACTTTCTAATTTTTAACCTTGAAATAGGACAGCGATGGTCTTCATAGAAAACAACTTCTAGATTCTTTCGATCAATTTCTCTGATGTTTCCTATATTTACCAAAAATGACTTATGAGGAGAATAAAATCGCTGGGTATGTTTGTCCTTTTCCTGAATATCTGTCATGGTACCGTAAAACTCTTTGGCAAAATTCTTACCAATAATGCGCAATTTATGAGAGACTCCTGTCGTTTCAATATACAAAATATCATGGTAAGGAATTTTTAAATCATTTCCCTTGTAATTGTAATCAAAATAATCTACCACATCTTCATTTTCAAGTAACATACTCTTCGTGTAGAAGATATTTTGCTCAATTCTCTTCTTAAACATCTCATCATTGATATCCTTATCAACAAAATCTAGGGCTGATACCTGGTATTTATAGGTCAAAGTCGCAAACTCTGACCGACTGGTGATAAAGACGATAATAGCGTAAGGATTGTAATGACGAATGAGCTGAGCCACTTCAAATCCCTTTTTCTCAATTCCATGAATATCGATATCTAGGAAATAAAGCTGATTTACTTCATCGTTTTCAATGTATTCTTCAAATTCACGGACTTTTCCTGTTGTCTTGTATGATATTGGAATATTCGATTCTTTCGAAATTTCATCCAATATTCTCTCTAGTCTCACTTGATGTTCAATAACATCTTCTAAAATTAAAACTTTCATTCAAATTCCCTCTTAAATCTAATAATTTGTCTAAATGTACTGCCTTCCATCTCTGTTTCTAAAATAATATTGTTGTACTTATCTAGTAGTTCTTTCACATTATTTAATCCGACTCCTCGATTTCTTCCCTTAGTGGAGAATCCTAAGGCAAATAGATCTCCTGAAGGAGTCATCGTCATTTTACATGAATTCTGAATTACAATAACTGTTTCAGTTTCCATCTTAATAACTGCTACTTCCATCTGCTTTTTATAGCTATCAGCCGATCCTTCGACAGCATTGTTCAATAAAACGCTCATGATACGAACCAAATCCAATAGTTCAATTGGGAGCCTGGTAATCGTATCTTTTACTTCCAGTGTAAACTCTACACCATTATTTCTTGCATAGACAATGGACTGAGCAACCAAACTTCGTAAAGCTGAATCTTCTATGTTGTTCAAATCAAAGTAAGTGTACTTATCTGAACGCAATTTATGATTGGCTTTAACCAAAACTTCATTGTAAACTCTGTCAATTTCCTGTAAATCACCACTGTCAATTGCCATCTGCATGCTGACAAGCATCCCAGCATAATCATGTCGAAAACCACGGATTTCATTATACAGACCGACAATTTCATCTGTGTAATTCTGTAAATGTTTCTGTTCAAATTTTTTCTGCTTCAAAGCAATCTCTTTCTCCATTTGAACTTTATGAGAATTCATTGCAAAGAAGGTCAAAAGGAGAGAAATAAAGACTATAGATGACAAAATACTTCCAAAACTATTCAAATGTTTAACCGTACTTACCATATCTGAAACGAAAGATGCAGTATGGAGCAGTAGTAAAGCAAAAAATACTTTTTTCAAGAAAGGATAGAGGTAGTCTTTGTCAAAATAGGATAGTTCCAAATGGAAATAATGAATGATTTTTAAGACAACAAAATAGGTCAACACCGTTACAACGAAAAAGAATGGGTCATGATATTGTGAAACAAAGTTATCTCCTGTTATAGAGGAGAAAGTTACGGACAGAAAGTTATGAGTGCTCTCATATAAAAGAGATAGTAGTAAACTTAGGAATAGTCCTCTATCCCTCTCATACTGTTTAATCCATCGAAAATAGGAATATAAGCCCAAAGGAAATAAAAATCTTTCAATCACTATTTCATCTAAATATAGAAGATAAAAGGAAAGTTCAAGTACTGCTTCTACTAGTAATGTATAGATACCAAAAAAATATAGTTCCTTTGATTTTATTTGATCTTTACAAATTAAACGGTAACTGTGACTAATAATTAAAAAATGACCAATAACTGTCCCAAATCCAAATAAATTCATTACTCTTTCCCCTTATTTTATTACTTTTTTCTTGGGAAAATAAAATCACGGAGGATTTTTGGCAGTCTCATCTCCCCACCTTTAATCTCCTGCAAGTCTTTTTCCTTCAAGGCTACAAACTGTTCCAATTTAACTGTGTTTTTCATAATAAAATCTCCTAAAATGTTTTTTCTTGTAAGCTAACTTACAAAAACCATTATACAAAATGGAATTTCGTTTTAGATAAAATTCTCTCAACTGTCATTTTTTTCTCCTCAAGTGTACTTTTTTAAGAAAAAAGCCGGGAAAATTCCCAGCTTTACTACTATATTGATCCCAGCAGGATTCGAACCTGCGACCGTTCGCTTAGAAGGCGAATGCTCTATCCAGCTGAGCTATGAGACCTAACACAATTATTCTACCAAAAATTCAATTAAAAGTCAATTTTCTATTTATGATAGGGGGAGCCTTGCTGAATCGTAAAAGCGCGATAAATTTGTTCAGCAAGAACTAGTCTCATTAACTGATGGGGAAAGGTTAAGCGACCAAAACTGACAGA
The DNA here is from genome assembly GCA_905221125.1 of bacterium. Classification (GTDB taxonomy): domain Bacteria; phylum Bacillota; class Bacilli; order Lactobacillales; family Streptococcaceae; genus Streptococcus. The sequence goes on along the minus strand of CAJNBY010000012.1, from coordinate 17,064 downwards.
AAGATTAGCTCTCTTTTTTACAGCTGATGATAATCCTAAACTCCCTCCAATAATAAAGGTAAGAGTAGAAAATCCTTTTATAGGAGCTTCTTCTAACTGCTTACTAAATTCTTCTGAGGAGAAAGTTCTCCCTTCGATAGCCAACACAATAACGAAATCACGGTCACCAACTTTTGATAAAATTCTCTGACCTTCTATTTCTAAAATCTTTTGATTTTCTGACTCACTGGCCTTATCTGGTGTTTTTTCATCTGCTAGCTCAATCATTTCAAGCTTAGCAAATCGAGAAATTCGTTTTGAATATTCCGCGATACCATCTTTTAAATACTTTTCTTTCAGTTTCCCAACTGTTACAACTTTAATTTTCATGACTCTATTCTAACATATTCTCTATTTTTTCACATCTTATTCACAAAATAAAAGGTTAATTTTAACCGAGAAAACCACAGATTTTTGGAAGTTATCCACAGTCTGTGAAAAACTTTTATGTTTAAGTTATAATTAAGCTAGTCAGTTTATACTTTCAGTAATTCAAAAATATGGAGGCAAATATGAAACATTTAAAAACATTTTACAAAAAAGGGTTTCAATTATTAGTCGTTATCGTCATTAGCTTTTTTAGTGGAGCCTTGGGTAGTTTTTCAATAAACCAACTAACTCAAAAAAGTAGTGTAAGCAACTCTAACAACAATAGTACTATTACACAAACTGCCTATAAGAACGAAAACTCAACAACTCAGGCTGTTAACAAAGTAAAAGATGCTGTTGTTTCTGTTATTACTTATTCAGCTAACAGACAAAATAGCGTATTTGGCAATGATGATACTGATACAGATTCTCAGCAAATCTCTAGTGAAGGATCTGGAGTTATTTATAAAAAGAATGATAAAGAAGCCTACATCGTCACCAACAATCACGTTATAAATGGCGCCAGCAAAGTAGATATTCGATTGTCAGATGGGACTAAAGTACCTGGAGAAATTGTCGGAGCTGACACTTTCTCTGATATTGCTGTCGTCAAAATCTCTTCAGAAAAAGTTACAACAGTAGCTGAGTTTGGTGATTCTAGCAAGTTAACCGTAGGAGAAACTGCTATTGCTATTGGTAGTCCGTTAGGTTCTGAATATGCAAATACTGTCACTCAAGGTATCGTATCTAGTCTCAATCGAAATGTATCCTTAAAATCTGAAGATGGACAAGCCATTTCTACAAAAGCCATCCAAACTGATACTGCTATCAACCCAGGTAACTCTGGTGGCCCACTAATCAATATTCAAGGACAGGTTATCGGAATTACCTCAAGTAAAATTGCCACAAATGGAGGAACATCTGTAGAAGGACTTGGTTTCGCAATTCCTGCAAATGATGCTATCAATATCATTGAACAATTAGAAAAGAACGGAAAAGTGACTCGCCCAGCTTTGGGCATCCAAATGGTCAATCTCTCAAATATTAATACAAGTGATCTTAGAAGACTGAATATTCCAAGCAATGTAACATCTGGTGTAGTTGTTCGTTCTGTACAAAGCAATATGCCCGCCAATGGTCACCTTGAAAAATACGATGTTATTACAAAAGTAGATGACAAAGAGATTGCTTCATCAACAGACTTACAAAGTGCTCTTTACAATCATTCTATTGGAGACACCATTAAAATAACTTATTATCGTAACGGTAAAGAAGAAACTACATCTATTAAACTTGACAAGAGTTCAGGTGATTTAGAATCTTAATTGACATCTATGTAAAGAAAGCTTTACATAAAAGAAAAGATGTGTTAGTGTAGAATCATGGAAAAATTTGAAATAATTTCTATCACGGATATACAAAAAAATCCCTATCAACCTCGAAAAGAATTTGATAGAGAAAAACTACATGAACTAGCACAGTCTATCAAAGAAAATGGGGTCATTCAACCGATTATTGTTCGTCAATCTCCTGTGATTGGTTATGAAATCCTTGCAGGAGAGAGACGATATCGTGCTTCACTTTTAGCTGGTCTAAGGTCTATCCCAGCTGTTGTTAAACAACTTTCAGATCAAGAGATGATGGTCCAGTCTATCATTGAAAATTTACAGAGAGAAAATTTAAATCCAATAGAAGAAGCACGCGCCTATGAATCTCTCGTAGAGAAAGGATTTACCCATGCTGAAATTGCAGATAAAATGGGCAAGTCTCGTCCTTACATCAGCAACTCCATTCGTTTGCTTTCCTTGCCAGAACCGATCCTCTCAGAAGTAGAAAATGGCAAACTATCACAAGCCCATGCGCGTTCTCTAGTCGGGTTGAATAAGGAACAACAAGACTATTTCTTTCAACGAATTATAGAGGAAGACATTTCTGTAAGGAAGTTAGAAGCTCTTCTGACAGAGAAAAAACAAAAGAAACAGCAAAAAAATGATCATTTCATACAAAATGAAGAAGAACAGTTAAAAAAACTACTCGGATTAGATGTAAAAATCAAACTATCTAAAAAAGACAGTGGAAAAATCATTATTTCTTTTTCAAATCAAGAAGAATACAGTAGAATTATCAACAGCCTGAAATAAGGCTGTTCTTTTATTTTTTTATCTCACAAGGTTATCCACTATTTTTTTCGATAAAAAGCTTAATAAATCAATAGTTTTTAATTTTATCCCCAACCTGTGGATAAAACTTGATAACATTGTGGATTATTTTTCACAGCTTGTGGAAAATTCTTACTATCTATGGTAAAATAAGTCTAGCATTAAACTTTTAAACAAGTAGTAAAGGAGGAGAACGGATTGAAAGAAAAACAATTTTGGAATCGTATCTTAGAATTTGCGCAAGAAAGACTAACTCGATCCATGTATGATTTCTATGCTATTCAAGCTGAACTCATCAAGGTAGAAGAAAATGTTGCTACTATATTTTTACCACGATCTGAAATGGAAATGGTCTGGGAAAAACAACTAAAAGATATCATTGTAGTAGCTGGTTTTGAGATTTATGATGCTGAAATAACTCCCCACTATATTTTCACAAAACCTCAAGATACGACTATATCACAAGTTGAAGAAGCTACAAATTCAACTTTATATGACTATAGTCCAAAGTTAGCTTCTATTCCTTATTCAGATACTGGATTAAAAGAGAAGTATACCTTTGATAATTTTATCCAAGGGGATGGAAATGTTTGGGCTGTATCAGCCGCCTTGGCTGTTTCTGAAGATTTGGCTCTGACCTATAATCCTCTTTTTATCTATGGGGGACCTGGGCTTGGGAAGACTCATTTGCTCAATGCGATTGGGAATGAGATTTTGAAAAATATTCCTGATGCGCGTGTTAAGTACATTCCTGCTGAAAGCTTTATTAATGACTTTCTGGATCACCTAAGGCTTGGGGAAATGGAAAAGTTTAAAAAGACCTACCGCAGTCTTGATCTTTTGTTAATCGATGATATCCAGTCACTCAGCGGAAAAAAAGTCGCAACTCAGGAAGAATTTTTCAATACCTTTAATGCCCTTCATGACAAGCAAAAACAGATTGTCCTAACGAGTGATCGAAGTCCAAAACATCTAGAAGGGCTCGAGGAGAGGCTTGTCACGCGCTTTAGTTGGGGTTTAACACAAACCATTACACCTCCTGACTTTGAAACACGTATTGCCATTTTACAAAGTAAAACAGAACATTTAGGCTACAATTTCCAAAGTGATACTCTAGAATACCTAGCTGGGCAATTTGATTCAAATGTTCGAGATCTTGAGGGAGCCATCAACGACATCACTTTAATTGCCAGAGTAAAAAAAATCAAGGATATCACTATTGATATTGCTGCAGAAGCTATTAGAGCTCGTAAACAAGATGTTAGCCAAATGCTCGTCATCCCAATTGACAAAATCCAAAATGAAGTTGGTAACTTTTATGGTGTTAGTGTCAAAGAAATGAAGGGAAGCAGACGCCTTCAAAATATTGTTTTGGCCCGTCAAGTAGCCATGTATTTATCTAGAGAACTGACAGATAATAGTCTTCCAAAAATTGGGAAGGAATTTGGAGGAAAAGATCATACAACAGTCATTCACGCCCATGCAAAAATTAAATCTTTGATTGATGAAGATGATAATTTACGTTTAGAAATTGAATCAATCAAAAAGAAAATAAAATAACTTGTGGATAACTTTCGCTTTTTTATCTTTTTTATCCACATTTTTTAAACAAGCCAAAAAACTTGATATGACTTACCTTAAGTCTGTTTTCCACAGATTTCACAGACTCTATTATTACTATTATCCTTCTAATACTAAAAATAAATAAAGGAGAATCCATGATTCATTTTTCAATTAATAAAAATTTATTTCTACAAGCCTTAAATACTACTAAAAGAGCTATTAGTTCTAAAAATGCTATTCCTATTTTATCAACTGTCAAAATTGATGTGACCAATGAAGGTGTTACTTTAATTGGTTCAAATGGTCAAATTTCAATTGAAAATTTTATTTCTCAAAAAAATGAAGATGCTGGTTTGTTAATTACTTCTCTAGGTTCGATCCTTCTTGAAGCTTCTTTCTTTATCAATGTTGTATCTAGTCTACCTGATGTGACTCTTGATTTTAAAGAAATTGAACAAAATCAAATTGTTTTAACCAGTGGCAAATCAGAAATTACCCTAAAAGGAAAAGATAGCGAGCAATATCCACGAATCCAAGAAATTTCAGCAAGCACTCCTTTGGTTCTTGAAACAAAATTACTCAAGAAAATTATCAATGAAACAGCTTTTGCTGCAAGTACACAAGAAAGTCGTCCAATTTTGACAGGTGTCCACTTCGTATTGAGCCAACACAAGGAGCTAAAAACAGTTGCGACAGACTCTCATCGTCTAAGCCAGAAAAAATTAACACTGGAGAAAAATAGTGATGATTTTGATGTTGTAATTCCTAGCCGTTCTTTACGCGAATTTTCAGCGGTTTTTACAGATGATATTGAAACTGTAGAGATTTTCTTTGCTAACAATCAAATCCTCTTTAGAAGCGAAAATATTAGCTTCTACACACGTCTGTTAGAAGGTAACTATCCTGATACAGATCGTTTGATTCCAACAGACTTTAACACTACAATTATTTTTGATGTGGTAAACTTACGTCAGTCAATGGAACGTGCTCGCCTTTTATCAAGTGCGACTCAAAATGGTACTGTAAAGCTTGAAATTAAAGGTGGGGTTGTTAGCGCCCATGTTCACTCTCCAGAAGTTGGTAAAGTAAACGAAGAAATCGATACTGATCAGGTTACTGGTGAAGATTTGACCATTAGTTTCAACCCAACTTACTTGATTGATTCTCTTAAAGCGTTAAATAGCGAAAAGGTGACTATTAGCTTTATCTCAGCTGTTCGTCCATTTACTCTTGTGCCAGCAGATACTGAAGAGGACTTCATGCAGCTCATTACACCAGTCCGTACAAATTAAGTGAAAGAGGTTGAGCTTAGCTCGCCTCTTTTATGATATAATCGAAAAAGAAAAGGAGAGTAGTATGTATCAAGTTGGAAATTTTGTTGAAATGAAAAAACCACACGCTTGTACCATCAAGTCGACTGGTAAAAAAGCAAATCGTTGGGAAATTACGCGTGTAGGAGCAGATATCAAAATCAAATGTAGTAATTGTGACCATGTTGTCATGATGGGGCGCTATGATTTTGATCGAAAAATGAATAAAATTATTGACTAAGAAGCCTTAGTTAGAGGGTTAGCAAGTTTTCCCTTTTTGTGTTATAATATTAGGGATTGAAATGAAAATGGAGAATGAAAAAATATGGCTTTAACAGCAGGTATCGTTGGTTTGCCAAATGTTGGTAAATCAACACTATTTAATGCAATTACAAAAGCAGGAGCAGAGGCAGCAAACTACCCATTTGCGACTATTGATCCAAACGTTGGAATGGTAGAAGTTCCAGATGAACGCCTCCAAAAACTAACGGAAATGATTACACCTAAAAAGACAGTGCCAACAACATTTGAATTTACAGATATTGCAGGGATTGTAAAAGGAGCTTCAAAAGGAGAAGGGCTAGGGAATAAATTCTTGGCTAATATTCGTGAAGTAGATGCGATTGTTCACGTAGTTCGTGCTTTTGATGATGAAAATGTGATGCGCGAGCAAGGACGTGAAGATGCCTTTGTGGATCCACTTGCAGATATTGATACCATTAACCTAGAGTTGATTCTTGCTGACTTAGAATCAGTTAATAAGCGCTATGTGCGTGTGGAAAAGATGGCACGTACGCAAAAAGATAAAGAATCAGTAGCAGAATTCAATGTTCTTCAAAAGATTAAACCAGTTCTTGAAGATGGAAAATCAGCTCGCACCATCGAATTTACAGATGAAGAACAAAAAGTTGTCAAAGGTCTTTTCCTTTTGACAACTAAACCAGTTCTTTATGTTGCCAATGTAGATGAGGATGTAGTTTCAGATCCAGATTCTATCGACTATGTCAAACAAATTCGCGAATTTGCAGCGACAGAAAATGCTGAAGTAGTCGTTATTTCTGCGCGTGCTGAGGAAGAAATTTCTGAGTTAGACGAAGAAGACAAGCAAGAGTTTCTTGAAGCTCTTGGTTTGACAGAATCAGGCGTTGACAAGTTGACTCGTGCAGCTTACCACTTACTTGGACTTGGAACTTACTTCACAGCTGGTGAAAAAGAAGTTCGCGCTTGGACCTTCAAACGTGGTATGAAGGCTCCTCAAGCAGCTGGTATTATCCATTCAGACTTTGAAAAAGGCTTTATTCGTGCAGTTACCATGTCATATGATGATTTGGTGAAATATGGATCTGAAAAGGCCGTAAAAGAAGCTGGACGCTTGCGTGAAGAAGGAAAAGAATATATCGTTCAAGACGGCGATATCATGGAATTCCGCTTTAATGTCTAAAAAATTTAATGAATAGTATCAATTAGGTTGGAAAAAAATTCCAACCCTTTTGGCTTTTGAAAGGAAAATAAATGACCAAATTACTTGTAGGCTTGGGAAATCCAGGGGATAAATATTTTGAAACAAAACACAATGTTGGTTTTATGTTGATTGACCAACTAGCGAAGAAACAGAATCTAACTTTTACACACGATAAGATATTTCAAGCTGATCTAGCATCTTTTTTCCTCAATGGTGAAAAAATTTATCTTGTCAAACCAACGACATTTATGAATGAAAGTGGGAAAGCTGTTCATGCTTTATTGACTTACTATGGTTTGGATATTGAAGATTTACTCATCATTTACGACGATCTTGACATGGAAGTTGGGAAAATTCGTTTAAGAGCAAAAGGCTCAGCAGGTGGTCATAATGGTATCAAGTCTATTATTCAACATATTGGAACCCAGGCCTTTAATCGTGTTAAGATTGGAATTGGAAGACCCAAAAACGGCATGTCAGTTGTTAATCATGTTTTGAGTAAGTTTGACAAGGATGATTATATCGGTATTTTACAGTCCATTGATAAGGTTGACGATGCTGTAAAATATTATTTACAAGAGAAAAACTTTGAGAAAACGATGCAGAGGTATAACAGATAAATGGCGACCTTATTAGATTTATTCTCAGAAAATGATCAGATCCAAAAATGGCATCAAAATTTAACAGATAAAAAAAGACAGTTAATCTTAGGTTTGTCAACTTCTACAAAAGCTTTAGCAATCGCTAGTAGTTTAAAGAAAGAAGATAAGATTGTTTTATTGACATCAACTTATGGAGAAGCAGAAGGGCTTATTAGTGATCTTATTTCTATCTTGGGTGAGGAATTTGTCTATCCATTTTTGGTAGATGATTCCCCTATGGTCGAGTTTTTGATGTCTTCACAAGAAAAAATCATCTCACGGGTTGAAGCCTTGCGTTTTTTGACTGATCCGTCTAGGAAAGGGATCTTAGTTTGTAATATTGCAGCAAGTCGATTGTTTTTACCTTCTCCCAATGTATTTAAAAATAGTATTGTAAACATATCAGTTGGTGAAGAATATGATCAAAACGCACTTATCTATCAGTTAAAAGAAATCGGCTATCGAAAGGTTACACAAGTACAAACTCAAGGAGAATTTAGTCTGCGAGGAGATATTTTAGATATTTTTGAAATATCCCAGTTAGAACCTTGCCGAATTGAGTTTTTTGGTGATGAAGTAGATGGAATTCGTACTTTTGAAGTCGAAACACAATTATCGAAAGAAAATCGGACAGAACTCACCATCTTTCCAGCTAGCGACATGCTTTTGAAAGAAAAGGATTATCAACGAGGTCAGTCAGCTTTAGAAAAGCAAATTTCAAAAACTCTATCGCCGATTCTGAAATCCTACCTAGAAGAAATTCTTTCAAGTTTTCATCAAAAACAAATGCATTCAGATTCTCGGAAATTTTTATCTTTGTGTTATGAAAAGATATGGACTGTATTTGATTATATTGAAAAAGATACGCCCATATTCTTTGATGATTATCAAAAATTGATGAATCAGTATGAAGTCTTTGAAAGAGAATTAGCGCAATACTTTACAGAAGAGTTACAGAATAGTAAATCATTTTCTGATATGCAGTATTTTGCGGATACTGAGAAAATCTATAAAAAACAAAGCCCAGTGACATTTTTTTCTAATCTGCAAAAGGGGTTAGGAAATCTCAAGTTTGACCAGATTTATCAATTTAATCAATATCCCATGCAGGAGTTTTTCAATCAATTTTCTTTTCTAAAAGAAGAAATTGAACGATACAAAAAAATGGGCTATACTATTATCTTGCAGTCTAGTAATTCAATGGGAAGTAAAACATTGGAAGATGTTTTAGAGAAATACCAGATTAAATTGGATTCTAGAGATGAGTCAAGTATCTGTAAAGAATCTGTAAACTTAATCGAGGGAAATCTCAGACATGGTTTTCATTTTGTAGATGAAAAAATTCTGGTGATTACTGAACATGAGATTTTTCAAAAGAAATTAAAACGTCGTTTTCGAAGACAACATGTTTCAAATGCAGAGAGATTAAAAGATTACAATGAACTTGAAAAAGGGGACTACGTTGTTCACCATATTCATGGAATTGGTCAATATCTAGGAATTGAAACAATTGAAATCAAAGGGATTCACCGCGATTATGTCAGTGTTCAATATCAAAATGGTGATCAAATCTCTATCCCAGTAGAACAGATTCATCTACTGTCTAAATATGTTTCAAGTGATGGTAAAGCGCCAAAACTTAATAAATTAAATGATGGTCATTTTAAAAAGGCTAAGCAAAAAGTTAAGAACCAGGTAGAGGATATAGCAGACGATTTAATCAAACTCTATTCTGAACGTAGTCAGTTGAAAGGTTATGCTTTTTCAGCTGATGATGAAGAGCAAGATGCTTTTGATGATGCTTTCCCTTATGTTGAAACGGATGATCAACTTCGTAGTATCGAGGAAATCAAGAGAGATATGCAGAATTCTCAACCAATGGATCGACTTCTAGTTGGGGATGTTGGTTTTGGAAAGACTGAAGTTGCAATGCGTGCAGCCTTTAAGGCTGTCAATGACAATAAACAGGTGGTCGTTCTAGTTCCTACGACAGTTTTAGCTCAACAGCACTATACGAATTTTAAGGAACGATTCCAAAATTTTGCAGTTAATATTGATGTGTTGAGTCGTTTTAGAAGTAAAAAAGAGCAGGCAGAAACACTTGAAAAACTAAAGAACGGTCAAGTCGATATTTTGATTGGGACACATCGTGTTTTGTCAAAAGATGTTGTGTTTTCTGATTTAGGATTGATGATTATTGATGAGGAACAGCGATTTGGTGTCAAGCATAAGGAAACCTTGAAAGAATTGAAAAAACAAGTTGATGTCCTAACCTTGACAGCAACGCCAATTCCTCGTACTCTTCATATGTCTATGCTGGGAATAAGAGATTTATCTGTTATTGAAACTCCTCCAACCAATCGCTATCCTGTTCAAACCTATGTTTTAGAAAAGAATGATAGTGTCATTCGTGATGCTGTCTTGCGTGAAATGGAGCGTGGAGGTCAAGTTTACTATCTTTACAATAAAGTTGACACAATTGATCAGAAGGTTTCAGAATTACAGGAGTTAATTCCAGAGGCTTTGATTGGGTATGTTCACGGACAAATGAGTGAAATCCAGTTGGAAAATACTCTATTAGACTTTATTGAGGGACAATACGATATCTTGGTGACAACTACCATTATTGAGACAGGGGTAGACATTCCAAATGCTAATACTTTATTTATTGAAAATGCGGACCATATGGGCTTGTCAACTTTGTATCAATTAAGAGGAAGAGTTGGTCGTAGTAATCGGATTGCTTACGCCTATCTCATGTATCGTCCAGAAAAATCAATCAGTGAAGTCTCTGAAAAGAGATTAGAAGCAATCAAAGGATTTACAGAATTGGGCTCAGGATTTAAGATTGCGATGCGAGATCTTTCTATTCGTGGAGCAGGAAATCTCCTAGGAAAATCCCAGTCTGGTTTCATTGATTCTGTTGGTTTTGAATTGTATTCGCAGTTACTAGAGGAAGCTATTGCTAAACGAAACGGGAATGCTAACACAAGAATCAAAGGGAATGCCGAATTGATTTTACAAATTGATGCTTATCTTCCTGATACTTATATTTCTGATCAACGACATAAGATTGAAATTTACAAGAAAATTCGTCAAATTGACAACCGTGTCAATTATGAAGAGTTACAAGAAGAGTTGATGGACCGCTTTGGAGAATACCCAGATGTAGTAGCCTATCTTTTAGAGATTGGTTTGGTCAAGTCATATTTGGACAAGGTCTTTGTTCAACGTGTGGAAAGAAAAGAGAACAAGATTACAGTTCAATTTGAAAAAATCACTCAACGACTGTTTTTAGCTCAAGATTATTTTAAAGCTTTATCCGCAACGAACTTAAAAGTAGCCATAGCTGATAATGAAGGATCAATGGAGCTTGTATTTGATGTCCGAAATAAGAAAGATTATGAAATTTTAGAAGGTCTGATAATTTTTGGAGAACGTTTATTAGAGATAAAAGAGTCGAAGGAAGAAAATGCCATTTGATGTTTTTCTTCTATAAAATAGATAAAAATGGTACAATAATAAGTTGAGGTAATAAGGATGAGATTAGACAAATATTTAAAAGTATCACGAATTATCAAGCGTCGTACAGTCGCGAAAGAAGTGGCAGATAAAGGTAGAATCAAGGTGAATGGGATTTTGGCCAAAAGTTCAACGGATTTGAAAGTTGATGACCAAGTTGAAATTCGTTTTGGCAATAAGTTGCTACTTGTAAAAGTACTGGAGATGAAAGATAGTACAAAAAAAGAAGATGCAGCGGGCATGTATGAAATTATCAGTGAAACACGGGTAGAAGAAAATGTCTAAGAATATTGTACAATTGAATAATTCTTTTATTCAAAATGAGCATCAACGTCGTCGCTATCTGATGAAGGAACGACAAAAACGGAATCGTTTTATGGGGTGGGTATTGATTTTGATTATGCTGTTATTTATTTTGCCAACTTTTAATTTAGCGCAGAGCTATCAGCAATTACTCCAAAGACGTCAGCAATTAGCAGACTTGCAAACTCAGTATCAAACTTTGAGTGATGAAAAGGATAAGGAGACAGCATTTGCTACCAAGTTGAAAGACGAGGATTATGCTGCCAAATATACACGAGCGAAGTACTATTATTCTAAGTCTAGGGAAATAGTTTACACGATTCCTGACTTGCTTCAAAGGTGATAAAATGGAAAATTTATTAGACGTAATTGAGCAATTTTTGAGTTTATCAGATGAAAAACTGGAAGAGTTGGCTGATAAAAATCAATTATTGCGTTTACAAGAAGAAAAGGAAAGGAAGAATGCGTAAGTTCTTAATTATTTTGTTGCTACCGAGTTTTTTGGCCATTTCAAAAGTCGTTAGCACAGAAAAAGAAGTCGTCTATACTTCGAAAGAAATTTATTACCTTTCACAATCTGACTTTGGTATTTATTTTAGAGAAAAGCTAAATTCTCCTATTGTTTATGGAGAGGTTCCTGTCTATGCGAATGAAGATTTAGTTGTTGAATCTGGAAAATTAACTCCAAAAACAAGTTTTCAAATAACCGAGTGGCGCTTAAATAAACAAGGGATTCCAGTGTTTAAGTTATCCAACCATCAATTTATAGCTGCGGACAAACGATTTTTATATGACCAGTCAGAGGTAACTCCTACAATAAAAAAAGTATGGTTAGAATCTAATTTTAAACTGTATAATAGTCCTTATGATTTAAAAGAGGTAAAATCATCCTTATCAGCTTATTCGCAGGTGTCAATAGATAAGACCATGTTTGTAGAAGGAAAAGAATTTCTACATATTGATCAGGCTGGATGGGTAGATAAGGAATCAACTTCTGAAGAAGATAATCGGATGGGGAAAGTCCAAGAAATGTTATCTGAAAAATATCAAAAAGATTCTTTCTCTATTTATGTTAAGCAACTGACTACTGGAAAAGAAGCAGGTATCAATCAAGATGAAAAGATGTATGCGGCTAGTGTTTTAAAACTACCTTATCTCTACTATACGCAAGAAAAAATAAATGAGGGTCTGTATCAGTTAGATACGACTGTAAAATACGTATCAGCAGTTAATGATTTTCCAGGTTCTTATAAACCAGAGGGAAGTGGTAGTCTTCCTAAAAAAGAGGATAATAAAGAATATTCTCTAAAAGATTTAATTACGAAAGTATCAAAAGAATCTGATAATGTAGCTCATAACATATTGGGATATTACATTTCAAATCAATCAGATGCAACATTTAAGTCCAAGATGTCTGCTATTATGGGAGATGATTGGGATCCAAAAGAAAAATTGATTTCTTCTAAAATGGCTGGAAAAGTCATGGAAGCTATTTATAATCAAAATGGATTTGTATTGGAGTCCTTGACCAAAACAGATTTTGATAATCAGCGAATTGCCAAAGGTGTTTCTGTGAAAGTAGCTCATAAAATTGGGGATGCGGACGAATTTAAGCATGATACGGGTGTTGTCTATGCAGATTCTCCATTTGTTCTTTCTATTTTTACTCAGAATTCTGATTATGATACGATTTCTCAGATAGCGAAGGATGTTTATGAGGTTCTAAAATGAGAGAACAAGATTTTTTAAATCATTTTCTCAAGCAGGGATATTTCAAAAAGCATGCTAAAGTGGTGCTAGCTCTTTCTGGTGGATTAGATTCTATGTTTCTATTTAAGGTATTGTCTACTTATCAAAAAGAGTTAGAAATTGAATTGATTTTAGCTCATGTTAATCATAAGCAGAGAATTGAATCAGATTGGGAAGAAAAGGAATTAAGGAAGTTGGCTGTTGAAGCTGAACTTCCTATTTATGTCAACAATTTTTCAGGAGAATTTTCAGAAGCGCGTGCTCGAAATTTTCGTTATGATTTTTTTCAAGAGGTCATGAAAAAGACAGGTGCGACAGCCTTAGTCACTGCCCACCATGCTGATGACCAGGTGGAAACGATTTTGATGCGTTTGATTCGAGGAACTCGTTTGCGCTATCTATCAGGAATTAAGGAGAAGCAAGTAGTCGGAGAGATAGAAATCATTCGTCCCTTCTTGCATTTTCAGAAAAAAGATTTTCCACCAATTTTTCACTTTGAAGATACATCAAATAAGGAAAATTATTATTTTCGCAATCGTATTCGAAACTCTTATTTACCAGAAGTAGAAAAAGAAAATCCTAGATTTAGAGATGCAATCATAAGTATCGGAAATGAAATTTTAGATTATGACTTAGCTATAGCTGAATTATCTAACAATATTGATGTGGAAAATTTACAGCAGTTATTTTCTTATTCTGAGTCAACACAAAGAGTTTTACTTCAAACTTATCTGAATCGTTTTCCAGACTTGAATCTTACAAAAGCTCAGTTTGATGAAGTTCGACAGATTTTAAAAACTAAAAGCCAGTATCGTCATTTGCTTAAAAATGGCTATGAATTAATAAAAGAGTACCAACATTTTCAGATTTGTAAAATCAGTCCGCAGGCTGATGAAAAGGAAGATGAACTTGTGTTACACTATCAAAATCAGGTATCTTATCAAGGATATTTATTTTCCTTTGGACTTCCATTAGAAGGTGAATCAATTCAACAAATACCTGTTTCACGCGAAACATCCATACACATTCGTCATCGAAAAACAGGAGATGTTTTGATTCAAAATGGGTATAGAAAAAAAATCAGACGTCTATTTATTGATTTGAAAATCCCTATGGAAAAGCGAAAATCTGCTCTTATTATTGAGCAATTTGGAGAAATTGTCTCAATTTTGGGAATTGCGACCAGTAATTTGAGTAAAAACACGAAAAATGATATAATGAACACTGTACTTTATATAGAAAAAATAGATAGGTAAAAAAATGTTAGAAAACGATATTAAAAAAATCCTCGTTTCACACGATGAAATTACAGAAGCTGCTAAAAAATTAGGTGCTCAACTCACTAAAGACTATGCAGGAAAAAATCCAATTTTAGTTGGGATTTTAAAAGGATCTATTCCTTTTATGGCTGAATTGGTCAAACATATCGACACACATATTGAAATGGACTTCATGATGGTTTCTAGCTACCATGGTGGGACAGCAAGTAGCGGTGTCATCAATATCAAGCAAGATGTGACTCAAGATATCAAAGGAAGAGATGTTTTATTTGTAGAAGATATCATTGATACAGGTCAAACTTTGAAGAATTTGCGAGATATGTTTATTGCAAGAGAAGCAGCCTCTGTTAAAATTGCAACCTTGTTGGATAAACCAGAGGGACGTGTTGTAGAAATTGAGGCTGACTATACCTGCTTTACGATTCCAAATGAGTTTGTAGTAGGTTATGGTTTAGATTATAAAGAAAATTATCGTAACCTTCCTTATGTTGGAGTATTGAAAGAAGAAGTGTATTCAAATTAGAAAGAACAATTTTTAATGAAAAAACAAAATAATGGTTTAATTAAAAATCCTTTTCTATGGTTATTACTTATTTTTCTCCTAGTTACAGGTTACCAGTATTTTAGTACAGGTAGTGTTGCAGGGAAAAGTGAGCAAATTAATTATACAGAATTGGTAAAAGAAATTACCGATGACAATGTAAAAGAATTAACTTACCAACCAAATGGTAGTGTTATCGAAGTTTCGGGTGTTTATAAAAATCCTAAAACAAGTAAAGAAGAAACAGGTATCCAGTTCTTTTCTCCTTCTGCTACAACAGTAGAGAAGTTTTCAAGTATTATTCTTCCTTCAGATACTACAGTATCAGAATTGCAAAAACTTGCTTCTGACCATAAAGCGGAAGTAACTGTTAAGCATGAAAGTTCAAGTGGTATGTGGATTAATATTCTTGTATCCATTGTGCCATTCGGTATTCTCTTCTTCTTCCTATTCTCTATGATGGGAAATATGGGAGGAAATAATAGCCGTAACCCAATGAGTTTTGGACGTAGCAAGGCTAAAGCTGCAAATAAAGAAGATATTAAAGTACGATTTTCAGATGTTGCTGGAGCTGAGGAAGAAAAACAAGAACTAGTTGAAGTTGTTGAATTCTTAAAAGATCCAAAACGATTTACAAAACTTGGAGCCCGTATTCCAGCAGGTGTTCTTTTGGAGGGACCTCCGGGAACAGGTAAGACGTTACTTGCTAAGGCAGTAGCCGGAGAAGCTGGTGTTCCATTCTTTAGTATCTCAGGTTCTGACTTTGTAGAAATGTTTGTCGGAGTTGGAGCTAGTCGTGTTCGTTCTCTTTTTGAAGATGCTAAAAAAGCAGCACCAGCTATCATCTTTATCGATGAAATTGATGCTGTTGGCCGTCAACGTGGAGTCGGTCTCGGCGGAGGTAATGATGAACGTGAGCAAACATTGAACCAACTCTTGATTGAGATGGATGGTTTTGAGGGAAATGAAGGAATTATCGTCATCGCTGCCACAAACCGTTCAGATGTACTTGATCCTGCCCTTTTACGTCCAGGACGTTTTGATAGAAAAGTATTGGTTGGCCGTCCTGATGTTAAGGGTCGCGAAGCAATCTTGAAAGTTCACGCTAAAAATAAACCTTTGGCAGACGATGTTGATCTGAAATTAGTGGCTCAACAAACTCCAGGTTTTGTTGGAGCAGATTTAGAGAATGTTTTGAATGAAGCGGCTCTAGTTGCTGCTCGTCGCAATAAATCGATAATTGATGCTTCAGATATTGATGAAGCAGAAGATAGAGTTATTGCTGGTCCTTCTAAGAAAGATAAGACAGTTTCACAAAAAGAACGTGAATTGGTTGCCTACCATGAGGCTGGACATACCATTGTTGGTCTAGTCTTATCGAATGCCCGCGTTGTCCATAAGGTTACAATTGTACCACGTGGCCGTGCAGGTGGTTACATGATTGCACTTCCTAAGGAAGACCAAATGCTTTTATCTAAAGAAGATATGAAAGAGCAATTGGCTGGCTTGATGGGTGGCCGTGTAGCTGAAGAAATTATCTTTAATGTCCAAACTACAGGAGCTTCAAACGACTTTGAACAAGCGACACAAATGGCGCGTGCAATGGTTACAGAGTACGGTATGAGTGAAAAACTTGGTCCAGTTCAATATGAAGGAAATCATGCTATGTTTGGTGCACAAAGCCCTCAAAAATCAATTTCAGAACAAACAGCTTATGAAATTGACGAAGAGGTTCGTTCATTATTAAATGAAGCACGAAATAAAGCTGCTGAAATTATTCAGTCAAATCGTGAAACTCACAAGTTGATTGCAGAAGCATTATTGAAATACGAAACATTGGATAGTACACAAATTAAATCTCTTTACGAAACAGGAAAGATGCCTGAAACAGTAGAAGAGGAATCACATGCATTATCTTATGATGAAGTGAAGTCAAAAATGAATGACGAAAAATAACCCTAAGAGAGGCAAAGCCTCTCTTTTTGTGCAGTTTAGACTGTGTAGGGAACAGAATGGGTGAAATGAACCTAATTAGCTTCTTGATTTGATGGCTCTTTGTCAACTGTAGTGGGTTGAAGAAAAGCTAAGATCGAGAAAGGACGAATTTCGTCCTTTCTTTTTTGATG
>CAJNBY010000011.1 GCA_905221125.1 bacterium | reverse complement strand
AAAAGGACTCAGTCCTGTGCAATACAGAACTAAATCCTTCGGATAAATTAATTGTCTAACTTTTTGGGGTCAGTACAAATTCCTTGCTTTTTAACTCAATATCAAACTGGCTACAATAGGGCTGACAAAGACATAGAGAACACCTGTAACACCAATAGCCAAGCCACCCATGGCTCCTGCTACAGAGCCGTATCGAAAGGCCGTTCCTGTTCCGACAGCGTGGCCTGTTCCTCCAAGGGAAAGCCCGACTGCTACCGGGTCGTCAATTTTCAACCACTTCAAAAGGGTTGGTCCGATAACACTAGTCAAAATCCCAGTCGCCACTACGACAACCAAGGTCACGGTGGTCAAGCCTTGCAATTTTTCTGTAATTCCCACTGCCATGGCGGTTGTTACTGACTTGGGAAAGAGAGAAATGGCTAGGAAAAAGTCCATTCCAAAAATCTTAGCTACAAGGGCTGTGAAAGAGGTATTGACCACTACCGCTAGCAAACTACCAAAGAGAATACTCCGAGCATGGTGCTTCATCAAGTGAAAACTCTTATAAAGGGGAATCCCTAGAGCCACGGTCGATGGGACAATCAAGTTGTTCAGATAAACCCCACCTTGGTAGTAATCTTGGTAAGAAATCCCCGTCACCTTTAGAATGATAATAATGAAAACAGCTGACAAAAGCAAGGGCGTTGTCAATGGATGGGGAAAACGTCTGTAAATCAGCATTCCTACTAGATAAGCTAGGATAGACAGGGCAAGCCCAAACAGGGGATTGGAAACAAATTCACTCATTTGGCATCTCCTTTCTCATAATCTCCCTCAAATCGTCTCTTGATAACCTGAACAACCAAAGCAATAAGGATAATATTGATAACAGCCGCAAAAAAGACAATCAAAACGATGGGCAAAAGATAGGGAGCAATCACATCAAACTTTTCCATGATTCCCACTGCTGGTGGCAAAAAGAGAATGGTCATATTGGCTAGCAAGAAATTCCCGACCATGTTGACATGTCTGGTTCTCAGCCACTTGAATTGTAGGGCTAAAAAGAGAATAATCAAACCGATAATACTGCCTGGGATGGGCAAATGAAAGAAACTAGAGATCCCCTCTCCGATTAGAGAAATCACAAAGAGAATCATTAATTGAACATATAATTTCATCCTAAACTCCACGAAATAGACTTCTTGCATACCAGTTTACTCTTTTTTCAGAAAATTTCAAGGAAATGCACAAGAGTTGATGAAAATTAGAGAAGAAAGGGGATACAGGCAATTGAAGACTAGCATAAACAGGCGTGATATAGGATAAAAGATTTCAGCGTCCTTCTTGCCAGCCTTCTTGAAAAGTAGTATAATTATTGCATGCGCAATCATCTTGTGATACAGAGATTGTCCGTTAATGGACACTCTTCTATTTATGACTCTCAAAAGAAAGGAGATACTATGACCTATTTGGAAAAATGGTTTGACTTCAACCGTCGTCAGAAAGAAATCGAAAGTCTCTTGGAAGAGACCATTGCCCAGCAGAGTGACCAAAGTCTGACTTTGAAAGAGTTTTACCTGCTCTATTATCTGGACTTGGCCCAAGAAAAATCTCTACGACAGATTGACCTGCCAGATAAACTTCATCTGAGTCCGAGCGCTGTTTCTCGGATGGTGGCTCGCTTAGAAGCTAAAAATTGCGGTCTACTCAGTCGCAGGTGTTGCGATCAAGATAGACGCTCTAGTTTTATCTGCCTGACAAGTGATGGGCAAAAGACACTGGCCTCGCTACAAAAGGCTGTCGAAGAAAGCTTGGAAACTGGTTTGGATTTCTTAATTTAAGATGATTTTAGAAAAAAGTTGCGTGCGCAATCATTTTTCTTGACATTCTCTTTTACAAGGAGTAAAATAAAGTCATCATTAAACAAAGGAGTTTTTAAAATGATTGAAATTACCTATCTAGATGCCAGCAAGAACGAAAGAACTATGACTTTCGAGTCTTATGAAGATTTTGATCGTTCACAACAAGCTTGCCTTATCGGCGTCGCAGACTACTACCCTGTCCAAAAATTAACTTACAACGGTCATGATTTGGACTACCATGGGACTTACGGAGATGTCTTCTTCTATCTCATGAAACAAGATTTAAGCCAATATAACTAAAAAAAGGAGAAATACAATGGCAAAAGCAATTACAGATGCAACATTTGAACAAGAAACAAAAGACGGTTTGGTCTTGGTAGACTTCTGGGCAACTTGGTGTGGTCCATGTCGTATGCAAGGTCCAATCTTGGATAAATTATCTGAAGAACTTTCAGAAGATGTCTTGAAAATCGTTAAAATGGACGTTGATGAAAATCCAAATACAGCTCGTGCCTTTGGAATCATGTCTATCCCAACTCTTCTCTTCAAAAAAGACGGCCAAGTGGTGAAACAAGTTGCTGGTGTTCACACAGCAGAACAAATCAAGGCCATCGTTGCTGAATTGAGCTAATCAAACGAGAGACCAAGTACTTGCTTTGGTCTCTTTTTTCTTGCCCTTTGCCATTTTTCAAAAAATATGCTAGACTGTAGGTAGAATATTACGATGTTTGGGACATGCCATCGCTAAAAAAAACCTCTACTTGGTATTTTTTAGCTCCCTCATGGGAGCTTTTTGCGTGCTCTGAACATTTCCCATTTTGGAAGGAGTACTATGAAACGTCAATCAGCCTTGGTCGTCTTTAGTGGCGGTCAAGATTCTACAACCTGCCTCTTTTGGGCTAAAGAACACTATGAAACAGTCGAAGCTGTCACCTTTGCCTACGGTCAACGTCATCATCTCGAAATTCAAGTTGCTAGAGAAATCGCTAAGGAACAAGGCATTCGTCATCACATCCTAGATATGTCTCTGCTGGGACAAATCACTGAAAATGCCTTGACTTCAGATTTAGAAATTGAGCAAAAAGAAGGAGAAATCCCTAACACCTTCGTTGATGGTCGCAACCACCTCTTTCTATCCTTTGCGGCTGTTCTTGCTAAGCAACGAGGTATTAAAGACATCGTGACTGGTGTCTGCGAGACAGACTTTTCAGGCTACCCTGATTGTCGAGATGTCTTTGTCAAATCCCTTAATGTCACCCTTAACCTTGCCATGGATTACGACTTCGTTATCCAAACGCCTCTCATGTGGCTGGACAAGGCTGAAACTTGGGAATTAGCTGACCAACTCGGTGCCTTTGACTACGTTCGTGAGAAGACCTTAACCTGCTACAATGGGATTATCGGCAGCGGCTGTGGAGATTGCCCAGCATGCCACCTACGTCAACATGGTCTAGATGTTTATCTCTCACAGAAAGGAGAGGCCTAATGTTTTTTGCACCCAAAGAAATCAAACAGGAAACTGGGGAGTCTCTTGTCTACAATCCTCACAGAACCTTGGTATCAAAAGAATTTACCTTTGATGCTGCCCACCACCTCTTTCACTATGAGGGAAAATGCAAATCCCTGCACGGCCACACCTATCATCTGCAGATTGCTGTCAGTGGATTTTTAGATGAGCGTGGCATGACCTACGATTTTGGAGACATCAAAGCGATCTACAAGAACTTCTTAGAGCCCCACTTGGATCATCGCTATCTCAATGAAACCCTGCCCTATATGAACACGACTGCTGAAAATATGGTTTACTGGATTTTCCAAACTATGAGTCAAGAGTTGCCCGACGAACGCGGTCTCCGTTTGGAATACGTTCGCCTCTATGAGACTCCTACGGCCTTTGCGGAGTTTAGACGGGAGTGGTTAGATGACTAGGGAACGTGTCCTCAAACTACCAGTTCTGGAAATTTTTGGCCCTACCTTTCAAGGTGAAGGCCGTGCTATTGGGCAGAAAACCATGTTTGTCCGCACTGCCGGTTGTGACTACCACTGCGACTGGTGCGATTCTGCCTTTACTTGGGATGGTTCTGAAAAACCAACTCGCATGACGGCTGACGAAGTCATTGCTGAATTAGACAAGCTAGGAAGCTACGACTATGTCACCCTGTCTGGCGGAAATCCCGCTATCCTAGCAGCCAATATGGCTGAACTGGTTACTAAGCTCAAGGAACGCGGTGTCACTCTAGCTGTTGAGACCCAAGGCTCCCGCTGGCAAAATTGGTTAAAAGATATCGACCAGGTCACTCTCAGCCCCAAACCTCCTTCATCTAAGATGGAAGTCAACTTTGAGACCTTGGACTTTATCGTTTCCCAACTGGACCCAGACAAGGTCACCTTTAAAATCCCTGTCTTTGACGATGCCGACTTGGCCTTTGCCAAAGGGATTCAAGAGCGCTACCAACCAGATGTTCTCTTCTTATCGGCTGGAAATCCTGAGCCCAAGGCTACAGGAAATATTGTCCAAGACCAACTGGACCGCCTCAAAGAACTCTGGGAACGCGTTGCTGCTGACGATAGCTGGGGCAATGTCCGCGTCCTTCCTCAACTCCATACCCTCCTCTACGACAACCAACGTGGTGTTTAAGATTAGAAAGAAAAAATTATGTCACAACAAGAAGAAATGAAAAACCTAAGCCTACTAGGCAACAAAGAAACCAATTACATTTTTGACTATCAACCAGAAGTCCTCGAATCCTTCGACAACCGTCATGTGGAAAATGACTATTTCATCAAATTCAACTGCCCTGAATTTACCTCACTTTGCCCAATCACTGCTCAGCCAGATTTTGCGACCATTTATATTTCCTACATTCCTGACAAGCTCTGTGTAGAGTCAAAATCCCTCAAACTCTACCTCTTTAGTTACCGAAATCATGGGGATTTTCATGAAAACTGTATCAATACCATCGGGAAAGACTTGGTCAACTTGCTAGACCCTCGCTATTTAGAAGTCTGGGGAAAATTCACTCCGCGCGGTGGCATTTCAATCGACCCCTACTACAACTACGGTAAACCTGGAACTAAGTATGAAGGCCTGGCAGAACAACGCCTCTTCCAACACGACCTTTATCCAGAGAAAATTGACAACCGCTAAACTCATACTTAATGATAATCAAAGAGTAAACTAGAAAATTAGCCACAGGTTGCTCAAAGCACTGTTTTGAAGTTGTAGATAAGACTGACGAAGTCAGCTCAAAACACTGTTTTGAGGTTGCAGATAGAACTGACGAAGTCAGTAGCATATACATACGGCAAGGTAAAGCTGACGTGGTTTGAAGAGTATAATACGAAAAAGCCCTGTTCCTCAAAACGAGGAGCAAGGCTTTTTGTGTTTCAATTATTCTTCTGTTCCAAGGAAATTTTTAGCAACCAGTGCTGCAAGAATACCACCAACGATTGGGGCAAGGATGAAAATCCATACTTGTTGAAGGGCTGCACCACCTACCAAGACAGCAGGTGCCAAGCTACGAGCTGGGTTCACTGAAAGTCCAGTGATGTTCAAGCCCACAAGGATCATGGCCATTAAGGACAAACCGATTACCAAACCAGCAATTGCGCCATTGCCCTTGCTTTCTGAAGTCACCGTCATAATAACCAATACAAACAAGAAGGTTGCGATAACTTCAAATAAGAAACCACCAAAGACAGTGACACCGTTTGCCAAGGCATTTTCACCAAGACTAGCAGTTGACATTCCTGAGTTAGACAAGAGGAAGAATACTGCAGCTGACGCAAGGAAAGCTCCAACTACTTGTCCAAGGATGTAATTGACAAGGTCTTTTGATGACAAACGTTTGTTTACAAACATAGCAATCGAAACCGCTGGATTCAAGTGAGCACCTGAAACAGTTCCGATTGAGTAAGCAGCAACCACGATTGCCAAACCAAAGGCAAAGGCGATTCCTAGGTGACCAAGGCCATCAAGACCATTTCCAAAAACAACAGCTCCTGTCCCAACGAACACAAGCATGAAAGTACCGATTAACTCAGCAACAAATTTTTTCATTTTCTTTCTCCTTTTTTCAAAAACTAGATACTAGTCTATCAAAAGAAGGAAAGGGTTTCAAGAAAATTGATTGGAAATTTCAGGTTAAAATTCTGTAAAAACGGTAGTGTTTATTTGAAACATTTTTTTCAAAGGTGTATACTAATAGCGTAGTTTTGATAGGGTTTACAAAACCCATTATCGAAGCTTATTTGTAAACCTTTGCTGTTCTTTCATGAACGTTTGAATGGTATCGTGAATACCAAGGAGGAATCATATGTCTAAAGTTGCTATTGTCACAGGTGCAGGTCAAGGAATCGGTTTTGCAATTGCGAAACGATTGGTTCAAGATGGCTTTAAAGTAGGAGTCTTAGACTACAATCCCGAAACAGCTGAAAAGGCTGTTGCCGAATTATCAGCTGAAAATACCTTTGCTGTCGTAGCTGATGTTTCGAAACAGGCAGAAGTTGCCCAAGCATTTCAACAGGTTGTTGACCATTTTGGTGATTTGAATGTTGTCGTAAATAACGCTGGTGTTGCTCCAACTACTCCTCTTGATACAATTACTGAGGAACAATTTACACGTACTTTCGGTATCAACGTTGGTGGTGTCATTTGGGGTTCACAAGCTGCACAAGCGCAATTTAAAGCACTTGGCCACGGAGGTAAAATTATCAACGCAACCTCTCAAGCTGGTGTAGTCGGTAACCCAAATCTAACTGTTTACGGTGGAACCAAATTTGCTGTTCGAGGAATTACGCAAACATTAGCACGTGATCTAGCAGACTCAGGCATCACTGTTAACGCCTACGCACCAGGTATTGTGAAAACACCAATGATGTACGACATCGCTCATGAAGTTGGTAAAAATGCAGGAAAAGATGACGAGTGGGGTATGCAGACATTTGCAAAAGATATTACTCTAAAACGTCTATCTGAACCAGAAGATGTGGCTGCTGCCGTCAGCTTCCTTGCAGGACCAGATTCAAACTACATTACAGGACAAACCATTATCGTTGATGGTGGTATGCAATTCCATTAAGAGACAGGAAAAGAGGTTGGAAAATGATTCAACCTCTTTTATTAGTTTTCATTATCAGGTAGGAGTATACAATAGAAACCCTATTACTAAGTAATACTAGTTAATCCCTAATATTGAAAAGATTGGATAGCTTCTTTCAAGTCATCTTGTAAACTATTTCTCTGGTCAAGTTGGACATAGACTTCCAACAGACAGGTTCTGAAGTTGGAAAATTTGTAAAAATCCTCCCTCTCTTCTATCGGAAAATCAACTGTTTTTATCCAAGAAGCTACCTGTTCTTGCGCTAACTTCCCTTTTAAAATCGGTTCATAAAGTACTCTGGCTAAACGCCAATCCTCATCATCTGTAAAACGAATGGGAATTCTTTTAAATAATGGACCAAGTATGTCAAATACTTCATGAACTCTGTTTTTAGGAAAGTCTGAATGACAAACTACCTCTGTCAGTAAATCGGCTCCATGTGCAAAAGCGTGAACCCAACCATACTGACTTGAAAAACCTGTCGTATCCTTTTCTTTTGAAAGATAGTACAAACCTTGATGTAAAAGGATATTACGAATTCCTGATTGTAATTCCTGATAAAAAACCGATTGCTGGTTAGCATCTGCAGACAAGAGATTTGCATAAACAAGTGCCCTAAAAGAACGTTCAAGTGTTGACAGGCCTACCTTATCAATCTCTTTATCTAGCCCTCCATCAACTAAGACCAACTCAGAAATAAAATGAAATTGTTCCTGTGAAAATAGCTCTTCCTGAATTCCTCTAGCAAAGCTTGTAAAAACAAGGTCATCGCGAATTTCTGGAGAAGGATCTCCCAAATGGTCAAGCAACCACTGGATTTCTTCATCATGATAACTTGGTTTTTCTTCTGCTATTTTTCTGAGTAACTCTTGATACATGGGCAATACCTCTACACTTCTAACAACTGTTCAAAAAGCCAGCCCAAGATAACTTTCTATCTTATTCTTTTTTAGATGGACGTTTTCCTGCAGCAATTGCATCAGCCTCTGTCATCTCGACAACGTTGGCTTTATTAGTTTTTGAAGGCATTCTATCCTTACTATACCAATAAACTTTCGCATTCCCATGGTTTGCAACATAGACAACTCTCTCTTGCTGTTGGGCTTTAGTCTCAGCTTCATGAGCAATTCTTTTCTCTTCTTCTTTTTGAGAAATTAATGATTCAACTGCACCTATCCTATCTAGCAATTCTGCCTTTTTATCGTTATTTTCAATTTGATTAACTGTTTCTTTAGCAGACTGCACTTGACTCGCATCTTGACTTTCTTCCAATTGTTTGACTAAGTTTTCACCTTTTTCTTGCAACTCATTTGCAGCTTTTTCTTTGGCAATTCTCTCTTCTTCTGCTTTTTCTTTAGCTTTTTTCTCGTCTTCTATTCGTTTCGCCTCCTCTATGCTAGATGAAGTATCCGTCGTTGAAGATGTCGAAGTAGTAGATGTCATAGTCTGCTTAGTTTCTGACTGAGAAGATGGAGTTTTCTTTGTAACAGTTGGAGTTTGGAGAGCAATTGCAACAAAACTGACAATGAAAAGCCCTATCATTAAATTTCTTTTTCGAATATCTGGTGCTTTCTTTACAAAATACCAAATACCAACTCCGCTCAAAACAAGATAGAGAGTAGGCAAAGCAATCAATAAAATGATTCCCAACAAAACTAGACCAATTTTGATAAAATGCATTCTTTTGGGATCTTGCTCTAGCCATTCTTTGATTCTATTCATATTATTCTCCTAAAACTCTGTCCAATCTTTACTCTCCCAACTGGGCACTGTAGGCAATAATCTGGTTAACTGTGTCTGACAAGAACTGGATGGTATCACGGAGTGGTTTATCTGTTGAAATATCAGCACCGATAATCATGGCTGACTCAAACGGTGTCTTGCTGCCACCTGATTTGAGGAGATTGAGCCAGTCTTCAGCTCCAGTTTCTGAATGTTTCAGATGTAGGTAACCCGCAGTCGAGATGACTAGTCCAGCTGAGTAGGTGTAACTATACAAGCCCATGTAGTAGTGAGCTTGGCGCATCCAAGTGAGTGCCGCATCGTCGTCAATCTCAATTGCATCTCCCCAAAAGTCTGTCAAGACTTCCTTCATAATACTGTTGAGTTTGCTTGCTCCGAAGGTCTCCCCTTCTTCAATCAGTGTATAAACCTTACGCTGGAAGGCTGCTTCCAAGAGGTGGGTGATAAAATTATGGAAGTAGGTATCTGTCAAGCGGTGTGCAAGGGCAAAACGTTTTTGACGAGGATCGTCAGATTGGTGCTCCAAGTAATCACTTAAAAGCAACTCATTGAAGGTTGATGGAGCCTCAACATAGTAGGTTGACATGTGGGCGTTGAAGTAACTTTGGTGATTGTCAGAAAAGATGAATTGACCAGAATGTCCGATTTCATGAATCAAGGTATAGACATCGCTCAAACGGGCTGTCCAGCTCATGAGTACATAAGGATGCACGCGATATGGGTCTGCCGCATAGCCACCAGAATCCTTGCCACTGTTGGCAGCGAAGTCCACCCAGCGCTCTTCTTGATAGCGAGCAACTTCCTGACAATATTCTTGCCCCAAAGGTTCTACCGACTTCATGACCAAATCATAGGCATCGTCAATAGTCACTTCAGGATTAAGGGCGCTGTCCAAGTCCAATTTCCAGTCTGCAAAGGTCATCTTTTCAAGACCATTGACCTTGGCAACATGCTTGAGGTATCTCTGAGCAACTGGCGCAAAATCCTTCATGATGAGGTCAATCTGGCGGTCAAACATGGCACGATCCACTTCTTGCTCAGCTAGAAGATAATCAAAGACTGAGTCGTAGCCCTTCATATCAGCCAAGAGTTTTTCAGACTTGACTTGGGCTAAATAGGCTGCCGCAGCTGTATTTTGGTGCTTACGAAGTCCTTCTGAGAAGGAACGGAAAGATTTCTCACGAACCTCAGCGTCCTCATGGTTTTGGTAGAAATTTTCATAGGTCACAAAGCTGTTTTTGTAGGTTTTGCCATTGACTTCAAAGTCAGCCATTTCAAAATCCCCAGCTCGCATCTTAGTGTAAATATCCTGCGGACTGTAGAAAACTTCACCCAGATTGGTCAATGCCTTCTCCACATCAGCCCCTAGGTAGTGGGCTTTTTTGATTTTGGCCTGACGAATAGCTGCTGTCAAGTGAGGTAATTCCCCCAAACGATTTAAGACTTCCTCGTCTGCTACCACCAGAGCATCGTCAAAGAAGGTCAAGGCTACGCTGGCATCTGTTTCAAATTCCATTCCAGCTTGGGCAATATTGGCAAATTCTTCATTGCTATAGTCTGTCGTCTGAGGCATAAAACCATAGTTGCCAATATGGCTCATCTGAATGTAAATTTGCTCCAATTCCGCAAAAGCCTTTTCAAAATCTTCAAAAGTATGAAGATTATCCTTGTAGTCACGGCTAAATTGGTTGATGTCTTCACGGGCCTTTTCGATTGCACGCAAGAAATCCTCACGGTCTTGGTATAGGGCTGTTAAATCCCAAAGTTCCTTTTCTGGAAATTCTGAACGGTGTTTTTGTTCCATTTTCTTCCTCTTATTTCTCTAATTCTAATAAAACGCTAAGGGCTGACAAGGCGTAAAGTGGTGCTGTTTCTGCTCGCAAAATACGAGGGCCAAGTCCTGCTAAAACGGCTCCTTTAGCTTCAAAACTCTCGATTTCTGCCGGTGAGAGACCACCTTCTGGACCAAAGATAAAGAGCAGTTTAGCTCCTTTTTCAAGATCAGCGACTGCTTGTAAGAGCGCAGCAGCTTCTCCTTCTTTCGCTGATTCTTCATAGGCTACGATGATAGAGTCAAACTGGTCCAGTTGGGCTAGAAAGTTGGCTTTCTTCTCAAACAGCTTGACACTTGGAACGATATTACGCTTGCTTTGTTCTGCCGCTCCAAGAGCAATTTTTTCTAGTTTTTCAACTTTTTTGCCCAATTTCTTGCCATCCCATTTGGCTACTGACCAATCGGCAGGAAAAGCCCAGATTTGGCTGGCACCCAGTTCGGTTACTTTCTGAGTAATGAACTCCAACTTATCTCCCTTGGGAAAGCCGGATGCGATGGTCACTTGAACTGGTAGTTCCACATTGTCAGCTAACTCTTCAACCAATTCAAACCGACGATTTTCCACATCCAGCACGCGCGCCAAGCGCTTGATGCCATCATCAAAGACTAAGGTTACCTCATCCTCTTCTTTCAGGCGCATGACCTGAAACATATGCTTGCTGGTTTCCTTGTCCTCGATGGTGACCGGAGAGATTGCACTGCCCTTGACAAAATACTGTTGCATGCTAACCTCCAATCACACCTGAAATATCCTTAGTTTTCTTAAAGACGCAGGCATTCCATTCCCCTTGAACCATGTGGGTTTCGAGGAAAAATCCAGCTGACTCAGCCGACTCGCGCACCATGTCCCACTTGTCCTTGATAATCCCACTCATGATGAGGTAGCCTTCATCCTTGACCAAGCGATAAGCATCATCCGTCAGATGAACGAGAATATCCGCTAAGATATTAGCCACAATCACGTCTGCCTCAATCTCAACCCCCTTAAGCAAATCACCGGCTGCAACATGAATATTTTCCATGCCAGGGTTGAGCTCAATATTTTCCTGAGCCACACGAACTGCCACATCATCCAGGTCATAGGCGAAAATTTCCTTAGCACCTAGAAGCGAGCTGGCGATAGAAAGGACACCTGAACCAGTCCCCACATCTAGCACCGTTTCGCCACCACGAAGAACCTGTTCCAAGGCAAAGAGACTCATCTTGGTTGTCGGATGGGTCCCAGTACCAAAGGCCATTCCTGGATCTAGCTTGATAATCTTTTCTCCCGCAGTCGCCTCATAGTCTGTCCAAGACGGTACGATGGTCAAGTCATGGGTAATACGAGCTGGCTCGTAGTATTTCTTCCAGTTGTCTGCCCAGTCTTCCTCAACCAATGCAGTCGTCCCCATCTTGACCTCACCCAAATCCATAAAATCTGTCAACTCTGCTAAACGAGCCTGCAAGTCTGCCTCAACTACTGCCACATCAACCGTTTCAGGGTAGTAGGCTGTCACTACAATTTCTTCTTGTTGCTCAATCTCTGGGAAAATCTCACCAAAACGATCCACATTTCCCACATAGTCCATGCTATCCTCAATCGCAACACCCTGCGCTCCTAACTCAATCAAGAGGTTGGAAACCAATTCCTCCCCCTCACGCTTCACTGTAACTTTTAACTCTTGCCATGTTTCCATCATTAAGATACCAAGCCCGTAAAACACAAAGCCAAAATAGGAATTCTCTGAAGACGCTTGTGTCTAAGAGACGTTTATCTTTTTGGCACAGTGTTTAGGGCGGGTTCAGTTTAGAAATGTAACTGAACCATCCTTTCTAATCACTTACTTTTAAATAATCTTTTAATCTCTCTTGCAACTGAGGCACAACTTGACTGGAACTAAGAAACTCCTCCACATTCATGAGCTGATAACCCTGCCCTTCATCTCCAAATACAATCTGGTCAAACTGATCCTGTGTCAACTTTCCCACTAGAAAAACGGATTGCTTATCCGCAAAAAGCATACTTGGATAATCCTTCGCCCAAAGCAGACAATCCTCTATCAGATGAATTCCCAGTTCTTCATAAACTTCACGCGCCGCGCACTCAAAAGGACTTTCATTACCTTCACGACCACCACCTGGCAACTCCCACATGTTGGGACAAGGAATAGCGTCCTTGTCATCACGTAAGATAGTCAAGACCTTATCCCCACAAAACAAGGCAATCTTGCAGCCTGTGAAATCAGAAATTTCTATTTCCATATTAGACTCCTTCGGTTAATTCCTTTTCCAGCTCGGATAACCAGTTTTGATAATAGCTTTTCTCATCCCGTAACATCCGGCTGCTATTCATTTTCTGTCTAGCAATCTTCATAGCCTTGTGAGTTTGAACTACATCTTTCTTTACCTTAAATTGATACCAAGCTTGAATGATCTGCATATCTGCTGTTTTTATAGATAAAAAGGATTTGACTCCTCGAATACTTGCATATTCTTCCGCTTTCTTATTATCTCCTTCTATTAGAGCAATTTGAAGAAGGTATAATTGAGAACTAGTTTTAGACATTGGATTATCTGTTTTCTCTAACACAGACTGAAACTGTTGCTTTGCAAGCTCTATATTATCATCCAATATGAATACCAATCCCTGAAGAGTCTGAACACTTTCTGCAAAACTCCCTCTCACATCCTCATCAACAGGCATGATAAAGTCTTTTAAATCATATTCTTGAGGAGCTAGCAAGGTCTGGGCAGAATGCCTCAACATCAGGTAGGCGTATTTGGTATTTTCAGGGTGTTGTAGTAATTCCCAAATTTTTGCTCCATCGGTAATCCCAACTGGCAGAGCATTGAATAGAAGAAGAGATAAATTTAGACAAATCCAAGTGCCTGCAAAATACCAGTATGTTGTTAAAAAACCAAAAAGTGTTGCCAATAATATCAAGCAAAGGTGAACTATCAAGCCTCCTGAAAGCATCAAGACGGTTCTTTGATCACTTTCATTCTCTTTTAAACCAATATATTGAGCACCAACATTTTTTATAACTGCTGTTCGACTAAGATGAAGCCTTCCTGACTTTTTGGTTAAAAGAAAGTTCCCTAATCCAAAAGCCACCAGACGATAGCCTGTCAGATAGCCACAAAAAGCATGACCCAACTCATGAAGAATAAGGATTAAATACATACTTAGAAGAGCGAAGGCATAACCAAAAGTAAAGACTAAAACTGCGGAATATCCCAGCTCTGCAAATGCGATTGTTCCACAAGCAAAAGCTAGCATCATCACAAGAACAGACACTGTCTGAATCAAATACGTCACAATTTTTTTCATAAACTCTCCCAATAATCCCTAGTATCTCGGATAAGGATAAAATTCTCCCTCTTCCAAGCCAACTTTTCCTTCTTCAAAGACTTCTTGGTTCCATTCCATAACGAATTCTTCTGCTTCTGGGTCTTCCAAAAAGTCCATGAGCGCATCTAGCCCAACCTCGGCAGTATCTTTGAGGAAAAGCGCAAAATAAGCTAAAAACTCACGAGAAAATCCTTTTTTAGGCAAGTAAGGAATGACAGTCAAATAGTCTTCCTCATTTACTGTTGACTTAGCAGGATTGTAAAAAAGCACTGCTTCCTCAAAGAGGATATCATCTGACGAAACCTCTCCGTCTTCATCCACCATCTCCACACCTGCAGCATTTTGCGCTTCCAATAGAAAACTCACTTCTACCTCGTGATTGCGCTTGTCCCAACTAATCTCAAAGTCAAAGGGAAAATTCTTCTCCAACTCTTCCTCTAAAACATCTAAAAATCCATATGTTGCCATTTTGTCCTCTTTCTATGCGACTCTTTAATCGCCCCGATTGCTCGGAAATATGCTAAAATAGATACTACCATCTTACCACAAAATTATTTCATGTCCTAATTATACCATATTACCTCATTTAAACCCTTGGTATCAGTGATTTTCTTAAAAGTCTGATTTCTTTATTTTTCCTGAAAAATTCACATAAAAAGCCCTCGAAAGGGCTAGCAGATCTATAGGATCAATAGACAAGTAACTAGCACAATTAGACGTGCTTTTTTTATTGACTATTCCCACGATGTCATACTTAATCTTATGCTTGAATTTTCTTATCTGCAATAGCTTCTGTCAAAGTCTGAGAAAAGTTAAGTCCCATTTCTCGTCCCAACTTATCTGCCCACCTTGGTATGGTCAAGGTCTTTTTAATTGGTTCCTGACTTCCTAGGTATTCTGATACATCAACAGACACCATAGAAATAAAAGATTTATCAAGATCATAGGTTGACACAAAATCTTCATCATCTTTAAAAGGATCATTTTCAATCAAAGACAAGCTATTGATATCTGACGGCTGAGGTAAGTCTCCATCACTCTCTATCAAATCTGCAACAGCTATCCCTAACCACTCCGAACCCATAGCCAAAGCGTCAGAAATCCCTGCACCTTGTGTAGCTGAGTATTCAAAATCTGGGAAATGGACAAAATAAGTCGCTTCTGCTCCATCTGTATCGTCATAATAAAATAAAGCTGGATATGTCACTAACATTTCACTACCTCCATATCAAAAAGCAGGGGCTGAATTTTACAACCCAGCTTGCTTTCTTATCCCTCTTTCAGTGTACTTATTCAGCTCACCATGAGGGATTGTGATAGGTCTTTCCCCTTGCTTCTCCATTTTAATATGGGAGCCTTTACCGCCTTTGGTCTTTATCCAACCATGAGCCGTAAGGATTTTGACCATCTCTTTTTGTGTCATAGGCATAGCGCTTTTACCTCCTGACAACACTATTATAACACGTGTTACACGTATTGTAAAGGAGTGATACTTATTATTCTCTTATACATAAAAGCCCCTAGATGTGGTTCTAAGGGAAGCATTATATAAAAGGATAGGCAGGACTATCGGAGCTCCTGATTTTCTCGCTCCAAGACAGATTCTCAACTTCTATCCTCTCTTCATCAAAAAATGATTATCACCCAAAATTATATTACGATTTTTCTAAAAGACTAGCAAAAACTACTAAATCAATACGTTCGGTAGACGATAAACTAGCACTGTCAAATAAACTGTTTTAGCATTTACCATACTTTATTCATTAGCAATATCCCTTGATTTGAAGTATAATATTGGAAAGGAAATCAGTAATGAATTTAGAACAATATTTAGGAAAAGAAATTAGGATTGTTTTTGTTGACGGGCAAATTTTAGAGGGTTATTGTAATAGCTTTACAGGGAAACTTGATACGGAAGATGAACTCTATGATGAAATTACAATAAGAACAGAAAAATATCCATATATTGGTTTTCATGAATCTGAAATCATATCAATAAAGTTAATTCAAGACGGTAGTACAAAATAACAGGAGTTGTTTATCATGAATAAAACTAAAAAAGAGAATTTAATTTTCATTGATGGTTGGGAGCATGTGCATTGCCCTGTATGTGGAACTTTAGTAGAAACTTATGATATTTGCGATGTTTGTCATTGGCAAAATACGGGAGCATTTAATATCGATGGAGGTCCTAATAAAATGACGCTTGCTGAAGCGAAAATGGCTTATAAAAGGAAAAACGACATGAATGAATCACAAAAGACTTGGGTAATTGATGGATATTTATGGTTGCATTGCCCTGTTTGTGGCACTGAAGTTATGGACTACGACATCTGTGATGTCTGTCGTTGGCAAAATACGGGTATTATAAATATTGACGGTGGCCCTAACAAGATGACTCTCGCCGAAGCTAAAGAAGCTTACGCAAGGAGAAAAATCGTAAAAATTGAAGAATTTGATACAGTGTTGTTAAAAAACGGTCAAACGGCGACAATTGTCGAAAAGTTAAGTGAAGATACTTTTATTGCTGACATAGGAGATTCCCCGAAAGACTGGGATACCATAACAATTACAATCAATGATATTGAAAAAGTAGTGTATGGGAATAGCTAATATATTTGTATAGTGTTGGGAGTAACCTTAAATGAATAAGACCGAAAAAGAGAATTTAATCATTATTAACGGTAGCGAATATGTCCATTGTCCAGTATGTGGTACTGTTACAGCAGTGTATGATATATGTGATACTTGTAAATGGCAAAATACAGGTGAAACTAACATCGATGGTGGTCCTAATAAGATGACACTTGCAGAAGCGAAAGAAGCTTACGCAAAAGGTATTCCAATAATATAAAAAGGAAAAATTTATGAAACTTGAAAACTTCAACAATAAATTTGTTAAAATTACTGATATTGACGATCAAACATTTGTAGGGATTTGTCTGTTTGAAGATAAAGAAGTATATGATGAAGAATACGACGGTTTATCTATCCAAACAGTAAATAGATGGATTAAACTATTCGAGAATGAAATTGTAACAGTTGAAATTATCAATCAAGATTAAACGGAGTAAAAACTCCTTCTAATAGATAGCCACTATTTCACTTTTCAACCATGTTTATAATTTCTTTTAAGCTTGGTTTGGTTTTTCTAATTCTATTCCATGCCCTCATTTTTATAAAAGTCCCCAAATAGATGCCGTTTATCTTTGGCATTTCGTTTGAAAGATTGTATTTCTCTCGAATCTCCTCCTTATGACTTTCTACAAATTTGCTACGAGGCAAGCAATAAAAAATACCTTCCCCAAAATAACTTAAGTCTTCATCAGATAGTTCAATAAGTTCTTCAGGTTTTACAAAAATAGCTCTATTCACTCTATCTTTGCCACTGGCAAAGGCTTTCTCCACAAATCTTTTATCTAGTCCCATCTTTATTTAACTCTCTCAAATTGTTTTAATTCTAAATCAGTCAATTCATTAAATTCTCTTCCTGTTGCGTTTAAATACTTGTTGAT
Organism: bacterium; assembly: GCA_905221125.1. Lineage (GTDB taxonomy): Bacteria > Bacillota > Bacilli > Lactobacillales > Streptococcaceae > Streptococcus. The sequence continues at coordinate 52,860 of CAJNBY010000011.1, read as the reverse complement.
TTTTCCAAGATTATATTTCATCGGTTCTGGCTTAACTCCTTTTGGTAAACCAACTAGTCCATCAAGTTCCATGAATAACTGATTTTGAAGTAATTTTGAATTTAAAGTAGTCATCTAGTTCCATTTTCTCCTTTTCAAATATTATTATCTAAAATTTCTATCCCCTATGTACTTTATCAAGAAAAGTTTCTGACTTGGTAGTTTTATTCTTTCTTTTACTATTCCACCTCTCCTTCATTATAATTTATACAATAACATTTAGCAATATTATTTCACAAGTCAGCAATTCTACTTCTTTGGACTCAACTTTCATATTTTGAGTTTTAAGGAAAATCAATTCTGTTATGCTGATACCTTCCCACATCAAATTAAATGGTCAAAAATACTCTATCTCACTCTCTGAATATTACAAAACCATTGAAATATCACAACTAATAGGCTAGAATGGACATAGTAAGATATAGTAGATGAGTTATGCCACTCAAAAAATATGACACTAAAAATCCACGTTAGAAAGGACTGCTATGCCAGACAATCTCGCGCTTCGCATGCGCCCTAAAACCATAGACCAGGTCATCGGTCAGGAGCATCTAGTCGGACCTGGAAAAATTATCCGTCGCATGGTGGAAGCCAATCGCCTGTCCTCCATGATTCTCTACGGACCTCCAGGAATCGGCAAGACCAGTATTGCCTCTGCCATCGCAGGGACGACCAAGTATGCCTTTCGGACTTTCAATGCGACAGTTGATAGTAAAAAGCGATTGCAAGAAATTGCGGAAGAGGCTAAATTTTCAGGTGGCCTCGTCCTATTACTAGACGAGATTCATAGACTAGATAAAACCAAGCAAGACTTTCTCCTTCCACTCTTGGAAAGTGGTCTGGTCATCATGATTGGGGCTACGACTGAAAATCCCTTCTTTTCTGTCACTCCAGCCATTCGTAGCCGTGTTCAGATTTTCGAATTGGAATCTCTGTCTAACCAAGACGTCAAAGAGGCCCTTCAGATAGCTTTAAGCAACCCTGAGCGTGGTTTTGATTTTCCAGTGGAACTAGATGAGGATGCGCTGGATTTCATTGCCACCTCTACAAACGGAGACCTGCGTTCTGCCTTTAACTCACTGGACTTGGCTGTTCTTTCTACCCCTGAGAATGATAAGGGCATCCGCCATATTACTCTTGATATCATGGAAAATAGCCTGCAGCGAAGTTATATTACAATGGACAAGGACGGGGATGGACACTATGATGTCCTCTCAGCCCTGCAAAAGTCCATCCGTGGCTCGGATGTGGATGCCAGCCTCCATTATGCTGCCCGCTTGATTGAGGCAGGTGATTTGCCTAGTCTCGCGCGTCGCTTGACCGTTATCGCCTATGAAGATATCGGTTTGGCCAATCCTGAAGCCCAGATTCATACCGTGACTGCTCTGGATGCTGCCCAGAAGATTGGTTTTCCCGAAGCCCGCATTCTCATTGCCAATGTCGTGATTGATTTGGCTCTTTCTCCAAAATCCAACTCAGCCTATGTGGCTATGGATAAGGCACTTGCTGACCTCAAAACATCAGGGCACTTGCCTATTCCGCGACACCTGCGTGATGGCCACTACAGCGGAAGTAAGGAACTGGGAAATGCCCAAGACTATCTCTATCCACACAACTATCCAGGAAATTGGGTTAAACAAGACTATCTACCAGAAAAAATTCGCAATCATCACTATTTCCAGGCAGAAGATACTGGTAAATATGAACGGGCTTTGGCTCAAAGAAAGGAAGCTATCGACCGTTTGCGAAAAATCTGAAATCCTTTTCAAAAAATTGCATTTTCCTCTTGATTTTTTTTGAAAAAGTGGTATCATATAAACATAGAAACGCTGTGGTGTACGACTTCACACTTAAGTGTTGACCGACTATTTTTTGTATTATTAGGGAAACAAAAGTCTTCTAACAGCATGTAGGCCGTCTCACACGGAAACAGCTTCAGTTAGAGCGAGTTGCCCACCTGCTTAATTGCGCGGGTTCAATACAAACCGTGAAGTTTCGGCACCAATACAGCTTTTTTATTTGCCTCCTTAGCTCAGCTGGCAGAGCAGCGGACTCTTAATCCGTGGGTCACAGGTTCGATCCCTGTAGGGGGCATCTAATACAACAGGAAAAGCCTTGGTTGCAAGGCTTTTTTGTTTTCTGTTCTACTTTTGGTCAACCAATGGATACTCACTTAAAAGGTCTCGAATAATCGGATATTCTTTTTCTTCTCCTTCAAAAGATACCTATACCTTTCTGTTACTATTCTATAGTTTTGTGGCCCATTACATGAGCAAGCAACATACAGAGCAAGTTGATCATCTAGGATTTATTTTCTCAAAAAACTTTGAAATTAAGCTTGACATGGAACGCGTTCCATGGTTTATACTGTTTTCAAAAGAAAGAGAGGTAAATATTATGAACATCAAACGTATTTTTTGTGACATGGATGGTACATTATTAAATAGTAAAGGACAGGTTAGTGATAGTAACGCAGCCTTGATCCGTGAAGCAGGAATTCCTATAACTTTAGTATCTGCTAGAGCACCAATGGAAATGAAGGATGCCATCGATGCTCTTCAACTGAAAGGAGTTCAAGTAGCTTTTAACGGAGGATTAATTTATACAATAGGAAATCATCAGCAAGTTCAACCAATTCATGTACAAACTATTAAAAATAAAACAGTAAAACAGTTGTTAAGAGGAATACGCCAGCATTTTCCAAAAGTTAGTTTATCTTATTACGATATGAATAACTGGTATTGTGATAAAATAGATGTAGGAATCCTATACGAACAGAGTTTAACTCATCAAAATCCAACACTTATTGAGACTGAAGAACAGTTTTTAGAAGGTCGAATAAATACTTTTAAAATTATGATGATTTCTTTTGATGAGGAAATGATCCGAGAATTAGAGAAGTATCTTCAAAGTTTATACTTACCCCAAATTACGATTCAACGTTCAGGTAAAGCCTATCTTGAAATTACACATCTCTTAGCCAAAAAATCTAAGGGAATTGCTCATGTCCTTCGAAAAGAGCAGTTAGCTAAAGAAGAAACGGCTGCATTTGGTGACGGACATAATGATTTGCCTATGCTTGAAATGGTTGGTTACCCTATTGTAATGGATAATGCCTTTGATGACATCAAAGAGATAGCTTATAAAATAACGAAATCTAATGATGAAGATGGGGTAGGATATGGGATTCATGAATTTTTAAAGTAGGAGTCCAATAATGACAAGTATTAGTGATATAGCTAAAAAAGCAGGCGTGGCTAAATCAACAGTTTCTCGTGTTATCAATCACCATCCATATGTTTCTGATGAAACACGACAAAAAGTTATGGATCTTATCGCTGAATTGGATTATATGCCTAATCAGCTGGCTCGGGATTTAAGTCGAGGAAAAACACAAAAAATAGGTGTCATCATCCCACATACACGCCACCCTTATTTTACACAATTAATAAATGGCCTTCTAGATGCTGCTAAAGTTAGCGACTATCAACTTGTCATGATGCCTTCAGATTACAATCAAGAATTAGAACTTTCCTATCTGAAGCAACTCAAAATGGAAGCTATTGATGCTCTAATCTTCACTTCAAGAGCAATTAGCCTTGAGATTATTGAAACTTATGCAAAATATGGACGAATAGTCGTTTGTGAAAAATTGCAGGAATCTTATCACTTGTCCTCTGCTTACCTTGACCGCTACTTTTCATTTGTAGATGCTTTTTCTGCCATGAAAGCACGAGGGCTGGAACAGTTAGTATTGTTATTTTCCAGAAACAATGAATCATCTGCCACATATCAATCATCACTATTAGCTTATCAACATGTTTATGGACAACAATCGACTCCACATGCGGTATTTGGAAATATTCATGATTTTAAGGATGGCCTGAACCTATCTTATCAATTGATAAACGATGCTCGTATTGACGGTATTTTAGCTACAAGCGATGAAGTTGCTGCGGGGCTTATAAAAGGATATGAAGAAAGTGGGAAAACATATCCCTATATGATTGGGCAGGAACATTTATTAGTTGGACAACTGTTGAAACTCCCAACCATAGACCACAAATCCTATTCTTTAGGAAAATTAGCTTTTAAACAAGCTTTAACTGAAACAATTAGTCAAGAAGTTTTGATTTCAAAGTTTTTAGCGCAAGATAATTAGTTGCTAAAAGTAGTAAAAGTTTCCAATTCATATAGTTGGAAACTTTTTATCTACTCTTTTTCATGATGTATTTCCGTTCGGGTGACTCAATGATTTCTACGATTTCAAATCCTTCTTTTTGATAGAGGTGCTTGGCTGCTTGATTTGCCTCGAAGACATTTAGAGAAATAGTATCTATGTCTTCATTTTCAAAGGCCAAACTAACAAATTTCCTTAAAGCCTGGCTACCTAAGCCCTGCCCCTGTTTCTGGGGATTGATAAAAAATCTCCCTATATGAAGATTCCTGTCTTCTAGCCTGATTTTCTGGACAAGCCCCACAAACTCTTGTCCTTCAAAGATTGAAAAAACTCCTTCTAAATCTTGCAAGGCTTGAAGGGTCAGTGGAAAAGGAATCTTTGGTCCCATCCATTGTTCTTGAAAAGCTTTGCCAAGGGAGTTGGACCATTGGCATACGAGCTGAGCGTTTTCTCTGCTCACCTTTTCTTCAAAACGAATTGTCATCTTGACCTCACTATCTTGTCTATGTTTCTCCATTATACTACTTCTCCTATTTTTTACGAATAGATAAGTATGATTGATATTTATTTTTTTCTCGTTGGGAGCATTCTCGCTTCCTTTCTTGGTTTGGTCATTGACCGTTTTCCAGAGCAATCCATTATCCGACCGGCTAGTCACTGTGATGCCTGTCAAACTCGTTTGCGTCCGTTGGATTTGATTCCTATTTTCTCTCAGGTCTTCAATCGCTTTCGCTGTCGCTACTGCAAGGCTCGCTATCCTGTCTGGTATGCCCTCTTTGAACTAGGCTTAGGGCTCCTCTTTCTATCTTGGTCTTTGGGATTGCTTTCCTTGGGACAGATCATCCTAATCACTGCTGGCTTGACCTTAGGCATTTACGACTTTCGCCATCAGGAATATCCCTTGCTGGTCTGGCTGACTTTCCACCTAATCCTCATGGCCTGCTCTGACTGGAATCTAGTCATGGTCTTCTTCCTTGTCCTTGGAATTGTGGCTCATTTTATCGATATCCGCATGGGGGCAGGGGATTTTCTCTTTCTAGCTTCTTGCGCTCTCATCTTTAGTGCGACTGAACTACTGATCTTAATTCAGTTTGCTTCTGCAACGGGCATCCTGGCCTTTCTCCTACAAAAGAAAAAGGAAAGACTTCCTTTCGTGCCTTTCCTCTTACTTGCTGCTTGTTTGATTATTTTTGGTAAGCTACTGCTTGTTTGATAAAGTCCTCAATCGGCTCTCCCTGGTGGAGAGCTTTTACAATTTTCGAACCAACGATAACGCCATCTGACACCTCATTGAAGCGTTCTACATCTTCTTGACTAGACACACCAAAACCTGTCAAGACTGGAATGTCAGCTACTTGATGCAATTGTGCCAAGTGCTTGTCCAAATCTGCACGGTAATTACCTGACTTCCCTGTCACCCCATTGATGGCAACAGCATAGACAAAGCCTTCTGCCCCTTCAATCAACTCTTTCTGACGCTCAAGTCCTGTTGTCAAGCTTACTAAAGGAATCAAAGCAATGTCTGTATCTGCCAAATAAGGCTCTACAAAGTTGGCATGCTCATGAGGCAAGTCTGGGATAATCAAACCCTTAACCGCTGTATCTGCCAAATCTTTGACAAATTTCTCCACACCGTACTGAAAGAGAGGGTTGAAGTAGGTCATGATAACAAGTGGAACTTCTGTTTCAATGGTTTTCAAGGTTTCCACCAAAGCCTGGGTAGACGTCCCGTGAGCTAGACTGCGCAAGCCTGCTTCTTCGATAACAGGTCCATCTGCAACAGGGTCTGAAAAGGGAATACCCACTTCAATGGCAGAGACTCCCAAATCTTCTAAAAAGTGGATTGTTTCAGCGAGACCATCCAAACCTTTCTCATGGTCTCCAGCCATGATATAGGGAACGAAAATTCCTTTTCCAGCTGCTTTAATAGCATTCAATTTTTCTGTTAGTGTCTTAGGCATGAGCTTCTCCCTTCTTTGCTGCATCTGCTTCCAAGCGGTCTTTGACTTGAACCACATCCTTGTCCCCACGACCGGATAGGCAGACAATCATAGACTTGTCTGGTCCGAGTTCTTTAGCCAATTTCACCGCAAAGGCGATGGCGTGGCTTGATTCCAAGGCTGGGATAATCCCTTCCACACGAGACAAGAGTTGGAATCCTTCTAAGGCTTCCTCGTCGGTCACAGGAACATAGCTGGCACGTTTGATATCGTGGTAGTGAGAATGTTCTGGACCGATACCAGGATAGTCCAAACCTGCTGAAATAGAGAAGGCTTCAAGAATTTGACCATGAGCATCTTGGAGCACATCCATGAGAGAACCGTGAAGGACACCTGGACGTCCCTTGGTCAAGGTAGCTGCGTGGTGCTCCGTATCCACACCAAGTCCTGCTGCTTCAGCCCCATACATAGCTACAGACTCATCTTCTACAAATGGATGGAAGAGCCCAATGGCATTAGAACCACCACCGACACAGGCTACTAGGGCATCTGGTAAATCTTGACCTGTCAAATCACGGTACTGTTGTTTGGCTTCTCGACCGATGACACTTTGGAAATCACGGACGATTTCTGGGAATGGATGAGGTCCCAAGGCAGAACCAAGGATATAGTGGGTATCGTCGATATTAGCCACCCATGAACGAAGGGCTGCATTAACTGCATCCTTTAGCACGCGCGAACCGTCTGTCACTGCCTCAACCTTGGCTCCCAAAAGCTCCATACGAAAGACATTGAGGGCTTGGCGTTTGACATCTTCCTCACCCATGTAGATAGTACATTCCATGTTGAAGAGGGCTGCAGCTGTTGCAGTTGCCACACCGTGCTGACCAGCGCCTGTTTCAGCGATAATTTTCTTTTTGCCCATGCGTTTAGCCAGAAGAACTTGTCCTAAGGCATTGTTAATCTTGTGAGCCCCTGTATGGTTAAGGTCTTCCCGTTTGAGGTAAATCTTGGCTCCGCCAATATGCTGGGTCAGGTTTTTTGCGTAGTAAAGGGGAGTTTCACGTCCTACGTACTGGCGCAAAAGTTGGTTCAATTCCTCTTGGAAACTTGGGTCTGCCTGACTTTCACGATAAGCCTTTTCCAACTCCAAAACTGCTGTCATCAATGTTTCTGGGACGAAACGTCCACCGAATTTTCCGTAAAATCCATCTTTATTTGGTTCTTGATATGCCATTCTTTACTCTCTCTATAAATCTTCTAATCTTTTCCTGATCTTTTTGTCCATCTGTCTCCACTCCACTCGATACATCTACTGCATAGGGAGTAAAGTGTTGAATTGCTTCTTCTACATTGTCTTCCCTAAGCCCACCTGCGATAAAGAAAGGCTGAGCTAATCCCGTCGTATCCAGTTGGCCCCAGTCAAAGGTCTGACCACTCCCAGCCACAGGGGCATCAAAGAGTAGATAATCTGCCTGAGAATTGGGCACATGCCCATTTCCATCCACCTGCACAGCCTGAATACTGGCACAAGGTAAATCCTCAAACAACTCATCCGCCACCTGACTGTGAACTTGAACTAGGTCCAAGCCAACCTTTTCAATCGCTTCTAGTAGTTCTGCCCGACTTGGCGAAACAAATACACCAACCTTCTTAACATTAGCAGGAATGGACTTTGCCAGCTCAGCAGCCTCTTCCAAAGTCACCTGTCTTTTACTAGGTGCGAAGACAAAACCGATGTAATCTGCTCCTACTGACACTGCTGTCTCTACCGCTTCTTTGGTCGATAGTCCACAAATCTTAACTTTTGTCAATCTGCAACTCCTTGATTCTCTGGGCTACATCTTCCGCCTGCATAAGAGCTGTCCCAACTAAAATTCCGTTAAAGTATGGTGCTACTCGTTCCGCATCCTGCCCTGTGAAAATGGCAGATTCAGAAATGTAATAGCGACCTTCCTTAAAGTACTGGGCCAAGTCGACACTGGTCTGCAAGTCGACTTCAAAGGTGGTCAAGTTGCGGTTATTGACCCCAATAATCTCCGCACCAAGTCTGTGGGCCACTTCAAGTTCAGCTAGATTGTGAGTCTCCACCAAGACTTCCAAACCAAGCTCTGTCGCATAGTCATACAGTTCCTTGAGGCGTTCTTCTGACAAGGCTGCCACAATGAGCAAGATGACTGTCGCACCTGCATTACGAGCACGGATAATTTGTTTTTCATCGATGATAAAGTCCTTGTTCAGCGTCGGAATCTCTACCTGACTGGAAATCACTCGCAGATAATCCAAATGTCCTTTAAAGAAAACCTCATCTGTCAAAACCGAAATCATCACTGCGCCGTTCGCTTCATAAGTCTGGGCCTGTTGCACAATATCCACATTGAGATTGATATCTCCCAGACTAGGGCTAGCCTTCTTGACTTCAGCGATTACCTGCAAACGGTCACGGTGATTCTTCAAAAATTCAGCCAAGCGATAGGTCTGGCGCAGGGGCTGGATTTCCTCCAGATCCATCTGCTCGACCTCACGCGCCTTCTGCTCTAAGATTCGTGCTAAAAATTCCTGACTCATTTTTGGTACTCCTGTAACAGTCTGAGTTTTTCAAGGGCCTTGCCACTAGCAATCACTTGACGGGCCAAGGCAACCCCATCCTTGATATTATCTACCTTACCATTAGCATAGAAACCAAGACCAGCATTTAAAACTGTAGTTTCCAAAAATGGACTTGGTTCGTTTTTAAGAACGCTGAGCAAAATCTCTGCATTTTCCTGAGCATTCCCTCCACGAATATCTTCGATAGCATAGCGTTCCATTCCCAAATCTTCTGGAGTAAAGCTTGACAAGGTGATTTCACCATTTTCAAGAAGAGCAATCTTGGTTGTTCCATTCAAACCAGCTTCATCAAGTCCTTCTGGTCCAGCAACCACGATGGCACGTTTGCGACCCATATTTTTTAAAACCTGAGCTGTACTCTCTAGAAGTTCTGGACGACTAATACCAAGCAACTGTGTTTCCAAGGCCATTGGGTGAATCAGTGGACCAGTCAAGTTCATGATCGTTGGAATTCCTAGTTCCAAACGAGCTGGCATGATGTATTTCATGGCTGGGTGCATATTTTTTGCAAAGAGAAAGACGATGCCAGTTTTATCAAAGACCTTACCTAGTTCAGCTGGTTTGAGGTCTAGATTGATACCCAAGGCTTCTAGAACGTCTGCAGAACCAGATTTAGAAGAAATCGAGCGGTTACCGTGCTTTGCCATGTGAACACCGCCACCAGCCAAGACAAAGGCTGCAGTTGTAGAGATGTTAAAGCTGAAAGACTTGTCCCCACCAGTACCACAGTTGTCCATAGCATCATGGATTTCAGTGGGAATATGTTGGGCATGTCCTCTCATGACTTGAGCAATGGCTGTGCGCTCTTCAGGTGTTTCCCCCTTCATCTTAAGAGCCAAAAGGAGAGAAGCAATCTGCGCCTCTGTTACACGTCCAGTCACGATACGCTCGATAACATCCGTCATTTCCACACCTGATAAATTTTCAAATTTTGCTAGTTTTTCAATAATCTCTTTCATCCTAGTTTCCTCACTTTACAACCTTTTCGATAAAATTCCGAATAGAAGACAAGCCATCTGGCGTTCCGATACTTTCTGGATGGTACTGGAAACCATAAATTGGAAGGGTTTTGTGTTGAATTCCCATAATGGCCTGGTCATCAGTCGAACGAGCTGTCACTTCAAAGCCTTCTGGCATTTCTTCAATCAAAATACTATGGTAACGCATGACCGCACGGCCATCCTCAATGCCTTGATACAAAACAGATGGCGCTTCAAAGCTGATATTGCTCTGTTTCCCATGCATGACTTTTGGAGCCAAACCTAGCTTCCCACCAAAGACTTCTGCGATGGCTTGGTGGCCTAAACAAATCCCTAGAATCGGTTTCTTACCTGCAAAATCACGAATCATGTCTTCCATCTTTCCAGCATCAACTGGCCAACCAGGACCCGGAGAAAAGACCAGACCATCTGCTTTTTCAGCTTCTTCATACAGCTTAGGATCATCATTTCTCAAGACCTGCACTTCTGCAAAATTCCCAATGTATTGGGCCAAGTTATAGGTAAAAGAGTCATAGTTATCAATTAATAAAATCATGGTCTTAGTTCTCCAATTCTAGTCATAGATTTAGCCTTGTTAATGGTTTCTTGGTATTCATTTTGGGCGATAGAGTCGTAGACAATCCCTGCCCCAGCCTGCACATAGGCTCTTTGATTTTTGAGAATCATAGTTCGGATGGCAATAGCGAAGTCCATATCACCCGTCGCAGACAAGTAGCCGATTGCTCCTGCATATACGCCACGTTTTTCCGTTTCCAGTTCATAGATGCGTCTCATTGCCCGAATCTTTGGTGCTCCTGAAACTGTCCCAGCTGGAAGTGTTGATTTCAAGGCATCCATAGCAGTGAGTTCTGGAAGCAAACGCCCTTTCACCACGCTGGTCAAATGCATAACATAGCGGAAGAGCTCCACTTCCATATACTTGGTGACTTGGACACTGGCCGTTTCAGAGATGCGGCCAATATCATTACGCCCCAAGTCTACCAACATCCGATGTTCTGCTGTTTCCTTCTCATCAGAAAGGAGGTCTGTCGCCAAAGCCTTGTCTTCTTCATCCGTAGCCCCTCTTGGTCGTGTACCGGCAATCGGATTTGTTGTCACGATGCCATTTTTAACTGAAACCAAACTTTCAGGACTGGCACCGATGATTTGATAATCCCCAAAATCATAGAAATAGAGGTAATTAGAAGGATTAGTCACGCGGAGATTTCTGTAGAAGTCAAATGGATTTCCAGTAACTTCTGCTGAGAAGCGTTGACTGAGTACGCATTGGAACATATCCCCGTTACGAATCAAGTCGCGAGCTGTTTCCACCATTTCCTCAAACTTCTGAGGAGCGATATGCGGTTTGAAGTCGAGCGGCGATAGATCCAAGTCTTCAAATTCATTTGGAGCAGGAATGCGTAATTCCTCAAGCACTTGGTTCAAGGCTTCTTCCAAGGCTTCTTGACTGCGATTGCTATAAAGAGCATCCTCGATGACATGGATTTTTTCCTTCTTATGGTCAAAAACCATGTAACTCTCATAAACAAAGAAATGCATGTCTGGTGTCCCAATGGTATCCTCAGGAATTTGACCAATTTCTTCATAGAGCGAAATCATATCGTAACCGACAAAGCCAATGGCTCCCCCACCAAAAGGTAGGGCTGAATGGTGCTTACTCTTATGAGTCACTTCATAAAGGAAATCCAAGGGATCCCGATCAATCACTTGACCATTTTGATAAAGAACTCCATTTTCAAACTTAATCTCAAAAACTGGATTATAGGCAAGGATAGAAAAACGAGCGGTTTCCTTGTCTCTCGGAATACTCTCTAAGATTACCTTGTGTTGCCCCTTTAGGCGCATATAAGCCAAGATTGGTGATAAGACATCTCCATGAATGATTCGTTCCATTGTAGTTTCCCTTTCAGTTTCTTATTTTTAATTTTTTGTCTTTTTTCTATTTCCCTTAAATAGTGCGGACGGGAGGTAAAATTATCCAGTGGATGATTTTAGAAAACCATGAAATGAAAGACCTAATTTTTGAGCTCCTCGCTCATTCATTTCTAGGCTCAGGCTAAAATAGTTCCCCGAACTATTTTACTCTCAAAAATTCCGTTCTAGAGAAGCATCTTTGCTTCTCTAGAATACCACTATGGCGGGAAATAGCGGTTTAATGCTCACTTCGTTCGCAAATATTTTATAGAAATTTATCTAGTGATAAAGCATAATTTAAAACTGATAGCCATATCTACGATAAATATATAAAAATCCCCACGCAAAATAACTTGCGTGAGGACGAAATTCGCGGTGCCACCTCAATTATAGGATTTCTCCTATCTCTCATTCCTGTCTCAGATACCTCCTGTAACAGGCTGTGCGATAAAGGGCACTCCCTTGAGAATTATGTTTTCTTCTCTCGTTTCAGATGGACCCAACCTTACAGCTTTCTCTGCTTGTTTCCAGCAACCACAAGCTCTCTGTGAGAGAAAAGACTGTAATTTTTCCATCTATTATTTTTTAGCTTCTAAGTAGTCTGCAATCGCAGCTACGTCCTTGTCTCCACGACCAGAGACATTGATGATGATAATGTCATCCTTACTTAGTTTCGGTGCACGTTTAACCGCTTCTGCGATGGCATGCGAACTTTCAATCGCTGGGATAATTCCTTCTGTCTTGCTGAGAAGGAGCAGGGCTTGAACAGCTTCTTCATCTGTCGCAGCGACATATTCCACGCGACCTGAATCTTTGAAGTAAGCGTGTTCTGGGCCAACCCCTGGATAGTCCAAACCAGCTGAGATAGAGTAAACTGGAGCCAGCTCTCCATCTTCCTTAAAGACTGCATAGGTCTTCATACCGTCGACAATTCCGATACTACCTTTTGTCATAGTAGCTGCGTGCTTGTCTGTATCAAGTCCATGACCAGCAGCTTCGACCCCAACCAATTTGACTTCTTCATTAGCCACATACTGTGAAAAAGCACCAATGGCATTTGAACCACCACCGACACAGGCAATAACGTAATCTGGCAAGCGTCCTTCTTTTTCTAAGATTTGACGACGAGATTCTTCACTGATGATCTTTTGGAATTCATGAACAATTGTAGGATAAGGGTGAGGACCCACAGCAGATCCCAAAACATAGAATGCTTCAAGGTCATTCATCCATGCTCCAAAGGCTGCATCTACCGCATCCTTGAGGGTACGAGTTCCAGTTTCAACCGCGTGAACAGTTGCTCCCATCATCTCCATGCGGAAGACATTGAGACGTTGACGCTCCACATCCTCTGCCCCCATGTAGACATCACAGGCCATACCAAACTTGGCTGCAGCCGCTGCTGTCGCAACACCATGTTGACCAGCTCCTGTTTCTGCGATCACTCGTTTTTTGCCCATACGTTTAGCAAGAAGAATTTGTCCTAAAACGTTATTAAGCTTGTGAGAACCCAGGTGGTTAAGGTCTTCGCGCTTGAGATAAATCTTAGCACCACCTAGGTGGTCTGTCAGACTTTCCGCAAAATAAAGCGGTGTTTCACGACCTGAATAGTCTTTTAAGTAATGGCGAAACTCTGCCAAAAACTCTGGATCATCCTTGTACTTGTCAAAAGTCACTTCTAACTCATCCAACAAAGCCTGAATCGGCTCCGGTACAAAACTACCACCAAATTGTCCAAAATAACCTTTAGTTGTCATAAAAATTTCCTCTTTCAGTATTTATTTCAAGATATGAAAAAGCCCACACACAGAAAATAATCTGTGTGAGGGCGTTGGTAACGCGGTGCCACCTCAATTATAAAGGGACTATCCCCTTTACATCTCTACCTTGTCTAACAACAAGTTGCACTGTAAGGTGTGCGCACCGAATTTTCATTGTTTCAAATTCATTTTTAAAATCAGCCCACTTTCACTACTTCCAACCACCTGTTCACAATCACCACAGGCTCCCTGAAGATCAAAAATAGTTACTTTTCTGATTTGTTGAACTTATTTTAATACTTTGTTTTTTCTTTGTCAAGACTTTTTTACGATTTTTTTGATAAAGTTAGCACTTTTTCAGAAACTGTTTTGAAAATCTCAATGATATAGTCTACTTCTTCATCGCTTAGTTTAGTATGAAGAGGAAGCGTAATTTCATTTTCAAAGAAGGCATATGCCTTAGGATAATTCGCCATATCAAAGCCAAGATTCTTATAAGCTGTCAAGAGAGGAAGCGGTTTGTAGTGTACGTTACTTGCAATTCCTGCTTTGGCCAATTCTTGGATGATGAGGTTGCGTTCTTCTAAGCTTGCTCCTTCTACATGAGTAATATAGAGGTGGCGTGAAGATTCGACAGTATCAGTCTTGTGTGCCAGTGGGTGAATACGAGTACCCGCAAAACCACGATCATAGCGGTCCACGATGTCCTTACGACGTTGTAGCAAAGCTGGGTAACGATCCAATTGTACCAAACCAATAGAAGCCATGATATCGGTCATATTGCACTTGTAGGCTGGTGTAACGATATCGTACTCCCATGAACCCAATTGCATCTTGGCAAGAGCGTCTTTAGTTTGACCATGGAGGGAAAGAATTTGGAATTCCTTGTACATCTCTTCGTCGTCAATCGCTGGATTGGCTTTCCAAGTCGCACTTCCTCCCTCAGCAGTTGTAAAGTTCTTAACGGCATGGAATGAGAAGGAAGTAAAGTCAGCGATAGAACCAGCAGGCTGTCCTTTATAAGTTGATCCCAAAGCATGGGCACTATCAGAAACAATCACAATACGGTTAAAGGCTTTTTGCCACTTGCTTGTAGCAGTAAAGAGATCACGTTTTTTCTCCACAACTTGGAACAAACGGTCATAGTCGCAAACAATCCCTGCAAGTTCAACCCGGATAATCACCTTAGTTTTCTCAGTAATAGCTTGCTCAAGCAAGTCATAGTCCATCTCAAAAGTATCTGCTTGGATATCCACCATGACAGGGGTCGCTCCTACGTGAGTGATAACACTACATGAAGCTGTATAGGTCATGGCTGGAACGATGACTTCATCTCCAGGTCCCACTTCCAAGACGCGCAAAATCAACTCAAGAGCGGCAGTCGCAGAGTTGAGGCAGACAGTCTTAGGTGTCTTTGTGTATTGGGACAAGCGACGCTCCAGTTCTTTTGTCTTAGGACCTGTCGTGATCCAACCAGAACGCAGGGTATCCGCTACTTCAGCAATTTCTGCTTCTGTAATATCGGGTGGTGAAAATGGAATATTGTAATTTGGCATTGATTTGCTCCTTTTGTCTGTACTCATTTTCTCATGACTACTTTATTTTAGCACTTCAAACACGGTTTGAAACATGATTTTGATGTCTCCAAGGAAACTAAATTCTCGGAGATAAGAAAGGTTATAGCGCATCTTTTCAGGAAGAACATGCTCTACATAGGCTTGGTCAACTGGCAGGCCTTTTTCGGTCATTTGACTGATGATAGTGTCCTCATCCTTGTAGTTGATGCTGGCTGGAGAGGTAATCCCTGCTGGCAAAAGCAAGGTTGCCATCATTTCAGGGCTATACTGCTCTGTGTAGCGTGGTACTTCAGGTCGTGTGCCGACAAAGGACATCTCACCTTTAAGGACATTGACCAACTGAGGCAGTTCGTCCAAACGGACACGGCGGATAAAATTGCCAACCTTGGTAATACGGCTATCGTTAGCTGAAGTCACCAGACTGCCTTTTTTATCCGCATCCGTCACCATGGTACGGAACTTCCAAATCTTAAAAGGACGGTTGTACTGGGTCACGCGCTCTTGCTTGTAAATAACAGGCCCCTTGCTATCCAACTTGATCCAAATGCTCAAGATGAGAAAGACTGGGGAAGTTAAAATCAGCAAGACCAAGGCCAGAACCCAGTCCAAGCAACGCTTGAAAATCAGCGAACCCTTCCTTTTAGAGACAAGCTGGTAGTAAGACTCAACCTCGCTTGATTTCATTTCCACGGGCAAGTCTTCCCATTTCAGCATGCTGTTTCTCCTTTGTTTTTATTATACTATTTGTCAACATTTTTCATTATACCACAAAATGGAAAAGGCGGTGAAAGAAATCTGTAATTTGAAGGATTTCCTTCTTTTACTCAATAAAAATCAAAGAGTATTAGGACATGGCTCCTGCCTGCAAGCTATACATCTTGTGATAGGTTCCTCCCAAGTCCAAGAGTTCCTCATGGGTTCCGCTCTCGATAATGCGTCCCTTATCCAAAACATAGATGCAGTTGGCGTCTTGGATAGTAGAAAGGCGGTGGGCGATGGCAATGGTTGTCCGCCCCTGTCTCATCTTCGCCAGAGAAGCTTGAACCAAGCTTTCTGTTTCAGAGTCAATATTGGCGGTTGCTTCATCCAAAATCAGGATTTTAGGCTGGCTGGCAACTGTTCTGGCAAAAGCAAGAAGCTGGCGTTGACCAGTAGAAAAGCTCGAACCACGCTCGGAAACAGGGGCATCATAGCCCAAAGGAAGTTCCTGAATAAAGGAATCTGCATCCACAAAGGCAGCCGCGGCCTGAACTTGCTCATCACTGATATCTTGGTACATGGCGATATTGGACTTGATGGTTCCATGATAGAGGAAGGGATCCTGCAAGACCAGACCTATGTTTTTTCTCAGCTCTTCCTGACTGTAGTCCCGGATATCCACACCATCCAAGAGAACTCTCCCTGATTGAAATTCATAAAAGCGCATGAGTACATTGATGATCGAAGATTTCCCCGAACCTGTATGCCCTACAAAGGCAATGGTTTCACCCTTGTTAACAGAGAAAGAAATATCATCCAGAGTCTGATGTTTACCGTCATATGAGAAACACACATGTTCAAAACGGATATTGCCTTCTTGGACTTTGGCTTGCCCATCTTTTTGAAGAGGCTCATAGGTCTTCTCGTCAATCAAGGCAAAGACACGGCCTGCAGACACCATGGATGTTTGAAGGGTTGAAAAGTTTTGCGTCACCTCAATCAAGGGATCAAAGAGACGGTTGATGTACTGGATAAAGGCATACATAGTTCCGGCTGTTATACCGATAGAAAGGCCACGGTAGCCAAAGTAGGCCATCAAGACAGCATAACCTAGGAGTTTCAGCAAACTCATGGCAGGACGCAAAAAGAGGGCATCCAAGGCTACAGATCGGTTGGCGTAGACCAAGTGTTCTTGGTTGATCTCATCAAATTCTGCCTGCAGGCGCTTCTCTTGATTAAAGGCCTGGATAATTCTGATTCCTTCGATATTCTCTGCCAGCTTACTATTGATATCTGACAAGAGACTTCTGGTTTTTTCAATGACTTTCACTGACTTTTTCCGATAGAGATTGACCAGAAGGAAAATCAAGGGTAGAAAGAGCAAGACTAAAGCTGTCAAACGAAAATCCAACACCAACATGGTATAAAGGGTTGTCAGAAAGATGAAAACTGCTGAGATAAAGCTGGATAAAATCCCTGAAAACATATCGCTGATGGTCTCAGTATCATTGGTCAAACGAGAGACGATGGAGCCTGCTGGCGTCTTGTCAAAATAAGACATGCCCAGCTTTTCCATATTGGCAAAGGCATCGCGACGAATATCTCTGACAATACTGTAAGACACCCGCGCAAAGAGAAGATTGCCAACATACTGAACTAGAGTTTGCAGGATATAAAGACCATAGTAGGCCAGCAAAACGGTAACGGCCAGTTGGTTAAGATTGCTGAGATACTGGTCGATAAAGTGGGAGGCCACGAGGGGAATGACACTTTTAATGACTGTCGTCGCTAGGAGAAAACTGAGTGCCAAAAAAGTCAGAAGTCCATAAGGCTTGAGATAGGACATCAAACGCTTCAATACAGCCCATTGTTCTTGTTTATTCTGCATCTTCTTCTCCTTTCATTTCCAACTGCTGAGATTGATAGGTTTGCGCATACCAGCCATCCAGGGCTAGCAAGTCATCATGCGTGCCTCGTTCGATAATCTGTCCATTTTGCAGAACCAAAATCAAATCTGCATGGACAACTGCACTGAGGCGATGGGCCGTGATAATGGTTGTCTTGTCTTTGCGCGTCTCCTTGAGATTGTCGATAATCGCATACTCTGTCTTGGCATCCACGGCTGACAAGGAATCATCCAAAATCAAGATATCGGGATCTAAAATCATAGCCCGACTCATGGCCAGACGTTGCTTTTGACCTCCAGAAAGACTGACTCCCTTTTCACCAATCAACGTATCAAATCCCTGAGGCATGGCTACAATGTCTTGGTAAACTTGAGCTAGCTTGGTCGCTTCCTCGACCGCTGAAAGAGGCAGTTTAGGATTGCCAAAGCGGATATTGTCTAAAATCGAAGTCGCAAAGAGGAACTGGTCCTGAGGAACATAGCCCATAAGACTACGAAGGTCTGTCAGACGATAGTCCCGAATATCGTGACCGTTTAGATAAATAGCTCCCTTATCTACATCGTATTCTCGCAAGAGGAGTTTAATCAAGGACGTTTTTCCAGAGCCTGTCTGCCCGACCAAGCCCAGGGTTTGCCCTTTTTCCAAACTAAAGTGAATATCCGTCAATGTTTCCTCATTTTCAAAGGCAAAGCTGTCAATGGCGTACTCCAAGCGTCCATTTGCAACACCATCTAAAGGAAATTCAGGATCTTTTACAGGTGATTCCTGAGATAAAAGTTCCTCAATCCGCTGGTAAGAAACCTTCCCTCGCTGAGTGATATTAAAGAGGAAACCAATAGCCATAAGAGGCCAAACCAGCATATCCAAGTAGCTGATAAAGGTGACCAGATTTCCAACCGTGATTTGCCCTTCCTGAACCATCAAGGAACCGACCAAAAGCGTTAAAACATAGGATGAACCAACAAACAAGAGAACCATGGGGTCAAAGAGACTATCGTATTTCATGGTTTGCAGGTTCTTTTGGAAGGTCAATTCATTGACTGCCTGAAAGGACTTCAACTCATCCGCCTGATACCCGAAAGACTTGGTTACTTTAATACCTGATACAGACTCCTGCACCTTGTTATTGAGTTCAGAAAAGACAACCTGGGATTGGCCAAAGGCCTTGTGGGTCTTTCTCCCTAAACGGCTAGTTGCATAAGCCATGAAAGGTAGGGGTAGAATGGCAACCAAGGTCATTTGCCATGAGATGCTAAAGAGCATGGTCAGCAAGGTCACCAGCGCCGTGATAGAAGCATCCACCGCAGACATAACACCGCCCCCTGCCAGACGAGTTAGGGCATTGATATCATTAGTTGCGTGTGCCATCAGGTCCCCTGTACGATAGGTCTGATAAAAGGCTGGAGACATTTTTGTGAAATGCTCAAACAAGCGAGACCGCATAATCTGTCCCAAACGGTAGGAAGTTCCAAGGATATACATACGCCAAACATAGCGCAGATAGTACATCCCAAAGGCCGCAAGTAGCAAGTAAAATAGGTCAAGAAGGAGGTCCTGCTGGGTTAATTGCCCCGATGTGATGGCATCAATGACCCGCCCCATGACCATAGGTGGAATGAGATTGAGGACGGAAACCAAGACCAGGGCTACAATCCCGACTAGATAACGGCGTTTTTCTAACTTGAAAAACCACCAAAGTTTTTGAATAATGGACATAACATCCCTTTCTGATTGCAAATGGAAACCTGAGGCCAAGACTCAATGAAAATCAAAAAGCAAACTAGGTAACTAGCCGCAGGCTGCTCAAAGCACTGCTTTGAGGTTGTAGATAAGACTGACGAAGTCAGCTCAAAACACTGTTTTGAGGTTGTGGATAGAACTGACGAAGTCAGTAACCATATCTACGGCAAGGCGACGTTGATGCGGTTTGAAGAGATTTTCAAAGAGTACAAGACCCCAGGTTTTTCTTATTCATAAGTTACGACTGAGACGACACCCTTGTCATACTCAGCGATAAAGATGTTGGCTACATTGTCATGCCCTTGTTTGCTGAGGTTATCAAGCAGCCACTCTTCGCTACGACCAATCGATTCCAAGACATCGACTTGGATCACACCGTCAGTCACAACTGGATACTTAGGATTTTCATCTCCCATTTGGACCACGATGAGTTGGCCATTTTGCTCCTGCACAGCTCGTTTGACTTGTTTCATCTGGAAAATCCCTTGGCTACGAAGTTTGAGGGCTACATCCGATGCAGACAAACCAACTGAACGACAGGCTTCTGGGTCAATCTTCCCATTTTTGATAAGGAGAGTTGGCTTGCCATCAATCAAGTGTTTGACAAAACGAACATTGTTGTTGAGCCATTTGAGGGTCAAGACCAAAATCGTCCACATCATCAAAATCACTGCATATTGGAGAATGCTGATAGAACTATTGTAAATCACCCCACCGATGATACCACCGAGAACATAGTTTTGAATTTGGTCTGTCGCAGAGTTAGGTGCTAGGTTCCCCTTTCCTGTCACATTGATAACAAAAACAAGCGAAAAGAGACCCAAGGCTAGTTTGATTAAAATTTCCATATAGTTGAGCGTCATTTGTTTACCTCCACCAATTCAATAGCGTCTGTTTGATGCAATTCTAATTTCTCTAAAAGATACTTGTCTGGTTCGCTCCCGTTCATAGCACGGTAGACATTTGGACCTACCTTGACAAGCGCTCCATCAGTAGCAGCTGAAGTATTGACATAAACTTCTGATTTATCCACTCCCAAGTCTTTGGAAACAACCTCTATGAAATGAAGTGAAGTTTGAAATTGATTGTTAGAGGCTTGATTGGTCTGGTATTTTGAGATTGTCACCAAAAGCATGGCTACCAAAGTCAAAGCCAAAATCATGACCAATTCCCGAAATTTAGTTCCCTTTTTATCACGATAAGCCTTAAAAGCAAAAAATCCTGTGATAGCTAGGAGCACAATCCCAAAGCCAATCATGATTCCATTTTGCTGACTGATTTGGCTAAGCACATAGTCATATGAGTAAAATTTCATTTATTTTCACTCCCTTTCATAAAATCATTCTTAATTATAAACGAAAGAGGGTGATTTTTCAAACCATACGTTGGGGAAATAGACCTTTTTTTGGTATAATAAAATCTATAATCTGAATGAAAAAGGTAACTTTATGAAACTCATCTCATGGAATATTGATTCCCTCAACGCAGCCCTAACTAGTGACTCAGCTCGCGCGAAATTATCCCAAGAAGTCCTACAAACCTTGGTCGCTGAAAATGCTGATATCATCGCTATCCAAGAAACCAAGCTTTCTGCCAAGGGTCCAACAAAGAAACACTTGGAAATTTTAGAGGAACTCTTCCCAGGATACGAAAATACGTGGCGCTCTTCCCAAGAACCTGCCCGTAAAGGCTACGCTGGTACCATGTTCCTTTATAAGAAAGAACTCACACCAACTATCAGCTTTCCAGAAATCGGTGCACCTTCTACCATGGACTTGGAAGGCCGCATCATCACCTTGGAATTTGATGAATTTTTCGTAACACAGGTTTACACTCCAAACGCTGGTGATGGCCTTAAACGTTTGGAAGAACGCCAAGTCTGGGATGTCAAATATGCTGAGTATTTAGCTAAACTAGACAAAGAAAAACCAGTTCTTGCGACTGGCGACTACAATGTGGCCCACAATGAAATCGACCTTGCAAATCCTGCTAGCAACCGCCGTTCACCTGGATTTACCGACGAGGAACGTGCTGGATTTACCAACCTTTTGGCAACTGGATTTACTGACACCTTCCGTCATGTTCATGGCGATGTTCCAGAACGCTACACTTGGTGGGCACAGCGCAGCAAGACTTCTAAAATCAACAATACAGGCTGGAGAATCGACTACTGGCTCACAAGTAACCGCATCGCTGACAAGGTGACCAAGTCTGACATGATTGACTCAGGAGCTCGTCAAGACCACACACCCATTGTCATGGAGATTGAGCTCTAAGGAGAAAGCTAATGGACTATCAAGCTGTCATTCCCGAATTTGTAGTATCTGACCTCGAAAAGTCACGCCACTTCTACTGCGACTTGCTGGGATTTTCTGTCGAATACGAGCGTCCAGAGGAGAAATTTCTCTTCCTCTCGCTTGAAGACTGTCAACTTATGCTAGAAGAAGGCAGCACAGAAGAATTAGCCCAACTAACCTATCCTTTCGGGCGCGGTGTCAATATTTCCTTTGGCATTGAAGATGTCCCTCAGCTCCACCAAAAACTGCTGGAAGCTGACTATCCTATCCATCGTCCGCTGACCAAAAGAGAATTTCGAGTGGGAGATAGCTTTATTTACCCTCACGAATTTGCAGTTTTGGATCCAGATGGCTATTTTTTAAGATTTAGCGAATAGAAAAAATCTTTCAAATCAGAAAAAGGCATATTGTCAGGTGTTTAAAAACCTAATAATATGCCCTTTTATGATGGAAAAACCTTCTAAAGGTTAGCCTATAATTGAGAATTCGTCCATTTTTCTTCGATTTGTTCGTTTTTTATTGCAAAACACTGACAAAATATTTGATTTCTAAAGTTATTTAGTGTAAAATAAAAACATTGGTACAAACCTATTTAAAATTGAATATCGTTTTACTTGTTTATGTCGTGAATTGGCACGACGTTTCTACAAGGTGCCGGAACACCTAACAATAAGTAAGTTAGCTTGAGGGGATGGTCTTTTTTGCCATGCCTATTTTGGGGACTTGCTTAGAGATTAAGTAGGTCCTTTTTCTATCAGTTTTACTGGATAGAAATCTGAAACAAGGAAATTTATTGGCTTTTAGACTTTAGGAGGTCTTATGAAATTATTAGAAGAGCGCATCCTCGAGGATGGGCATATCTTGGGTGATAACATCCTCAAGGTGGATTCCTTTTTAACCCACCAAGTCGACTTTAGCTTGATGCGAGAGATTGGTAAGGTTTTTGCGGAAAAATTCGCTACTGCTGGCATTACCAAGGTCGTAACCATTGAAGCGTCAGGCATTGCCCCAGCCGTTTTTACAGCTGAAGCCTTGAATGTACCCATGATTTTCGCCAAAAAAGCTAAAAACATTACCATGAACGAGGGTATCTTAACTGCCAAAGTCTACTCCTTTACCAAGCAAGTGACCAGCACCGTTTCCATCGCTGGGAAATTCCTCTCACCAGAGGACAAGGTTTTGATTATCGACGATTTCCTTGCTAACGGCCAAGCTGCTAAAGGCTTGATTCAAATCATCAAACAGGCAGGTGCCACAGTCGAAGCTATCGGTATCGTGATTGAAAAATCCTTCCAAGATGGTCGTAATTTGCTTGAAAAAGCAGGCTATCCTGTCCTATCACTCGCTCGCTTGGATCGTTTTGAAAATGGTCAGGTCGTATTTAAGGAGGCAGATCTCTAATGCAAACTCAAGAAAAACACTCGCAAGCAGCCGTTCTTGGCTTGCAGCACTTACTAGCCATGTACTCAGGATCTATCTTGGTTCCCATCATGATTGCAACAGCCCTTGGCTATTCAGCTGAGCAGTTGACCTACCTGATTTCCACAGATATCTTCATGTGTGGGGTGGCTACCTTCCTCCAACTCCAACTCAACAAATACTTTGGAATTGGACTACCAGTCGTTCTTGGAGTTGCTTTCCAATCAGTCGCTCCCTTGATTATGATTGGTCAAAGTCATGGTAGTGGTGCTATGTTTGGTGCCCTTATCGCATCAGGGATTTACGTGGTTCTTGTTTCAGGAATCTTCTCAAAAGTGGCCAATCTATTTCCTTCTATCGTAACAGGCTCTGTTATTACCACGATTGGTTTAACCTTGATTCCTGTCGCTATTGGAAATATGGGAAATAACGTTCCAGAGCCAACTGTTCAAAGTCTCTTGCTTGCAGCTATCACTGTTCTGATTATCCTCTTGATAAACATCTTTACCAAAGGATTTATCAAGTCTATCTCTATTTTGATTGGTCTGGTTGTTGGAACTGCCATCGCTGCTAGCATGGGCTTGGTGGACTTCTCTCCTGTTGCTGCAGCACCTCTTGTCCATGTCCCAACTCCTCTCTACTTTGGGATGCCAACCTTTGAAATCTCATCTATTGTCATGATGTGTATCATCGCAACGGTGTCTATGGTTGAGTCAACAGGTGTTTACCTAGCCTTGTCTGACATCACGAAAGATCCAATCGACAGCACGCGCCTGCGTAACGGTTACCGTGCAGAAGGTTTAGCCGTACTTCTCGGAGGAATCTTTAACACCTTCCCTTACACAGGATTTTCACAAAACGTTGGTCTGGTTAAATTATCAGGTATCAAGAAACGCCTGCCAATCTACTACGCAGCTGGTTTCCTGGTTCTCCTTGGACTCCTTCCTAAGTTTGGCGCCCTTGCCCAAATCATTCCGAGTCCTGTCCTCGGTGGTGCCATGCTGGTGATGTTTGGTTTTGTATCTATTCAAGGGATGCAAATCCTCGCTCGTGTTGACTTTGCTAACAATGAACACAACTTCCTTATCGCAGCTGTATCCATCGCTGCAGGTGTCGGACTCAATAACAGTAATCTCTTCATCAGCATGCCTACAGCCTTCCAAATGTTCTTTTCAAACGGAATCGTCGTAGCCAGCCTACTTGCCATTGTCCTCAATGCGGTACTAAATCATAAAAAGAAATAAGAAAAAGAGGTGAGAGCCTCTTTTTTGTTTATCTATATCCTTACCTGTCTATCTTCTGACCTTTGGCCTGTGACAAACATGGTAAAGGTGGCTTTACAGACATTTTTGCCTTCTTGATTGGTGATATCCACATCCACTACACAAGTTGTGCGACCTTGATGGACACATTCTCCTTTAATGGTCAACACGTCGTCAAGTTTTCCTGCCTTGAGGTAGTTAATAGAGGATTGGAGCGTCACCCCATCAAGCCCCAGCGAGATAACCACCAAACCACTGATTTGGTCACAAAGGGTAAAGAGATAGCCACCATGGGCATTGCCATAGTAGTTGAGCGACGAGTCCACTACTTTGGTCGTCACCACAACGTGACCATCTCTCATTTTTTCAATTTCGTAATTTTCAAAGGCAGATATAGCGTCAAAATGAAAATCTTTCATCGTTTCCTCCTGATATTTCAAACGACACTATGATACTACTTTTTATAGGACTGTGCAAGGAGAAAGCTCCTAGTCTGGTAAAATTCCGACCTGTTCCACAAAGCGCATAAAGGCTGCCTGTCCTTGTTCCGTCTGCTTGTAGACTCCTGCATCCTCAAGTACACGCGCAAAGATAGCACCAACAGAGGCCTTGACGATTTCAAGGGCTCTTTCTTTATCCGCTAGATCTGTATGTTGGGCTTTGAGTTGGTCTACCCATTCCTGATGATAAGTAGCAACTGCCTCATCACCACCTACAAGATAACTAGCGACTTGCTCCACTTCTTCTTTCAGGCGTGGTGGCAAAATAGCCAAGCCCATGACCTCAATCAATCCGATATTTTCCTTCTTGATATGTTGGACATCCTTGTGGGGATGATAGATACCATCAGGATGCTCTGACGATGTCTGATTGTCCCGCAAGACCAAGTCCAACTCAAACTGTCCATCGCGTTTACGGGCAATCGGTGTGATAGTATGATGTGGTGTCCCGTCTGTTTCTGACAAGATCTGCACTGCAGGGTCTGAATACTGGCGCCATTCCTGCAAAATCTTATCAGCCAAGTTGATCAAATCCTCTTTAGAATCCGAGGTCAAGCGTAACACTGACATGGGCCACTTGACAATCCCAGCCTTGACCTGCTCAAAACCTGCAAATCGGAAAATCTTTTGCAAGGGAGCCAATTCCATAGGAAATACGTGACGCCCCCCCTGGTAGTGATCATGAGTCAGAATAGATCCCCCCACAATCGGCAGGTCGGCATTTGAACCCGCAAAATAGCCCGGAAACTGCTCTACGATAGCCAGCAGACGCTCAAAACTCTGACGACTAATGGCCATGGGACGATGCTGGCCATCTAAAAAGATACAGTGCTCATTAAAATAAGCATAGGGCGAATACTGGAAGCCCCATTCCTGACCCGCCATTTCAAAACGGATAATACGGTGGTTGCTGCGAGCTGGATGATTGACCCGACCATGGTAGCCTTCGTTCTCTAGGCAAAGCTGGCACTGGGGATAATTGCTAGCTTGCACCAACTTGGCTGCCGCAATCTCTTTCGGATCCTTTTCAGGCTTAGAGAAGTTGATGGTAATCTCAAGTTCTCCGTAGTCAGATAGAACACGATAAGCAATATTTTTAGCAATGGCCTTGAGCTTGATGTAGTCATTTTTCTGGCTGAGTTGGTAGAAGTTCGCAATTGCCTGCTCAGGAGATTGGGCATAGGTCTCCCAGAAATCACGATTAACCTGACTCGGACAAGGCGTTACCAAGTCCATCAATTCAGCACCGAGAATTTCACGCGCAGTCTGACTATCCTCAATCATCTCTAATCGAACCGCTTCCTCGACCAGCTGGTCCTTGAGGTCAATCACTTTATCCAGATTGGTCTCAACTTCCAAAACACCTTCTCCCACTCGTGCCAAGACACGATTGGTCAGGTAGATTCGATCCATTTCTTCAAATGAACTTTCAGAAATGACATGTGTTACAAATTTATCTACTAAGGTCACTATAGAGCCTCCTTTTGGCTAGTCAAGGACGCGAGTGCCACCTGCAACTTCAGCGATATAGAAGCTTGGAGCGTAGCCAACTACTTCCTCGTAGTGTTTTCCAACAGCTTCCTTAAAGGCCTCAACAGTATCTTTTTGCACCAAGGCAATGGCACATCCGCCAAAACCTGCCCCTGTCATACGAGCACCGAGAACACCTTCTTGAGCCCAAGCTGTGTGAACAAGAGTATCCAATTCCAAACCAGTTACTTCATAATCATGCTCAAGAGAAACGTGTGACGCATTCATCAAACGACCAAATGTTTTCAAATCTCCTGCTTGAAGGGCTACTTGAGCTTTAAGGGTACGTTGGTTTTCAAGCACAGCATGACGAGCACGTTTCAAACGATTTTCATCTTTAATCAGATAGCTGTATTGGTCAAAGGTCCACTCATCCAATT
Organism: bacterium; assembly: GCA_905221125.1. GTDB lineage: Bacteria > Bacillota > Bacilli > Lactobacillales > Streptococcaceae > Streptococcus. The sequence continues at coordinate 26,105 of CAJNBY010000011.1, read as the reverse complement.
CACCCAAGGTCTGAATGTCCAAGGCTGCTTGCAATTCTTCCACTGCTTTTTCACATTCAGCACGGCGTTCATTATATTTAGAATCCGCCAATTCACGACGTTTATTGGTGTTCATAATAACAACGACATTGTCTTTTAAATCAAGTGGCACCAAGTCGTATTCTAGAGTGTTGGTATCTAAGTAAATAGCACGTTGGTCTGCCCCCATACCGATGGCAAACTGATCCATAATACCAGAGTTTACTCCGATAAAGTTGTTTTCTGTTTGTTTACCGATTTTAACCAAATCCAAACGGTCTAGTTTTAAATCAAATAGATACTCTGCCACGACTCCTGTCAAGAGTTCCAAGGATGCAGAAGAAGACAAGCCAGCACCATTTGGAATATTCCCATAAACATAAAAATCAAAACCTTTATCAATCACGTGCCCAGCTTCTTGCAAGAAATGAAGAACCCCTTTTGGATAGTTGGTCCAGTTGTGCTCTTTTTCAAACTTGAGATCCGCTAAAGGCACTTCGATAATGCCCTTGTCCTCAAAGTTAGCTGAGTAGAAACGCAAGACTTGATCATCACGTTTGCGAGCAGCCCCATAAGTTCCTAAGGAAATGGCTGCTGGAAATACATGTCCACCATTATAGTCTGTGTGCTCACCAATCAAGTTGATACGACCTGGTGAAAAGAAAGTTTGGTCTGCTTCTTGACCAAAAACAGCAAGAAATTCTTTGCGAAGAGCTTCAGCTGTAAGATGTTGTGTCATATGATTTCTCCTTTTACTGTCCGTTAAGTCACCTTAACGTGTAATCGTTTTCTTCTATTGTATCCAAGGGATTTCCCAAGGTCAATCCTTTTTACTAAATTTTTACTAAACTATCGGTAAAAGGCAGAAAAATATGATATACTAATCTAATCAAGGAGGATTTATGGCTACCTTAAAAGACATTGCACAGCTAGCCTCTGTCTCTATCGCGACCGTATCCCGTGTCCTAAACCGCGACCAGAGCCTATCTGTTACAGAAGAAACCAGACACCGTATTTTAACAGTTGCTGAAGAGTTGGGCTACACTAAGCACCTCAAGACAGGCGAATCCCACAAGCCCAAGCAAAAGATTGCCATTATCCAATGGGTCAGCGAACAAGGGGAGTTGGACGACCTCTACTACTACCAGATTCGCCTAGGCATAGAAAAAAGAGCCCAAGAACTGGACTATGATATCTTGCGCTATTTTAATGACCATCCTTTTACCCTCAGCGAGGAAGTGATTGGCATTCTCTGCATCGGAAAGTTTAGCCGTGCACAGATTTCTGCATTTGAAGAATACCAAAAACCTCTTGTATTTCTAGACAGCGATACCCTCTCGCTAGGACATACCTGCATTATCACGGACTTTTATACTGCCATGAAACAGGTTATGGATTATTTCCTTAGCCAAGGAATGAACCGTATCGGGATTCTAACAGGCCTTGAAGAAACAACCGACCAAGAAGAAATCATTGAGGATAAGCGGTTGGAAAATTTCATAAATTACAGTCAAGCCAGGGGAATCTATCATGATGAATTGGTCTTTCAAGGAAGCTTTACGGCCCAGTCTGGCTATGACTTGATGAAGGAGGCTATTCAGAGTTTAGGAGACCAACTCCCATCAGCCTTTTTTGCTGCCAGTGATAGTTTAGCTATTGGTGCCCTCCGTGCCCTCCAAGAAGCTGGAATCAATCTGCCAGACCGTGTCAGCCTCATTTCCTTTAACGACACTAGTCTGACCAAGCAAGTCTATCCTCCCCTTTCTAGCATCACGGTCTATACTGAGGAAATGGGCCGAGCAGGCATGGATATTCTTAACAAAGAAGTTCTCCACGGTCGCAAAATCCCTAGCCTGACTATGCTAGGAACCAGACTGACATTGAGAGAGAGTACAAGGAATGATTAAGATATTAAATAAGCTAGGCAAAAAGTCTCTAAAAGCAAAAAGCGCATAGTGTCAAATGTTTAGAAACCTTGATACTATGCGTTTTTGTGTGAAGATTTACTTCATTCTCTCTTGAAATTGAGTTTTGTCCCAGCCTCTTTTTCTAGTGTTGATGCCCGTGGGGCTGCTCTAAAGCTGTTACCTTTCGCTTATGTTGCGCATGATTGCTTTGACTGGTGTCCACTTCGATAGTAATATTCTGCACACTTCTTTCTTCTAAGAGCTGACGTACTTGATTCTTTGTTTCCGTCATCTGCTCCCAATCTTCTAAACAGAGATGGATAATGGCATTATTTTCCAGACCATCCATGGACCAAATACTAAGTTGATTGACACTTTTGACATTGGTCAGAGCCTCCAAATCTTTCTCCAAATCACCTGTCTCTAGTCCTTCTGGCACAGCATCCAAGAAAATCTTGAGTGCGCTCCAAAAGCGAGGAATGGCTTTTGTTAGAATGAAGATAGAAATGACAAGCGATAAGAGCGGATCAAGGATATACCAATCTGTAAATCGGAGGATAATCGCCATTAGAATGACAGCCAGCCACCCTAGGGTATCTTCTAGAAAATGCAGACTCAGAATAGACTCATTCTTTGTCTTTCCCTTACCAACCACTAAACTCGCTAACACATTAATACTTACTGCAATAATTCCTAACCAGAGAATCCCCTCGTCATTGACTGGTTGCGGATGCAAAATCTTCGTGACATTTTCCAAAATGACTAGAACAGATCCTGTCATGAGTATTATCGCTATTAGCAAGGCTCCTAGCAGACTAAAACGCTTATAACCCAAGGTGTACTGATTGTCTTCTTCACGATTGGAGATGGTTTCTAGAAAAGCTGATATTCCAATTGCAATCGCATCTCCTAGGTCATGCACCGAGTCAGCAAGAACAGCGCTAGAACCAAATACTCCACCAGCGATAAACTCGACAATAGCATAAGTCAAATTTAAGAAAAAAGCTAGCCAAACAGCATATTTTGCCTTCATATTTCTCATTCCTTTGTTATAATATATTCATGAACACCTTGTTCATTATCATTATCCACTAAAACTCAAAGAAAGGATAGAAGCAAAAGGTCAGCTTTATTCAGTTCTGAACAATTTGCCTCAAGTGTCCATATGACTAAGATTGACCGCCGTATCAGTAAAACAAAAAAAGCTATCTATCAAGCTTTTCTACAACTTTTGAATGCTAAGGGCTACGAGGCTACTACTGTTCAGGATATCATTGATCTCGCAGATGTGGGACGTTCTACCTTTTACTGTCACTACGAGAGTAAGGAGCTGCTTCTGGACGAGCTCTGTCGCTACCTCTTCCATCATCTTTTTGAAAGAGAGCAAGCCATTTCAACCGAAGATTACCTCGCCCACCTCTTTCTACATTTTCAGAAAAATCAAGACCATATCACCAGTTTACTATTCTCCAAAAATGACTACTTCCTCCGCCAACTCCAGAGAGAGTTGGAACACCACGTCTATCCCATGCTGTCTGATGAGTTGAAAGAAGCTCATCCAAGTCTGCCTGCTTCTTATCTCCAACACTTAGTTGTAACCAACTTTATCGAGACATTGACCTGGTGGCTCAAAAAAGGGCAAGACTTTACAGACCAGGAAGTTGTGCAATTTTATCTAGACCTTCTCATTCCTAAAAATTGAATACATAGTAGAACTCAGTTGTCTGATGCACAGGCTACTGAGTTTTTACTTTTCCAACAACAAAAGAGGACCAACTGATCCTCTTTTTCATAATATAAAATCCTTTATTATCAACTCTATCTGTTTTATCCCAAAACCTAAAACATCTTTTCCTAGTTAGGTAAGTCAGTATTCTGCTTAGCTGCCTTACTCCACTGATACCAACCAACTAGACTATTGATCAGGTAAATCAGGTATTTGCCTTGAATTTGCAGGCTTTCTCCCCACCAGAGATAGATTGAAAAGACATTGGTAGCTGCCCAGAATATCCATTGTCCACGGTAAACAGCTGTCATGAGGATTTGCCCTACCCCATTGGTCGCATCTGTGATGGAATCACGATAAGGACGATTGGCACCAATAGACTGATAAATAAACCCAAAGGCCAACCACCAAAGAACACTAATAGAAAGATACTTTGCCCAACCCTTGCCGTCTAGTTTACGTGCGACAAACTCTTGTTGTTCTTTCTTAAACTGGGCTTGATAAATCCAAACCAAGAGACCAATTGGCTGCATAATTGTAAAATAGAGAGTTGTTAAAACCTCACCATAGAAGCCTTTTTGAAGGGCAAGCACCAGATAAATGATGGAATTAATCAAACCAAATAGGTAGTTACTAGCACGACCTTCAGCTTCTCAAAGAGCAGAAAAAAGGTTAGTAAGGCTTGAGAGATGAATCATTTTAAAGGCAAACAATTCCAACAAGACGTCATCATTGTCGCTGTTGGTTATTACCTACGTTACAATCTGAGCTATCGTGAAGTTCAGGAATTGCTTTATGACCGTGGAATAAATGTTTGTCACACTACGATTTATCGGTGGGTTCAAGAATACAGTAAAATCCTCTATCATCTCTGGAAAAATAAACAGTCCTTCTATTCGTGGAAAATGGATGAAACCTATATCAAAATTAAGGGGCGTTGGCATTATCTCTATCGAGCGATTGATGCGGACGGTTTAACATTGGATATCTGGTTACGAAAGAAACGTCGAGCAGACGATAACAGCTATAAGTTAGAAGATACCGCCTATCAAGAAGATAAAGCACGCAAAGCAGAAACCGAAGATAAGCTAGCTATTGAAGCAATGAAAAGCAAGTACACCACGCTATTGCTAGAAAATATGTTGCTAAGTCCGTTTGAAATGCAAGATACAAAAATCATGGCAGGATTGCAAGTCCATGTTTACCCCCTCTATGACGAACTGAAAGAATTAAGAGGGCTAAATAGTGTTAAAGACCACTTGTCTTATGTTGCCAGCAGACGTGAAGAATATTCTAAGCATAATATCGCACGCTACCTCAAAAAAGCCATTGAACAATATCTACCAACGGTTAAAAGGCAGGACTTAAACCATGAGTGAAGACTTAAAAACGATCAAAGAGCTGGCGGATGAGTTGAGTGTTACAAAACAAAATATTCAATATCACTACCAAAGGTTACCAAAAGAATTACAGCTTAAAAGTTCCAATGGGTCTAATCTAATAAATTCTAAAGCAGAAAAAATAATTTTAGGTAAAGTAGAAAGTAGTAGCAAATCAAATACCAAAGACCAACAAATAAGTAGCAAAGACCAACAAATAGAAAAACTAACTAATTTGTTAGACCAGTAACAACGATTAGCCTTACAAGATAAAAAGTTGCTAGAAGAATACAAGGCGGAAAATGATAACTTAAAAGCCCTCAAAATGCCCTCACAGGAAACAGAATTCAAACACTTAGACAATCAATATAAAGATGAAGTGAACGCTCTTAAAGAGAAGTTGAAAAATTTGCCGGAACAAATCAAAGATCAAAAAAGGATAGAAGAACAAGAAAAACCAATAAAATGGTGGGGACTATGGCGAAAATAGATGATTCAGTTAAAAAGAAAGTTCCAGAATTACGATTTAAAGTATTCACGGATGAATGGGAACAGCGTAAGTTGGGAGACGAAGTTCGAATAGTGATGGGACAGTCTCCTAATTCAGAAAATTATACTGATGATCCTAATGGGCGCTAAAAATGCAAAGACCTATGAAGACCTATTTTGTATTAGTCAAACAAAAAATCCAAAAGAAATGGTATATGATTATGACCATGAAACAAAGTAAAATCAAACCGAGTGATCTGAGGAAGCACCCGATGATCATGAAACGTTATTAAACACAAAAGTCACCCATGTGAGTTCTTGCCAGAAGCTGAAGTTAATCCTTCAACATGGAAAACCCGCAGAGGTGACTTTTTCTATACATCTCGATTTTTCTGGCAATAATCATTAACCGATAAATATGTCTGTGAATCACCCAGCGACTCCGCTATGTCCATAATCCGCGGTGGTAGTAATCCCACTCGCTGGACAAGTTCGTGATTGCTGAACAATTCCCGTGGACTGCCGGCGAAGCCAAACTTCCCGTGTTCCATAACATACACCGACTCAAACTCGGCGGCGACCCAATCCATGTCATGGGTGATGGTCACAACTTGGTGGCCCGAATCAGCCAACTGATGGAAAATTGCGGTCAACTTGCGCCGGCTTTCCCAATCAAGCGACATCATCGGCTCATCAAATAAATAAATCGCCGGATCCACTGCCAAAACTGTGGCAACGCTCAACAGCTTGCGTTCCGACAATGACAGGTCATATGGACTTTCAGCTGTTTTATCATCCAAGCCAACTCTTTTTAGAGCCGCTAAAGCCCGCCTCGTAATCGTGTCGTGGTCATCCATGACCTGCGCGACACTCCACTCCACCTCTCGTTGAACGGTCGGGTTGAAAAGCTGATCGTCAGGATTCTGAAAAGTAATCCCAACCTTCAGTAACTTTTCGACTGGTTTAAGATCATTAAAATTTTCTCCATCGATCTTAATCACACCGGTTTGTGGTGTCAGCAAACCCGTCAACAATTTGAAGAGCGTTGATTTGCCGGCACCATTTTGGCCGACAATCGCCACCATCGGATCGGCGAAGTGTTTGTCTTCAACATCCAAGCTAAAGGACCGTTCCGGATAAGTGAACGTCAGGTGGCTCAGTTCAATTGTGGGCATAACGAACCTCCTTCAGATCAGCGTAATTCACCGGATACCGGCCATCAGCCAAGTGCCAATCCATTTTTTGAGCAAGTTGCTGGATTGTCGGGGCTGGAATCTGCCAGTCAGCTGCCAAATGATTAAACACCTCACCCGGCCTGCCCTGGGCTACCATTTGGCCCTCGTGCAGCACCCACACAACGTCGGCGACTTCGCACAAATCGTCAATTTCACTGGTAACAATGAAGACAGTCGTCTCTTTGACTTGGGCCAGCCATTGGAAAAATTGCCGGCGGCCAAGGGGATCCATTTGACTGGTCGGATCATCCATAATCAAAACAGCCGGGTTAGCCGCAATCGCCGTGGCAATTGCCAACCGCTGGCTCTGACCACCGGAAAGGCTCTCGGGACGCAAATTCAGCTGTTCAATCAGCCCCATTTGCGTGGCAACTTCTTCAACCCGTTTTTGAATCAGTCCTTCAGCCATTCCCTGATTAATCAAGTCAAAGGCGATTTCATCAGCAACCGTGTCTGCCAACCCGCTTAGTTGGCCAGCTGGATTTTGCAGTACAACTCCATTCATGGCATTATAAACGGGCCAATTGTCAGACACTCGCTGGCCAAACATGTGCCAATCGCCCTCAATCTCAGCAGACACAATTTTGGGAATGACCCCTGCCAGCACACGGCACAAAGTCGATTTGCCGGAATGGCTATTCCCGATAATCCCAACCACCTGACCGGTATGAACCTCCGCGTTAATCTGACGCAGTTGTGGTTGCTCAGTACCCGGATAACGGGTGGTCAAATTTTCAATTACAATCCGTTTATCTTCGTCCATATCTTCCACCCAATCAATAAAATTGCCAATCCAGTCAGACCAATATGCAGCGTCCGCGACAGGCGATACACGCGCTGGGAGGTTCTGACAGTCCGGTTGAGATTATCAAAACCTCTCAGTTGGAGAGAAATCGACCGCGTCATCGATTGATCCAAGGTCTTAATCACCAATGGAATTAGAACCGGCAGGACTGACTTTAATTTCTGAATCAACGTTTTTTGCGGATTGGTTCCGCGAACTTTTTGTGCCTGCTGGATTTTCCGCATATTGCGCATCATTTCTGGCAAAATATAACACACCGACATCAGAACGTAGACGGTTTTATAAGACAATCCGGACAGTTCCAAATAGGCCGCGTTTTCTGAAATACTCGTGGTCACCATAAAAAAGCCACTGGTCAAAATAATCACCAATACTCGACAACCCAGAGTGGTGGCGTAAATCAGGCCTTCTTTGTAGAACGACACCCCAAGCACAGAAAATAGCACAGTTTGATTCCGACTGTAAAATACCCCTTGGATGATCAGCATGGTGCAAATCAGAAACAGGCTGAATCCCAGCGCCTTAAAGGTGGTAGAGCTCAATTTGGAAAATAACAATAGCAGTGTTGCGACAAGAATTAATCCGGCCTGAAGCAATAAATTCATACTGGCAAAGCTCAACAACGTCATGTCCAAGATGAACAAGAGCTTAGTAATCGGATCGATCACCTGGTACCACTTGAGCTTGACCCGTGGCGCTCCAGAAATCAATGTTTTATCAGTCATCATTTATTATCGCTAAAGAAGTGCACCATCCGCTTAGGCAGCTGACGATAGATGAAGAATGCCAGGTAGGCCACGCAGACTTTATCCAAAATATCCAAGACAAACTCATCGGTAAATGAGGCCAGCCACACTGGTGCATGATTGGCGACCATTACCGCAAACAATGAGTCACCCCAAGCGATACCGGTCTGACCACCCCAAAAGATGACGTTGAGTGGCGTTGAAATGACAGCTGAAACGATGGCAATAATAATAGCAGAAACAAATACTCGTCGCGCTGACGAGAACCACCCATTGGCGTGCAAAACTCCGACAGCAATCCCAATTCCGATGCTGGTAATCGCATACACGGTTGAAATTGGCGATAAGGTCAGCCCATAGATCACGTTGTTGATGAAACCACTAATGGCACCGGCAACCGGCCCAGCCAACATGCTGGTAAGAAAGGTTCCCAAAGACCCCAGCCAAACGGGCAACTTTAACCCCTCCGCCAAGGCTTTGGCAACATAGTTAATCCCCACGGCAGCGGGAATCAAAGTCATGGTGGCAGCACTTAACTTAAATTTCCACATACTGGTACGATGAATCGGTTCTGTTTTCATAATCTTCTCCTTTTGTTTTTAAAGAGCCGTGTCTGGATAGACTTTCGGACGCAACGCTCTATTATATATCTACTGAACTGTCTATACACAAGATTTCCATCCTTAGTCGACATGAGCTGGAAATCTTTATTTGTTAAGTAGTTCACAACACATTATACACCTATTTTATGAATAGTCAAGTGTATTTACAGTAAAATTTTAGAAAGTCCTAAAAATTTCCTCTTATTTTCCATTTTGAAAGACATTCAGTAACTCTAATATCAAAAAAGCCCAGACGACATTGTCTGAGCATTCTTTTCTATAGTCGTTTAAGCAAGTTGAGTTTGACATTTTCAAACTATTTCTTCAACAAACCTTGTTCTTGTAGAAATTCTTTGGCTACTTGTTCTGCTGACTTGCCTTCAACACCGACTTGGTAGTTGAGCTGGCTCATCTGGCTTTCAGTAATTTTACCAGCCAATTTATTGAGAACTTTCTCCAACTCAGGATGTTTCTTGAGAAGAGCTTCTTTCATGAGTGGCGCTCCTTGATAAGGTGGGAAGAGTTGCTTGTCATCTTCCAAGACCTGCAAATCATAACGCGCCAACTCTGCATCAGTCGAATAGGCATCCGTGATTTGAATATCGCCTGACTGAATTGCCTGATAGCGAAGGGCTGGCTCCATGGTCGCTACATTGAGGTTAAGACCATACATTGATTGCAAGCCCTTATTTCCATCTTCACGGTCATTAAATTCGAGAGTAAAGCCTGCCTTCAACTGTCCTTCCACTTTTTTCAAGTCCGAAATAGTCTTCAAGCCATATTCTTGAGCAATCTTTTTCGGAACAGCTACAGCGTAGGTATTTTGATAAGACATAGGTTTGAGATAGGCTAGATGATCCTGTTTGGCAATACCATCACGCGCCACGTCATAAACCTGCTCTGGCTCATGACTCACTTTCGGTGATGGTTGAAGCAAGCTTTCAGTCACCGTACCAGTAAATTCAGGATAGATGTCAATATCGCCTTTTTTCAGAGCCTCATAAAGGAAGCTTGTTTTCCCAAAATTCGGTTTAACAGTTGCAGTCATACTGGTATTTTCTTCAATCAGCAACTTATACATGTTAGCCAAAATTTCGGGTTCCGGTCCCAATTTCCCAGCAATGACCAAGTTTTCTTTCTCTTTTTGAGCCAAGAGGGCTGGACTATAAGACAGACCGAGCAATATTGTCACCAAGGCAAAACCAGAGAAAATCGTCCGCAATTTTGCTTTTTCCATCACTTTTAATAGTAAGTTAAAGGCAATAGCCAGCACTGCAGAAGAAAGTGCTCCAATCAAAATCAGACTGGCATTATTACGGTCAATTCCCAAAAGGATAAAGGAACCCAGTCCGCCAGCACCAATCAAGGCAGCCAAGGTGGCCGTACCGATAATCAAGACTGCTGCCGTCCGAATTCCAGACATTATGACAGGCATGGCAAGTGGAATTTCAAACTTCTTGAGTCGCTCCCATCTAGTCATCCCAAAGGCAATCCCAGCCTCTTGCAGACTTGGATCAATTCCCTTGAGTCCAGTGATGGTATTTTGTAAGATCGGGAAAATCGCATAGATCACTAGTGCTGTCAAAGCAGGCAAGGTTCCAATTCCCATCAAGGGGATAAAGAGTCCCAACAAGGCCAAAGACGGGATGGTCTGGAAAATCCCTGCAATCTGCAAGACCCAGTCCGCCAACTTCTCATGATAGCGAAGATAAACAGCTAAGGGAATCGCAATAAAAATAGCTAGTAACAGGGTCAAAAGTGACAACTGCAAATGTTGAGATAGAGCTGTCAACCAATCACTAAAACGATCCTGAAAAGTTGCAATTAAATTAGTCATGAACACTACCTCCAAACAAGTCTGCTACAAAGTCTGTGGCAGGAGCTTTTAAAATAGTCTCAGGGTTAGCCACCTGACGAATCTCTCCATCCTGCAAGACAGCAATACGGTCTGCCAATTTCAAAGCTTCATCCGTATCATGGGTCACAAAAATCGTTGTCATCCCAAACTCTTTATGCAATTCTTTAGTCAACACCTGCAACTGCTTTCTCGAAATCGCATCCAAGGCTGAAAAAGGTTCATCCATGAGGAGAATCTTAGGCTGACCAATCATGGCACGAACAATGCCAACCCGTTGCTGTTCTCCACCAGATAGTTCACTAGGTAAGCGATGCCCATACTCGGCTACTGGTAAACCAACCTTAGCCAAAAGCTCTTCTGTTTTCTTCGCAATTTCTTCCTTAGTCCACCCTTTCATCTCAGGAATCAGGGCAATATTTTCCGCAACTGTTAGATTGGGAAACAGAGCAATGGCCTGTAAAACATAACCAGTAGAAAGACGAAGTTCACGCTCATCATAGTCTTTGATACGCTTACCATCCATGTAAATATTTCCATCAGTCGGTTCCAAAAGACGGTTAATTATCTTAATCATGGTCGTCTTACCTGAGCCAGATGGCCCAACTAAAACCATAAATTCCCCATTCTCAATCCGTAAATTAACATCTCTCAAAACATCTTTTTCTGTGTAGCGCAAGGCTACATTTTTGTATTCAATCATTCTTTGTCCTCATTTTAAAACTTCCCTCGATTGGTCAGGTCTTCTACCTTAGGCATAACTTCCTTATTGTCCCAATGCTCAGCAATTTTCCCATTGTCTAGACGGAAGATATCGTACTGGGCATAAGCAAGGCCATCAATCTGAGTTTGACCATAGCTAACCACATAGTTTCCTTGTCCTAATAGTTGGAAAATAAAGTCGAAAGTGACACCATGTTCAGCCACATAGTTTTTATAAGCGACACTTCCTTGTCCAATCTCATGATTATGCTGAATCAAATCATCTGCCACATAATCACTCCACTGCTCCAGTTCCCCATTTTGGAAAATTTCTGTCAAGAAACGACGAACCAACTTTTTATTTTCTGCTGTTTTGTCCAAATCCTTGATTTCAAAATCTCCAAAAATTTGATCTAATTGACCATTTTCAGGTGTGCGATAGTAGTCAATAACGTCCCAATGCTCCACGATACGTCCATTCTCATCTGCACGGAAAGTATCTGTCGTCACCCATTGAGCTTCCCCACCATTCAGATATTGATGAACATGAACAAAGACCAGATTGCCATCCTCAATAGTACGGACAATCTTAATCTGACGTTCTGGATGACGCTCGAAGAAATCTGCAAAGAAGGCCGCAAACCCTTCTTTTCCGTCAGGTACACCTGTCGAATGTTGGATATAAGTATCCCCTACAGACTGGGCTTGAGCCTCAACAACTCGTCCATCTTGAATGGCATGAATGTATAGGTTATGAGCATTTTTCACTTGTTGTGACATGATTTAAACCTCATTTTCACCTTCTTTCAGATTCGCCAAAATTCTTTCTTGAAAGGCTTCAAACTGCCGAATTTCTTCCTCTGAAAATCCTTTGTAAAAGATCGTATCCAATTTCTGACTGACACGATGTCCCACTTCTTTCTGAGAATGCCCCAAGTCTGTTAGAACTAAATACTTCTTACGCTTGTCTTCTCCACATGGACTAACAGTTACAAGATTTTGTTCCTCAAGCTTTTTTATCATAGTCGTCAGCGTATTATTAGCAAGCCCAGTCGCCAAAGCAATATCTGTCGCAGTTGCACAGCCTGTTTCACTATTCCATAAAACCGCTAAAATCTTTCCCTGCTCACTCCGATAAAGAGCTTCAGGGTCTTGGCTCAGTAACTTTTGAAAAATCCGCCCATTCAACAAACGAATATGATGGGCTAGCAAATGACTATCTTTCATAACACCTCCAATTTATTTCGATATCGAAAAGAATAAAACAATTGTAACACTCATCGTTCCAACTGTCAACTATTTCGATTTAGAAATAATTTTCCCCAGTAAAAAAATCTCCTACACAAGGTAGAAGATTTTAATCTTATAAACTTAATCCGTCATGTCCGATACCAACGTTCGATGCTCCAATGGAATACTGCACATAACTAGCAAGAAAATGAAACCAGACTGAATCCAGAAGAGGGCCAAGTCGAAGATTCCGTGCACAGCAACCACTGTAAGGAAAGATAGATAAAGACCAATAATCGGACGTTTCCCCGACTCCTGACTCATATCCATCATCAAACGAACAGGAGCAACAGAAGACAAAACTAATAAAATGGTCCCCACAATTCCGTAACTCAGAATCGTGTCAATATACAGACTGTGAGCATGTTCATGATAAGGAGCATTTATCCGAGGATAAGAGTGCATGTAGGTCAATGGCCCCTCACCCCAAAAAGGATTTTGCTTAAACAAGGCCATCCCAGCATCCCAGATAGAAATGCGTTCTTCCATAGAAGAATCCAAAGTCCCCATCCGAACTCCCAAATCACTGGAAAAGAGGAAACTCAAGCCAATCGCGAAGACCCCAATACTAAGCCAAAAGGCCTTCCAGTTTTTAATGGTCGTAAAGAGATAGATGATTGCTCCAGCGATAATAGCAGGAAAGGCCGTTCGATTTTGAGTAAAGTTCAAACCAAAGAGATTCACAAAGCCTGCAATCACACAGAATACTTTCAACCAATTCAACTTGGTCGTTGTAAACAGATAGAAGGCAATCATGATACAGAAACAACAAATAATTCCATAATAATTAGGATTAAAGAAGGTCACTTCTGCACGATTCTGATGCCAGACCTGCATATTGGGTGAAAGAAAAGCATAATTGAATTTCTTCACAATTTGGAAATGTTCTAAACTCGCAAAAGCAGCTGACAAGACGCTACCAAATAAGACGAGCTGCAAAATCAAGCGAAAGAATTTATGTGATAAAATCGACTGATAGTGCAAAAAGAAAACAGTAAATAGAAAAATTCCTACTGAAGCCACAACTCCCATCCAATTTTGTGCAAAAACGGATATAACAGTACTATAGCCAAGAAAAAGAAGCAGCATCGGATGCTCCCCCATTTTCTGAAGAATACTTTTCATGTCCCCTGTAAAAATTAAACTGATAATATATAAACAGAATACAACTACAAAAAGATAAAAGGGTAAAAAGATACTCAGGATAATTCCCAATAAAATCAGCTCTTTACTAGACAACCCTTTCAGCTTTTCAATAAAGCCTATTGATTTCAAAATGAATCCTTTCTCTCCAAATCAATTGATTCAGATAATAGTAAGCTACCCTTTATTGTACCACTTTTTTAGCAATTTGAAAACAAAGGAAACGTTTTCTAAAATAAAAACCCTATTTTATCAACCATATCAAGGCTTCAAAATGTTACTTCAATTCCATTCTCAATTACCCGATAAGTGTGATTTTGCAAATCAATTTCTGCTACTGCTGTTACGGACTTATCTTTATTTTGACGTTTGATTACAATGCTGTGGGCTGTTGGTGTTTCAACGTCAATAGTTCCTTCTAAATCAAAAGCTACTGATCGATTACGGAACGAAAATAGATTGAGAAGGGCCTTCACTACAGGACGTTGGACTTCTTCTGCTATTTCCTCATTGCTATAGTAATGACGATTAATATTTCGACCTTCTTTGGTTTCTTCTAATAATTCCAGGTCATTCTTTCCTGCTAGTAGACCCACATAGTAGACTTGGGGAATACCTGGGGCAAAAGCTTGAATCAGACGGGCAAGGAAATACTTGACATCATCATCTCCAAGCGCAGAATAGTAGGTTGAATTGATTTGGTAGATATCTAAATTGTTATACTCTGCACTAGAGTACTTACGTTTGACATTCGCTCCAACCTTATAGAGCTCATTTGAAGCATAGTCAATTTCCTCATCAGTCAGGATATCCTTGACATCCACCACTCCAATCCCATCATGGGTGTCTAGCGTCGTAAATTGCTTCATCGGGCTCATCTTTAACCACTTAGCCAAGCGCTCTGTTCTGGAACTGTAAAGAGTATAAAGAGTCACCATTGGAAGAGCAAAATCATAAACATAGTAATCATGATCCGCTATTTTAAACTGAATCGAATAATGTTCATGAATCTCAGGTAAGAGCTCTGTCCCATACTCAGCAGCGATATCTCGGACTTTATCCAACAAGTCCCAAATATCTGGTTCCACAAAGAAATCATTGGTATCTAACTTCTTCACTGCATAAGCAAAGGCGTCTAGACGAATCAAATCACACCCGTTATATGCTAGATGTTGAATGGTCTTACGGATGAATCCCATCGTTACTTCTTTGGTCACGTCAAGATCAATCTGCTCCTCACCAAAAGTATTCCACAAATGTTCTACTGAACCATCTGCAAAAACAATCTCTTGCTTTGGTGCACGATCCTTACGCTTGTAAATTAAATCTACATCAGCTTGTGTCGGACGGTTTTCTGGCCAAAACTTGTCCCAGTTTAAAAAGAGATCTTTAAATTCACTGGCTTCATGTTTTTCTTGATAGTCCTTATAATATTTAGATTGACGAGAAATATGGTTAATCATAAAGTCAAACATAAGATAATATTTCTCACCTAAACGCTTAATATCCTCCCAATCACCAAACGCTGGATCCACTTCGTCATAGTCAACTGGTGCAAATCCACGATCACCTGTTGACGAGAAAAATGGTAGAAGGTGAACTCCCCCAATAGCATCTCCAAAATGCTCTTCCAAATTATCATATAAGTCTTTAAGATTATTTCCAAGACTATCAGAATAGGTAATCAACATGGTTTTATTTTGAATTGGCATAATTACTCTCCTTTTTCTAATTGAAGCCAAGTCTCATATGACCTGGCTTCGTAAATGAAAGATATTTTTAGATTTTTGTTCAGTACTAATATAGACTGAAAGCTACAAAGTACTACTTTCTTGTTTTCTACATAGAATTGTCAATAAGTTGAACTGTTCCTCTGTATCTGAAATTATAGATTCCCTAAGCATTTTCTTACTTCACTGCCCCGTTGCTCATTCCTGAAATAATATGTTTTTGGAAGATGAGGTAGACAATGGTTATCGTTACAATTCCCACAATATAGGATGCAAAGCTTGGCCCATAGTCATTAAAGTACTGACCTTGGTAGTTATACTGGAAGAGAGGCAACGTCCACATCTTAGAATCCTTATTCAGAATCAACAGTGGCAACATAAAGTCATTCCAGAACCAGAGAGCATTGATAATCAAAGTTGTAGCATGCATAGGCTTCAGCATTGGAAAGATGATTCGACGGTAAGTTGTAAATCGATCAGCCCCATCAATTTCCGCAGCTTCATCCAAACTATCTGGTACACTGATTTTAATATAACCAACATACAAGAAGAGAGTCTGTGGAATTGCATAAGTTAGATAGAGTAGTACCAACCCCCACATATTTGCCAGGCCGAGTTTGCTCATCATAACTGTGATAGGAATCATAATCACCTGAAATGGAACAAATATCCCTAAGATCAAGAGCGAATACATAATTGCAAAGGCTTTTTTCTTGGACATATTTCGAGCAATGGAATAAGCTGCAGCTGGTATAAAGAAAGCCACTACAATCAATGATAACACCGTAATAACTGCTGAATTCCAGAAATAGCCTCCAATTCCATCCGAAATCAATCGTTCATAATTACTTAAGGTAAAAGGATTGGGCAAACTAAAGAAATGATTCATGATATCCTTAGTTGTCTTGAAGGAACTAAATACTGTTACCAACAAAGGAACAAGTATAAGAATACCACCGACTATCAAGAGGACATATTTCCAAAACTGATTTAATTTTTCTTCTTTTTTCATGTGTAGGACTCCTCTATTAGATTTCAAATTTCTTTGATAGTTTGATTTGGATCAGAGAAACAATTCCAATAATTAAGAATAAAATCAAGGCAATTGCATTCGCATATCCATATTGATTACTCTTGAAAGCATAGTTGTAGACTAAAAGTCCAAGAGACGTTGTAGCATTATTAGGGCCACCACTCGTCAACGCAAAAATTTGGTCAAAAGCTGTCAAACCGGACTTAAGAGCCAGGATAAAAACCATAGAAACCGTTGGCAATAAATAGGGTAATTCAATCTTCCAAAAAGTTTGTTTGCTTGTTGCACCATCAATTGATGCTGCCTCCAAAATATCACTTGGAATACTCTGAAGACCAGCAAGAAAGAGAATAATTGGCATTGCTACTCCTTGCCATAGAAGAACAAAAATAGTTGCCACTACCGCTCCGATTGGTGTTCCTAATAGACTCTCTTGTAAAAAACCAATTCCTAAAATTCTTCCAATCGTTGGAAGACCATAGTTGAAGAATTGTTTAAAAATCAAGGAAACTGTCAAACCAGACAAAACAGCCGGGAAAAAGAACCAAGCTCTAAAGAAGGTCTGCCCTTTCATCTTAGAATTTAAGGCACGTGCCACAACCATCCCAATCGTAATCTCTCCAATAATCAACGCCAGAGTTAAAATCAAAGTAAAGGCTATGGCTGTGAAGAATTTGCCATCAATCATTAACAATTTGTAGTTGTTCAAACCAACAAATTTATAATTATAGGTCAATCCAGTCCAGTTAGTCAAACTATAGAAAGCACCTTGTACCATCGGAAAGTAAAAGAAGATAGCTTGTAAAGCAAGCGGGATGAGCAAAAATGTCCAACCCCAGTATTTATTTAAAAATTTTCGAATAGCCATATCATCTTAACTCCTATTCTAGTCCAAATCTGCCTTCATTGGATTAAAGAAAGCATTGAGATTGTTTGCCATATTTTTCAGATTTTTATCCATCAAGTAACCTGTACTTAGATTAAAAAAGTCTTCTTCAGAGTTCCAGCGTTGGCCCAACCAAACATAATGTTTATCCGTAAAGGACAGTTTAGAAATCTCTGCAAGCGCTGAATCTTCTTTTTCCTGTATGCCTTTCACCGCAACTGGTGATCCATCTACATCATAATATGACTGCATAGCTTTTGGACTAGTCATATAGCTGATAAATTCTTCGGTTTCTTTAGGATGTTTGGTAGTAGATGAAGTTGATAATGCCATGTCCCCTGCACCAACAGTGACTTCTTTTCCTACTTCTTCGCCTGGGAAGGCAAACATTCCTACCTCAAATTTTGGATCCTGTTGATTAATTGCCGCTAATGCCCATGATCCTTGTGGCATCATCAAAGCTTTTTCACTCGAAAATGCTACCACCGCATCATTATAAGAGGCACCACGCCAACCATCTTGAGCATTATCTGCTAATAAATCGAGTCGTTCTGCATCTGCTTTTAAAATAGCATCATCTGCAGAGATAGCGTTTGGTTTTGAAAAGCGGAGGTAATTATTAGCTTCGTCTCCACTACCTGTAAGAGTAATGAGAGAAAGTTGGTGATAACCATTTAATGTCCAGCCTTCATTGCCTGCAACCGCAAACGGAGAATTACCACTATCTTTTATCTTTTTAACAATCTCTTGAAACTCTTTAAAAGTCTTCGGTTCCTCAAGTCCTAATTCTTTAAACTTTGTTTTATTGTAATAGATTCCATAAAGGTTGGCCGTTAAAGGTACACTATAAATCTTGTTATTGATTGCATACTTTTCAGCATAATCATTCTTGATGTTCTCAAGATAGGACTTCCCTGTCATATCTGCAAAATAACCTGCTTTTGCCCACTCCTGAAAATCCATATTTTGAGGGTAGATATTAATAATATCTGGAACATCCCCTGATAAGATACGAGTCTTTAGAACAATCCCAGCTGACGGCACAGTCGTCAGTTTTACATCAATAGTAGGATGATCCTTTTCAAAATTATCTACAATTTTTTGCAAAGTATCTGCCATCTCGGTCTTCTGGTTAAAAAATTCAATCGTAACTTTTCCTTCAGTCGATTGATTATTCTGACCACAAGCTGCTAGGCCTAGTAAACTAACCCCAGCGACTAAAAGAAAACCTGCTTTCTTATACCATTTCATTGGAAAGCCTCCTTTATAAATTTATACACCTTTATTATAGTCTTCTAAAAATATACTGTCTACTCAAAAAATCTCCTTGGGATAAGATAACAGTTAAGCCCGCATACATTAGTTCTGCACCTGAGTAAACTTCTCCATTTTCCTGTAATTCATACAGGCCCTCTGCATCCAAATCTTTTAACTTTAAAGTTGTTTCCATGGTCTCTACAACTGATAAAACTCGAACGTAGGTTACAATCGTTTGATTTTCATAGTTAAATTGTACAGCTGCTTCATTGGATTCAGCATCGGGATTAATGAGCCTATACTGGTTTCCCAGCTGGACTACTGATCGCAACTCTTTATACAAGTTCACCTGATTAGCAATCTCAGCCTTCTCTTCATCTGATAAACTTGTCAAATCAAGCTCATAACCCAAATTCCCCATCATTGCTACATGACCGCGAGTTTCCAACGGTGTCATTCGTCCCATCTGATGATTTGGTACTGCTGATACATGAGCCCCCATAGAAATGGTTGGATAGAGATAGGATGAACCGTATTGAATTGGTAAACGTGCAATAGCATCAGTGTTATCACTTGCCCAGACTTGTGGGAAATAACGCATCATACCAAGATCATTTCGTCCACCACCACCAGAGCAGGACTCAAAGAGAATATGGTTGTGCTTCTCTGTCAGATAAGCGACAAGTTCATAAAGCCCCAGCATGTACTGATGAGATTGCATCTGTGTCTCTAGATAGTTCGAACCATTCCCCAAGTTAGTAATATTACGATTCATATCCCATTTGATGTAGTCAATCTCATGATAAGATAGGAGTTGATCTAAGACATTTTTCAAATATTCTACTACCTGAGAATTTGCAAGATTAAGTACTAATTGATTTCTAGAATAGGTATGCTCATATCCTGGAACCTGAATAGCCCAGTCAGGATGTGTACGATACAAATCGCTATCAACAGAAATCATTTCAGGTTCTAACCAAAGTCCAAACTGCAAACCTCTTTCATGGATAGCTGAAATCAGACTTTCTAGGCTTCCACCCAGTTTTTCCTCATTCACAATCCAATCACCTAAAGCACGATTATCATCAAAACGATTGCCAAACCACCCATCATCTAATACAAAAAGCTCAATTCCAACTTTCTTAGCTTCATCAGCTAGCTCTAACAGCTTTTCTCTCTGAAAGTCAAAGTAAGTAGCTTCCCAGTTATTGATTAGAATTGGACGTTCTTTTTTAGAAAATTTACTTGGCATAATGTGCTTAAGTACAAAATTCTGACTTTCATGACTAATGCCAGTTAATCCCTTATCTGAATGAGTCACTAAAGCTACCGGTGTTTCAAAATTTTCCTCAGGATTTAACTTCCAAGAAAAGTTTTCCGGATTTATGCCAATAGCCACCCGAACTTCATTCAATTGATTTTTTTGAACAAAAGCTTCAAAGTTGCCACTATACATTAGTTGAATAGCAAACACATTTCCAGCATCCTCTGTGACTCCTTGATCACATAAGAGAAGAGCTGGTGTTTGGGCATGGCCAGAAGCTCCACGGTTTGAACTAATCGAAAAGATTCCTTGTTCTACCTGTTGACGTCGAACAGTCTTTTCACGAGCATAAGCACCCTGCAGAGTTACTATTTCGTAAGATGCCGCTGGAAAATCAGCCATAAAAGAAAAGTCTTTATGGATGACAACTTCCTGGTTACTCTTATTCTCCAATTTACTGTAGCTAGCAATTGTCGCATTATTATCAAAAGCAGTATAATACAAAGTCAGACTAAGTTGAGCCTTAGAATCTTCTAAAATCAAGGCAAGAGTCTCTGTACCATCCATGCTATGTGGAGAAGGTAAACCTTGTGGACCATTTTGACCTTTTAAAATCTTTGCTTCTATAAACCGAAAATCTGTTACCTCAGTTGCATCATGCTGAACCTGTAAAGTTGGTTTTCTAAAATCACCCAAACCATGTTGTCCAAAAATCTGACGTTGCGTATCTAAACTAAAGGTTCGATTAGTAGCTGTCGGATTCCCTGAAAAAGCATGATCTCGTTCGTAAACACTATTAGCACCTCTATAGTTCTTAATGGTCTTTCCAAAATGTTTTAAAAGTAAGAAGCCATCCCTATTTTCAATAATCAAACTTAAATCTTTACTCTCAACGTAAAATAGATTATTCTCTATCCTAACTCCCATTTACTTCACCTCATCACTTTATTGATTCTATTTTATCATCTGAAATCGCTTTCCAAAATAGAAAAATGTCTCAAGAATATGGTAAAATGTTAGGTAGGAGGTAGCACATGCTAGTTTTTTCAGAATACCAGACTGGAACAATTGACCTTTCCCTAAGCTTTTATGGATATGAGGAATGCACACCTAATTACTCTTTTGGTCCAGCCATTCGTGATACATACGTCCTACATTACATTACGAAAGGACAAGGTAAATTTCATTACAAAGGTAAAATTGTTGATTTAAAAGAAGGAGATTTCTTTCTATTAAAACCAGATGAATTAACCTTTTATCAAGCAGACAATGAGAAACCTTGGTCCTACTACTGGTTAGGAATAACAGGAGGGAAAGCCCCTGACTATTTTGCTCTTTCTCAAATTTCTGACCAATCCTATCTCATCCAATCTGAAACTTGTCAAACACAAACAACTGCAAAACTCATCTCAGATATTGTCCGCTTCGCTCAGATTACAAAATCAAATGAATTGGCTCAACTCCATATCATGGGACAACTCCATGAACTGATGTTTCATCTGGGAACTATTGCTCCCAATCAGAAAAAAAAGAATATTTCATCAACCCACCAACTCTATCTTGAATGCAAAAGATTAATTGATAGCCACTATCCTCAATCAATTACAATTCAAGATTTAGCGAAAGAACTATCCGTTCACAGAAGCTACTTATCAAGCGTATTCAAAGAGTTTAACACCTTATCTCCCAAAGAATACCTACACTACGTTCGAATGCATCGAGCTAAACAACTTCTCGAAAATACCCAAGAAGCCATCAAGGTAATTGCATACTCGGTAGGTTTTTCAGATCCACTACATTTTTCTAAAGCTTATAAACAATACTTTAACCAGACTCCAAGTCAAACAAGAAAAGAATATTCTCAACACCAACTAGTGAGAAAGGAAACACTATGAAATCCTACCAAGCCGTCTACCAAATTCTAGCAAAAGAAACCGATTATATCAGCGGAGAAAAGATTGCAGAAAAACTATCCCTCAGTCGAACATCAATTTGGAAAGCCATCAAGCGTCTAGAACAAGAAGCCATTGAAATTGATAGTATCAAAAACAAAGGCTATAAGCTGGTGAATGGGGATCTTATTCTTCCAGAGATTCTAGAAGAAAATCTTCCAATTAAAATCAGTTTCAAACCCGAAACAAGATCAACACAACTCGATGCAAAAGAAGCAATTGATTTAGGGAATGAAGCAAACACTCTCTATCTAGCTTCCCATCAAACAGCTGGACGAGGCCGTTTTCAACGTTCTTTCTACTCCCCACAAGGTGGCATTTATATGACCCTCCATCTTAAACCAAATCTTTCTTACGACAAATTACCGTCCTACACACTACTTGTAGCCGGAGCTATCTACAAAGCTATTAAGAACCTAACTTTAATAGATGTCGACATAAAATGGGTCAACGATATCTACCTCAAAAATCATAAAATTGGAGGAATCCTCACTGAGGCAATGACCTCTGTAGAAACAGGCTTAGTCACAGATATCATTATTGGAGTAGGAATCAACTTCACTATTCAAGACTTCCCACAAGAATTAAAAGAAAAAGCTGCTAGCTTATTTAAAGCACCAGCCCCCATAACAAGAAATGAATTAATTATCGAAATATGGCGTGCTTTCTTCGAAACACCAGCAGATGAGTTATTATACCTCTATAAAAAACAGTCATTTGTTCTTGGAAAAGAAGTTACTTTCACACTGGATCAAAAAGACTACAAAGGACTTGCAAAAGATATCTCAGAAAATGGAAAACTTTTAGTTCAATGTGATAACGGAAAAGAAATCTGGCTAAATAGCGGAGAAATTTCACTTAAGGCTTGGAAGTAAAAAAATACAATTATAAAATAACTCCAGATGAGTAATTCAATTAAGTTCTACACATCTGAAGTTTTTTATATTATTAAAAAAGGATCTATAATATTTTAGCTTTTCTTCACCCCACTACAGTTGACAAAGAGCCCTAATATTCCAGAAAACAAAAAGGCTCTATAATATTTGTAGTGGGTAAATCCCATATAGATATTATGGAGCCTATTTTGTTGTAGAAAAAAAGTCCCATATAACCTATAATGAAAAGCGATCAAACAACTCATTAGAAAGAATCATATGGAACAATTACATTTTATCACAAAACTACTCGATATCAAAGACCCTAATGTCCAAATTATGGATGTTGTTAATAGAGATACCCACAAGGAAATCCTCGCTAAACTGGATTATGAGGCTCCATCTTGCCCTGATTGCGGAAGTCAAATGAAGAAATATGACTTTCAAAAACCCTCTAAGATTCCTTACCTTGAAACTACTGGTATGCCTACCAGAATCCTCCTTAAAAAGCGTCGATTTAAGTGCTATCATTGTTCTAAAATGATGGTAGCCGAGACCTCTCTCGTAAAGAAAAATCACCAAATTCCTCGTATCATCAACCAAAAAATTGCGCAAAAGTTAATTGAAAAGACTTCTATGACTGACATTGCCCATCAGCTGGCCATTTCAACTTCAACTGTCATACGTAAACTGAATGACTTTCACTTTAAGCATGATTTTTCTCGTCTTCCTGAGATTATGTCCTGGGACGAGTATGCCTTCACTAAGGGAAAGATGAGTTTCATTGCACAAGATTTTGATAATCTCAACATCATCACTGTTCTTGAAGATAGAACCCAGACTATCATCCGAAATCACTTTCTGCGCTACGAGCGAGCTGTTAGTTGTCAGGTGAAAATCATTACCACGGATATGTTTAGTCCCTACTATGAATTGGACAAAAAGCTTCGCTTTCGAATTTCTAGGCTCAGGCTGAAACAGTCGACTGGACTGTTTTACTCCAACACTTAAGCCGTTCTATGATTCGTGTTCGTGTTCAAATTATGAATCAGTTTGAACAAAAATTTCATGAATACAAGGCTAACAAACGCTACTGGAAACTCATCCAATAAGATAGTCAGAAACTTAGCGATAAACGTTTTTATCGTCCTACTTTTCGCATGCACTTAACCAATAAAGAGATTTTAGACAAGCTTTTGAGCTATTCAGAGGACTTGAAACACCATTACCATCTCTATCACTCTTTCACTTTCAGAACAAGGAGCCAGACAAATTTTTCAGACTTATCGAGGACAATCTAAAACAGGTTCATCCTCTTTTTCAGACTGTCTTTAAAACCTTCCACAAAGATAAAGAAAAGATTGTCAACGCCCTTCAACTACCTTATTCTAATGCCAAATTAGAAGCGACTAATAATCTCATCAAACTTATCAAGCGAAATGCCTTTGGTTTTCGGAACTTTGAAAACTTCAAAAAACGGATTTTTATCGCCCTAAATATCAAAAAAGAAAGGACGAAATGTGTCCTTTCTAGATTTTAGCTTTTCTTTAACCCACTACAGTTGACAAAGAGCCTTAAAAATGGATCTATTATTCCAAAAAACAAAAAAAGAGTTATAAACTCTCATTAAAACGGAGAATAAGGGATTCGAACCCTTGCGCCAGTTACCCGACCTAACGATTTAGCAAACCGTCCTCTTCAGCCTCTTGAGTAATTCTCCAATTAATGGGCACGAGTGGACTCGAACCACCGACCTCACGCTTATCAGGCGTGCGCTCTAACCACCTGAGCTACGCGCCCAAGTTAAAAACTTGGTAATTTGAACAAAGTTCAAAGCGGGTGACGAGAATCGAACTCGCGACAACAGCTTGGAAGGCTGTAGTTTTACCACTAAACTACACCCGCATAAATACTATTAATAAAAATGGCGCGAGACGGAATCGAACCGCCGACACATGGAGCTTCAATCCATTGCTCTACCAACTGAGCTACCGAGCCTTATTGCGGGAGCAGGATTTGAACCTACGACCTTCGGGTTATGAGCCCGACGAGCTACCGAGCTGCTCCATCCCGCGTTAATAAAAAAGGAGGATGTGGGATTCGAACCCACGCACGCTTTTACACGCCTGACGGTTTTCAAGACCGTTCCCTTCAGCCGGACTTGGGTAATCCTCCATACTATTCAAATGGACCTTGTAGGACTTGAACCTACGACCACTCGGTTATGAGCCGAGAGCTCTAACCAGCTGAGCTAAAGGTCCAACAAGATCTTTATAGCGGCGAAGGGGATCGAACCCCCGACCTCCCGGGTATGAACCGGACGCTCTAGCCAGCTGAGCTACACCGCCATGAATCGGGAAGACAGGATTCGAACCTGCGACACCTTGGTCCCAAACCAAGTACTCTACCAAGCTGAGCTACTTCCCGAGTTAAATAGAAAAATGCACCCTAGAGGAGTCGAACCTCTAACCGCCTGATTCGTAGTCAGGTACTCTATCCAGTTGAGCTAAGGGTGCTCTATATTATGCCGAGGACCGGAATCGAACCGGTACGATCGTTACCAATCGCAGGATTTTAAGTCCTGTGCGTCTGCCAGTTCCGCCACCCCGGCCTCTCTAAGCGAACGACGGGATTCGAACCCGCGACCCCCACCTTGGCAAGGTGGTGTTCTACCACTGAACTACGTTCGCACTGTTTCCTTCTATCTAAAAATGCCGGCTACATGACTTGAACACGCGACCCTCTGATTACAAATCAGATGCTCTACCAACTGAGCTAAGCCGGCTCATTTATTATATCTTAATGCGGGTTAAGGGACTTGAACCCCCACGCCGTTAAGCGCCAGATCCTAAATCTGGTGCGTCTGCCAATTCCGCCAAACCCGCATATATGACCCGTACTGGGCTCGAACCAGTGACCCATTGATTAAAAGTCAATTGCTCTACCAACTGAGCTAACGAGTCTAAAATAACTTACGTTATTCTAACGGTCCCGACGGGAATCGAACCCGCGATCTTCGCCGTGACAGGGCGACGTGATAACCGCTACACTACGGGACCTTTGGGAGTTAACGGGATCGAACCGCTGACCCTCTGCTTGTAAGGCAGATGCTCTCCCAGCTGAGCTAAACTCCCTAGAGCTAAGCGACTTCCATATCTCACAGGGGGCAACCCCCAACTACTTCCGGCGTTCTAGGGCTTAACTTCTGTGT